>JAJFII010000009.1 GCA_021775095.1 Rhodospirillales bacterium
TTAGGGTCAGGACCCATTAATTTCATGCAATTCTGTTTGTCCGTAAGCTTACGAATACAAGAAAACAAGCGCAAGGACATGCTGGGCATATTCGAGCCTTGTTTTCGCAGAAGGCGTGAGCTTACGGACAAACCCCGAGGGACGGGGCGTTTTATCACTCTGGCTTCGTTGAAAAAACTTGAAAACCGTGGGGTTTCCTGCGTCTTTCCGCCTAACAGATAAGATAAATCACCTCCGCAGAATGGATGAAATTAATGGGTCCAGAGCCTAGATTTAGGAAGTATTTCGGGGATAGCCATATAATTTTTGACATTATTCAAAAAAATATGTAAAAATTTTACGAGTCCATTTGTTACCTGTTGCCGGTCCGGTGGGTTGCGGGAAATCTCGGTTTTTGAACCGGAAAAAAATAACGAGCATCTCACTCAGGGAATTTCCCGAACCAAGCAGATGCCACAAGGGACCCGAAATCAATTGCCGCAATAGGCGTGTTGAATTCGGGATGGATTGCCGAAAGGCTTCTGAAATCACAATGGAGTGGAGATGACAATGACACTTACAAAACTCAAGGCCTTTGCCTTTGCCAGCGTTTTGCTGGCATCCGCCCAGGCGAATGCGGAAACGATTCTTCGTTACGCAACCATCGGCGAGCCGCCGAGCCTAGATATTCAAGTGGGTACGGCGACCATATCTTCAACGATTTCGAACCATATGTTCGAAACCCTGTATGCCTTTGACAGCACTTTTACCCCGCAACTCCATCTTGCGGCCTCTGACAAGGTTGAGGATGGCGGCAAGACCTTGGTGATTACTTTGCGTGAAGGTGTTAAGTTCCACAACGGTTCGGAGCTGACAGCAAAGGATGTAACGGCATCCTTAAAACGTTGGGGCGAGCATGGCTCTCGCGGCAAATTGCTAATGAAGACGGCGACCTCGGTCGCTGCAACCGGTGACTATGAAGTCACCATTAAATTATCGAAACCCAATGGCGCGTGGCGCAATCTGCTGGCCTTTCCAAACGGCGGTCCGGTTATCTATCCGGCATCTGTGATGGCCAGGGCCGGAGCCGAACCCCTTGCCAAGGAAGACTATATCGGCACCGGCCCCTATAAGTTCGGTGAGTGGCGCCCTAACCGGTATGTTGAACTGGTGAAGTTTGTTGATTATTCGGCTAACCCGGCACCGGCCGACGGATTGGCTGGCAAACGCGAAGCCCTGGCTGATAAAATTCGGTTTATGCCGGTTCCCGACGTGGGGACCCGGGTCAGCGGTGTGCAAGCTGGTGATTACGATTACGCGGAAAACATTCCGGGGGATTTGTTTGACGGACTGTCGGCTGACAAATCCGTCAAAATTCACCTGGGTGGGGCACCGATTTTCGGCTTGATGTTTGTCAATTCGAAACAGGGTTTGTTAAAAACCAACTTTAAACTTCGGCGTGCGATCCAGACGGCCCTCAACAAGGAACAGGCCTTGCGGGTTTCCATTGGACCGGAACGGCTGTGGGCAGCCAATGGCTCGATTTATCCAGAAGGCAGTGCCTGGTACAGTAAAGCCGGCATCGCCGCCTTTAGTGAGGGTAATCCCGAGAAGGCCAAAAAAATGGCCATAGAAGCCGGTTATGACGGAACGCCAATCAAACTGTTGGTTTCCACCAATTATCAGTTCCATTATGATCAGGCGGCAGTTTTCACCAGCCAGTTAGCGAAAGCCGGGATCAACATCCAAATGGTTGTTGTCGACTGGGCAACGCTGATCAAAAAACGAGCCCAGCCGGACCAGTGGGATATCTTTTTTACCCATCACGGTACAGTGCCGGATCCGATCCTGCTGACGCCCCTAAACGATACCTATCCCGGCTGGTGGACCACACCGGAAAAACAGGCGCTTAAAGACGAGTTCACGGGAACCTCCGATAAAGCGGCTCGGATTAAAACCTGGACCAAAATTCAGGGGCTGATGTACGAACAGGTTCCGGCCATGAAAACAGGCGAAGTTTATGCCTATAACATCGCCTCGCCTAAACTGAAGGGCTTGCTGGAAAAGACCGTGTTCTGGCCTAGCCTTTGGGGTGTGACGAAGTAAGGCCGTGCTGCTTAACTTCTTTACCTCCTATGCGATGAGGAGAACCGGTGCCGCCGCCGTTACCATGGCGGCGGCATCGGTTATCATCTTCGCCTTTATTCACCTGATTCCCGGTGATCCGACCTACGTCCTGTTGGGCGACGGAGCGACGCCTGAGCAGGCAGAAGCCCTGAGTAAAAAAATGGGCCTGGACCGACCGATTGTTGTGCAATATTTCACCTGGGCAGTTAATGTTCTGCAAGGAGACCTGGGTAAATCGCTGTTTTTTCAAGCCCCGGTTTTGGAGATCATTGCTGACGGTGCAGAAACCAGTTTGCTGCTGGCCGGGATTACCATGGTCTGGGTTGTCCTGATTGGCATTCCTATTGGCATGTTATCGGCGACCCGTCAGGGCACGGCGGTTGACCAAACCGCATCGGGTCTGGCCATGTTATTTGCCTCCGTACCGACCTTTTGGGTCGGACTTTATCTCATTCTCATTTTTGCCGCCTGGTTGGGCTGGTTGCCAAGCTCCGGTTATCCGTCAATCTTTGAAGAGGACGGTTTATACAATTTGCGTTATTTGCTGTTGCCGAGCCTTGCTCTGGCGGCACCCAATGCGGCCCTGATTTTGCGCCTGACCCGGGCCAGCATGCTTGACGTGGCGCGTCAGGATTATGTGCGGACGGCGAGGGCCAAAGGCATCCGACCCTGGCAGGTGACGACCCGCCATATCTTCCGAAATGCCCTGCTGGCGGTTGTCGCGGCCTTCGGTTTTACCCTCGCCGGTTTGATATCAGAAGCCGTGGTTACGGAAACTGTATTTTCTCTGCCCGGCATCGGCCGCCTAGTTGTGCAATCCATATTACGGCGCGACTACCCGGTCATTCAAGGCGTCATCCTTATCATTGTCATGCTGTATTTGACGATCAATCTGGGTGTGGATCTGATCAACCGCTATCTGGACCCCCGGGTGGAACTCGAGTGATGGATCTTCTCTCCTCCTGGTTGGTGCCCTTCCTGAAGCACCGTTTGTCTTTGTGTGGCCTGGTGGTTTTGATTGGCGTGATCCTGGCGGCGTTGCTTGCACCGGTGATCACTCCCTATGATCCGTTGGCGATGGATCCCATTGGCCGTTTGCAAACACCAAATATGGCCCACTGGTTCGGCACCGACCACTTTGGTCGCGACACCTTGTCGCGGGTGATTTATGGTGCCCGCCTGGCCCTGTTAATCGGTACTGGCGTGGTTGGGTTTGCCATGGCCACCGGTGTTCCCATCGGCGTGCTCTCGGTTCTGTTTCCCCGGGTCGGAAATGTTCTCATGCGGCTGGTGGATCTGATGATGGCCTTTCCGGCGCTTTTATTGGCGCTGGGATTGATTGTCATCCTCGGCCAAGGGGTGACCAATGCGATCCTCGCCATCGGCGTGGTCTATCTGACGACGACGGCGCGGATTACCTACAGTGTAGCCTTGCGTCTGAAGGCCGAAACCTTTGTTGAGGCCGGTCGCAGTATGGGGGCCAATACCTGGTGGCTGGCAACCCGTCACATCATCCCCAATTTGGTTTCACCGTTGTTGGTTCAGGCCAGTTTTGTTTTTGCCTTTGCCCAATTGGGGGCGGCGTCCCTGGATTTTCTGGGGTTAGGTGCGCCGCCGGACATTCCCAGTTGGGGCAACATGCTGGCCGAGTCCCGGCGGTATATCACCCGTGCACCCTGGCTGTTGTTCTTCCCGGGGGCAATGATTGTGCTGACTGCCTTTTCCCTAAACCTGGTTGGCGACGCCCTGCGCGATCGCCTCGATCCCCGGTTCCGCGATGAACTGGCGAACAAGGGAAAACCCTGAGATGCTGAGCGTACAAGACTTGACCGTTTCGGTGATCACCGGCGAACAGCCGCTGGATATTACCCGCGCCGTGTCCTTTGACATTGGGCCGGGTGAAATTCTTGGTGTGGTCGGAGAATCGGGTTGTGGAAAAAGCATGACCTCGCTCGCCATCATGGGTTTGTTGCCAAGCAAACAGATCGCGGTTCAGTCCGGCAGAGTGTTGCTCGACGGCAGTGATATTACCCATCTGACCCCGGATCAGCGGGTTGATGTGGGCCTAAGTGGTGTTTCAATGATTTTTCAGGAGCCGATGACGTCGCTCAATCCGGTGATGCGGGTTGGCGCACAGATTATGGAAGCGCTGCGAGTCCATGACCGGGAAAACGGTCGTGATCCCTTTGCGCGAACCCGTGAACTGTTGGATCTGGTTCATATCCCCGATGCCGCCCTGCAAATGAATGCCTATCCTCATGAGCTGTCCGGCGGCATGCGCCAGCGTATTATGATCGCCATCGCTCTGGCTTGTAATCCAAAGATTCTGGTTGCCGACGAACCGACAACGGCGCTCGATGTGACCGTGCAATCGCAGATCCTTAATTTGATCCGGGAATTGCGTGACGAGTTGTCCATGTCAGTATTGTTCATTACCCATGACTTGGGCGTGGTCGCCCAACTGGCTGATCGGGTTTGTGTGATGTACGCCGGTCAGGTGGTTGAAACCGCCGACGTCACTCAGTTGTTTGAAAATCCAGTCCACCCTTATACCCATGGCCTGTTTTCTTGTCTGCCCGATCCCGGGCGCCGGGCAGAACCCTTGAAACCGATCCCCGGTCAGGCACCGCTGCTAATTGATATTCCGCCAGGTTGCGCCTTTGCGCCCCGTTGCGCCGATGTTACCGAGATCTGCCGATCCGGCACCTTACCCTGGGAATCCCATAGCTCCGGCCATCAGGCCCGTTGTCATCATCCAAGAACCGGGGGGCGCGGCAATGGCCAATAAATCGCTCATGGCGGTTCGAGAACTCAGAACAACTTTTCACGTCAAACGCGGTCGCAAGACCTATGCGCTTAAGGCCGTGGACAACGTATCCTTCGATCTGCAGAAAGGCGAAATTCTGGGTTTTGTCGGCGAAACCGGATGTGGAAAAACCACGGTGGGGCGTTCACTTATCGGGTTGAGCAAAGCCGAGGCCGGCGATGTCCGTTACGGCGGCGTCAACATCCTGGCATTGCCAGAACGCCAGTTGCGTGAAGTTCGCCTGAACGTTCGAATGGTTTTTCAGGACCCCTATGCCTCTTTGAATCCACGCCGCAGTATAGGCGATTCCGTCGCCGAAGCCGGTGACATTCACAAGTTGTTTGCGACGGCTGCCGAACGGTCACGCCAGATTTCCGAAACCCTGGAAAGTGTCGGCCTTGATCCATCCTTTGCCGACCGTTTCCCGCACGAACTTAGCGGCGGACAGCGTCAGCGGGTCGGCATCGCCCGCGCCATATTGCCGGTTCCCGATATCATCATTGCCGACGAGCCGGTCTCCGCCCTCGACGTCTCCATACAAGCCCAGGTGCTTAATCTTTTACTGGACCTGCAAAAAGGTTTGGGTCTGACCATCTTGTTTATCTCCCATGATCTATCGGTGGTTGGACAAATCAGCGACCGGATCGCCGTCATGTATCTCGGCCAGATTGTTGAGATTGCCGAAGCGGAACAGCTCTATCAATCACCCTTGCACCCCTATACCAGGGCGCTGATTGATGCAGTGCCCAAACCCGATCCCAAAATAAAAATCAGTGATGGTCTGGCCATCGGCGAACCGCCCAGTCGGCTCGAGCCGCCGCCCGGATGTTCCTTTGCCAACCGGTGCCCGCTGGTACATGACGTATGCCGCCAGAGGGCGCCGGTTCTAAAGGACTTGGCAGCGGGGCGAAAAGCCGCCTGTCATGCCCTGGACGAAGTCACTAAATAACAAATCGTTTTCCCTAAGATGTTGAGAGCAGGAAAGTAAAAAAATGGAACTAATACTCAGAGGTGGAACCCTATACGATCCTGCATCGGGCAAATCGGGTCGTTATGATATTGGCTTCAAGGGCGGGCGTATTGCCGCCGTTGAACGGGGATTGAACCCGGAACAGGCCCGCAAGACCGTCGACGTCACCGGCAAAACTCTGGTTCCTGGCCTGATCGATTTGCATACCCACGTTTATCACGGCGGCACGTCCCTGGGCATTCATCCCGATAACCATGCGTTAAAAGCCGGTGTTACGACTTTTGTTGATGCGGGAAGCTCGGGCCCCGGGAACTTCGTCGGTTTTCATGATCATGTGATCGCCCCCTCACGCAGCCGAATTCTGGCGTTTTTGAATATCTCATTTCCGGGTATCTTTGGTTTTGATTTACGCGTTGGCGAATGTGAAAATCTAAAACTCTGTGATCCTGACGCGGTGCTGGCGAGAGCCCGTGAATATGCCGACCATATTATTGGCGTAAAAGTTCGGGTCGGCGAGTTTACCAGCGGTAGCAACAACATCGAACCCCTGATGTTGGCAAAACAGGCCTCTGACAAATTGGCAAAACCCTTAATGTCGCACATTGACAGGCCACCGCCCTCGATCGAGGAAGTGCTGGGGTGTCTCGGTACTGGCGACATTTTAACCCATTGTTTCCGGCCCTTCCCAAACGACCCTATTGACCTTTCTGGCGGCGTTAAAAAAGAAGTTCTGGACGCCCGGGCGCGTGGCGTGGTTTTTGATACGGGTCACGGCAAAGGTTCCTTCGGGTTTGAGTCTGCGTCCAAAATGCTGGAATTGGGGTTCGAGCCCGACGTCATCAGCAGTGATGTTCATGCGGAAAGTGTGATCGGACCGGCCCATGATCTGTTGCATGTGATGTCCAAATTTATGGCCTTGGGAATGGGTTTCGAAAAGGTCGTCGAAAAAGCCACCGTCGCCGCCGCCAAGGCAATCAATCAGACGGATATCGGCCATCTGGGTGTTGGTGCCCTGGGAGATGTGACGATCCTGCATGAGGAAACCGGTTCTTTTGAGTTTTTTGATGTCATTGGCGAACGCATTGTTTCTGATCGGAAGCTGGTGTGTGATGGATTGGTGATTAATGGCACCCATCGGCAGTAGGGTTTAGGCTTTGTCTACGTCAAACCTGTTTGCCAAAATGCGGCCTTTGTTTGATCGGTATGCAGGTCGATTTTACTAATTTATCAATCGCCAACCGGTTGGGGTTTAGTCGAGTTTTGTACGGCGACGATGGATGAGCGAATTCGCCGTAACATTTCGCGGGTTTCTTCTGGTTTGGAAATGGCGACGCCAGTGGCCAGGACATCGAGGACCGCTGCGAACACCAACCGGGACGCTGTCGGTTTGTACATATCGCCATCTTCCGGCACGTCGATAACCAAAGCAATGTCACAGGCGTCGACCAGGGGCGAGTCCGGTCGGGTCAGGCAAATGGATGTGGCTTCATATTGATTGGCAATGGCGGCGCAATCGATCAGCGATTGCGGCAGACCGGTCGACGAAATGGCAAAAACCACGTCGCCGGGACCAAAGGTCGAAATCAGCATGCGCTGGCGGTACCCGTCGGATTCAGCTTCGGCCGGAATTCCCAGTCGAAAAAACCGGTTCGCGCCTTCCGAAGCGACATTTGCCGAACCACCACCAACACCAATAAAGGCAATGCGTTTGGCCTTTGATAAAACGTCAATCGCCTGTTCGAGATCTTTTGATGCCAGTTGGCTGCGGGCGCTGTTGAGCCGGTCTACGAGTAAATCAAAGACCCGTCCGACCAGGGCGTCGGACGATGTCAATTGCCGATCGGATTCTTCCAGATAACGAATGCTGACGGCGACATTTTGCGCCAGTTTGATTTTGAACTCCTTGAACCCGTCGCATTTCAGGGAATGGCAAAGCCGGTTTACCGTCGCAACACTGACCCCGGAGGCTTTGGCAATTTCTGACAGGGTCGAATGGACCGCCGTATTCAGGTTTTTGAGAATGTAATCGGCGACCCGCCGTTCACTAGCCGGAAGCTGGTCGCCGACCTTCTGCAATTCCGCTATCACGTCAATGGCTGGAACCATTTTTTAATCTCGTTTATCCCTGTTCATGCCAGACTAGCCCATCAGGCCGGAGGTATATAGGCAACAACGTCAATTTCCACCTTGGTACGGACCAGGAAATTCGATTGGACCGCCGAACGGGCCGATTTGCCAATGGGGAAACTTTCCGCGCCGGCACGAACCGCGCGCAAAAAGCGGATAGGGCCGCTGGTATTGCTTTTCTCACCGCCCGTATAATCGTAAATCATTATTTTCTCCTGTGCAGTTTTTACAGATTGTAAAATAAATTACTATCCATAAATAATTGAATTTTATAACATAATTATGAGAAATTATAAATAAGTTATCCCCATTATAAAAGTTGTGTAAAATTTTTCCAGACTCAGAAATTGCCATTCTTTGGCACGATGTCCATGGCCACGGTAAATCCGCAGGAGATTGGAACCTGTCCGGAGCCCGGAATGGCTCCGACAACTCCCCGCATCCGTGCAATATTTTGCAGGAAATGACCCGTTGAAGGGATGAAAAACTGGCACCTTATCTTATATGATGGAGATCGGGCGTTTGCGGCGTCTCGAACGTCGGGCAGGCTGTCATACGGTTTGACGATGTTTGAGGCGAACGTTAACCTGTCGAGGTGTAAATCACGGGATTGGATCGTTTATGGGCCGGAAAAAAGCATTACAGAGCAGGCCCCTATTTTGCCTTTGCGTTGCCGGTTGGCTGGTCCAGTTGGCAACCCCTGTGCATGCCCAAACGATCAAAAATCAGGAGACAATCATCGACACGTCAAAGTCGTTTGAATGCACGGACGTAACCATCGATTATGCTAATGATCCGTCGTTGACCCGGGAAGAACGATTGCACCTCATGGATCAGGCTCTGTATCATTCCCTTGGCCAGTTCGATGCCTGTCAGGCGCAACGAACGGGTGCCAGCGCCGAAAACGCAGCAGCGGGCAGCGCCGGTTCGGGAACGGCGGGCGGCACCGGAACGTCAGGTGACTCCGTTGCTTCCACTGACATGTCTGGTGACGAAACCTCGGCGTCTGGCGAAGCAACCGCTGGCGAAGCGGCAATGGTTACACCCAGCGAGGCCACCTCGACGTCAGGCTGGCCAAACCCGGACGCGGGTCAACAACCTGAGGAAGCGGCTGACGGCGCTGAACTGGGTGGAAACCCAGTGGCCCATGACAATGGGAAGGTCCCGGATGATATTCCGCCAGCAGATAATGACAGCATTTTGGAAGCCCAGATCAGACAGGCGGCGATGCGTGAAAGCGATCCGGAAACAAAAGCAAAACTGTGGGACGAATATCGTAAATATAAGGGACTGCCTGCCGTGCAATAGGCGGTGCCGGTTGAAAAGGAAAACCAAGATGGCATTGGCAAGAGTGATTACGACGGGGATCGTATGTTGTTCGATATTCCTGTCGGGCTGTGTGACCCCTTCCGGCCCGACGTCGGGGACCGGCGTCGGACCCCAGTTGTCATCGATAATAACCAAAGCGTCGCGGATAGGTACGGACCCGAATGATCTGTTTGATCCGGCCCGGCCGAGATTGGATGTCATTATACCGGTGTTTGACCCAGGGCTGCCGGTTGACGACAAAGCCTACGAGGAAGACGGTGTTTGGCCGGAACTGCGGCGCGCCGAGGCGATTCGATTTGCCTATAAAATGAAGTCGGCGTTGGAAGATACGGGGGTGTTTGGTGCCGTTCGGGTGACCCCCGATCAGACGGCAACGGGCGATCTTTATGTACAGGGTGTGATCAAAGAATCGAATGGTGAAGATGTGGAATTGCAATTGCAGGTTTCCGATATTACAGGCAATTCCTGGTTCACCGAAACTTTTGACCATGAGGTCAGCGTCTCCTTCCATAAAAATGTCCGCAATGAAGGCAAGGATGCCTACGACCCACTTTTTGAAAAAGCCACCGCCGCCCTGGTTGAGGAATTGAGCTATCAGAAAACAGCGGACCTTAGGACTGTAAAGCGCGTCGCCGAGCTGCGGTTTGGCGCAAGTTTTGTCGAACAGGCATTTGTCGAACATTTAAAAATTGAAGGCGGTACTTATGAACTGGCCAGTTTTCCGGCCGATAACGATCCCATGCTGGTTCGAACCAAAGCGATCCGGGTCCGCGACCAGCTTTACGTCGACGGTCTGCAGGACCATTATCGATCCTTTGCCGAGAAAATGAATACCAGTTATCTGGTGTGGCAGGAGCAAAGTCGCCTGGAGATTGAAGCCAGGGATAAGGCGCAAAGCAAGGCAACCGGTGAAGCCTTGACAGGAGTTGCGCTGGTCGGCTTGGCCATCCTGGCTGTGGTCGCCGGTGGCAATACCAACAATTCAGGGAAAAGTGTAGCAGCAACAACCGCTGGTGTGGTTGGTGGCATTGCCGGAGCCAAGTTTCTCGCTGACAGTTTTCAAACACGCGAAGAATCAAAAGTTCACAAAGAGGCTCTCGACGAGCTTGGCCAGTCCATTGAAGCCGATCTGGCTCCCCAGGTCGTTGCCTATGAGCAAAAAAATGTCGAATTAACGGGAACGGCGAAAGAACAATTTGCTCAATGGCGAAGCTTTCTCAAAAAAATATATCTCGACGAGCAAACCCCTGAGGTTCAACTGTAAGTCAGCGGCAACCCCATGCTCCAGAACAGACTCGAACACGCCAGCAAAAAGGCTTCCAGAACCCGGTTAATGATCTTCGGCGGGATGGCCCTGACGGTTATTATTGTCGGATTGGGATTTCTCAGCGCAATACTTTATCAGGATCTGTCAGCGTTGCGGCGTACGCAACAGACGGCACCGACGGCAGATCAAAACGCCGTCGACAACTGGGCAGCGGAGGACCGCAACCCACTGCCGCAGGAACCTGGGGAGCGGATCTCCTCCGCACCGGTTTTGCCGTCGACAACCGATACGCCGGTGCCCTTACCCGCTCTGCCGCTGGTCGAACCTGTCAGCAAATCTTTCGCTGAAACACCGGTGCAAGGTGCCGATACCGGCCCAATACGGCCGCGCCAACAAATGCCGGAGCCGCCGCCTCGACCCGTGACAGCGCCGAACGGTCCTGTGGAGATCGCGGCCCCGCCGACCGCTGGGACGGGCGACCACAGCCAGGTTCCCGAGGCGTCCCAAACGTTGGCGGCCGCAAGCGATAAAACGCCGGCAGAACCCTTGGCGGAGCGGCAACCGACCAGAACCATCAATGCGCCACAAACCATCGAAGATCGGGAGGCATTTAAAGATCTTTTGCTGCGTCTTGAAGGAGGCCCGGAACCGATCATTCAGTCCGAAAGTTTTAGGGATTGGCGACCGGAGAAACAGCGTGATATCGAGTTTCTCAAACAACAGGCCTATGCGGCTTTCGGCGACGGTGACTACGCTCAGGCTCGCAAACACTTAGAGCAGGCCTATGAGATGGCATCCCAGGAAGCACGCGCCCTGGAAACCACGTTTCAAAGGGCCCTTGGCGATGCGGCGGCAGCCAAACAGGCCGACGATTACGACCGAGCCAAAACACAAATTGACCAGGCTTTGCGATTGGCACCGGAATCCGAACAAGCGAAAAATTTGAAACCGCTGATCAACGTTATGCCGCAGGTCCAAGAATTGTTAAAGTCGGCGGGCATCAAACGCACCGAAAACAACGCTCAAGGGGAATATGATTACCTGAACGACGCCTTAAAACTTGATCCGACACGCCAGGAGGTCAGGCAAAGAGCCACCCAATTGGCCCATACCCTCAAACAACAAAATTTTTTGTTACACATCAATGGCGGATTTTCCGAAGTAGACAAACGCCAGTTGAAAGGGGCCCAGTCCCACCATCTGGCGGCCCAAAAACTGTTTCCGAGCCGCGCCGAAACGGCGTTGCTGGGGGCACGGGTGGGAGAACTGAAGAGTGATCTGGAAACCCAGCATTTTATTGGCAAGGCAAAAGCCGCCGCCGCCGCCGACAACTGGCAACAAAGTTTGCAGTTGTTTACCACGGCCAAAAAAATTCAGGCCAATAACCGGGCTGCTGTCGATGGTGTTGCCCTGGCGCAATCCGTGGTAAACCTGCAACGTCAAGTTACGCAACACCTGGACAGGGCGCAGCGTTTGGCGTCCGGTGGTGTTGCCAAAGCGGCCCACCAATTAGTCAAAAAAGCACAATCCCTGGCAACGGTCAGCCCGTCGCTGGATGCCCAAACATCCAGGTTGGCCGACCTGCTGGCAGCCTACGCCGTCGACGTACCTGTTAAAGTTCTATCAGACGAAAAAACCCGCATTTCCGTCCGAGGTGTAGGCCAGGTCGGAACAACAAAGGAAAAAATCATCAAGCTTAAACCGGGAACCTACACCTTTGAAGGAAAATGTGCGGGTTTTAAGTCGAAACTGATCGCCGTTAATATCCCACCAGGGGCAACGGCCATGCGGGTGAGTATTGTCTGTGATGAACGCATTTAACCAAAAACTCAGCGCCGCCCGGTCAGCCCAGCGCAAACGGTTGTTTGTGGCATTTGGCCTATTGCTTGGCGGGGCCTGTCTGGCTGCGGGTCTTTTTGCCTATCTCAATGGGACGGCTCTTTCCATTCATCCTGAAGACGCCGATCAAATCGGTCAGGTGCAGATCACAGACGGTTTAGCGGTATCCGTTTCCGACGTGGTTTATTCCCTGTCCAGGGAAACGCAAATTCGGGTCAGTGCCCAAGGTTTTAAGTCGGAGAATCGAACCCTGACCGGCGGCGACAAAGGACGGACCGTCGACATTACTTTGAGTGAACTGCCGGGTCGGCTAATTGCGGCGACCGTACCGGAGGATGCGTCGACGCGCTGGAAACTCAATGGCCGTCGGGCCGCCGTTGGTGCCACATTGCACAGTGAACTCGCGCCGGGAACCTATACGCTGGATGCGGAAAGCCGGTATTTTGAGCCTCTGCAACGGACTTTTGAAATGGCACGGGATGGCAACGTAAATCTGTCGTTAGCTATGCAGCCGGTGCACGGGCAATTGAAGATTAATTCTCAGCCGCAGGGTGCACAGGTCCATGTAGACGGGCGGGATGTTGGCGCAACTCCAGCAACCGTTGCCGTTGACGGTGGGCAACACCTCGTAACCGTAGGTATGGATGCCTACCAGACCATCGAAGACAGGCTTGAGGTAACTTACGCGGAGCGCCTGCTGGAACGCAATTATCGACTGCTGCGCCAACACTCGGAGCTGGTTTTCGACTTGAAACCGAAAGGCGGTGTTCTCCTGGTCAATGGCCGCAAGGTCGATCCGACGGACCGCCAATCGGTCCGTTCGGCTGTTGAAAATACCGTGAGCTATTCCCGCCCGGGTTACACGTCGAAATCCCGGAAACTGCTTTTGCAACCGGGCGAAACAAAAACCGTTGATTTGCATCTGGTGGAGGAATTGGGCGTGGTTACCGTTCGCTCGCAACCCGCCGCCGAAGTCTATGTTAACGAAAAACCTTATGGCAAGACGCCCTTGACCCTGAACCTGCAAACGGTTTCCCAGTCCATTTCCCTGCGCAAACCCGGTTATCGGAGCTTGACCAAATCCGTCGTGCCGTCGCGCGAAAACCCGACAGCCTTAAGCGCGACCCTGCGCACCGAAGAACAGGCCCGAACCGCCGATGCGCCCCGGGCCTATACCAGTAAAGCCGGGATCGAGTTGCTTTTGTTCCTTGAGCCGACGGATTTTATTATGGGTGCGCCTCGGGGTGAAAAAGGCCAACGGGCCAACGAATTTCAAAGATCCGTTCGCTTCACTAAACCCTTTTACGGGGCAAAACACGAGACAACCAACGGCCAGTACCAAAAGTTCAAATCATCCCATAGCGGTACTGGTGGCGATCAGGTGCCGGTGACCTCTGTGCGCTGGTTTGACGCCGTTCAGTTTTGCAATTGGTTAAGCGAACAGGAAAACCTGGAGGCCTTTTATATCCTTGCCGGCGGCCGGGTTAGCGCCATCAACAAAAATGCCAATGGATATCGGTTATTAACGGAAGCCGAATGGGAATGGCTGGCACGGCGGGCGGCTCGACCGACCCAAACGGTATTTCCCTGGGGCAATTCTTCTACGGTTCCGGCCCGGGCCGGCAACATCGCCGACGAGTCGGCAAAGGGTCTGGTGCCGTTTTATATTCCGAAATATACCGACGGTTTTGCCGAAAGAGCACCAGTCGGGCAATTCAACAAGGAACCGTCGGGCCTCTATGATCTGGCCGGTAATGTCAGCGAATGGGTCCACGATGTTTATTCCCTGCAGGCACCGGCACGGAACCAAGTCGCTGTCGATCCCTTGAGGCCGCTGATCGGCAGTAGCCATGTGGTTAAGGGCTCAAACTGGCGTTCAGGAACCCGTTCGACATTGCGTGCGGCGTACCGAGAGGGTTTGGTCGATCGACGCGATGATGTAGGATTTCGTATTGGCAGATATCTTTAAGGAGAAACATTTTGAGACCCCCTAAAAGACGACATTTTGCGCTGTTTATATTGGTCAGTGTGCTCGTTGGTGGTGCTGTGGCGTCTTTTGCCATCGCCAGTTCACACAGCGCTTTTAATCTTAATTCTCCAGCCTCATTCCCCGTGGATATCTGACATGACCCGCATGGTCCCAAGCCTGTTGGCGCTTGCCTTCTCCGTCATTTCGGTTCACCTGATGTACATTGGCTACATTCGCCCGGAAGCCAGTCTGGCAATCGAACTGGCGAAACAGGCCGGCCAGTCATCGCCGCGGGTCCTGTCGGTCATCTTAAAGGACTATGAGCAGGAAATATGCCTGATCCTGATGGTTTGGGGGACTTTTCTGATCCTCGAAAAATGCCTGGTCATCATCAAAGACCGGTATCTGTTCAGTGTAGATCTGCTGGAAGGATCGGAAGCCGACGACAGCAATCTGGCATCGGTACTCAGTTCCATTGAGGATCTGCCAAACAAAGTCCGGGAAACGCCTTTGGTACGGATCCTGTTGGCCAGTTTGCGCCGCTTCCTGATCACCAAAGACGTGCAAAACACCTCGGATGCCATCGACTCCAGTGTTGAAGCCCTGGCCATTAAACAGGAAGCCGAAAACTCGATGATCCGTTATTTGATCTGGGCCATTCCATCGATCGGCTTTATCGGTACGGTGCGCGGCATTGGTCAGGCTCTGTCACAGGCCGATCAAGCCCTGGCCGGCGACATTGCCGGGATGACGGACAGTTTGGGGGTTGCCTTCAACTCGACCCTGGTCGCCCTGTTGATCAGTATTGTCCTGATGTTTTTGTTGCACCAGTTGCAGCGTCTGCAGGATGGGTTGGTTGTTGATACCCAAACCTATTGTGAATCCTTTTTGTTAAACAGAGTCAGTAAAGTAGGCCGCGACTGAGACGAAAACGCAAAACCGAAGGATTTAACCTGGCCTTTCTCGACATCATGTCCTGCGGGTTAGGAGCGGTGATTCTTGTCTTTATGCTGGTCAAATATAATGTCGACGTGGCTGGGGCCCGGGAAAACCAGTCCCTGGAACTGGAATTGACCCAACTGGCGGCCGAGGAGGCGGCGCTTAGCCGTCAGGTGGCAGCGGCAAGGGCGGATCAGTCCACAGTTGAAACGGATGTGCGCAGTGCCTCCGCGCAACTGGCACAAATCGAAATACAACTTGCCGACAAACGTCGACAGTCTGCCCGGCAACAAAAGGATCTAACGGCCCTTAAAAAAACCATCGAAAAAACCGAAATTGCCAAAACCTCCGATCTGGTCGACGATGCCAACGCTGGCGAACAGGATTATGTGGTCGGCTTGAAAGTCGAAGGGGACAAAATTATTGTCCTGCTCGATAGCAGTGCGTCAATGACAGACGAGGTGCTAATAGACGTGATCCGCCGGAAAAACCGGCCGGACCAGGAAAAACAAGCGGGGCCGAAATGGCAAAGAAGCAAACGCATTGTTCAATGGGTACTGGCCCGGTTGCCCCACGACAGTCTGTTTCAGGTGATTGCCTATGATGAAAAAGCCCGTTCCCTGGGTGCGAGCGGATGGTTAAAAGCCAACAATCCCCAGGCCCAGAACGGCGTTCGTGCCGCCCTGTCTGGCCTTGTCCCGAGCGGTGCAACCAACCTGCAGGCCGGTTTAAAAGCCGTGACCCGGGCCGCACCTACCAACGTTTACCTGGTTACCGATGGTTTGCCGACCAAAGGGGATTCCAATTTTAAGAGCCTTAACCCCTTCGCCAGCTGCAGTTCCTTGCGGGGCGCCTCAAATACCATTTCCGGGGCCTGCCGATTGAAGTTGTTTCAGCATTCGGTGGATAAGGACGGCCCCACCCGCGATGTGCCGGTCAACGTCATATTGCTCCCCATCGAAGGCGACCCCCAGGCCTCAAGCGCCTATTGGTCATGGACCTCGGCGACCGGTGGGTTGCTGATCAGCCCGGCTGCGAGTTGGCCATGAAATACCAGCGGCGTGATTTCGAAATATTCAGTTTGTCGTTTCTTGATGTGATTTCCTGCGGTTTTGGGGCCATTGTCCTGTTGGTCCTGATCTCCAAAACCCTACCTGATCCGGCCAGCGAAGATGCGCAACAGGAGGTTTCCCCAACCCAGGAACTGCTGGGTCAGGTCCTGAAAACGGAAACCCGGGTCGTCATCCTAAACCGTCAATTACAAGATGCTCTCGGCGGGCAAAAATCGAAATTGACCCTGTTGCAAACCCTCAGACGCCAGGCCCGTTCGTCGGGTGCGGCATTAGCGGAAATGGATAACGATATTGCCCGGCAGGCCGACGACCTGTCCGGCCTGGCGCTTGTTCAATCGACCTTGAAACGCGCCTCCATATCCCAGGCGACGGCGACAAAACGAGATGACGAAGTGGGCGGGATTCCCGTTGATAGTGATTATGTGGTGTTCATCATTGATACTTCGGGCAGTATGCAGGAAATCTGGAACCGGGTTGTCAGGGAAGTCGAAAACATCATCACCGTTCACCCTAAAATCACCGGGTTTCAAATTCTCAACGACAACGGTGCCCACATTCTGTCGGCTTATACGGGTAAATGGATCCCCGATACGCCGGGCCGCCGGCGCAGTGTCATCAAGTTGCTCAGATCCTGGAAAAGTGTTTCCAACAGCAGCCCGGTAGAGGGCCTGGAAGTTGCCTTAAAACGTTACGCCAGATCCGACAAAAAAGTATCCATCTATATTTTTGGTGATGAATACAGTGGTTCGTCTTACGATCCGGTGATCAATACCCTGGTTAATCTCAATACCAACCGGATCACTGGTAAGAAACTGGCCAAGGTTCACGCCGTTGGTTTTATTTCCAACTATTCCAACGGCCGTTTTGCGACCCTCATGCGCGAAGTGGCTCGACGGAACGACGGCACGTTCATGGCCCTTCCCAGATAACAGTTGGCCTGAAAACGGTGCATGCATCTGATCAACGGCACTCGATACAGAGACCGGTGCTATTTTCCCGAATCCCTGTTAAAATGGCTTCCACCTTTGGTTTTCAGGAATTGAGACAATGCGATTTCTTCCTGTTTGATGAATCCAGCCGGTGCCAGGTCACCGTTGCGTGCCATTTCGATGACTGCGCAGACCGAGGCCGACGTGGTCCAGGCGATGGCGGTTCGCGGTTTGCCGGCGATGGGGCGTGGCGGGTAGGCGCGGACATATTCCTTGCGTTGCAGGCGGCCGCTGGCCGTCCCTTCGACGGAGGCGTGAATATAAACCATGTCTTCATCGACCGGTGGTTTGGCATTGGTTAATATGCGACCGGCCTCTGCCCGATTGTCGCGCATCAACAGTTCGTGGAAAAAAAAGTTCATCAAGTCCACATGGCCGGGATACCGCATGGTTTTGTAGTCCAGGTTGTCGACCCGTCCGCCATAGGTTTCGCACATGGTTCCCAATCCGCCGGACGTGGTAAAGGCTTCCAGTTTGGTGCCGTTCACATACAAAGTTTCGCGCCACTCCATGGGAGATACCCATTTATGGTCGCCGTCTTCAATGACTTCGCAATCGTTCAGGTATTCATTGACGACCCCTTCCGGTGACCAGTTAAAAGCATATCCCAAAAGACCCGTGGGGTTTTGCGGTAAGGCACCAACCCGCAGTCGGATTGATCTGATATTGTCGAACTGAGCCGCCAGGTGGGCCCCGACAATCCCGATAAATCCTGGCGCCAATCCACATTGCGGAGCCATGACTTGATGTGACGTTTCGCTCAATGTGCGTATGGCCTGAGTGGTTGATACGTCTTCTGTCAGGTCAAAGTAGGCCATTGCCAATGCGTGGGCCGTCGTCGCCACCGCTTGGTTGAGGTGGTAGGGCAGGCAGGAGAGCACCGCATCGAAGGGTTTGAGCGCGGACTTAAGATCATCGGTTTTGGAAACATCCAGGGACTTCGCCGGAAACGCCAAGTCGTGCGGCGCGTTGGTATTGTCAAAGCTGCAGACCTCAAAACCGGCGTCAAACAACATCTCACTGGCCAGGGTGCCAATTTTACCGCGCCCGAGTACGGCAATTTTATGAAGGGTCATGTGCATTGCTTTCGGTATATTTATCATTGAAAGGACACTGCTATTTAACCGCAAAAACTGTCGAATTAAAGTTTCATTATGGGCTTTATGCGTATATTATTTGTCTTAATCACAAATATTACGGACGATATGGCTATAAACGACAAAGATGAACAATTGATAGCCTTGCTCAGAAACAATGCCCGGCTGCCGGTTTCACAGATCGCCCGGCACCTCAATGTTTCGAGAACCGCCGCTCAGGTTCGCCTGGAAAAACTCGAACGCACAGGTGTCATCGCCGGGTATAGCGTGCGGTTATCCGCCGCCTTCCAAAAAAATCGCATCCGGGCCCTGGTGATGATCAAGTCACCGCCGTCAAATCGGCCCACTGTTGAGGCCGCTCTGGCTCGAGTTTCGGCTTTGCAGAGCTTGCATTCGATCAGCGGCGTCTATGATCTGGTAGCGGAAATATCCGCACCGTCCGTCGGCGAATTGGATCAGGTGATTGATGGCATCGGCCAACTGGAAGGAGTGGTTGATACCCAATCGTCGATCCTTCTTGCCAGCAAACTGGAGCGTTGAGCGGGGCCGCAAGCTGCTCGCCGGATCGTGTCGGTGACATCCCTCCGGGGAGATACACTCCAGGTAAATTAAACTGGCCTTTGCCGTTCGCATTATGGAGACTGACCGTCGTGTAAATCATCAGAATAATGGGTAATAACGGCGCATGGAAACCTACGACTATATCATTATCGGAGCCGGGTCAGCAGGATGTGTCTTGGCCAATCGGTTATCTGAAAACGGGATTTATTCCGTTTGTCTGCTGGAAGCCGGACCACGGGACTGGCACCCAATGATACATATTCCCGCCGGGTTCATGAAACTCCTCGATAACAAAACCTTTAACTGGGGGTATCAGACGGAGCCGACACCATGGACGGCCGGACGATCGATTTCCGTGCCCCGGGGGAAAACCCTGGGCGGTTCCAGCTCGATAAACGGTAATATTTATTCCCGTGGCCATCGCAACGACTACAACGAATGGGCACAACGGGGAAATCGCGGTTGGGGATACGCCGATGTCCTGCCCTATTTTAAACGCTGCGAGGAAAAAATTGGCGAAGGCGATGATCGATATCGCGGCCGCCATGGCAACCTGACGGTGACCAACATCGACTGGGCTCATCCGCTGTGTGAAGCCTTTATCGCCGGCGCGGTCAGTCAGGGAATTCCGAGAAATCCGGACTATAACGGGGCCGGTCAGGAAGGGGTTACCTATACCCAGCGAACCATCAATCGTGGTCGGCGGGTCAGTAGTGCCGGAGCCTTTTTGCACCCGGCAAAAAAACGACCGAACCTGACCATTAAAACCCACGCCCACGCCACCCAATTGATAATGGATGGCAAACGAGTGACCGGGGTGCGGTATGTGAAGGGCGGGCGTGGCGGCAAACCGACGGAGCTTGGCGCTGCCAGGGAAGTCGTTTTGGCGGGCGGCGTTTTTAATTCGCCGCAGCTCCTACAGTTATCGGGAATAGGCAACCCGGAAGATCTCAAGCGGCTGGGCATTGCCGTCAACCACGCGGTGACTGGGGTCGGGTATAATCTGCGGGACCATTTTGCGCCGCGATTTACGGCGCGGGTTAAGGGTATTGATACCATCAATCAGCGGGCCCAGGGGGTTGGTTTGGTTGGCGAAGCGGCAAAATGGTTGTTTACCCGAAAAGGAGTATTGGCCCAGGGGGCGACCCTGGTGTACGCCTTTTGGCGTTCCCACCCGGCCATTGCCAACAGTGATCTGCAGCTGACCTTTACACCGGCCAGTTATACCATGGGGCGTCAGGCCGTGCTGGACCGGTTTCCCGGGATGAGTGTCGCCGCCTGGCAACAACGCCCGGAAAGCGCCGGTTTTACCCGGGCGGTGTCCATTGATCCCTTCGATAATCCCCTTATCCAACCGAATTACCTGGACCATGAAACCGACCGGCGGGTTTTGCTGGCGGGCATGAAGACGGCCCGCAATATCTTACACTCGGCACCCATGGCTGCTTTTTTTGACGGTGAAGAGTTCCCCGGCGACGATGTGCAGACGGATGACGAATTGATGGACGCGGCAAAAATCCGTGGCACCACGACCTTTCATCCCATGGGGACCTGCCGCATGGGCCCCGAAACCGACAGTTCGTCGGTCGTCGACGATCAGCTTCGGGTTCACGGGTTAACCGGCTTGCGGGTTGTTGATGCGTCGATCATGCCGAGAATGCCGTCAGCCAACTTAAACGCCGCGGTGATTATGATCGCCGACAAGGCATCGGACATGATTTTGGGCCATGCGCCACTGCAAGCGGCTGAACTGGATCTTTGATCCGCTTTTAATTGAATTCTAACCGACAACGCTTAAAATTGCCGTTGCCGGATCCCTGATCGCAGAAAAAGTATTCCGAGGATGAACAGAAAACAACGCCGCCGACTGGCCAAACAAACAGCCACACCGGCAAACCGGGATAAGGCCGCTGAATTGATGGCGGCGGGTATGGCGTTGGCCCAGGAGGGCCGGAACGAAGAGGCCATCGCGCGTTATCAACGGGCACTGAAAATCGATGACGGCGATACCAATTGCCATTATGTTCTTGGGGTTTTGCATCGCCGGATCGGGCAACTTGAAGCCGCCATGGGGCATTACCGTAAGGCCGTGACCCTGGCCCCCGGCCATGCCAATGCCTGGTATAACCTGGGCAATATTCTGGCTGAACAGGGGCAGATGGCTCTGGCCGAGGAAGCTTTTGGCAATGCCGTCACCGCCGATCCGACAATGGCCGTGGCCTGGAACAATCTGGGTAATATTTACAAACGCGGCGGTCAACGCGCCCGGGCAATCGAAGCCTATAGACGGTCCATGGCGATTGAACCGAACACCGTTGATACGCTTTTTAACTTGGGCGAAGTCTACCGCAGCCAAGGGGCGTTTAACGAGGCGGTTGATTGTTTTAAAAAATCCCTGGCCCTGGTCCCCGATCACATAGCTTCGCTCAATAATCTGGGTGCCACCTATCGCGATATGAACCGCCTCGACGCGGCGATTACCTGCCTGCAGAAGGCGGTTTCCCTGGCCCCGGAGTTCGGATCTGCCCTGGTAAATTTGGGCAATTCCCTGTGTGATCGTGGCGACTATCAAGCGGCGGTCGGTTGTTTTGAACGGGCCTTAAAAGTGACTCCCGAGAGCCCCATCGCCCATACCAATTTTGCTAATTTATTGCAGGTAATGGGCGACCTGGACGGAGCCGTACAGCATTTCAAGGCGGCCCTGGCGCAGGCACCTGATTTTGCCGATGGCCATTACAATCTGGGGCTCCACGAATTGCTCGTGGGCCAATACGCGGAAGGTTGGAGCCATTTCAACTGGCGCTGGCAACTGGACGGGTTTCGCCGCAGTTACCCGCAATTTACCCAGCCCCTGTGGGTCGGCCAGCCGCTTGCCGGTAAGACTCTGCTGGTATGGGACGAGCAGGGGGTTGGCGATACCCTGTTGTTTGCAGGCGTTATTCCCGATCTGTTGGTCGACGATTGCCAACTGCTGTTTTATGGTGATGGGCGTTTAATCCCGCTCATGAACAGGTCCTTTCCGGATTTGATCTGTCGGCCAAAACCACCGGGTGAAGCGCCGGTTGTCGCAGCTGGCGACAAATTCGATTACCACGCACCCATCGGCAATTTAGGTGCTCAACTGAGGCCCAGTGCAGTTGCATTTGGTGCAAGCAAACCTTACCTTCGCGCCGACCCGGAGCGCCGTAAGTCGCTCCGCCAAAGGTATCAAGCCGATAAAGACAGCTTGCTGATTGGTTTGGCCTGGCACAGTAAAGGCCCGGATTCCGGTCCCAGAAAATCCATTGATCTGATGGATCTGCAGCCGATTCTTCAAGTTCCGGGTGTGCGGTTTGTTGATTTACAATACGGCGATACGGCGCAGCAGCGCGATGATATCCGGGCCAAAACCGGGGTCGAGATCCTGCACGATGCGACCGTCGACCAGATCGCTGATTTGGACCTGTTTGCGGCACAAACGGCGGCCATGGATTTGGTAGTCTGTATTTCCAATACAACGGCTCACATGGCCGGCGGTTTGGGGGTGCCAACCCTGCTGCTGAGCTGCCATATCCCGATTTGGTATTGGATGACCGAAGGTGATCGATCGCCCTGGTATCCGTCGCTTCGTTTGTTCCGCCAGGCGCAGGTCGGAGACTGGTCAGAGGTGATTTCCGCCGTTGCCACCGAGCTCAAATCCCGCAGTGAAAAAGTGGCCCGCTCATAAACCCATTTGTGTCCGCCCCTGGGCTGTCAGGTCGTCGACCGTCGCCCGGCCAACAAAATCAACTTCGTAGTCCTCGGCGGCGAAATCCGGCGCACTGCGCCCGGCAAGGAACGCCTGGGCTTGTTTTTGGATGTAGACCTGATTTTTACCACATTGCGGCGACGCACCGATATAAATGACATTGGAATATCTCTCGCCCCGGTGTTGGTTCTCCACCGCATGAATAATATCCGGATGCCACCACACCGTATCGCCGGGTTCGACCTGGGGCAGAGAGACCAACGATGCCAGTAAATCCGGATGCCAATGGTGATCCGCACCGAGCGCCCGTCCGGCCTCAGCGCCGCACAGGTCGTCGTCAGCCACATCGTCCTGCAGGGCGCGCAATAACATGTAAGCAATCCCCCGGGCGATGGGAACCAGTTGCAGGGTGCCGTCGCCGGATCCCTGAGGGGTCAGGGCGGTCCAACCCTGAAAAGTACGAAACGCCGAACAGACAGCAGGAGACGGGAATTCTTTGGTTTGGGTCCGATGGGCCGCTTTCCACGGGTCATAGGCCTGCCAGTCGCCGGCAAACACCGGTCCGTAAATTTTTTGAAAGGCCGGGTCGACCCAACGTTCATAGGATCCGGCATCCATGTGTGGTGACAGGCCAAGGGTTTTGTCGCCCGGTTGCCGGCGCCGGGTGCGATCGGCATAAGCGTAATCCAAATCTGGATTAAATTCGTCGCCGTTTGGTCCGCGCACATCCCAAAGATGGTTCATAAACCGTTTGCTGGCGGCCATCGACGGGGCCTGGCGGGCCATGACTTGGGGTTTCGACCAATAGAGGCCAAAAATCTGCGGTCGGCCCGAGTCAAGCTGGCTGAAGTATTTGTCCAGGCCGGCTTTTTCTTTCTGCTTTTTGTAATAGTCGTTGTCGTCGATATAAGCGCCCAGTTCCTGGTTCCAGTCCGCCGCCTGGGAGCGCGAAAAAACCCCACGGATGATGGCCGCGCCCCGGTGGCGGATTTGCGCCCTTATGTCATGGGAAACCCGTCCTGCGGCGACGTCTGAATAATCGAGTTGCGGAATGACAGATCGACCGGCGGCCTGTTCGCGCCCGATCTGATCGGCTTCCTGTTTCATGGCGTCCCGGGCCGTCTGAAAGCTTTGTTTTAAGTCTACCCCCTTGGCTATAAGTTGGCGTTTCACTTGGCTTATCTGGTGCTTTATCGACGAGTCCATGGGTGATCCTGTTCTTTTTTAGGGGCGGGGGTGGTTCAGGTTTGGATTAAAAAATCAGCCAATACCGCCCGCAAGGATGAATTGGGCAGAATGACCGCATAATTATAGGCATATTCCGGTGCCGGTGAAATATGGAATTCGGGCTCCGACGTTTGATTGGAGACGCCAATGGCCGTGCCGTTTTCCAGGGTCAGACCGGCCAGCGGGTATTTAAGGCCCGTCGAGCCGGTAAATTTGGCCGCGCCCAGGGGGAAGAGGGAAACCCGAGTATGTGTGGGCAGGGCCAGGGTTAGGGGTCCCTGCGGCAGATATAACAAATCCTCTTGATCGACCATCACGATCCGTTTTGTCGTCCGGTATTTGGTGATCACGTGCAGCGCCGCCAGACTGTGATCCAGGCGACGGCCCCAGAACCCAAAGGCAATGAACAGCGGAGCCTGCAGGCTATAGAGGGCCTTTTCATAATCCGTTGTCTCCTGCTCGGCGATTTCCACGACCTGGCAAATCAGGCGCAGACCCCTGGAATCGTCGATGGAATCCAAATCTCCGATTACCAAATCGGGCTCGATGCCCCGGGCGGCCAGGGGGTTGGCACCACCGTCAACGGCAACCAACGGCAGGCCCAAGGATTTGACTTGTTCGAAGGCCGGCCAGGCGATGGTGCCGCCGCCCACCAGGACAACCGGGGTTTCATAGGTTTTGGCTGGCTTTTGTTTCATCTTTTATCTCTTCGGTGCCTTTTTGGCATGGGGTTTGGCGCGACGGCTATTGTGATGTCCCCGGCCATGGTAAGGCCGGGGCGCGCCGATCAAAAGCCGCAATTTACGGATCCGTTTGATTGGTGGTTATGGCCAATGGGTAACCAGATTCCCGGCGACAAAATAAACCGCCACGAGGCTGACTGCCGATCCGCATAGCGGCACTCGGCGGGGCCGGTTAAAGGCATTTCGGCGATGGTGGTTGGTTAATTTAAGGCGCAGCAACGCACCATTGACCAAACAGGAGATCACCAACAGAACCAGAGATGTGGTTTCAGCCAGGATTTCCGGGGTGACCTTTAAGGCCAGAACAGCGGTAATGGAAACCACCGATAATGGTGCCGTAATCGGAGTTCGTGTCCGCCCATGTATTCGGTCGAAACCGGCCAAGGACCAGCCCTGACGGGCATGCCACAGCGGACGCCCGCCCCGCCAGCCAATCATTTTAAGCCAATACCAATTCATGTTTTTGGTTGCATTCTTTTGTGTTAAAATAAACCGAACACGGAGATCGTGTTGGACTCGACACGGCGTTAGAGGAATTCGCCATGAATATAATCGCGCTGGCCATCAAACGGCCCATGGCCGTAGTTGCCGGTGTTTTGATGCTGGTGGTCTTAGGTCTGGCCGCTATGCGCACCATTCCCATCCAACTGACGCCTGACGTGACCCGGCCGCTGCTGGTTGTCCTGACCTATTGGTCCGGTGTTGCGCCGCTCGAGGTCGAGCGGGAAATCACCAATAAAATCGAGCAGGAACTGGCGGGTATTGAAGGCCTGGAAGTGATCAGCAGCCAGTCGCAACTGGGACGCTCACGGATTTCCCTGGAGTTTAACGTCGAACAGAACATGGATCGGGCGTTCATGTTGGTTTCCAACCGTTTGAACGGGGTTACCAACCTGCCCGACGAAGCGACGGAACCACGAATTCGCACCTCGACCTCCGATGATGTGCCGATTGCCCGGTTTGCTATTACCCACACCGGCGACAACCAAACGCCGATCGAAACCTATGGTGATTTTGTTAATGACATCGTGGTCGACCGCCTGGAACGGGTCAAAGGCGTGTCGCAAATCAGCGCGTCGGGGGGCAGTGGGCGCGAATTGCAGGTGGTTGTCGAACCCGATGCCCTGGCCCGTTATAAACTGACCGTACCGCAGGTCATGCAGGCCCTGCGCGGTGCAAACGCGACGATCACCGGTGGTGCCGTCGATGAAGGTAAACGCCGTTATATCGTGCGCACGGATTCCGACACTTCAAGCATCGAACTGGTCGAAAAAGTTGTCCTGAACACGTATTTTGATGCGGCCCGTCAGCGCCTTGTCAACGTCACCGTCGGCGATGTGGCCCATGTCCAGTTTGGCTTTGAGGAGCCGACCAGCCAACGGCGGTTCAATGGTCAGCCGATGATCCGTCTGAACGCCATCCGCGAAACCGGCGCCAATGTGATCGCCACCATGGAGGGCTTAAGGGCGGCGGCCGATGATCTTAACAAAACCATCCTGGCCGATGAAAATCTGAAGATGGAATTGTTTTACGACGAAACCGTCTACATCACATCGGCGATCAGTCTGGTCCAACAGAACATCTATGTGGGTGGCACCCTGGCGGCGCTTATTTTGTTATTGTTCCTGCGCTCGGCCCGGGCCACTCTGATTGTCTCGATTGCCATTCCGGTTTCGGTCATCGGAGCCTTCGTCGCCATGGCCCTGCTCGGCCGTTCGCTCAATGTCATTTCCCTGGCGGGCATTGCCTTTTCCGTCGGATTGGTCGTCGACGCGGCGATTGTCGTGCTCGAAAACATCTATCGATACCGGGAAAAAGGTGAACCGGCGGAAAAAGCCGCGCTGATCGGCACCAAACAGGTGTGGGGGGCCATTCTGGCGTCGGCCCTAACCACTGTGGCGGTGTTTGCGCCGTTGTTAATCCTGCAGTTGCAGGCCGGTCAGCTGTTCCGCGATATCGCCGTCGCCATATCGGTCTCCGTACTGCTGTCCCTGCTGGTTTCCGTGACGGTCATTCCCGTATTGGCAAAAACCCTTTTGGCCAAGGATCAGGGGTCCCTGTCGGACAAACGCCTACGCCTGCCATTCATCGATCCCTTGGCCCGGGCCTTTGTAAATGGGGTGTTGGCGTTGCTTGGCAAAATCATATCGCGGAAACCCCTGGCCGCCCTGCTGGCTCTGATTATCTGTGCGACAACCGGATTTGGCACTGTCTATATGTTACCCAAACTTGACTATCTGCCCGACGGTAACCGCAATTTTGTTTTTGGCCGCATTCAACCGCCACCGGGGTTTAACCTGGAAACCACGTCGGCCGTGGCTGAACGCATCGAAAATGCCGTGCGTCCCCTGTGGTCGCGGGTCAGTGGCGCAGAATCGGCACCGGGTGAGCCACCGAAAATTTCCAATTTTTTCTTTTTGGCGTTTCGTAATTTTACCCTGGTTGGTGCCAGCGCTGTCGATATTACCCGGGCCGGTGAACTGGTTCCGGTGCTCAGGAAAACGGTTTTTGATGAACCCGGTATGCGCGGCATTATTGCCCAGTCGTCGATTTTCGGGCGCCAAATTGGCGGCTCGCGGGTCATCAATCTGGACATTTCCGGAGAAAACCTGGATCAGATTCTCGAAATTGCCCGGACCGCCGACCAACTGGTGCGCCGCGCCCTGCCAAGCGGCGAGGGGAACCAGGTTCGGCCCCGCCCGGGCCTGGAAATTGACGCGCCGGAAGTCCGTGTATTGCCCAATTTGCAGCGCCTGGCATCGGCCGGTTTAACGGCCAAGGATCTGGGCCAGACCATCGATGTCCTCAACGAAGGGGCGCGGGTGCTGGAAATTAATGTCGGTTCGAAGCGCCTGGATTTGACCCTGAAGGGCCCTGATAACGTGGTCAATTCGACCCAGGGCATCGAAAACCTGCCGATCGTTACGGGAACCGGCGGCATCGTTCCGGCGCAATCGTTGGCCGATATTGAGGTCACCGTCGGACCCGGCGAAATTCGCCATATGGAACGCACCCGGACCGTCACCCTGCAAATCCGCCCGGCCAAACGGTTGCCCCTGGAAACGGCCATTGGCATCCTGCAAACCGAGGTTTTTGACAAACTGCGGGCCGAGGGATTACCCCCCGGAATTAAACTGAGTCTGTCGGGTGCCGCCGACAATTTAACCAAAACCTGGAACGCCCTTAAATTAAATTTGCTGGTTGCCATCGTTATTGTCTATCTGGTGATGGCGGTGTTGTTTGAAAGCCTGTTGTTCCCCCTGGTCATTTTGTTTTCTGTGCCCCTGGCGACCGCCGGCGGGGTCGCCGGATTGGCGTTGCTCAACACCGTTGTCGCGCAGCCTTTGGATATGATGACCATGCTCGGGTTTGTCATCCTGATCGGCATTGTGGTTAACAATGCGATTTTGCTGGTCGATCAAACCCTGCAGCACCTGCGGCTGGAGGGTATGGCACCGGCGGATTCCATACTGGCAGCGACCCGCAGCCGAATGCGGCCGATATTTATGTCGACCTTAACCAGTATCTTTGGCTTGTTGCCTCTGGTGGTTTTCCCCGGCGCCGGATCGGAGCTGTATCGGGGTTTGGGCTCGGTTGTGGTCGGCGGCTTGTCACTGTCGGCGATTTTGACCCTGGCGATCATTCCCCTGTTGTTGGCCGTGTTTCTAAAGGCCCCGGCGACGCGCCCGCAAACCCAGGCCGATCTTGAAGCACCGGCCCTGCAGGTGAAACCGGCGGAATAAGCCCTTGTCCTGTACCCCCCTGTCCTGTGCCCCCCCTGTCCCGGATCCCGCATCCAATAGGGTCTGGTCTGAACCTGTCCGTATGTTAGATTGTGGTTTCGAGGGATCTAAGGCGGGAGATTGTCGTGCTGGGTGTTATTGGGGCCATGAACGAAGAAGTGCAGCTGTTGCTCAATGAAGTGACCGACAAAAAAGAAGCTGTGCATGCGGAAATCGTGGTGACCACAGGCAACTACAAAGGCACCGCCATTGCTCTGGCCCAATCGGGCATTGGTAAAGTCAATGCCACCATTTGCACCCAGATGCTGATCGATTTATTCCGTCCGGAAAAGTTAATTTTCAGTGGCGTTGCCGGCGGATTGCTGCCCAATATGCAGGCCGGAGATATCATCGTCGCCAGTCATGTGGTTCAATACGATATGGATTTGACGGCCTTTGGCCGCCGCCACGGCGAAACCCCGGGCCGCGACCGGTTGATTGAATGCAATCCGGATTTGGTTGCCAAAGCCACCTCGGCCTTTGACAGCGCGTTCGAAGATCAGGAGGACGCGCCAAACCTGATGCTTGGCACGGTGGCCTCCGGCGACCGGTTTGTGCAGGACAAAAATATGTTGCGTTGGCTGCAACGGGAATTTGCCGCCTTGGCGACGGAGATGGAAGGCGCCGCCTTCGGTCACACCTGTTCGCTCAACGGACTGCCGTTTGTCGTGATCCGTGCCCTGTCCGATGGTTCGAGCGATACCGCATCCGGCGATTTTGAAAGCAACCTCAGCAAAGCCTGTCTCAATTCCTTCCAATTGATGGACCGGATGATCCCCGACGCCATGACCAAACGCGAACGGCGGGCCGGCGACCGCCGGGTTTAGGGTGCCGTGGGTTGCTCCTGTGAAGTGGGTCTTTGCAGCCATCTGGCGACGGATTATCCGCGCCGATAAATCAACTTCAATGCATTTCATTTATCGTCGGGTGTCGAAACACGCCGGAATTCGTAAATGCTTTGTCCGTTCATTCGGCAATTTCGATACCTGATTATTTGGCCGACTGCGGTAACCCGTACCTGGGACTGCGGTTTCATGCAGCTTCGCAGGTCTTAGACCTGCAGACGCGACTTTAAAATTTTCTCTATGATCGTTTTGGATAGGGTCTATTCAAACCCGTTTGCGGGCTTGAGCATCTGCCATGTGCTGCGCTATAAAAACTGTCCGTCTACGGTTGTAAAATCAAAAAGTACGTATTTTTGGGAACGGTAGCACGGCCTTACAACTCGACCGCATTTTGATGTCGATACATAAACAATAGGGAGAAAATAACGAATGAGCACTCTTTTATCAAAAATGTTACGTCCGGCGTTGGTTGTCGCCTTCACCGGGTTCACCATGGTTTCGGCTGCACAGGCCGAAAAATTTACTTTGCACGGTGCCAGCCAGTTTGACGAAAGGCATGCATTTACTCGGCTGATGCGTAAATTTGAACAGCTTACCAAACTGTATTACAGCGGTGAGCACGAAGTTGAATTCATCATGCACCTCAATAGCGAGTTGGGCCTTGAAAAGGATTATGTTGCTTACATGAACCAAGGGTTATCCGTCGACTACGCAGTTGCTTCACCTTCCCATATGTCAACGTTTTCTAAACTGGCAACGGTCCTTGATCCTCCGATGTTATACCGTGATGCCGGTCACTGGAGTAAAGTTCTGGCGAGTGATGTCCTCAAACCGGTTGTTGATGATATTTACAAACGCGCCGACATTTTATTGCTGGGTTACGGCGGCGGTGGCGTTCGTCATCTGATCGTCAATAAGCCGGTAACAAATATGGCGGAAATAAAAAAGGTGCCGATCCGGGTCATGGGCGCACCGATCCAAACCAAATTGTTCGATGCTTTTGGGATGTCGCCGAATGTCATCGCCTATTCGGAAGTCTATAACGCCATTCAAACCGGGGTTATTGATGCGGCGGAAAACGAAGCGGCCGGTATCCGTCAAATGAAGTTCTATGAAGTCGGGCCGAACATTTCGCTGACCGCCCATTCGATTACCGTACGTCCTTTGGCGATAAGCGGGAAAACACTTCGCAAATTGCCGGAAGATTTGCAGGTGGCAATTATCCAGGCGGGCAAAGACGCCGGTACCTATGGTCGGGTTACCGAACTTACCGAAGGATCTGGAATTATGAGCGAAATGGAAAAAAGTGGTAAACTGAAAACCGTTATGTTTACGGAGCGTGACAAATTGATCGCTGCCGCGACGCCGGTTTTGAAGGAGTATTTCAACGATCTGGGGCAAAGCGCGCTTTACGATGCGATTCAGGCCGTGAAATAAATTTAATACCCACGTAGAAGATATGTTTGAATGGAAAGGTCGGCGATGGATAAGTCGCCGACCTTTTCTTCTCATGCTGGATTGGGGTTGACGTGTCGATGAAAAAAATTATCAACGGTTATTTTGTGTTTCTTAAAGGTGCGCTGACCGTTTTGATGGGCGTATTAATTATCCCCGTTACCATGCAAATATTTGCCCGCTACGTGGATTTTGTACCGCGCTATGTTTGGACTGAAGAGTTGGCGCGGTTTTGTTTCATCTGGATTATTCTGGTCGGCGCGATGATTGCGATGCGCGAGAACGAGCATTTTACCGTGGATTTGCTGCCAACACCCAAGACAGACCGGGGCAAGGCAATCTCGTTTTTCTTTGTTGATTTGATGACCTTTACCATGGCGGCCATATTTGTGGTTTGGGGATGGCCACTTGTTGAGTTTGGATTGTTGCAAACCTCCGAAATGGCCGAATTGCCCATGGTATTTATATACATGGCTTGGCCGTTGACAGGCTTAACATGGATTCTTTTCCTGAGCGAACGCGTCGCTGATCATATTAAATTATTTAGAGGTATCGCTTAATGACCGCTGTAGAAGTCGCGGCGATATTATTCCCGCTTTTTGTTATTCTCGTTATATTTCGCGTGCCGGTTGCGATCGCGCTAGGTTTGGCCTGCATCCCGGTGTTTCTGCTGGAAGAACGATTAACGCCCCTGTTGCTCATGAACGAGATGTTCAAGTCCTACAACTCGTTTTTGTTGCTGGCGGTTCCGTTCTTTTTGTTAGCCGCCAATATTATGAACGCCGCAGGTATTACCGATCGGTTAATTCGCCTGTCGCGCGCCATGGTCGGACATATGCCCGGTGGCTTGGGCCATGTGAACGTTGTTGTAAGTATGTTGTTCGCCGGAATATCAGGATCATCGACGGCGGATGCCGCAGGGATCGGCTCGCTGTTAATTCCGCAAATGAAAAAACAAGGGTATTCAGCCAGCTTTTCCGTTGCCATAACGGCCTGCTCGTCGGTCATGGGGGTGGTCATACCCCCCAGCATTTTGATGGTGGTATGGGGTGGATTGATGTCGGTATCCATCGGCGGATTGTTTTTAGCCGGAGTTATTCCAGGCATCCTCATCGCCGGCTCACAAATGTTGGCCGTCTATATTTTCGCTAAAATATACCATTACCCGATTTATACCCGATCTTCTCTCAAAGAGTTTTTCCTTGCTGTTTTCAATGCCATTCCGCCACTGATGACGCCTTTAATCATCGTCGGCGGCATTGTCGGCGGTTTTTTCACGCCGACGGAAGCATCCGTGATCGCGGTGCTCTATTCCGTATTGTTGGGCGGTATTTTTTACCGGACCATCGGCTTTCACAATATTCCGTCAATCCTGTTTAATTCTGCTAAATTTGCCGCAATGTCGTTGTTTTGCATTGGCACTGCATCGGCATTCGGCTGGTTGCTTGCCTACTTTAAAATCCCCTTAGCCGTGGTCGCTTTTTTGGAACCCTACGGGGTTGGCCCGACCAGTACCGGATTGATCGTCGCCGGCTCATTTCTGTTAATCGGAATGTTTATTGATGCCATACCGGCAATCATTATCTTAGGCACCGTTCTTTGGCCGCTGGCTGAAGTCTCGCATATGCATCCCATACACTTTGCGATTATCGGCGTCATTTCACTGGCCTTTGGTCTGGTGACGCCACCCTATGGTCTTTGTCTTCTTATCGCTTGTCGAGTCGGCGACATTGAAGTCAAGGCGGCGCTGCGCGATGTCGCTATTGTCCTGTGTCCGATGTTCGCCGTCCTGTTGATTGTTATCTTTTTCCCCGAACTGATACTGATGCTGCCCAAACTGTTGATGGCAAAATTTATTTGATGACACAATTAAAGGTTTGAAAATTAACCAAATGTTTGAAAATAAACTTTTGTGGAAGTGCGCCAGTGATTACTTCCACAAACCCCGGGTGTCGAGGATGGTCTTGTCCGGGTAGTCGTCCGGCACCATATCGCGAAATGGCGTGTGGTCGGTGAGCAGGACGATAATGTCACAAGTCTGCAGCGCCGTCTCGAGACTGGTGAGGGTCACGCCGGGTTGGTTTTGCAGCGGTCCTGGCAACTCCTGACAATAGGGTTCAACCACGTTCAAGGTCAAATCACCGCTCCGCGCCAGGTCAACGACCACAGCAACGGCCGGGCTTTCCCGCAAATCATCAATGTCGGCCTTATAAGCCAGTCCCAGGCAGGCGATTGAGGCGGTACCCTTACCCCGTGCCGCATCGCGGACGGAATTGGCAATATGCGCCGGTTTGCTGTCGTTGACGCCCCGGGCCGCCTTAATCAGCGGCGTTATGTCGGGTGCCGAATCAACGATGAACCAGGGATCGACGGCAATACAATGACCGCCCACACCTGGGCCTGGATTGAGGATGTTGACCCGTGGGTGGCGGTTGGCCAGGCGGATGGCTTCCCAGGCATCGATATCCAGGGCATCGCAGACCAGTGACAATTCGTTGGCAAAGGCAATGTTCACATCGCGGTAGGCGTTTTCCGACAATTTAACCAGTTCTGCGGTCCGCGCCGAGCTCAGCAGGCATTCCCCTTCGATGGCAATGCGGTACAGCTGAGCGGCGCGTTTGGCACAACGGGGACTGACACCGCCGACAACCCGGTCGTTACGGACCAGTTCAATCAATACCCGTCCCGGCAGAACCCGCTCCGGGCTGTGGGCAATCTGAATGTCGGCTGCATCGCCGGCGCCGTCGGGGAAGCTTAAATCCGGGCGGGCTGCGGCCAGCCAACCGGACGCCTGGTCGGTGGTGCCAACCGGGCAAGTGGATTCAATGATCACCAGGTCGCCCTTTTTGACAACCGGTGCGAGGCTTTCGACCGCCGCTTTCACATAACTGAGATCGGGTTTTTTGCCGTCAGTGAAAGGCGTCGGTACAGCAATAATAAACGCGTCTGCGGTTTCCGGTATGGTTTTGGCCCTGAGTTTGCCGGCGGCAACGGCACCTTTGACCAAAATATCCAGATCTGGTTCGACAATGTGGACCTTGCCGTCATTGATCAATGCCACCGCCCGTTGGTCAATATCAACCCCTAAGACATCGACGCCGCGACTGGCGAAAACGGCGGCCGTTGGCAAGCCAACATATCCCAGGCCAAGGACACAGATTTTGTTAAAGGCGTGCAGGGTCATTTGGTTTTGATTAACTCCTCAACGATGCGCTGGCTGGCGTGGCCGTCACCATAGGGGTTGTGGGCCCTCGACATGGTGTCGTAATGGTCTTGATGGTCAAGCAGCAATTGGGTTTCTCTGACAATTTGCGCGGCGTCGGTACCGACCAGGCGAACTGTCCCGGCGGCCACGGCCTCCGGTCGTTCGGTGACATCGCGCATTACCAGAACGGGTTTGCCGAGCGACGGCGCTTCTTCCTGGACGCCACCGGAATCGGTTATCACCAAATGGGCACGGTTCATTAAATAAACAAACGGGACATAGTCCTGTGGTTCAATCAAATGAACGGCCGATAAGGTGCCGAGTTTTCGATAGACGGGTTCGCGAACCTGGGGGTTCAGGTGAACGGGATAGACCAATTCAATATCATCGCGCGTCGCCAGTTCGGCGAGGGCACTGCAGATGGCGTCAAATCCCTGGCCGAAGTTTTCGCGCCGGTGGCCGGTAACCAGGATCAGACGTTTTTGGTCATCCAGGAAATTAAAATGCGACCGCAAACCACCGGCCAGGACAACATCCTTTTTTATCCGTTCAACCACGTCAAATAACGCGTCTATCACCGTATTTCCGGTAATGGAAATCCCATCCTCGGCGATATGTGCCTGACGCAAATGGGTTGCAGCACCCGCGGTCGGGGCAAAATGCAGGTCACATAATTGGTCGGTAAGGACCCGGTTGATTTCTTCGGGAAACGGCGCATAACGATCTCCGGTCCTTAATCCGGCTTCCACATGGGCGACCGGGATGCGCAGATAAAACGCCGCCAGGGCCGCAGCAAAACTGGTTGTGGTGTCGCCATGGACAAGGATCCGGTCCGGCTTGAAATTTTTCAGAACCTCCGTGACACCGAGCAGGACGGCTTGGGTTATATGCGCCAGGTCCTGATTGGGACGCATGATGTCGAGATCAAAATCCGGATTGATATCAAACAGGCTGAGGACCTGGTCGAGCATTTCGCGGTGCTGCGCCGTGACGCAGACGGCGGCATCAAAATCACGGTGTTTCGCCAGCGCATTGACCAACGGTGCCATCTTGATGGCTTCCGGCCGGGTGCCAAAAATAGATAATATTCGCATTACGCTGTTGGGCCGCCTATCTATAGATGAGCCAATCGACTAAACCTGGAGATGCCTCCACAATCAGATGGATATCCCGACCGTGCCAAAAGGGCAAGCAGGGTTCTGTCCCAGCCATTGGCAATTGTTTTAAGCGCTGGTGTTATTGCCCAGAAACAAATATGTACGGGTCCCGGGTTGCTGAAATTGTATGTCGGCATTAGTATCAGGGAATACTTTCAAGGAGAGCTCGGTGTGCACCTGAAATCTGGACAAAACCGCCATTCGATGATCCAACGCGGGTTAATTGCCGGTGCCGTAGCAGCGATAACGCTGACTTTTGACCTGCCGCCTGCCCATGCCGAAAGCGGGTTTTCGGGTATGTATTTGCAGGGCATGGACAAACGCATCGCCGCCGCCCTCAGCATGGCGGAACCATCGGGGGTTCTGGTTCGTGATGTTGCCCTCGGCGGGCCGGCCGATCTTGGCGGTATCAAACGCGGTGATCTGATTGTCGACTATGCCGGCGCAGAAATTACCACCTTCAAACAACTGGTCGCCGTCGCGCAAAAAACCAATATCGGTCAAACCATCGAAGTCAAAGTCATTCGTGCCGGTGAACCGGTTGAACTGAAGTTGACCCTGGGCAAAAAAACCGAAGCCTGGAAAGTCAGTAAAGGGGCCGTTTCGGCGATTCCCAGCGTTGGCCTGACCCTGGCCGCAGTTACCCCCAAAATACGTAAGCGCTTTGGTTTGCGTTGGGGATCAACGGGCGTTCTCGTGACCTTGGTAGCTGCCGAACATGCCAAACGCCAGGTCCTCGAGCGGGGCGATATGATCGTCCAGGTAAATCAACAGGAAGTTTGGAATCCGGAACAGGTTACCCGGCTGTACGAAAAAGCCCGCGAAGAAAAACGGGATCGAATCCTGCTGCTGGTCGAACGCCTGGGTAATTTTCGATATTTGCTGATGCCGGTTCGGGAATAGTCAAGGCCAGAGCGCCCTACGATCCCGCAAGTGCATTAACTACCCCTGGCGTCTTTAATCAGACCCTTTAAGGTATCAAAATCGATTGCGCCGGGAACCAATTCCGTTCCGATGATAAAGGCTGGCGTGCCACTAATACCCAGGGACTGGGCCAGTTGATGATTGTTGCGGATATCGTTTTCGATTTCCGGGGACTGCATTGTTTTTGTCAAAGTGGCACCGTCCAGGCCCAAAGATTCGGCGACGGATACCACCTTATTTTGGTTGATGCCGCCACGTGATCCCATCAATGATTTATGAAAATCCATATATTTGTTGGGTGCCAGGCGCCAAACGGCTAAAGAAGCCCGTGCGGCGACAACGGATTCTGGTCCTAATATGGGAAATTCTTTGTAGACAACCCGGATATTTCCGTCCTCTTTCACGGCCTTTTCGACGGTTGGGGCCACCCGTTTGCAATAACTGCAGCGATAGTCAAAGAACTCAACAATGGTGACATCGCCTTTTGGATTGCCGGCGATCGGCGCATTGGGGTCGTTGATCAGTTTATCGTGGAAGGAAACCAGATTCTTTTTCGCTAAATTGCGTTTGTCTTCTTCCTCCTGGGCCTGCAGGCGCTGCACGGTCTGGAGAATAACGCGGGGGTTCTCCATAATATATTGGTGGATCATTTTGTTGATTTCTGAGCGCTGCGCCGGGGTCAAGTCCTCAGCAGCCGAAACCGGGTTCAGAGATGTTAAAAATACCAGAGCAAGAACAGCACTCAGGAAGGAAAGTCGGGAAAACATCTTCATCAATAAAATCCACACTATTAAGACAAGGAGGCTGGCATCATCTGTGAGAATAACCACCAACACAAGGGGCGGATGGGGTATCTCACATGAAGTTGACCGGCCAGAGCATTTCCGGGCCAATAGGACGCCCTCTGACCCTGACCTTTAATTTTGTGACAAGCAGGGCATCGCAATGCAATGTATCGGGCAGGAGGCACGACGCTGTCATGGAATATGCGAAATATAAAGAACTGGGCCTTCGGTTGATATAACGGCCCGTCGGTGGCGTTGCCTTCCTTGCCCGATGCTTAGGCATCGCGTCGCGCCTAACCGAACGAACCGTTTTGCCCCATCAGAGTGCACCCTATTATCCCGCAGATGCTTTAGCGCGACAGGCGCAGGTCCGATATATAGGCGGTGAGCTGGTTTTGTGAGGCGACTGAGGATACACCAATAAAACGGACCCGGGCATTATTGGTTTTATCTCGGGGCCAGGATTTTCGATAAAGAGACGCTAAATCAACCGTTTCGGGCCACCAGACACCGACATTCTCAGCCCCGCCGCGGACCGTGTAATGGGCTTCGCGCTGGATTTGGTCCTTTGTTTTAATGTGAACAAGTGTTCCGCGCATCAAGGCGGAAGGGGCCCACAAAAACGACATCACCCGATCAAAAACCGGGATCGCCGTTGCCGGGAAAAGTCTGGCAAATGCCCCCTGATCCACGGTTTCGTTACTTCCGCCGGAAAATCCGACAATGATCCGCACCGGATGAAACTTCCAGTTTCCTGGTGCCAATCGCCAACGCCAACTGAGATAGGGAGTCGCCAGCATATTTGCGCGAACCCGACGGGCGGCCAGAAATGGCGTCGATCCGCTGGTGATGGACAGGGTGCTGGCAGCTAGGGACGTGCTGACGGCAATGGCGTTGGTAGCGATTTTGCCGCTGGTAAACCAATCGTCGGGCAGGTTGTCTACGGTGAACGACTTGGCCATAGCCAGGACATTCAAAGAGCCACCCAGTTGGATGGTTGCCTCCGGTGCAGAACAGGCGGCGAGGGCAAGCAACGGGGCACTTTGAATCAGCCGTTTAAGGGGGGTAAATGATTCCACAAAGCAATGTTTTATCATTATTTACCCGCTTTGAGTCTCCGTTCCAGGTCGACGACCGCAAGGAGGATATCCTGGGACTGCAACCACTCACGCGATCCGTTTTTAAATAATCGTTCGGCCAGTCCGCCGTGGTATTTGGCGATATCCGGTTTGCCGTTGAGTAGGGCTTCTTCGGCCAGGGCTAGAGAACTTTCCCCCTTTTTCCCCTGACGACCATAGGCTATTGCCAATTGGCGCCAGATTCCTGGCGATTGCGGTTCTTTGGCTATGGCAAAACGCAGGTTTTCAATGGCTGGATCAATCAGTTTTTCATCCTCAAGTCCCAACTGAACAGACGCCAGCAGGGATCGGATCAGAGCCGAATTCGGCAGTAAATCACTGGCCTTCTGGTAATAGGGCAAAGCGTCTTGCAGGCGTCCGTTTTCATAGAGGATCTGTCCCTTTAACTCGATGAAATAGGGGTCCGTTGGCCGCTCGGACAGTAAACCGTCGATCAAGGGCAATGCATGATCCAAATCAGCCTTGCGATAATAAGCAATGGATCTGGCGTAACGGGCTTCCAGACTGGAGTCGGTTTCTTTATAAGTTCTCAGAGTCCGCCCAGAGGAGTTGATAAAAGCCGCCAATTTGGCCTTCATGCGGGCTTGCATTTCGACATAGGCTGGCGGCGTTTCCCGACCGGAATAGGCGGACGTTTCGACGTGATGTTCGATGGTTCGAATCCGCTCGCTGGAAAGCGGGTGGGACTGCACGTAGGGGTCCTGGTTATTTGAACTGAGCAATTCCTGGTCTTCGAGAATTTGCATGAATTCCATAAAACCCCTGGCCGATTGTTGCGTTTGATCCAGCAGACTCAACGCCGCATGGTCGGCGGCGGATTCCTGACCCCGGGTATAATTGAGGAAACTGCGCATGCTGGTGCCGGCACCGCCAGCGACAATCGCCGCGCCTAGGTCGCCTCGACCGGTGGCCAGGGTTGCTGCACCGCCGAGCACGTAGGACAGAAGGGCGGGAACGGAACTGCGGGAATGGGCGTCTTTGAGCCGTGAAAGATGACCGCCAGCGATGTGTCCTGTTTCGTGGGCGATTACGCCGATGATCTGGTTGGCGCTGGCGCTGCGCATAATCAAACCGGTATTGATGAATAAATTTTGCCCGCCGGCAACGAAAGCATTGAGACTATCGTCATTAACGATATAAATGTTAACCGCATCGGGGTCCAAGCCGGCGGCCTGGAACACTGGTGTTGCAAAGGTCCGGATGTTATTTTCGATTTCCGCGTCGCGGATCAGGTTGATTCCGGCAGCATACGACGTTTCGGGCGCAAGCGACGCGCCCAAAGACATAATAAGAAACGCGAAAGCAGCTAAAGGGCGAATTATCACAATGGGTATTTCCACAACGGATAAGAGATATGTATGCCACGCCAGCGGCGCAAGGACTGAGCCTAAACGCCAGTTCCCGTGGCGTCAATTTATTGTCGCAACCCTGGCATTGGGATTGGCCTGTTGTGCCGCCATCCAGGGCGAAGAATCGACGGTGCCCAGGGGAACCGTTGGTTTTGTCCAGGGAACCCTGGGCGGGATTGCCACCGATGAGCCAAGGGCAACCTTGATTGGTCGCGATGTCCTGGCATCGGGGGGGTCGGCGACCGACGCGGCGGTTGCGGCGTTCTTTGCCATGACCGTAACCCTGCCGTCGTCCGTCAGTTTGGGCGGTGGCGGTCTGTGTCTGGTCCGCGATCACCTGACGGAGACCGTCTCGACTTTGGATTTTCGCGGACAGGCGTCAAAATCAGCGAATGGCGATCTGGATACTGCCGCCATCCCCGGCAATCCGCGGGGTATCTTTGCCCTGCATGCAAAATATGGAAACTTAAAGTGGGCGGAATTGATTCGGCCTGCGGAAAACCTTGCCCGGTTCGGCACGGAGGTGTCTCGGGCCCTGGGCCAGGACCTGAAAATTTCTGCCGCTGATATTTGGCCCGATAAGGACATGCGGCGTTTGTTTTCCAGAACCGACGCCAGCCTGCCGTTCGCGGAAGGCGAATTCATCAAACAGGAAAATTTGTCGACGACCCTGGCCCGTATTCGGGCACGCGGTGCCAGCGATTTATATACCGGAACCTATGCCCGCCAGTTCGCTGAGGCGGCCCAGGAAAGCGGCCCGGCCTTTACCTATGACGAATTGCGCAGTTACCTGCCGGAATGGCGTCAAACTATAGAAGTCCCGTTCATCAAAGGCACGGCTTTCCACTTCCCGATGCCGCCCGGATTGTCCGGCAGGACGGCGGCACAAATAACGGCCATGGTGGCGTACCGCGACTGGTTTGCCACAATGACGGCCATTGAGCGGGCCCATCTGTTGGCGGAATCCATTGAAAGGACCCTGGCCGACCGGCCACGATGGCGCAGTGAAAACATCGAACCCGGAAAAATTGTGACGATGGACGCGACGGATCGATTATTGGCCGGATTTGATCGGGAGAAACACGTTCCGACGCCGTCTCAGGTCGCTGCACCGACGGACTCCCTGGCGAAATCTCGGGGTGCGTCCTTGGCGGTAATGGACCATCAGGGATCAGCCGTCGCCTGTGCTTTTACGATGAACAAACCCTTTGGCGTGGGGCGGGTAGCCAGAGGTACAGGGGTTGTTTTGGCGGCACCGCCAGCGACACCCGACGGCGACGGGTCCCTGGCGGCCGTCATGCTGGTGAACAAAATAGGAAACTCCATGTTCTATGCATCAGCCGCCAGCGGCGGGGCACCGGCAACCTCGGCCCTGGTTAATGTCATGGCAAATGGAATTGCCAACCCGGAGGGGAACCTGGAATCAGCGATGGCTGGTAAACGGATCCATCACGGCGGTGCCGATGGTACGACCTATCTGGAAAAAGGCATCGATATGGAGATTGTTGAAGGTTTGGGGAAACGCGGTCATAAAATGGCTTATGTGCGAACCCTGGGTTATGTAAATTCCGTTATTTGCGTAAACGGAATACCCAGCAAAACGGGAGCAAATTGTGACGTACAGTCCGACCCACGCGGGTTCGGATTGGGCGTCGGATCTGAATAGGAAACCCGAATCATGGCCTTAAAGGTTTCAAGTCGCGGATTAATTCCACCGTTTATTGTTATGGATGTGATGCGCGCCGCCAATGAGCGGGAGGTGCAGGGCGAGCGTGTTCTGCATATGGAAGTTGGGCAACCGGGTACCGGCGCGCCGCAAGGGGTGGTCGATGCGGTCAAATCGGCTGTTGGTGCGACAACCCTGGGCTATACCGATGCATTTGGTATTCCACCGTTGCGTGCGGCAATCGCCGCCCACTACGGAAAACAGTACGCGGTTGATATCGACCCGTCACAAGTGGTGGTCACCACCGGTTCATCGGCTGGTTTTGTGTTGTCGTTCCTCGCGACTTTTGATGCGGGTGATCGGGTCGCCCTGGCCAGCCCCGGTTATCCGGCCTACCGAAATATTTTAAGTGCCCTGGGCATTGACGTGGTTGAAATCTTGACCGGACCTGAAACCAATTTTCAACCGACCGTCGGCTTGCTTGCGGCCGAGATCCGCAACAGCGGCGAGATCGACGGGTTAATCATTGCCAGTCCGTCAAATCCAACCGGTACCATGTTGACGCCCGCTGACTTGAAACAGTTGATTGATTTTTGTACGACCCAGGAAATCCGCTTTATTTCCGATGAAATTTATCATGGAATTACCTATGGAACGGTTGCCCAGACAGCTGTCGCCTACAGTCCCGATGCGATTGTCATCAACAGTTTTTCCAAATATTTTTCGATGACAGGATGGCGGCTCGGATGGATGCTTATCCCTGACGATTTATTGCGTTCGGTCGAATGTCTGGCGCAAAATCTGTTTATTTCCGCACCGGCCATATCTCAGGTTGCCGGGGTTGCAGCCTTTGAATGTCGCGCCGAATTGAACGATAATCTGCGCCGGTATGGGGAAAACCGTGCCCTTTTGTTGCGGCAACTGCCGAACGCCGGGTTCGATAATCTGGCATCGGCCGACGGGGCTTTTTATGTCTATGCGGATGTTGGGGAATTGACCAACGACAGTGCCGCGTTTTGTGCCCGGATGCTGGCAGAAACCGGAGTTGCTGCGACACCGGGGACGGATTTTGATCCGTCCCGGGGCCATCGCTATATGCGGTTTTCTTTCTCCGGCGAAACTGCAGTGATGGCGGAAGCTGCGGAGCGCCTGATCGGCTGGCTCAAATGAGCGATTTATAGCTGGCGTAATTCCACTGGTCACCTTGCCTTAAAACGAAAAACGGCGGCCCGGGGGCCGCCATTTTTGTGGGTATTAGGGCAAAATCGCTGCAGAAACTTTCACTAAGCAATGTGAAAATGTATCAATACCAAAGGTGTTGGGGGCCTCGCCAAGCCAGCAATTTGCCGGAATCGCCTTAGCGCCGCCACCACCCACGTTTCGCGGGTTTTTCCTCAACAGCCGGTTCGGTTGCCGATTTCGCTTGTTCGACGGCGACCAGGACCGGTGCCGTCTCTCCCGTTGCCGGCGATTTATCCGTCTCGGCTTGCTCAGCAACCGCAGGCGTTACCGGCTCAGTTTCAGCCGTCCGGGCTGCGGCGGGTTTGCGTCTAACCGGTTCGGCGGCTGGTGGTGGAGAGGATGGGTCTGTTGCCTCGGCAACAGTTGCAACAGCCTCCGACGGGCTTGCCGCGGCACCCCCCAGGTCTTCGACAATGGCCTTGGCCCGGCGCCGTCTTTTCGGTTTGGCCGGGGCGTCGTCGACAACCGGATTATCCGGCGTTTCTACCACAGTATCCGCTTTGGCCGTCTTGGCGGCTGGTTTACGGCGCGGTTTACGGGCCGGTTTTTTTGTTTCGGGTTCCGTTGCGTCGGATCTGTCTGGCGAAACAGCAGGGCGTGTACCATCTGTTGCCGATGCGGCATCGTCTTCACCTGCGGGTTCTCCGGTCGGTTCGATTGCGTCGGGCGTGGTAGTTGCGTCGGACGTGGTAATCGGGATCACCTGAACATTTCCACCATTGCTGTTTTCATCGCTCGGTTTACGGCGACGACGGCGGCGTTTTGGTTTTTCTTCCGCCTCGCCGGTCGGGTCCGCACCGGTCACGGGATCGGCGGTGCCGTCGGACGGGGCTGTCTGCCGGGTTGGCTCCACTTCGGTTGTGTTTTGGACAGCATCCGCGACGACGTTTTCGCCGTCATTATTCGTTTCCGCCGCCATATCTTCGGGCTTGCGACCGCGGTTTCTACCGCCCCGGCGTCCCCGCCGGCGCCGTTTATTTTGAGATTCTTCGTTTTCTTCCGTGGACTCAGGCGGCGTTTCAGGGGTTTCGCCGCTAATCTGTTGGGCGTTATCCTCCGTACTGTCCATATTGTCATTATCGGAACGTTTACGCCGACGACCGCGGCGGCGTTTGCGGCGTTTTCCGCCGTCGCCAGCAAATTCGTCATCGTCGTCATCCGACGATTGTGATCTGTCCGGCTGATTGGTGTGAACCGCCTTGGGTTTCGGTTGTTCCAGGTTGACCACATCTCCCTTCCGTTCAATACGGCAATCGGGTGGGATCAAACTGTCGTCGTTTTCGACGACAATTGAGGTCCCGTAGCGGGCTTCAATGTCGGTCAGGGCCGGACGTTTGAAATTCAACAAATACAGGGCCACTGCGGTTGGTACAAACAGGGTCAGGTCATCGGCCTTACGTCGTGTGCACTCCTCTTCGATCATGCGCAGGATATGCAATGCCGTCGAATCGGTTGACCGGCGTACGCCGGTACCTGCACAATGGGGGCAGGGTTCCGAACTGGTTTCCAGCAAACTGGGCCGTAGCCGCTGGCGGGATAATTCCAGCAGACCAAAGGGGCTGATCCGGCCAATTTGAATGCGCGCCCGATCATTGCGCATGGCGTCTTTGAGTTGTCGTTCAACCCGTGTCTGGTTGCGATTGACTTCCATATCAATGAAATCAATGACAATCAGACCTGCCAGGTCCCGTAGTTTTAACTGCCGCGCAATTTCGTCGGCGGCTTCCAAATTGGTTTTGAGGGCTGTTTCTTCAATATTGCGCTCTTTGGTTGCCTTGCCGGAGTTCACATCAATGGAAACCAGGGCTTCCGTCGGGTTTATGACAATATATCCGCCGGATTTCATGTGCACTTCCGGCGAATGAATAACCGATAACTGGCTTTCCAGTTGATAGTGTTGGGTCAGGGACATTCCCTCGTCCTTGAACGGTTGAACCCGTTTGGCATGGCTGGGAATCAATAATTTCATAAAGTCCTTGGCCATCCGGTACCCTTCATCACCGGCAACGACAACTTCTTCGATTTCCTTGCTGTAAAGATCGCGAATGGAACGTTTGATCAGGTTGCCTTCTTCGTGGACGCCACAGGGGGCAATGGATTCGAGCGTGGTTTCTCGGATTTGCGTCCACAGGCGCAACAGATATTCGTAATCGCGTTTGATTTCGGCCTTTGAGCGTTTGGCCCCGGCGGTGCGGACAATTACGGCAATTCCGTCGGGAATTCCCAGATCATTGATGATCACTTTTAAGCGTTTGCGGTCAACGCCGTTGCTGATTTTTCGGGAAATTCCGCCGCCCCGTGCTGTGTTAGGCATAAGGACACAATAACGGCCAGCCAAGGACAAATAAGTTGTCAGTGCTGCGCCTTTGCCGCCCCGTTCTTCTTTGACAACCTGAATGAGCAGGATCTGGCCGCGTTTGACGACTTCCTGGATGCGGTAGTTGCGGCGCATTTTGTAGGGCCGCCGGGCCACAACCTCATCGGTGTCGTCGCCACCAACGGTCTCCACCGGGCCTTCGGATAACGGTGTGTCATCGTCATTATCTTCGGCGGTTTCCTTGGCTTCCTCGGCCATCAGGGCTTCGCGGTCTTCAACCGGAATTTGATAATAGTCAGGATGGATTTCGCTAAAGGCCAGAAAACCATGGCGGTTGCCACCGTAATCGACAAAAGCTGCCTGTAACGACGGCTCAACCCGTGTTACTTTAGCTAAATAGATGTTTCCCTTTAATTGTTTACGTGATTCAACTTCGACGTCGAAGTCTTCTAGTCTGTTCCCGTTGACGATCACAACCCGGGTCTCTTCCGGGTGGGATGCGTCGATTAGCATGCGTTTCATAGTCATTTATTCCAAAGCTCCGAGGCGATAGGGCGACAGACCTGGTAAAACCCGGCTGTTCCGCATCGCGTGTTTCAATGAAGCCAGCGGCGCTTGCGATTCCTCCCATCACGACGGTCGCCCGACGTGTGGTTACTGGAGAAACTCGCGCTGCTCTATCTGGCATTCGAATAAAACCTTTAATTGTGAATCTGAACATGCCCGAAATGTTATAATCTAGGGTATGTTCAGCGTTAAATAGTGTAACCCGCTTGCGAACTTCCAGCGCCATAGATAGGAAGGCTTTTGATCGTTCGTTTCATATCGTGCGAACGCGTTACGCTGTTAACATAAAGGTAGGGAATTGATTCTACAATGTTCTTTTGAAGATACATGAAAACTTCTTTTGAAGATACATAAACAATTATGACTTTATGGATGTCGGATAAGGTGCCGCAAAGGGTTTGAAACCAAGGCGGTTTTACCCGTATATTGGATTATAAAGTCAAAGGTCGCGCAATATGTGGTATGGGCAGAGAATTCGTGCATTTGTGGTTTGCGCCCTGGTTATGACAACCAGCGCGATCCTTTTGCCGTACCCGGTGACGGCCGCCGATTCCGTGGTAACGGATGTCCGGGTCTCGGAACGGGCCCAGCGCACGCGGGTGGTGTTCGAGTTTACCCGTGATTTGGATTTCAAGGTATTTACCCTAGGCAACCCCCGGCGGGTCGTCGTTGACATGCCGGAAGTCGGCTGGCGCCTGCCGCCACGACCCCTGCCAAGCCGCGTCGGGGTTTTTGAGACCCTGCGTTATGGTTTGTACAAACCAGGAAATTCCCGGGTCGTTGTCGATTTGCGGGCCCCGGCGATTATCAAAAAAGCCTTTTTGCTGGAACCTTCGGGGCCCCGGGGGTTTCGTTTGGTGATTGACCTGACTACCGCTAGCAAAACGGTTTTTCAACGTCACGTTAAGTCGCCGCCGATCCAAATTGTTTCTGCCTCGGCAGAAGAATTTAAAAAACCATCGCCGCCGACCGGCAAACGGCCCGTAGCCGAAACACCCAAATCACCGGTCATTTCGACACCGAAAATTACCCAAAGTTCGACCATCGCCACCGCCCGGATAAACAAAAAAACGGCAGCCCGGTTAAGCGAAACCGATGCCGGTAATAAAAATCCCAAGACAGTGGGCAAGGACCTGAAAAAACTGGTTTCAGCGTTTCGCCCGGCACCGCGCAAACCGGGCATAAGGCCGAGCAACGATAAAAAAACGATTATTGTCGATTCCGGGCATGGCGGTGCCGACCCGGGCACCATTGGCCGGTCGGGAATTTATGAAAAACACATAACCCTGGCCATGGCCCGGGAATTGGCCAAACAGTTAAATGCCACAGGCCATTTTCGCGCCGTTATGACACGGGACCGCGATATCTATATCCCGCTTCGAAAAAGGGTCAAAATTGCCCGGGATTCCGGTGCCGATTTGTTCATCTCCCTGCATGCGGATGCGGTCAAAAATACCAAAATCCACGGACCTTCGGTTTATACCCTGTCGGAAAAGGCGTCGGATAAAGAAGCCGCAGCCTTGGCCGAAAAAGAAAATAAATCCGATTTGATTGCGGGTATGGATTTGTCCCACGAAAGTCAGGATGTGGCCAATATATTGATCGATCTGGCGCAACGTGAATCCATGAACCAGTCCGTACGATTCGCGACACAATTAGTGAAAGACCTGAAGCGTCGGACCAAATTGCTGCGCAATACCCATCGGTTTGCCGGTTTTGCGGTTCTCAAGGCGCCGGATATTCCGTCTGTGCTGATTGAAATGGGGTTTCTTTCAAACCGCAACGACGAGCGGCGTTTACAGACCCGGGAATACCGAAAAAAGTTCTCGGCGGGGATCGTCGCCGCTGTTAAGACCTATTTTTCCCAGGTCGAAGAAGCCAATAACCAGTAAATTGGCCGTAATTTTGTCAAAATTACCCATTATGCGACTCTGTTGTTCGGCTGTGTTGTGTTACACAGGGGCCAAGATGAAAACGGGTATAGATATGGGGTGCCGTAGCACGGGGCCCAACTAAAGATCGGGATTTATGGTTCGAATACTTCTCACAACATTGGGTTTGTTGTTCCTGCTGGGCCTTTTAGGCGCTGGCGGCGCGCTTTATGTGTTCCAAAAGTTTGGTCAGGACCTGCCGGAGCATGCGCAACTGGCCGACTACGAACCGCCTGTCATGACCCGTATACACGCCGGTGATGGTCGATTGCTGGCCGAATACGCCATTCAAAAACGGGTGTTTGTACCGCTTGCAGCCATGCCAAAACGGGTGGTCAATGCGTTTTTGGCAGCCGAGGATAAAAACTTCTATGAACATATCGGGATTGACCCCATGGGGGTTGCCCGGGCGGTCGTCGTCAATATCAAAAACATCGGTAAGGACCGGCGCATGGTCGGTGCGTCAACCATCACCCAGCAGGTCGCCAAAAACTTCCTGCTGACCAATGAGGTTTCGTGGAAACGTAAGATCAAGGAAGCGATCCTGGCGTTGCGAATCGAAAAAGCCCTGCCAAAAAAACGCATTCTCGAACTCTATTTGAACGAGATCTATTTGGGATATGGGGCCTATGGCGTGGCGGCGGCGGCCCTCAATTATTTTGATAAATCCCTCGACCAACTGTCGATCGAAGAAGTTGCCTATCTGGCAGCCCTGCCCAAGGCACCGAACAATTACCATCCCCGCAAAAAATACGGGGCGGCGGTGATTCGCCGTAACTGGGTGATCGACCGCATGCAACTGGGCGGTTTTATCGAAGCCGATGCCGCCAATGCCGCCAAGGAGCGGCCGCTGACCACTTATTCACGCTCGGAGACGCAGTTTGTGCAGGCCCCGTTTTTTGCCGAAGACGTGCGCCGTGAACTGGCCGGTAAATATGGCGAAGAAGACCTGTATAACGGCGGTCTGTCCGTTCGCACGACCCTCGACCCCAAACTTCAGGACATTGCCAACAAGGTCCTGCGTCGCGGATTGATTGCCTATGACCAGCGCCACGGCTGGCGCGGCCCCGTGGCCCAGTTGGCCGCTGACACTCGGCTTAACCTGCCGGGCGACTGGAAACGGGCGATCACCAGTGTGCCCCGACCGAAAGGCCTGCACGATTGGCCCCTGGCCGTTGTCCTTGACCTGGAAGCGGACTATGCCCACATCGGCCTGGAAGACGGTGCCCGGGGCAAGATCCCCTTGCGGGAACTGGCTTGGGCGCGGGCTTGGATTAAGGGCCAAAAACGCGGTGCAAAAGTTAAAAAACCGGGCGATGTGCTGTCCGTTGGTGATCTGATTGCGGTTGAGGCTGTGGTTGCTGATGTAAATGAAGAACCCTATCCGGAAGGTTTTTACGGGTTGCGGCAAATTCCCGATATTGATGGCGGACTGGTTGCCATTGATCCCCATACCGGCCGGGTCCTGGCCATGGTCGGTGGGTATTCCTATGAGCGCAGCCAATTTAACCGGGTCATGCAAGCCCACCGGCAACCGGGTTCGGCCTTCAAACCCTTTGTTTATTTGGCTGCCCTCGACCAGGGGTTTACCCCGTCGACGCTGATCCTCGATGCACCCTTTGTCATTGACCAGGGACCGGGATTGCCCAAATGGCGGCCTGCCAACTACGCAAAAAAGTTTTATGGCCCTTCAACCATGCGCCTTGGCATTGAAAAATCACGTAATCTGATGACCGTGCGCCTGGCGCAAACCATCGGTATGGAGCAGATTGCCGAATATGCCGAGCGGTTTAACATTGTCGATAAAATGGCACAGACCCTCGCCATGTCCTTAGGTGCCGGCGAAACCACTCTCATGCGGCTCACCGCCGGATATGCCATGCTGGTGAACGGCGGCAAACAAATCACGCCAACCCTGATCGACCGCATCCAGGACCGCGATGGCCGTACCGTCTTTCGTCATGATAACCGCCGTTGCAAAAATTGTCGCGAACGGTTTTGGGAACGACAATCGGCACCGCAGATTGCGGACGAACGCAAACAACTGACCGATCCGGCCAGTGCCTTCCAAATTGTCAGCATGCTGGAAGGCGTTGTTGAGCGGGGGACCGGCGTGCGCGTCAAAAAAGTAGGGAAACCCCTGGCCGGAAAAACCGGGACAACCAACCAGGAACGCGATACCTGGTTTGTCGGTTTTTCACCGGATCTGGCGGTCGGGGTTTTTGCTGCCTTCGATACCCCCCTGCCGCTCGGCCGGCGCGAGACGGGCTCGTCCGTATCGGCACCCATTTTCCGCGATTTCATGATCGAAGCCCTGGCCGATAAACCGTCCATACCGTTCCGAATACCACCAGGCGTGCGGATGGTCCGGATCAACGCGCGGACCGGTCTATTGGCAAGGAACGGCGACAGGGACGTTATTCTGGAAGCCTTTAAACCGGGTACGGAACCGACCGGCGAAAGTCAAATTCTCGAAGGCCAGTCGTGGTCGCCCGGCGGCGGCGGCGTCAGTTCGGCTAGTGGGACCGGCGGTTTGTTCTAGGCCATGGCGGCGAAGTTAGACCATGCGGTTATCAACGTTCATTATGCCATGGACGAAGCCCGCTCGCTTTTTCAATCCCTTGGGTTTCAGTTAACAGAGCGGGGGTTTCATTCCCTGGGATCGATCAACCATCTGATGATGTTTGGCAATGATTATCTGGAATTGATCGGTTTGCCCATTGCAACCAAGGGGTTGCCGCCGGGCCGACCCGAGGTCATGAGCGCGCCCGTCGGCATAAACGGTCTGGTTTTTAAAACCGATGATGCCGACGCCACCTTTGCCCACCTGCAGGCCAGGGGGATGGCCGGCGATCCGCCAAAATCCTTCTCCCGACCGGTGGTGTTGCCCGACCGGACCCTGGACGCGCATTTTCGTACCGTAACCGCCCATGCCGGGATTGTCGGTGGCGGCCGGGTTTATTTCTGCGATCACAAAACCCCGGAACTGGTTTGGCGGGACGGCTGGCAGGATCACGCAAACGGCGCCCGGTCGATCAGCGAATTTGTGGTGGTTTCCGAAACCCGCGCCGACCAGGCGGCCCGCCTGGCAACCCTGGTCTCATCCTCAGTCGAAGGCACCGATGATCGCTTAACCGTGCCCATCGATGGGGCCAAACTGACCGTCCTGTCGCCAGCCGCCTATGGGGCACGTTACGGTCCATTGGCCTCGCCCCTGGCGGACCGAAGGTCGCTGTTTGGTGCCCTGGTTTTGACTGTCGACGAAATGGCTCCTGTCCTGGCCTGTGCGCACCAAGCCGGGGTGTCGGTTTTGCAAAAGTCGGACAGTCTTGTGGTTCGTATCCCCGCCTTCGATTGTGTTTTGGAATTCACGGCGGGCGATTAAGATATGGCACCCCTTTTGACAGGATTGCTTTGGTTCTCGGCCCTGGGGTGCGGTGTGATGGCTGGTGTCTATTTTGCTTTTTCCGGATTTATCATGGCATCGCTGGCAAAATTACCGACCGCCGAAGGGGTCGCCGCCATGCAATCGATCAATCGGGTGATCCTGGCCTCGCCGTTCATGGTTTTGTTTTTTACAACCACCCTGAGCAGCGCCGCAATGGTGGTTTTGGGGATCATCAACTGGGGCGGGGCGGGCGGCATGGCCCTGGTGATCGCTGGTGATGTTTATGTGATTGGCATGTTTGGTGTTACCGCGGCGTTTAATGTGCCGCTCAACACTGCCCTGGACGCCGTTGATCCCAAAAGTCATGCGGCGACCGATGTGTGGCACCGGTATCTGCGTATCTGGACCCGGTGGAACCACCTGCGCACGGTCGCTTCGCTCCTGTCAACCGGGCTGTTTATCTATGTGATCGTCCTGTTCTCCAGGTCCTGACCTCTCTAAATGAGGGCTCGTGCAAAACCCATTCCTCCCCCCTGGATGGGGGGAGGTTAGGAGGGGGGTGGTCCTGTCGATTGATCGGTGAATGGGCCGAGTTTGAGGATTACCCTCGCAAGCAAGGGGCAAGCATTATTTGGTTGATTATCGACCTGTCAGGGTGCAGATCGGGCTGTTATGATTTAAGAAAAGAGGCAACACTTCTGATGGGGAAAGATGATGAGTGATGGGGTGCAAACGACAGGCCGTTGCCTCTGTGGCACGGTGAAATATCAAGTGCAAATGGCCGTAGACACGTATGGTGTCTGCCATTGTGATATGTGCCGGCGGTGGACCAGCGGGCCGTTTTTTGCCATCAGTTGCGGCACGGATGTGAAGTTTGACGGCGAACAAAACATCGGCCGTTATCGGTCATCGGATTGGGCCGAGCGGGGGTTCTGCAAAACCTGTGGGTCAAGTTTGTTTTATTATATCATCGCCAACGGTCAATACAGGATGGCCGTCGGCACCATGGATGATCAAACCAACCTGAGGTTATTCAGGCAGGTGTTCATAGACGAAAAACCGGACGGTTATGACTTCGCCAATGCCACCGACATGTTGACCGGCAAAGAAGCTTTTGCGCCCTATGCACCGAAGGCGTGAGGCTCAAAGGGCTTTATGACTTCGCTCGCACAGAACGGCAGCACGCCCATTTATTCCTCAACACTGCCCTTCACCCGCTGCGCCAGGGCGGCTTCCATGAAGGTATCGAGATCGCCGTCGAGCACGGCACCGGTGTTTGAGGTTTCTTCGTTGGTCCGCAGGTCCTTGACCATCTGATAGGGTTGCAACACATAGGAGCGGATCTGGTGGCCCCAGCCGATGTCGGTTTTGGCATCGTGTTCGGCCTGGCTTTCCGCCTCCCGGCGCTGCAGTTCCGCCTCATACAGGCGGGCCTTCATCATTTTCATGGCTTCCGCCCGGTTTTTATGCTGGCTGCGGTCGTTCTGGCACTGCACGACAATGCCGGTCGGTATATGGGTCAGGCGGATGGCGCTGTCGGTTTTGTTGATGTGCTGGCCGCCAGCCCCGGAGGCCCGGTAGGTATCGACCCGCAGGTCCTTGTCTTCAACCACAATATCGATGGCATCGTCGACCACCGGATAGACCCAGGCCGAGGCGAAACTGGTATGGCGGCGGGCCGACGAATCATAGGGGCTGATGCGGACCAGGCGGTGCACCCCGGATTCGGTTTTCATCCAGCCATAGGCATTGTGGCCGCTGATTTTTATGGTCGCCGATTTTATGCCGGCTTCCTCGCCATCACTTTCCTCAAGCCATTCGACCTTGTGGCCATGGGCGTCGGCCCAGCGGGTATACATACGCAAAAGCATTTCCGCCCAGTCCTGGGCTTCGGTGCCACCGGCACCGGCGTTGACTTCCAGATAACAGTCGTTGGCATCGGCTTCGCCGGACAGCAGGGTTTCGATCTCGGCTTTTGCCGTGCGCAGCTTCAGCCTGGCAATGGCGGCTTCTGCTTCGTCAATGGTCTCCTGGTCGTCCTCCAGTTCGCCCATTTCAATGAGCTCGCTATTGTCGTCCAACTCCTGGACCATGGTGTCGATGGTTTTGAGACCGCTTTCCAGACGGTTGCGGTCGCGCATCACCGCTTGCGCCTTGTCGGAGTCGTTCCACAGTTCCGGGTCTTCCGCCAGGGCGTTTAATTCTTCGAGTTTTAGTTTGGCTTGATCGAAGTCAAAGATGCCTCCTCAGCAGTTCGATGGACTGCTTGATTTCAGAGGACATGGTTTCTATTTCGGCGCGCATTTTGCCTCCCGGGCAGTAATCGAACAAATGTACGAGCCCCTTTTAACCGGCTCCGGGGGTGGGGGCAAGGAAAGCCAATTGAAGGCTTTCTGCGGTCCGGTAAAAACTGCTAGTTTGACCCATGTCTGAACCGCCCCTGACCATTGTCTGGCGCCGCCAGGTCCTTGAAGCGGTCCTGGAAACGGCTTTTATCCGCCATGTGTTATTGGCCAAAATTGAGCGGCCGCAACGCTGGATGGCGATTGAAGAAGGCGATCGATTGCCATTGTTCGATAATACCCTGATCGTCAGTTTTGGCGACCCGGTGGCTTACTTCGATGCGGTCGGCGAACGGGGCATCCAAAATGTTGGGTTCTTTCAGGTTGGTGACGAAAAAGGCGACGCCGGCTGCCGGTCCTACGACGGCGCCGCCTACGTACTTCGCAATTACCATTTCGCCCATCAACTGGCCCGCAAACCGGGCCGGGTCAGCTGGGTGCCAAACGGCTGGGCGCGGGCCGTCGGGCCGGTCCGGGCGGCGTCTCATCTGTCCTTTGCCGAGCGCACCCTGCCGGCGTTTTTTTCCGGATTTGTCGGCCAGGACGCAAGCCAGATCGATGACCGCCAGCGGATGTTAAAAGTGGTCGAGGAAAGCGGCATCGCAGCGCTGATGGCGACCACATCGGGATTTGGCTTGGGCCTCGGTCCGGCAGCCTATGGGGCGCATATGGGCAACGCCCGGTTTGCCCTGGTCCCGCACGGCCGCTCGCCGGAAACCATTCGGTTTTATGATGCCCTGGAAATGGGCGCGATCCCGATCACCATTGACGGGGCGTGGATGCATGCGGTGGATGGGTTGGGTGCGCTCGGCCCGCCGCCGGTGGTGATGTTAAAGGACTGGTCCCAGTTGCCGGCTTTTATGGCCCCATACCAGGGCCAGGCCAGCCGTTCCGTCGTCGAGGCGGCCGAACAGCAACGTCTGGCCTGTGTGCAATGGTGGCAAGCGATCAAGGACCATTACGGATCGCGGGTTGCCCGGTTGATCAACGGGGCGACCGGCGCGACGGATTAATGGATAAACAGGCCGCCGTTCACATCAAGGGTCGCGCCGGTGATGTAACTGGACATATCCGAGGCCAAAAACAGGCAGGCATTGGCCAGTTCTTCCGGTGTGCCCAACCGTCCCATGGGCACATTGGCAGCAATTTTCGCCTTCATTTCGTCGGTCATACCGCCCTTGGTGAAATCATTGTCGAGGGTCCCTGGGGCGACCGCATTGACCCGGATGCCATCGGCTGCCAATTCCCGGGCGAAGGCCTTGGCCATGCCCATGATGCCGGCTTTCGAAGTGGCGTAATGGCTGCGGCCAAAGACCCCGCCGCCCAATTGTCCGGCGACCGATGAAATGCAGACAATGGCACCTCCCTTTTGCGCCCTTAAATGCGGGACGACGGCCTGGGCGACCATAAAATTGCCTTTGATGTTGGTATTGATGATGTGGTCAAATTCAGCCTCGTCAATGTCGTCGATTAATGACGGTGAAACCACGCCGGCGTTGTTGATCAAAATATCAATGTGACCAAAATCACCGGCCACTTGATCGATCGTGGTGTGGACCTGGGAGCGGTTGGCAACGTCACATTCATAGACCCGGTGCGGCAATGCGAATTCTTTGGCAGCATCGGCCAGGGCCTGTTTATTATTGTCGACGAGGGCGATCTCAGCCCCGTGTTGGGCGAATAACCGGGCCGTCGCCCGGCCAATACCGCGCCGTGCGCCGCCACCGGTGATGATCGCCGTTTTACCTTGTAAAAGCATTTATTGGTTTCTCCGGATGTGAGGTTACTGCAAAACAAATTCTTTAAAAGTGATGCCGTGAATGCGCGATGGGGCGATCACATTATTAATGATGTTAACCAGATCAAAGCGCAACTGATCGGCACCCGCCTTGCCGGACAGGTCCTGGCGGTTCTGGTCCCTGAGATGCAGGATCACCTGTTCCATCAGTTTGTCCTGGCTGGTTTCAATGCGGTCCAGGTCATCACTGGATAACTGGACATTAAATGTCGCCCGCAAAAAGGGGGCCTTACATTCGCCGGTTTTTAAATCGGCCTTAATTTGCGGCAGTTCAAAGTTGACCGGTTTGCCCAATTCAATGAGGGCGATGGATTTTTCCTGTTCGATGCCGAGGATGGCGTGGATCCAGCCGAGAAAATAGGCCGCTGTGCCAGCGATCAGCAAAACCGCAACAAGTCCCGCCGCGGCCAGTTTAAGGATCTTTTTCGGGTCCTTGGCTTTAACCTCTTCTTCACCGTCTTCCGGCTCGCCCAGTTCAGGGTCCAGGTCCATATCCGGGTCGTCGGCGGGCGCTGTCATGGTGGCTCTCACTTGTTATCGGGTTAAAAATGCGATGGCCGACGATACACCGGTTCGCCGCCGGGTAGCCATAGCATAAGGCCCCGGTGATGGGAATTATTGTCCGACGATCTTGCCGGCGTCCGCTTGATAATAGGCCGGGTCCATACCGGCCTGATCGCGGGCCGCCACATTAAAGGGCGGTTTCAGGCGGCCCGCATAACGGGTCGCCGCCAGTTTACGAAAGGTCGGCACCGCCGCAAGGGACCGGCGTGCACAGATAAATTCAAACCAATGGACACCGGCCGCCACATGAGGCATTTCCTCACGGCCGATTTTTTCCAAAATACCGGCGGTTTCAAAATCACCGGCCTGTTGCAGGCGCTGAACCGCCGTCGGCGTGATGTCCAGGCCGCGGGCTTCCAGGATCATCGGCACAATTGCCAACCGGGCCAATAAATCATCGCGGGTGGTGAGTGCTGCTTCCCACAGTCCGTCGTGCGCCGCGAGGTCGCCATAGGCCGCATCAAGGCTGTGCAGGCGGTCGTCCAGCAGGGCAAAATGATTGGCCTCGTCCAGGGCGACCGCCACCCAATCGTCATAAAACGCCGGCGGCATGTTTTCATGGACAAACCGGCAGACGAGGTCCCAGGCCAGATCAATGGCGTTCAGTTCAATATGGGCGATGGCATGGAGGAAGGCCCGTTTACCGGCAAGCCCGCCCTTGCCCCGACGGGGCATATGGTTGGGATGTTTGAGTTCGGGCCGGGCCGGGCGCGCCGGGCGGTCGGGCGGATGTTGTTCGCCGATTTGCGAGATCGTGCCGTTTTGCCAGGCCGCTGCGAAACACCGCGTCAGGGTTACTTTTTGCGCCGGGTCGGGTGCCGATAAAACCCGGCATGCGGCATCACAAAGCGTCGGCGGCAAAAGTGGCGTGGAACTCATATCGGCTCAGGTTGCCTGAACGGCTGCAAGTACGGCGTCGACGTGCCCCTTGACTCGGACCTTGTCCCAGATGGCGGCAATTTTGCCCTGTTCGTCAATCAGGAAGGTCGAGCGAACAATGCCCATAAAGGCCCGGCCGTAGAGTTTTTTCTCGCGCCAGACCCCATAGGCCTCGCACAGGGTGCCCGTTTCATCGGAAACAAGCGGGAACGGCAGGCCGAGTTTGGCGACAAACTTGTCGTGCCGGGCGACGCTGTCTTTGGAGGCACCGACAATAACCGCTCCAGCGGCGTTGAAGTCTTTGATCCGGTCGCGGAAACCTTCGGATTCTGTTGTGCAGCCGGGCGTCATGTCCTTTGGGTAAAAATACAGAACGACTTTCGTTCCCTGCAATGTCGCCAGTGCCAATGTGCCGCCACCATCGGTGGGCAGATTAAACGCTGGGGCTTTGGAGCCGATGTCTAGGGGCATGGGGAGTTCCTTTGATTGGGCGAAAGCGATTTGCCTTAATGGCTTGAAATATACTCACGGAGGGCTTTGTTAATAGCGGTTTGGTATTTGTCACTGTGGCTTTTGAACCAGGCCAGAACATCAGCATCCAAGCGGATCGTCACGGGAGTTTTAAGAGGTCGATAAAAACGCGCTCGTTCAGCATCTGTCCAGTCATTCAATTCTGCAATATTTGTTGTATTTATATCGTCGTCAGACAACTTTGAAAGAGCGCCTAATTCTTGTTGTTGCTGCCTAGTCAACTTGCTCATAACGTTTCCTTTCCTGTCTGGTTGCTTTGCGGGCAGAAATAATCCTTATCGTTTCTTCCGTTCCATCATCCCGATAGGTATGCGCAACCAGTACCAAATCGACGCCGCCTGCCATTCCAACTGTTTGCCACCTTTCTTCTCCATCTAAAATATGATCCTGAATACTGAGATGAAAAGGATCATCAAATACTAGCTTTGCTGTATTAAAGCTCAAGCGGTGTTTTATTTGGTTTGATCGATCTTTTTTTCATCCCACTCGAAACGCATTATGTGGTCTCATAATTTAATTTGTACGTACATTATTGTAAATACAATTTAAAAATAGTCAAGCGCGTAAGCATGTTGGGGTTTTCAGTTTAAGGGCTTTGAAGTCCCTATGTGATCTCGTCTTCATCCTAATTATACCCGCACCCTATTTACGGGAAGCTAAGCCTTTTTGTTTTATTGAAAGGAGGCGGAAGAAGTTCCGGCAGAATGCAATTGGGGCAATTGGTGGTTGATTTTGGAATAATCAGAGCCATAGAGCGCTGGGTTAGAGGCTTGACGATGGCGCGGCCGGGCAGTGCCCTCTTGGGCTACAGAGTGGCCCTGTCGTCTCAATCAGTCATTATCACTACGCGTAGGTATGAACCGATGAGTGTCCATGAGGTCGGTCGGCATCAGCAGCCCCGGGGTCAGGGTTTTTTGGACGGATGCCCGCTCGCTCATCTGGTCCATCCAATTCGCCAGTTGAGGATGGCCCGGTCGCCTGTAAAATTCGGTTTGATTTGTCCCGTGGGTGTGCGGCGGGGCACCTTAGCGGATTTCAGCGGCGATTTTTTCGGCGAGCATCAGGGTCGGAAGGTTGGTGTTGCCACGGGGCACCGATGGCATGATCGACGCGTCAACCACCCGCAACCCGTCAACCCCATAAACGCGGCCCTGGGGGTCGACAACAGCGTCGGGGTCGTCAGCCGCGCCCATGCGGCAGGTGCCCACATGGTGACCCGGGCCACTGACGCTATCGCGGACAAATTCGAACAGCGCATCGTCGTCCTCAACCAGCCTGAGGATGTCGACGCCGGGTTTGCTCAGTGCGCCCAGAACCGGTCGGCTTGCCGCCGGGATGAGATCAAGCACCGTCGCCACGGCGCGGGCGCGGAGGGCGTTGGCGGTGGAAATACTGTTGAACCGGGTCGCCCGCCCGCTGTTTGAGATGGGAACAGCAGTGCGCCACAGGGGCCGCACTTCGGCTGACAACAGCATTGCGGCGGCGCGGCGTACGCAATCCATGTGGCGCACCCGGTCGCGGTCGTCGGAATGGAAATCGAATTCGATCCGTGGCCGCAGACACCCGTCGTTGTTAAACAGCGAGACCCGTCCCCGCGATAGGGGTTTGGCGACGGTCGGAGTGAAAGAACTTAAGCGCTGCCCGAGGGCGTGCCAGCCCGTATTGGCGACAAAGGGAATATACATATCCCTGGGCGGGCAGCCCGGGATATTTGAGGAATAACGCAGCATCGCGGTTGTATGGCCACGCATGCCGTTGGCCGGTCGTGCATGTCGGTGTAAGTGAAATACCAGGGACAGCAATTGGTGATTGTGCAGATTGCCACCGACACCCGAGCGGTCGGCGATGACGTCGACGCCGGCCTGCTTGAGTTGTGGTCCGGGCCCAATGCCGGCGCGCAACAGCAGGACGGGCGATTGCAGGGCACCGGCCGAGACGATCACTTGTCCGGCAGTGAAACATTGACTTTCCCCGTCGATCACTGCGCTGACGCCGGTGATCCGGTGCCGGCCGCCGGTGCACTCGACGGTGAGCGAACGCACCAGGGCGCCTGTGGCGATATGTAGGTTGGATCGGGCGCGCACGTCGCTGTCGAGATAACAAATGGCGGCGGAGGCCCGTTTGTCGGCAAAACGGCTGATGGGAAGAAGACCGAAACCCTCGGTGAAATCGCCGTTAAGATCGTCAATCAAAGGGATATGGCGGTTGCGGCAATAGTCGCGCAAAGCGCCCGCCATGGGTGGCAATTCCTCGGGCTTTGGGCGGCGAATGGGAACCGGGCCGTCCTTGCCGTGCAGGTCGCCGTCAAAATCCTGATCGGTTTCAAGTTTTTTGAATATCGGCAACACCTGATCCCAGCCCCAGCCGGCCGCACCTTGATCCTGCCATTCATCATAATCTTCGGGCAATCCCCGCAAGGCGATCATGCCCATGATCGACGAGCCGCCGCCCAGTATAAATCCCTGGGGCACGTTTACCGCCGGCGACGTGTCAGCCGTTTTCCAATGCACCGATAAGTTCGGCCAATTGTAGGCTTTGTTAAAATAAGAAAACGGGTAGGTGGCCCGGACATCGGGCGGTTCGGCATCAGGTGCCGTGTCGCGCCCTGCCTCCAAAAGCAGCACCCGCCGGGAGCTCACGGTCGAGAGCCGATTGGCCAGGACACAACCCGCCGAGCCGCCACCGACAATGATGTAGTCATAGGAGTGTGTGACACTCCGGGCAGGTCCGGTGGATTGTTTGGCCATTGGTCTCTCTCAGGTATATGCGTCGCGGGTATATTAGAAGAAGTCGATCAAATGACAACGGGCGCATTTAGACTTGGGGCATCTACACCAGGGCCCGTTGATTCTCGATCGGGAAACCGACAATGCTGCCCCATTCCGTCCACGATCCATCGTAAATTTTTACCTTTTCGAACCCCAGAATATGTCGCATGGCGAACCAGACCAGGGATGCCCGATGACTAAGTCGGCAATAAAGTATGATTTCATCCGGAGAGTTTGGCGCTAACTTAAGATCCGCAAATCTGGTTAATAATGCGTCAGCGTCTAAATAGCAGTCGTCTTCCTTTAAAAGGTCTTGGTAATGAAGATGGACAGCGCCCGGGATTCGGCCGGTGCGTTCTGCGCTATGATCAAAATGGGGAAGCGGCATAACGCGTATGCCATCGAACTCTTCCGGTGACCGGACATCTAAGATCACCCGGCCCGGCTGACCCAGTCCGGCACGAATCCTTCCAGAACCACCAGGCAGCTCCTGGAATGTGGTTTTGCCTATAAATCTTATTTTGCCCAAGTGAACAGACTTCGACGACGCGAACAGACGGATCAGCGAGATGATCCTCCAGCCAATCACAGGAAACAAAGGCAACGGTCATTGGGATAATAGAGATACATTTTTTCTCATTGTATTCTCACTCTCATTTTTTAGCCGGGGCGTAAATGTCGCTCAATTTTCTAACTTTTTGACAACAGGAAACCTATTGATTTTAAAAATTTATGTGGCCAAAGGTGGATGTCAAACAGGTGTGGAATTATCGAGGTATGGTTTTCATCGCGAGATTTTTTCTGGTAGTGCAAAAGGCAATATCACGAACTATCATGAATTTCCGATTAAAGACGCAATTTCACGGCAGTTTTCAACTTTGCCGTCGCAACAATCTTCAAGCATGAAACAGACAAGATCGCCCATTACGTCAAGGTTGGCGGCATAGTGTATTTCTCTTTGGTGGCGGGTGGATTTTAACAATCCTGTGCGTTTGAGCACGCCCAGATGACCTGAAAGTGTTGAGGCAACAATTCCAAGCCGCCGCGATATTTCGCCGACGGGAAGCCCGTCAGGTGCTTCTCGGACCAGCAGACGGTAGATCTCCAGGCGCGACTCCTGGGCCATTGCGGTGAAGGTTTCGATGGCGCGCTGCTGATCCATTTGACTCTCAATAGCTGAATTTACAAACCGTGAATACCGCAGGGGTAAATTATTATATTGACAATTCGGCATATGCCGAAGTATCAAAATATTCTCGCACAGGATAGGAAAAATTCCAAATGGTATTTTTTACGATGTGCATCACGAGCCATAAAATTCCGTTCGAAAGATCATAATGTTGACCGATGCGCCAAATTTGAACGTTGCCAAATTCCAGACGATCCAGTCGGACCGGTTATTTCCACAGGAACACAGCACACATGCCGCCAGAATTCTGCTGCTGTACGGGTCTTTAAGAGCACGTTCCTTTAGCCGTCTGATGAGCGAAGAAGCGTCGGTTGTGTTAAATCGGTTTGGCGCCGAAACACGCACCTTCAATCCGACCGGCCTGCCGCTACCGGACGATGCGGACAGTTCGCACAAAAAGGTCCAGGAGCTGCGTCAGTTGGTTGAATGGTCGGAAGGCATGGTCTGGTGTTCGCCCGAACGCCATGGGGCGATGACCGGGATCATGAAATCGCAAATTGACTGGGTTCCGTTATCCATCGGTGCGGTTCGCCCGACACAGGGCAAAACACTTGCCGTGATGCAGGTAAACGGCGGCTCGCAAAGTTTTAACGCAGTCAACCAACTTCGAATTTTGGGCCGTTGGATGCGTCTCATAACAATTCCGAACCAATCCTCCACACCCAAAGCATTTCTGGAGTTTGATGATGACGGGCGCATGAAACCGTCACCTTATTACAATCGCATGGTCGATGTGATGGAAGAATTGGTTAAATTCACGCTCCTGACGCGCGATGCCAAAGACTATATGGTGGACCGCTACAGTGAACGTATGGAATGTGGTGAGGATTTGATCAAGCGGGTCAATAACGCCTCGCCAATCCAAAAGGCCGGAAAACCATCTGCGATGCGATCATGACAACCATGCCCGGAGAATTGACGTTTTCGATCAACCGTGATCGGTTGGCTGGTGTCCTGACGGTCAGTGACGATGAGGTCCGTGCTGCCATGGGGTTCGCCTTCGAGCACTTTAAACTGGTGATTGAACCGGGTGGCTGCGTCGGGCTGGCCGCCGTCCTTGCCGGAAAGATCGACATCAAGGACCAATGCATTGCGGTTATTGCGACGGGTGGAAATGTCGATGCCGCAAGTTATTGTGCGGTGCTTAATGCCATTACACCTCAGCTATGACAGGAACATTTAAATGATACGCCGACTTTTGGCCGAATGGCTTGGCACGTTTTCCCTGCTTGCGACGGTTATCGGATCTGGCATCATGGCGGAACGCCTGGCGGGTGGAAATATTGCTATTGCGCTGCTCGGCAACACCATACCAACCGGCGCTATCCTGGTCGTGTTGATTTTGGTGTTTGGTCCAATTTCTGGGGCGCATTTCAACCCGGCCGTCACCCTTGCCTTTGCCATCGGCAAAAAAATTACCGTCGGCGATTCCCTTTTGTATGTTGCGGCACAAATTCTGGGTGGTATCTCTGGGGTTCTGATTGCCCATGTGATGTTTGACAATCTGTTGATTGATCCGTCGACCACCGTTCGCACGGGGCTTGGCCAGTGGGTCGGTGAATTTGTTGCAACTTTCGGGCTGATTGGAACAATATTCGGATGTCTAAAGGCGCGGCCGGAAGCGGTTCCCTTTGCCGTTGGCCTCTACATCACGGCCGCCTATTGGTTCACCTCGTCAACGTCTTTCGCCAACCCGGCGGTCACCATTGCGCGCGGGTTTTCCAATACCTTTGCCGGCATCCAACCGGAAAACATTGCAGCCTTTATTGTCGTGCAATTGATCGCAGCCATTCTGGCAACGGTGTTTTTCAACTGGTTGTTAGGCGACGGTGCCGAGGCGACATAAATTTTGAACCGTTAGGGACCGCAACCCATGGCAATTTTGGATCGAGAGGGTTTGTTTGATGAAGACATAAATCGGCGTTCCGTTCCGGCACTGAAGGTCCATCCCAGGGTGCTTGGCACCGACGGCGAAAAACGCTTTGCCGCTGGTGTCGCCGATATGGACTACAAAGCGCCACCTGCCGTCTTAGCGGCATTGCAAAAACGCCTGGATCACGGGGTGTTTGGATATGAGGCGGTGCCGGACGGATTGTTTCCGGCACTCATCAGATGGTTATCTGTCCGCCACGGCTGGTCTGTCGATCAAAACCATATTCTTCGCGCCCCCAATGTCCTCAATGCCCTGGCAATTGCCGCCTCCGTTTTCACAGATGAAGGCGACGGTATCCTTGTTCAGCCGCCGGTGTTTTTTGATTTCTTCGACATCCTGCGCGAAAACCATCGAAAATTGATCTCAAATCCCCTGAAACTGGAAGACGGGCGATACCGGATGGATTTCGCGGATCTTGAGCGCAAGGTGTCTGAACCGCGGACAAAAATGATCTATCTTTGCAATCCTCACAATCCGGTTGGTCGTGTCTGGACGGAAGCGGAATTGCGAACCCTCGGTGATATGTGCAAACGGCACAACGTGCTGGTTGTCGCCGATGAAATTCACGGTGACCTTAGCTTTGCGAACCACAAATATGTTCCGTTCGCCTCCCTTGGGCCTGATCATGCCGGCAACAGCATCACTTGCCTGTCGCCGGCAAAAAGTTTCAACATCGCGTCGTGTTGTTCTGCCTTCACAATCATATCCGATGAGGCCCGGCGTCGGGCATTTCAGAGCGAAAACAGCCGGTTGACCGTTAACAAAAACAATGCCTTTGCCAGCGCTGCCATGGAAGCGGCCTATCGGGATGGCGGGCCCTGGTTGGACGATCTCCTTGTTTATTTAAAAACCAACGTTGACCTGGTCAGGCGGTACATCGCTGACGTGGCGGATGTTCAACTCATTGAACCCGACGGGACCTTTTTACTGTGGCTGGATTTTCGCGCACTGGGCTTTACACCTGAGGAGCTGACGGTTTTTCTCAGGGACAAAGCAAATTGGGCGGTGATGCGGGGCCAGGCATTTGGCCCACAAGGAGCCGGTTTTGCCCGGCTTAACATCGCTTGCCCACAGGCGAAGCTTGTAACGGCGCTCGGTGATCTCAAAAAAGCCGTTTCCACACGAAAGTGAACAGATCAACTATTCGACACATCCGCCGCCGGGAAAACGGAGACGTCAGTCTGGTGCTGTATCCGTGCCATTATTTCCGCCCCGTCGTTACATCGGATCTTAGGAGAGAGACCGGCCAGCCTGTGAGTTGAGGTCCAAAATCTATTGTAAAATCCGATATTGTCCTTCCTAAAATTAGCGGGTTCTTCGTTGGGGGTCGCCACAAATTGCCCCTTATTCACGGGCTGATAAATCAAGCCGTATTTTGCCGGATCTTTTAAAACCGCTCCGGGATCGGGCCAAACAACCAGTTGCCGGGGGCCGCCGGGTCGTCGCTTTGGTGGAATTCTTTGACCACCGCTACCAATTCGTCCTTGCTGATAAATCCATTGCCGTCGCGGTCAATCTTGGCAAAGGCTTGCGGTGCGAACCGCGGTTCAACCCGCCAGGCGGCATAGAGCTGGGCCCATTCTCGGCGGCTTAGTTTGTCGTCGCCGTTCACATCAAAGACATCAAAAACCCCACGGACGATGGTGTTGACGTAGGTGTCATAGACCGCCTCTTGGCAGTTGACGGCCATGACATCTTCAAATTCCAGCCATTGGTCCAGCTCGATGCGGCCGTCTGCGGTCACACCACAGACCGCACAGATATTGGCCCAGACCGTTCCAACCACCGGCATTACCGCCCCACAACCATCGGATCCGTCGGGAATTCCCCGCAGGGCACAGAGGTTCTGGGCCAGGGCATCCCAATCGGCGGCTTCGATATAGCCGTTGCCGTCCAGGTCAACGACGTGAAAATACCAGGCCTGCTAGTGTTTTTGAAAGTTTGTTAACATAATTTCCCGCCACTCCATTGAGGCCATAGATTAAATCTGGTTACTTATCATTTCACTCGTAAAAGTGTCATTGTTGATCTGGTTCGACGCCAAGATGGCTCTGGTAAATCTCAAATACCCGCGCCGCGTCTTCGCTGACCCGGGCCTCCAGCCGCTGGAAATCCGGTTCGCTGGCGATCGCGACCAAATCGGCCTTGAGGGCGGCTGACATGTCGGCTTCGCGGGCTTTGGTCATTTCTTCTTCAACGGTCAGGCTGAGCATACCCTGCAGACCCTGCCACAGGCGCAGGGTCGAGATCAGGATCTGACCCTCGACCGGATCGAGCAAATGGGCATCACACAGGTTATGCAAGGCGCGGGCGGTGTTCGTCGCAAGAATTTGCGGGTGGTCGTGGGCGTGTTTAAGCAGCAGAAATTGGGTAATGAACTCGATATCAACCATGCCGCCGCGCATTTGTTTGAGGGACCAGGTGCCATCTGCCGGTTTTTCCCGGGCCAGCCGGTTGCGCATATGGGCAACGTCGGCCAGCAGTTTTTCCGGATCCCGGGCGGTTGTCAGTGTGCGGCGAACAGCGGCCTCGACCTGTTTGGCGAATTCCGGTTCAGAGACAACAATGCGGGCCCGGGTCATGGCCATATGTTCCCAGGTCCAGGCCGTTTCCTCATGGTATTTTCTGAACGCCGCCAGGGTCGTGGCAATGGGCCCTGAATTGCCCGATGGACGCAACCGCATATCCACTTCGTAAAGCGCTCCTTCCTGAGTCAGGGCGGTAATGGCGTTGATATAACGCTGACCCAGGCGGGCGAAATATTGGGTAGCGTAGAGGGTTTTGGGGCCGTCCGATTGGGCGGTTTCGTCGGCCACATCGTAGATAAATACCAGATCAAGATCCGACGCTGCGGTCATCTCCCGACCGCCGAGCTTGCCCAGCGCCAGGACCGCCAGAGAGGAACTGGCAACCCGCCCGTGGTTGACGGCAAACTCGGCTTCAACCCGTGGGTACAGGCATTGCAGGGCGGTTTGTGCGATATCGCTCAGGGTGGCTGAGGCGGCGGCTGGATCGATCAGCCCCTGGAGCCGCTGTACACCGACCTGAAAACGATGGTCGTTGGTCCAGCGGCGGCAGGTATTGAGGGATTCTTCCAAATAGTTGGCATGTGCCAACTGGCTCGACAGTTCGTCACTGAGCCCGTCCAGGGACAACGGCGGATCAAAAAAATCTGGCGTCAGAACACTGTCCAGAACTGACGCCCTTCCTGCCAGGTGGCGGGCCAGACGGGGGGCTTTGCCCATGATTTCGGCAACCAGTTTAAGGATCGCCGGTTGCGCCTTGAACATGGAAAACAGTTGAACCCCGGCCGGTAAACCGCGCAGGAATTCATCAAATTTCAGGAACGTCGCCATGGGGTCGGCCATCTCGGCCATGGCGCGCAGCAGCATCGGCATGAGCTCCGTCAGGATTTCCCGGGCCCGGGTGCTGTGGGTCGCCCGGTATCGACCGTGGTGCCAGCCGCGGATCGTCGCATCGATGGTTTCGGGCGGGGCATAGCCCAGATCCGCTATGGTTTTCAGGGTTTCCGGATCCGGGTCGCTGCCGGTGAAAACCAGGTTGCCGCCGGTCTCCTGAGCGGCACCCAGGGAGGGCGCGTCATCAAACAGGTTGGCATAATGGCTGTGAACCTGGCGGATGTGGGTTTCGACGTCGGCTATGAAACCGGCACCGTCCTCATAACCCATAAACCGGGCCAGATGGCTGAGCCGAACCGGATCCTCCGGCAGGGTTTGCGTTTGTTCATCGTTGATCATCTGCAGGCGGTGCTCGAGGGTTCTTAAAAACCGATAGGAGGTTTCCAGGGCCTGTTGGGTCTCGGCGTCACACAAACCAAAATCCACCAGCGCTTTGAGGGCGGGCAAGGTGCAGGGCAGACGCAATGCCGGTTGACGGCCACCCCAGATCAATTGTTGGGTTTGGGCAAAAAATTCGATTTCGCGGATGCCGCCGCGGCCGAGTTTGATGTTGTGGCCCGGCACCTGCATTTTGTTGCCGGCCTTGTGGATATTGATTTGCCGTTTGATCGCATGAATATCCTGGATGGCGGCAAAATCGAGGGATTTGCGCCAGATAAACGGGGTCAGCCACTTGAGGAATCGCTGGCCCGCCGCGATGTCGCCGGCGACCGGACGGGCCTTGATCATCGCCGCCCTTTCCCAGTTCTGACCGAGGCTTTCGTAATAGGTTTCTGCCGCGTAAGTGGACAGGGCAATGGGCGTGGCACCGGGGTCGGGGCGTAACCTTAAATCCGTTCGAAAGACATATCCGTCGGCGGTGCGGTCTTCCATCAGTTTCACCAACCGCCGGGTCAGACGGACAAAAAGCGTTTGTAATCTGTCGGGAGCGTCGGTTTTTACCACTTCCGGATCGTACAGGATGATCAGGTCGATATCGCTGGAAAAATTAAGCTCCCGGGCACCCAGTTTCCCCATTCCCAAAATCACCAACCCCGAATTAACTTCGGGATCGTCGTCCTGGGAAAGCGAAAATCCGCCGGATGTGGCAATATCGCGCAACAGGTGTGCCGCAGCGACGGAAAGGCAGGTGCTGGCCAGTTCAGACAGGGTGCCGGTAATTTTTTCGAGGGGCCAATAATTTCCCATATCGGCAACGGCAATGGTCAGTGCCATGCGGCGTTTGGCAATCCGCAGGGCGGAAGAGATTTCTCCGTCGTTAAGGGTTTCTTTTCGCTTATTAATTAATACATTAAGGGAGGATTCGCCGGCTTTGTCGGGACCCTGAAGGAGAAGATCGCAGAAAAATTCTGGGTCGATGGTTATACACCGGGTCAGATAGGGGCTGTTGGCTAGGATTACTTCAATGAGCTTAAGGGCATTATCGTGGGATAGGAGCTGTTGGAATCGTTTTGATAGGGTTATATTTCCGCGCTGTTCAACAGCGTCATTCAGATGCTCCCAACCAACCTTAAGTGCATCAAGATCTGCAGGAAATGGAAGCCGTTCCAGTTTGTCTAGGAATTCTAATTTACTCATGATCAAGTCGCTCCAAACAAATAAACAGTGCGTGATGGCAGGCGACGGGTCAAGTCGGGACACGATAGGGGCGTGCGGACGTTGATCATCAAGACTGTCAGGGGTGCCGTTCAGGTTCTAGCCGGTTTGGGTGCGGGCCTGGTGATCATCCTGTTGCTGCTGGTTTGGCAACTGTCCAAGGGGCCAATCTCGTTGGGGTTTTTGTCGCCCTACATCGAAGATGTCGTCAATCGCGGCCAGCCAAATTTTAAGCTGCGAATGCGCGACACCATTTTGACCTGGGCCGGATGGGAACGCAGCTTCGATATTCGGGTACTGGATGTCCGCATCCTGAATAACCAAGACGAAGTGATCAGCAGTGTGCCCGAAGTGTCCTTTGCCCTCAACAGGACGGCGTTGCTGAAGGGGGAAGTGGCCGCCAGTTCAGTGGAAATATTTGGCCCCAGGTTGCGGATTATCCGGCAAACCAACGGGTCCTTTAATATCGGTTTTGGCGGCAGTAAGGATGTTTACGCGTCATCGGCGCTGGGGGTTCTGCAGGAAATCCTGGATGGCAAGCAGGTCAATCACCCGATCCGCTACCTCACCAATTTGCGCATTATCGGTGCCGACTTGGTGATTGATGATCAAATCCTTGAAAAATCCTGGAAGGCACCGGCGGCCGATATTCGCCTGGTCAGAGACGATCTCGGTGTCAGGGGCGAACTGTCGTTGATCCTTGATGTTGAAGGCCAGCAAACGGAACTGGACCTTTTGGCGAGGTATCGCTCCGCCGAACAACAATTGGAGTTCACGGCCGACATAAACAAAATGTCTCTAGCACCCTTTGCCTCGGTATTTTCGGATATCGATTTTCTGAAAAACCTCAATGTGCCGCTACGGGGAAGCGTCGGCATGTCCCTGCCCCTGGCAGGCGGCCCAACAGCTGTGCGTTTTGATCTTCAGGGCGATGCCGGGACGGTAACCCTGCCCGAACCCTATGGGCAGATCCTCAAAGTGAATTCGGTTGCCGTAAAAGGTCAGTATGCGGCCAGCACAAACCTTTTGGAAATTGCAGCGCTTCGCATTGCCCTGGCCGAAAACCAACTTCGGCTTCCCGCGCCCTTTTCACGAACCCTGAATATAAAAACCGGCGAGTTGGCCGGATCATACGCGAGCGCCACGGGCGTTGCCCGTATTGAGAAATTGCACGGCGAACTCGGGCAAGGCGGCGTGGTCCATCTGCCCCAGCCGTTAAATCACCCAATGCCTGTCCGGTCGTTTCGTATGACCGGAAACTATGACAGCAAAAAGGATGAATTAACCGTTGAAAAATTAGACGTCGATTTGCAAGGGCCGCAGCTTTCTCTAGCAGGCCGCGTTGCCGGGATAAAAACGCAAACCGTGCCGGTCGATGCCAGCTTTGATCTGGAATTGACCAATATGCAGGTTGGCGACGTGCCCCGTTATTGGCCGAGCGCCATCGCCCCAGCTCCGTTCAATTGGATCCGTCTGCATTTGCCAAAGGGCAACCTGCAGGAATTAAAGGCGAAAGCACATTTTCAAACCGACGCGCAAGGCGAGATAACCGTCGAAGCCTTGAATGGAACCATGCAATTGAGCGGGGTCGACGTTGATTATCTGCCACCGTTGCCAAAAGCCACCGAGGTCGGTGGCGACGTGCGTTTTGACAAAAAACACCTCGTTATTGATTTGCGGACGGGCAAAACAGATGGCTTAACCCTGGATAAGGGAACGATTCGGTTAACCGGATTGGATGGGCTGGATCAATATGCGGAAATCGACCTGGCGATCGACGGTGCCGTGCAATCGAAACTCGCCTACATTGAAGCCAAACCCTTGGGATTTGCGTCAGACTTGGGAATTGATCCCAAAACCGCCATGGGACAGGCCCATACAAATCTCAATCTGAAATTCATCATTGAACACAGCCTGACCCTGGAGCAAGTGAAAATTACGGCAGACTCGACCCTGACAGAGGTCGCCCTGAGCAACGTTCTGCTGGGCCGCGGTATCAAAGACAGTACCTTGCAATTGCAAGTCAATAACCAGGGCATGAAGATCATCGGCGATGTCAATTACGATGACATTAAAGCCGATCTGGTATGGCAGGAAAACTTCGGCGACAAGGTGGATTTTCAAAGCCGTTTCGATTTATACACGGTCGTTAACGACGTTAGCAAACTGCGCGAACTAGGACTGGATATGGAGCCTTTCGCCGACGATTATCTAAAAGGCACCATCGGTGCAAAAATCCGATACACGGTGTTTGACGAGGTTGACCGGCGACTGGAAGTCAATGCCGATATTTCACAGGCTGAATTACAGGCACCGGCCTTCGGTTGGGTAAAAAAAGCCGGGGCAGTGGGCCAGTCCGAGATCACCATCGATATGGAACGCGATGTGGTCGTCGATATTCCCCGGTTTTCTTTGAAAGCGGCGGGATTAAATATTGAAGGTGCGGTGAAATATGCGGCCGATGGCACCGGGATGAGCCAAATTGATTTTGCCAAACTGGAATTTGGCCGGACCAATGTGAAAGGCGCACTCATTCCCAAGGACGATGGTGGTTGGGAAGTGGGATTGCATGGGCCGAGTTTCGATTTTTCGGCCTATTGGGAGGAACTGTTTTCCGGCGAACCCGGGGCCAAGGGCAAACAATCCCTGTTACCCAATTTAACCATGGCCATCGAAATTGATCGGGTTTGGGTCAATCAGACACAATCCATGCAAAACGTTTCAGGGACGTTCTCCTATGCCGACGAAATTTGGCAAACCTTTCTGTTGTCGAGCCGGCTTGACGATGGTGCGACCTTCGATATTTCAATTCGCTCCAATGATGAGGGCAACCGTAATCTCATCCTGCGCTCTGACAACGCCGGTGATACCTTGCGGTTCCTCGATGCATACAATTCCATGCAGGGCGGCAGTCTGACAATAACCGGGGTTTTTGATGATGGCGCGCCGGGCAACCCCTTAAAGGGGCAATTGAGCGTCAACGATTACCGAATTGTAGATGCCCCGGCACTGGCACATATTCTCAGTATAATGGCCTTGACGGGGATTCTCGATGCCCTTGCGGGTGACGGTTTGGGGTTCAATTCCCTGGAGGTGCCGTTTGTATATGACGACGGTGTCCTGCAAATTACGGAAGCCCGCGCCAATGGGACGTCACTGGGATTTACCGCCGACGGTCGCATTTATCGCCATGCCGATGTGGTTGATATGAAGGGCACTGTTGTGCCGGCCTATGCCTTAAATTCGGTACTCGGTCACATCCCTGTCCTCGGCGCTTTGTTAACCGGCGGCCAGAAAGGCAGCGGTGTTTTTGCCGCAAATTATTCCATGTCCGGAACCCTAGAAGATCCAAAAATAAGCGTTAATCCCCTGTCCGCCCTGACCCCCGGATTCTTAAGAAACCTGTTTGGAGTCTTTGACAAGGACTCCGTGGAACCGGACCCGGACCGGGATTTCACACCGGGAACAAATCTGAATATTACCAGACCTTGATTTTTCCGCAGATTTTTGCCGCCTGAGGCCGCAGGGGAATTAAACGGCGCGGACCAGGGCGTGGCGTTTTTTGCCGGCCGACAATTTGATGAACCCATCGCCGTTCAGATCATCGCTGGTGATGACATGGACTTCCGAGGGCAGGGGAGCGTCGTTCATTTTACCGCCGCCGCCTTTGATCAACCGGCGCGCCTCGCCGCCACTGGACGCCAGCTCGACCTCACGGAACAGTTGAAAGGCCGGGATTCCTTCATCCAATCGCGCCCGGACAATCTCAAAGCGCGGTAAATCATCGCCCAGTCCACCCTGCTCGAAGGTTGTTTCGGCGGTTTGCCGGGCGGTTTTGGCCACTTGCTCGCCGTGACATAAAGCGGTTGCGGCGTCGGCCAATATTTTTTTGGCGTCATTGAGTTCGGCCCCTGCCAGGGTTTCAAGCCGGGTAATTTCCGCCATGGGAATATCCGTAAATAGGCGCAGAAACCTGCCGACATCTGCGTCTTCCGTGTTGCGCCAGAACTGCCAGTAGTCATAGGCCGATAACAGGCTTTCGTTAAGCCAGACTGCGCCGTCGGCGGTTTTGCCCATTTTTGCGCCCGATGCGGTGGTTAACAGTGGCGTGGTCAAGCCAAAGACTTCCCTGGAGATCACCCGTCGGGTCAGGTCGACACCGTTGACAATGTTGCCCCATTGATCTGAGCCGCCCATCTGAACCGAACAATCCATCCGTCGGGCGAGTTCCAGAAAGTCATAGGCCTGGAGGATCATATAGTTAAATTCCAGAAAACTCAGGGGCTGGTCCCGCTCCAGACGTAATTTCACGCTGTCGAAAGTTAACATGCGGTTGACCGAAAAATGCCGCCCATAGTCGCGCAAAAAGGAAATGTATTCGAGACCGTCCAGCCAATCGGCGTTATTGACCATTACTGCGTCCGTCGGACCGTCGCCGAAGGTCAGGAATTTTGCAAATACATCTTTAATGCCAGCCATATTGGCGGCGATGGCATCTTCGTCAAGAAGTTTGCGGGCATCATCCTTGCCCGATGGATCGCCGACTTTTGTTGTGCCGCCGCCCATCAAAACGATGGGTTTGTGGCCCGACTGCTGAAAGTGCCTGAGCAGCATAATGGAAACCAGGCTGCCGGCATGCAGGCTTGGTGCCGTGCAATCGAAGCCGATGTAGGCAGATAGGGGTTTTGCCGACGCCAGGGCGTCCAGTTTCTCGAGGTCCGTGCATTGATGCAGGTATCCGCGTTCCTGAACAGCCTGAATGAATTGGGATTTGTATGTAGGCATGATTGCTCCGCTTGAACTAGAAAGGGTGGTTTATGCCATCCTTTTGCCCAGTGCAACGTTTGCTTGCGATTGTCTCTTAAAACGTCGAAAAATAGGTCATGAGCACCTATCCCACACGACGGGCAATCGGCCTTATGAGCGGCACCTCAATGGATGGCATTGATGTTGCGTTGATCGAAACCAATGGTGATGAAATTACGGCTTTTGGTGAAGCCATGGAATTCCCTTATGACGACCAGTTTCGCGACGCGTTGCGCAATTTGATGGGCGTCCAGCCTGACGACAATGCGACCACCCGGGGGATTGTCGAAGAATTAACCCTTAAACATGCCCATGCGGTTCATGGGCTGCTCGAAACATCGAAACTGAAACCCGCCGATATTTCAGTTGTTGGTTTTCACGGGCAAACCCTCTTCCATGATCCGGCCCGTTCGGTGACCTGGCAAATCGGTGATGGTGCCTTGCTGGCCCGGGAAACCGGCATTGCGGTTGTTAATGACTTTAGACGTGCTGACGTGGCGGCGGGCGGCGAAGGGGCACCTTTGGCGCCGGTTTATCACGTCGCCCTGGCGCGAACCCTCGAACGTCCGGTCGCCATTCTGAATATCGGCGGCGTTGCCAACCTGACCTGGATCAGCCCCGATGGCGGTGCCGTGGCGTTTGATACGGGTCCGGGAAACGCCCTGATCGATGATTGGGTCCGGGCAAAGACCAACCACAGTATGGATGTTGATGGGCAACTTGCGCGCCGCGGATCGGTTGATCCGGTGGCCCTCGCCCTAATGCTTGATCAATCCTATTTTGCTCGACCCTACCCAAAATCCCTGGACCGCGATGCGTTTTCTGCGCAGGCCATTCAAGATTTGTCGCCGGAAGATGGGGCGGCGACACTTTCCGCCTTTACCGCCCAGGCCGTTGCCAAAGCTGCGGCCCAGTTACCGGCACCGCCCTTGCAGTGGCTGGTATGTGGCGGCGGACGGCACAACCGGTTTTTGATGAGCTGCCTGCGGACAGCGCTCGATGCGCCCGTAAACACCGTCGAATCCGTCGGCTGGCAGGGTGACGCCCTGGAGGCCCAGGCGTTTGCGTTTTTGGCAGTTCGTTCGCTCTGCGGGTTGCCGATCAGTTATCCGCAAACGACGGGTGTCGAAAGGCCGATGCCCGGCGGCGTCTGCCATCAACCAGGCGTCGTTTAGCTGGGCGCTGGCGTGCCTGACCGGGCAACGGAGAATTACTCGACCGGGGCGACTGGCGTGAAATTTTTGTCGAGATACTCATCCACATGCCCGATCATTTCACTCAGATGGCTCTGGAAAAAATGGTCACACCCCTTAACCACCCGGTAATCAATTTCGATGGTTTTTTGTTTTTGTAATTTCTGCGCCAGTTTGTCGGTTGAGGATACGGGAACAACATCGTCTTTGTCGCCATGCAGGATCAGACCGGATGCCGGGCACGGGGCGAGAAAAGAAAAGTCATGGATGTTGGCCGGCGGGGCGATTGAAATAAAACCGGAAATTTCCGGGCGGCGCATCATCAGTTGCATGCCGATCCACGCACCAAAGGAAAATCCGGCGATCCAACAGGTTTGGGCGTTCGGGTTATAGGTCTGCATCCAGTCGAGGGCGGACGCCGCATCACTGAGCTCGCCGAGGCCGCTGTCAAACACGCCCTGGGACCGACCCACGCCTCTGAAATTAAAACGAAGTGTCGAAAAACCGCGTTTCACAAAACTTTGATAAAGCGCATAAACCACCTTGTTGTTCATGGTGCCACCGTGTTGCGGGTGCGGATGTAACAGAATGGCCGCCGGTGCATTGGCTATCTTTGAGTGGTGATAACGGCCTTCCAGGCGGCCTTCTGGGCCGTTAAAAATGACTTCGGGCATGATTTTTGATGGTTCCAAATTGCTGTTAAAGGGTAAAAACCAAGTTAATTAGTCAGGTATTAAAACGGCAGTTTTTTGGTAATTATTAAATATTATCCTGCTTACTTGACCGCATTAGTCGGGTATACTATATATCACTTAAGGCCTCCGATCTCAGGTTCGGAGGCGTTTCATTAAAATTATGAGCTGGCTGCCTTTCGCGGCTGAAACGCGATTAGAAAATATAGAAAGACCCATGATTTTCAAGCGATTTCAGGAAGACATTGAAGCCTACAAGACTCGTGACCCAGCGGCACGCTCGAGTTTTGAGGTTGTTGTGTTATATCAGGGATTTCATGCCCTGATGTTTTATCGGTTTAGCCATGCCCTGTGGGTGCGGGGTGCAAAATTCTTGGGCCGGTTTGTTTCGCAGGTTGGCCGGCTTTTCACAGGCATTGAAATCCACCCGGGTGCGGTTATCGGTCGTGGATTTGTCATTGATCATGGGGCCGGTGTGGTCATCGGCGAAACCTCGATCATTGGTGATAATGTTACCCTTTACCACGATGTCACCCTCGGCGGGGTGGCGCCGTCTGTCGATTCGAAGACGCAAATTGGCGTCAAACGGCATCCGACACTCGAAGATGGCGTAATTGTCGGGTCGGGGGCGCAAATTCTGGGACCGATTACCATTGGTGCCGATGCCCGCGTTGGTTCCAACGCGGTGGTTGCTTCCAGCATACCGGCCGGGGTTACGGCGGTTGGAATTCCGGCTCGTGTTGTTTTGCCGAAGAACAAAAAGAATACTGGCGAATTTCGGGCCTATGCAACGGATCCCGACGGCAATCCGGACCCGGTTCTGCAGACCATAGAGGCGCTGCGAGGGCAAGTGGAAACATTGATGGCGCGGGTTAACGAACTCGAAACTGACGCCGGCGCGACGGCGCGCAAAAAGACAAAAAACGTGGCTGGCAATCGGATTAAAAAAACCGGATAGGCCGGCCGCGTAGATTCAAGATAATTGGTGGATTTAAACGTGGCGCTGTTGGTCGACGAAAGACCAATGGCCGATAAGGAGGAGAGGAATATGCGACTTAGTACAAAAGGCCGATATTCGGTAATGGCAATGGTTGATCTGGCAACCCAATCGGCCGAAGGGAAACCGGTGGCGCTGGCCGATATTGCGGAACGCCAGGAGATCTCCCTTTCCTATCTGGAGCAGCTATTTGGGAAACTTCGCAAGGGGGGCATGATCAAGTCCGTGCGTGGACCGGGCGGCGGTTATTTGCTGGCACACACGGCCGCAGATACCCGGATTTCAGATATCGTGCTTTCCGTTGATGAACCGATTGCCGCAACCCGGTGTGCGCCGGGTGCACCGGAAGGGTGCCATTCCAATAAGAGCCGCTGTCTGACCCACGATTTATGGGAAGAACTCGGGAACCAGATCTACCTTTATTTGAGTTCTGTAAGTTTAGAGGATGTAGTGGAAAAACGGGTACTCGGATCCAGTGGTGAAATTCACCGTGATTTACAGGCGGCTGAGCGTTTTATGGCGGCGCAGTAGCGCAGCGACCAACGGGACCTAACGGCATGACCGACACCGTATATTTGGATCATAACGCGACGACGACTCTGCGACCGTCGGCCTTGGCGGCTGTTGACGAAGCGCTGTCACTGACGGGCAACGCATCGTCGGTTCACCGCAACGGGCGACTGGCGCGCAGAATGATCGAAGATGCGCGGGATTCGGTTGCCGCATTGGTTGGTGCCGACGCCAACGACGTGATATTTACCGGCGGTGGTACAGAAGCAAATAATCTGGCTTTAAAAGGGGCCATTGCCGGTCGCCGCTATGTGTCGGCAATTGAGCACCCGTCGAGCTTGCAGGCCGTTGCAACGGCGACATTGGTCCCCGTTGCAACATCGGGTCTCATTGACCTGTCGGCATTGGACAACCTGTTGGCGGCGGCGGAAGATAAGGTTTTGGTCTCGGTAATGCTGGCCAATAACGAGACCGGCGTTATCCAGCCGATCGGTGACGTTGTCGAAATTGCCAGGGCCCACGAGGCGCTTGTGCATTGTGATGCCGTTCAAGGCGGCGGCAAAATACCGGTTGATGTGGCCGCACTCGGGGCGGATTTTGTCAGTTTATCTGCCCATAAGATCGGTGGCCCGCAGGGAGTTGGTGCTTTGGTGGTAAAGGCCGGTCTGGATATTGACGCGCAATTGCTGGGCGGTGGCCAGGAGCGCCGCAAGCGCGCTGGAACGGAAAATGTTGCGGGAATTGCTGGCTTTGGGGCAGCCGCCCTTGCCGCCCAAGCCGACCTGGATCGCAGCCGGCAAATAGCGCAGATGCGTGATCACTTGATTGCCGGCGTTCGCAATTTGTCGTCGTCCGCCCGGGTTTACGGCGAAACGGCACCCCGCCTTCCGAATACGGTGTGTCTTTCCATGCCTGGGGTCTCGGCGGAAATTCAATTAATGGCGTTTGATCTTGCCGGTGTCTGCGTCAGTGCCGGCTCGGCCTGTTCCTCTGGCAAGGTCGAACCGAGCCATGTCCTGGCCGCCATGGGCATTGATGGCGAAGAGTCCCTGTCGGCGATCCGCATCAGCCTCGGTTGGGACAATGTGCCGTCAGATGTCGAGCGGTTTGTCGAGGTCTGGGGTTCCATATATGCAAAATCCAGCGCGCGTTCGAACCGTGCGATGGTCGGATAGGTGTGCCCATGAACCGACATTCTACAGCTGCGGCCCCGGGCCCGATTTACCTGGATAACCAGGCGACAACGGCCACGGATCCACGGGTTGTTGAGGCCATGTTGCCGTTTTTTACGGAAAAATTCGGCAATCCCCATTCGACGGGCCACGCCTTTGGCTGGCAAGCCTCCGACGCGGTTGAAGCCGCCCGCCAGAAGATCGCAAATTTGATTGGCGCAGACGCCCGCGAGATTATTTTTACCTCCGGTGCCACGGAATCGAATAATCTGGCAATCAAGGGGTTGGCACGGTTTAACCGGAGCCGCGGCGATCATCTGATAACGACGCGCATTGAACATAAATGTGTATTGGAATGTTTCCAAAGGCTGCAACGCGAGGGGTTTCGTGTCACCTATTTGGATGTTGACGACGCGGGGCGGATCGATTTGTCTCAATTGTCGGAGGCTATCGGTGCCGGGACGCTGATGGTTTCGGTTATTGGTGCCCACAACGAAGTTGGTGTTGTCCAGCAGTTGGCCGATATTGGTGCCTTGTGCCGTGACTGCGGCGTTCATTTTCATTCCGATTGTGCCCAGGCGGCGGGCAAAATTGAGCTTGATGTCAACAGCTTAAAAATTGATCTTTTGAGTATTTCCGGACACAAAATGTATGGACCCATGGGGATTGGTGCGCTTTATATCCGGCGCCGCCCTCGGGTTCGTCTGCAGGCGATGATGGACGGGGGCGGTCAAGAGCGCGGGTACCGTTCGGGGACCCTGCCGACACCACTGTGTGTCGGACTGGGAGAAGCGGCGGAACTGGCACGGTTGGAGATGGCGGACGAAGCCCGCCGTTTGACCGGGCTGCGCGAGCAACTGTTGGCATCGCTGCGGAAAAATCTGCCCAATCTGCAGGTAAATGGCAGCATGGATCATCGGCTACCGGGAAATCTGAATCTGATGTTTGCGGGTATCAGCGGTGATGATCTGGTGACGGGCCTCAAAGGATTGGCCATTTCGACGGGTTCCGCCTGTACCTCGGCGACGGTCGAGCCGTCCTATGTTTTGCGCGCCATGGGTTTAAGTGATCGTGACGCCAGCGCCTCCGTACGGATAGGTCTGGGGCGTTTTACGACATATGAAGAAATCGAAAAAGCCGGTGAATTGATCATTGGTGAAGTCTTGAAGCTGCAGGCGTCGGGCGGCCAGTCGTCCAGCGCATCAGCAGCATAGGGCCCTGAAGGAAAGAGTGAACAAAATGTCCGGTAAAGCACAAACCATTGAACAAGTTCGGGAATTTACCGACGACTCCTATAAGTATGGGTTCGTCACCGATGTCGAGGTGGATACCGCGCCGAAGGGGCTGAACGAAGATATTATCCGCTTTATCTCGGCCAAAAAGGATGAACCTGAATGGCTCTTGGACTCGCGATTAAAGGCTTATCGGCATTGGCTGACGATGCCGGAACCGGAATGGCAAAAACCAAAATTCCCGGCCATTGATTACCAGGATTCCTATTATTATTCGGCTCCCAAATCCGTTGGTGACGGGCCGCAAAGCCTTGAGGATGTGGATCCTGAGCTGTTGAAAACCTATGAAAAATTAGGCATTCCGTTGTTTGAGCAGGAGCGATTGGCCGGCGTCGCCGTCGACGCGGTCTTTGATTCCGTGTCCGTTGCCACAACCTTTAAACATAAACTTGAAGAAGTCGGGGTTATTTTCTGCCCCATATCCGAGGCCGTAAAACGATGCCCGGAACTGATCCGCAAATATATGGGGAGTGTGGTTCCCTATACGGATAACAAACACGCCTGTTTGAACTCCGCTGTATTTACCGATGGATCGTTTGTTTACATTCCAAAGGGCGTAAAATGCCCCATGGAACTGTCGACCTATTTTCGCATTAACGCTGAAAATACCGGACAATTTGAGCGCACGTTGATTATCGCCGAAGAAGGGTCCTACGTCAGTTATCTGGAAGGCTGTACGGCACCCATGCGCGATGAAAACCAGCTGCATGCAGCGATTGTCGAATTGATTGCTTTGGATGATGCGGAAATTAAGTATTCGACCGTGCAAAACTGGTATCCGGGCGATGCAGAGGGTAACGGCGGCATTTATAACTTTGTCACCAAACGCGGTGCCTGTCGGGGCCGGAATTCAAAAATTTCCTGGACCCAGGTTGAGACCGGATCCGCCATTACCTGGAAGTATCCCAGTTGTATTTTACAAGGTGATAATTCGGTTGGTGAATTTTATTCCATTGCCATCACCAACCATCATCAACAGGCCGATACCGGGACCAAGATGATCCATTTGGGTAAAAACACCACATCGCGCATTATTTCCAAGGGCATCTCTGCCGGGAAATCGGACCAGACCTACCGCGGGCTGGTGCGGATGGGACCAAAGGCCGAAGGTGCCCGCAATTATTCGCAATGTGATTCGTTGTTGGTTGGTGACAAATGTGGAGCCCACACGGTTCCCTACATCGAGAGTAAAAATAAATCCTCGGTGGTCGAACACGAGGCAACCACATCGAAGATTAATGAGGACCAACTGTTTTACCTGCGCCAGCGCGGGATCAATGAAGAGGCTGCCGTGGCCCTGGTTGTGAACGGGTTTTGCCGCGAAGTTTTACAGCAATTGCCCATGGAATTTGCCGTTGAAGCGCAAAAGCTGGTGGGAATCAGCCTAGAAGGCAGTGTTGGTTAAGTGACGCGAATATAACTTATGAAAATTTGAGGAAACGATGCTCGAAATTAAAAATCTACACGCGACGGTTGGTGGAAACGAAATTCTCAAAGGAATTAACCTGACCATCAATAAGGGCGAAGTCCATGCGATCATGGGGCCTAACGGGTCCGGGAAAAGCACTTTGTCTTATTTGATTGCCGGAAAGGATGGCTATGAGGTTACCAAAGGCGAAATCCTGTACAACGGTGTTGATCTGACGGAAATGAAACCGGAAGTGCGGGCTGCGGAAGGGGTCTTTTTAGCTTTTCAATATCCGATCGAAATTCCCGGTGTGCCGAACACCACCTTCTTGAAGGAAGCGCTCAATTCCGTACGCCGTCATCGCGGTGAAGAAGAATTGGACGCCATGCAGTTTGTCAAATTGATCAAAGCGAAAGCCGAAGAGCTGGGAATCGCCAAGGATATGCTCAAACGCGCCGTTAATGTGGGGTTCTCCGGCGGCGAAAAAAAGCGCAACGAAATTTTGCAAATGGCCGTCCTCGATCCGAAACTCGCGGTTCTTGATGAAACGGACTCCGGGCTTGATATTGATGCCCTGAAGGTCGTTTCCGAGGGGGTCAATCAATTGCGCTCCAAGGATCGGGCGATCCTGGTAATTACCCACTATCAACGATTGCTGGATCATATTGTGCCGGATTTCGTTCACGTCCTGGCCCATGGGAAGATTCAACGGTCCGGCGGCAAGGAACTGGCCCTCGAACTTGAAGAAAAGGGTTATGCCGAATACGGCGTAGCCGCCGAATAAGTGAAACGGATAATTATCGATGCGTAATATGGTGAACCTAACCCAACCCTATGTGGATCAGTTTGACGCGGTCAAGGAACGTCTGCCCGGGGCACAGTTGCCGTGGTTGGAAGCCCGGCGTGTCGCCGGACTGGCGCGGTTTAAGACCGTCGGCCTGCCGACGGTAAAAATGGAGAATTGGAAATATACCCGGTTACCCAATCTCGATGAGCCCGGGTTCCGCCTGGCAACCTGGGACGACGGTCATGTTGCCGTGGCCGGGGTCCCGGCATTTTTTTCCGACCAGACAGCGTTGGTTCGATTGGTCTATGTGAACGGTATCATTCATCCTGAATTGTCGCAACTCGACCAGTTGCCCGACGGGGTATCGGTTGAACCGATCGCCCAGGTCCTGGAAACCGACCCGGGTTTTATCGAACAGCATATGGGCACCGAGGCGGTCGCTTACGACCAGGGGTTTGCGGCCCTGAACGCGGCAATGATGGAAAGCGGGACGGTTTTTCGTGTCGCCACAGGGGTGGTGATAAACCAGCCGATTGAGATCGTTTATCTCAATGGGGGGACGGCCGAGCCGATTTACCGCCACCCGCGCAATCTGTTCGTCCTGGAATCGGGAAGCCAGGCAACTTTGGTTAAACGCCATGCCGGCATTTCCGCAGGGGCCTATTTTAATAACGCGGTGACTGAAATCGTTGTTGGCGATGGCGCGATTCTTCGCCATTACACGATCCAGGCCGATTGCCTGGAAGCGCTGCATTTGTCATCGGTCCATGTTCGAGTGGGCCGTGATGCCACCTATGAAAACTTTAATCTGGCCATTGGTGGCCGGCTGTCGCGAACCGAAACCCGGGTCCGCCTCGAAGGTCGCGGGAGCCACTGCAATTTGAGTGGTGCCTATTTAATGAAAGCCAGCGAACATTGCGACAATACGACAGTTATTGAACACCTGGTTCCCGATACGACGGCCCGTGAAGTTTTTAAAGGGGTTTTGAACGACGAAGCCCGGGGGGTTTTTCAAGGCAAGCTGATCGTCCATAAGGACGCCCAGCGGACCGATGGATATCAGATGTCGCGGGCCCTGCTTTTATCGAACCGGGCCGAAATGGATACCAAACCCGAACTGGAAATATACGCTGACGACGTTAAGTGTTCGCATGGCTCGACGACCGGACAAATTGACGAGACAGCCCTGTTTTATTTGCGGTCGCGGGGGATTCCCGAAGCCTTGGCCCGTAATCTGTTAATTCAGTCGTTCATTGCCGAAGCCCTGGAAGAAATATCGGACCTCAGGGTCAGAGAAGCCATGGCCCACCAAGTGATCCATTGGTTGCCGGCGCAGTGTTATTTTGCTGAGGAATGGAAACAACCATGAACAAAGTCGTCTCCATTGAATCTGCAATCGGCGGAAATTCCATGGCAGCCTTTGACGTTGAACAGGCGCGCGCCGATTTTCCCATACTTTCACAAATGGTATACGGAAAATCTCTGGTCTTTTTAGACAGCGGAGCCAGCGCCCAAAAACCACAAGTGGTCATTGATGCCGTTCGCGAATGTTACGAAACTTATTATTCCAATGTCCATCGCGGGGCACACTTTTTGAGCCAGCGCTGCACGGACGAATATGAAAAGGTGCGCGCGGAAATCGCTGAATTTATCAATGCCCCGAGCGAAAACAACGTTGTCATCACGTCGAGCGTTACCGAGTCCATTAATCTGGTCGCCCAGACCTGGGGACGTAAATTCCTGAAGGCGGGTGATGAAATTATTGTCAGTGAAATGGAACATCACGCCAATATTGTTCCCTGGCAAATGCTGGAAACGGAGATCGGCGTCAAGGTTCGCGCGACCCCCATTGATGATAACGGGGAGTTTTTGCTCGACTCCTTTAAAGAACTGTTGGGTCCTAAAACCAAACTGGTTGCGATTACCGAAGTTTCCAACGTGCTGGGCACGATTGTTCCGGTGCGTGAAGTTATCCGTCTGGCCCATGAACAGGGTGCCTTGGTGCTGCTCGATGGTGCCCAGGGCATTGTCCACCAGGGCGTTGATGTGCAGGATCTGGACTGTGACTTTTACGGTTTTACCGGCCATAAATTATATGGGCCGAGTGGCGTCGGGGTTTTGTATGGCAAGGCGGACGTCCTGAATTCCATGCCGCCCTATCAGGGCGGTGGTGACATGATTGAAAAGGTCAGTTTTCACGGCACGACGTTCAAGCAACCGCCCCATCGGTTTGAAGCGGGCACACCGCCCATCGCCCAAGTTATCGGTCTGGGTGCGGCCATCAGGTATGTGAAACAACTGGGTATGGAAAATATCGCTGCCCATGAACAGGGTTTGCTGGCCTATGCCACGGAAAAAATGAACGCCGTCGACGGCGTCCGGCTGGTTGGTCAGGCCCGGGAAAAGGCCGCTATCATTTCCTTTCTCATCGACGGTGCCCACCCCTTTGATGTGGCCGCCGTGCTGGACCGCCAGGGGGTTGCGACGCGGGTCGGACATCACTGTGCAGAACCGTTGATGGATCGGTTGGGGGTCGTTGGTACGGTTCGCGCTTCCTTTGGCCTTTACAACAACGCCGCCGATGTGGACCGCCTGGTGGCGGCAATCCTCAAGGCAAAGGAGCTGTTGTTGTGAGTACGCCGTCAACCCAATATGAGGATTTTGCCGACGCTTTGGAAATGATAGACGACGAAGACATGCGCTTCGAATACATCATCGACATCGGCAAAAAAGTCAAAGACGTGGATTTCCCCGATTCCCTGAGGACGGACGAGAATTTAATGCACGGCTGTATGTCACAGGTTTGGATTATTGACGAGGTGCGGGACAATAAACACCATTTCAGGGGGTTCAGTGATGCCATTATCGTCAAGGGTCTGGTTGCCATGATGACCGCCTCCTTTAGTGGCTTGACCGGCGATGAGTTACAGGAAATCGGTACGGACCACGTGCGTCGCCTGAACCTCGGTGCGTTAACAACCCAACGCCAGGTCGGAATGATGGCGATGCTCGAAACATTCAAAAAATTTGGATTAACCGGCGGCGGCACCGTCGCCGGATTAAGATCTGCGGGTATTTAAGGAGAGATGAATATGGATCCCTATGGATATATGGGTGGAATTGGAGAATCGGTCGAGGAAGGGTTTAAGGCAAATGCCGGCGAACCTCTTGCCGACGGCGTTGCCGTCGCGGCGGAAGCCGACGTTATAGCCGCACTGCAGACGGTTTATGACCCGGAAATTCCCGTTGATGTTTATGAGTTGGGACTCATATATAAACATGACATATCCGATAAGGGGGATGTGACGGTGGAGATGTCCTTGACCGCGCCGGGTTGCCCGGTTGCCGGAGAACTTCCCGGGTGGGTTGCGGATGCCGTCGCTAAGGTCGAAGGCATTGGCCAGGTGGAGGTGACGATCACCTGGGACCCGGCATGGACCCCCGAACTTATGAGTGAAGATGCCAAGCTTGCCCTCGGCATGGATTGAGACTATCTCAATAGCGTAGAAGTTGGAGAATTATGATTATGGCTGCACCACAACTTATCACCCTGACCGAGTCGGCTATCGAGCGGATTAAGGTGTTGATGGAAAACAGTGAAAAACCGGTCGCTGGATTGCGGGTCGCGGTTAGTTCGCGTGGCTGTTCGGGCCTGTCCTATGTGTTTGAATACGCCGAACAGAAAAAGGGTCTTGAAGAAGAGGTCGTGGTCGATGGTGTCCGTGTATTTGTCGATGCGGCGGCGATCATGTTCTTAATCGGTAGTGAAATGGATTACATTGAAGACAAACTGGAAAGCAAGTTTGTCTTTTCCAACCCAAATGCCAAAAATGTCTGCGGCTGCGGTGAGAGTTTTTCCGTTTAAGGAACCGAGGATCCTGTCGTGCCGAAAATAACCTTCATTGATCCGGACGGAACCAGCAAAGAATGTGAAGCATCCAGTGGATTAAGTGTCATGGATGTTGCCCATTTGAACGGCGTCGATATGGAAGGGGCGTGCGAAGGCAGCATGGCCTGTTCAACCTGCCACGTGATTGTCGACCCAAACTGGTTTGATCGGTTGGAGCGGGCGTCAGAGGAAGAAGAAGACATGTTGGACCTGGCCTTTGGCCTGACTCGGACATCCCGACTTGGGTGCCAAATTACCCTGACGGACGGCTTGGACGGCTTGGTTGTATCGTTGCCCACCGAGACCAACAACCTGCTCGGTTGAACGACCGTTTGATCCGCCAGTGCCTAAAGTCTCGTGTCATCTGTTTCTTAGGGCCAACGGTTTCTTAGTGTCATCGGTTTTGATGCGCTGATCCAGTCCGAAGACCCTGCCGTTACTTTGCCCGGACCCAGAAGACAAAAGGCCGCCGGATTTTCGAACTTGGCCAAGGGGACCACCTTCCGCTTATCTTTTTATTTTTAAAGTTTGGTCCGTTTCCCGGTTCCCGTCGGCAAGCAATTCGGTAACAATCTCCTTGATATCTGCCGCGTAACGTATATATCCGGCGGGGTGAATGGAACCGAGGGATTGCGAACATATCTTGTCGGCGCAGATCAGGATTTTGTGTAACTGGTTGGTTGTCAAAGGGGACGTCACGTTTGCTTCCATCGCATTGGGTTCATCCGTTGGCAACGCGAAAGGAGCGATTTCCGATTTATACCGTTCCGCCCAAAAACAAATAAAATCAAAAATAATTTGTACATAAGGCGGGCTGAACTGAATATTCAATCGGCGTTTGTCACTGTCGTCACATGATTTTACAATGACACCCCAAGTTTCCAGATTGTTCAGGCAGGAAATGGCCGTGCCCTTGGACACCCCAATACTCAGGAAAACATCACTCAAAGATACAGGTTCGTTGGCCAGATGAGTTTGGCATAGATAATGGATAACCCGCCATGTGGTCCGGCTGATTCGAAGGGAACGACCCTGCGGGGCGTGTTTGATGATATGGGATTTAAGAGGCTGAACCAAAGACGGATGAAAATGCAAATCATACCGCAGAACATGCGCAATAACTATTCGTTCCAGCCTAATCGGTGACCGGTCTAAGTTTTCGTTCAAAACTCACAATCCTCTTTGTGATAGTATCTATGAAAATTTTATAAACCACTAGGTATATTGCATTCTCAGGTTACCGCAGGCAAAGGAAAGACAATTTAGGTCGGTTATTGAACCAAAGGTAGATGTAGTCAGGCGACATTACAACTAGTGAATTTCCGGGTGAATCAGATATATTCTGACCCTGGTCTTTATTTCGTGAAAAACCGGTGTATCGGGTAGGAGGCGCAACGCGGCCTCGGCATAAAAAAAAGGGCCTGAACCCCTGTTAAACCCCATTTAAGTGAGTGCAAATAACGCTTTTAAGGCGCTTAAGGTTCGTCGCCCTGAAGGCCCAAATGCCACATGAGATTTACGCAAAACCCTTTGCATATGGGAAGGAACGCAAGCAGTAGGGCCAAGGATGCCAGGGGCCATACGGTCATTTGGATCCACAGTGGCGGTGTCAGTTGTTTTTCGCTGAGCAGCATCAGGGGGACGATAATGTGGCCGACAATAACAATCGTCAGGTAGGGCGGGAAATCGTCGGCCCGGATATGCCCTAAAGCTTCTCCGCATTCCGAACATTGCGTTTCCACTTTTAAATAGGAATGCAGGGTTCTGCCCTGGCCACATTGCGGGCAGGAACGGCGCAATCCGCGCCACAGGGCGGTCGACAAGGACGGTTTCAAGGATGCGTTCGGGATTGTGTTCATACCTTGGGTTTTAAACCACACCAAGGAGCTTTAAACAACTTCTGAAAAGGAATAGCGGCTATGCGAAAACAGTCTTACACATTCCCGGGCATTTCCATTAAACTGCCAGTGTTCGCATTGATTTGAGTTTCCAGGGGTCTTCATGACTAATCCCATACATTTTATACCCATAATGGATTTGCTTGCTTTTGGCTGGATGATTATCGGCTGGTCTGCCTACACATTGATCGCAGACCGCCTCAGTTGGGATAAGCGGGAAGTTGCGCGGGTTATGCACAACCATCGTATCCAGTGGATGCAACGCATGCTGTTTCGGGAGATCCGTATGCCCGATATTAACATCGTTAGCGCCCATATCCAAAGCGGTACCCTGTTCGCGTCGACGACCATTCTGATTATGGCCGGGATCGTCGCCGTGCTGGGTAACGTTGACCGTCTGATGAAGGTTGTTTCTGAATTGTCCTTTGCCGCGCCAACCTCGCGGGAGTTGCTCGAACTGAAGATTTTTGTTCTGCTGGGTATATTTGTATATGCCTTTTTTAAATTTGCCTGGTGTTTGCGTCAATTTAATTACGCCTTGATCCTGATTGGTGCGGCCCCCTGGAAGGAAGATTGTGATGATAAAATCCGGGCCGAATATCCGGCGCGAACGGCGCGGGTCCTGACCCGCGCTTCGGGTACCTATAATCGCGGTTTGCGGGCCTATTATTATGGCCTTGCGGCGTTGACCTGGTTTATTCAACCCTGGGCATTTGTCGTCGCGTCGGCCTGGGTGCTGTTGGTCCTGTATCGTCGGGACTATCGCTCACAGACCCTTGATGCCCTGGCACCGGGTGATGCCTTTTAGGGTCAGGAGCCGTTAATTTCATCCATTCTGTTTATCAGTAAGTTCACGCCTTCGGCGATAACAAGGCTCGAATAGGTCCGGCTATGTCCTTGCGCGTGTTTTCTTGTTTGGGTAAGCTTCCTGACGCACCGTGCGCCTATCCAGATGACTGCGCAAGACCGTCCCAAAGATGCACTTAAGAGGATGCAGACCCTTAAGGAAAAACAATCCTTGTCTGCTCCCAGGAAGACCCTATATTCCCGTCATGAACTCCTTAGGTATCGATAAAGCGGAATCCCAAACCCGGGTTATTGTCGCCATGTCCGGCGGCGTTGATTCGTCGGTAACCGCGGCGCTTATGGCCGACGCCGGTTACGATGCCGTGGGCGTTACCTTGCAACTCTATGACCACGGTGCCGCGCTGGCGAAAAAAGGCGCTTGTTGTGCCGGTCAGGATATCCGCGATGCGCGGCGGGTCGCCGATGCCGTTGGCATTCCCCACTATGTACTGGATTATGAAAACCGCTTCCGCGAAGAGGTTATTGACGATTTTGCCGATTCTTACCTGCGCGGCGAGACCCCCATTCCCTGTGTTCGCTGTAATCAGACGGTAAAATTCAGGGACCTGTTAGCGACGGCAAAGGACCTCGACGGTGATGTTCTGGTTACGGGACATTATGTACGCCGTATTTCGGGCCCCCATGGCGCGGAAATGCACCGGGCCAAAGATCTTTCGAAAGACCAGAGTTATTTCCTTTTTGCGACGACCCGTGACCAATTGGATTTCCTGCGCTTTCCCTTAGGCGATCTGGACAAAACCCAGACCCGTGCCCTGGCGGGGCGCTTTAACCTGCCCGTAGCGGATAAACCCGATAGCCAGGACATCTGTTTTGTGCCAAACGGAAATTATGCCGATTTGGTGGAAAAGTTGCGTCCCGGTGCCTGTGATGCAGGGGATATTGTCCATGTGGACGGCACCGTTTTGGGCCAGCATGAGGGTATCATTCGTTACACGGTCGGCCAGCGGCGCGGACTTGGTGTGTCGGCTGCTGACCCTTTGTATGTTGTGCGTGTTGAAGCCGACACACGGCGGGTTATTGTTGGCCCGCGCTCGGCGCTTCTCAAATCTCAGATATTGGTTGCCGACATCAATTGGTTGGGATCGGAGGACCTGCCTGATGATGGGTTGCCGGTGGAGGTCAAAATTCGTTCTGCGTCGAAGCCAAGCGCCGCCCGCCTGTACGGCCATGGGCCGGGTATGTTTCGGGTGATCCCGGATGTGCCGATGGACAGTGTGGCACCGGGACAAGCCTGTGTTTTTTACCAGGGCGACCGGGTCCTGGGTGGCGGTTGGATCCGCCGCGAAGAAACCGTGGCCGCCGCCGCATAAGTGCCTGACCCTACGCGTCATGCTCTCCATCCGTTTGTTGTAAGACCTCCTGCGCCTTCGCCGCCTCCTGCTGGCGCTCCCACATATCTTTATATCTGCCGTTTTGCGTGATCAGGCCGGTGTGGGTACCGCGTTCTACGATTTGACCCCCATCGAGAACCAGAATTTCATCGGCGTCAATGACCGTTGACAGCCGGTGGGCAATGGTCAAGGTCGTGTGGTTTTGCGATACCTCACGCAGGGACGCCAATATTTCCTGCTCGGTTCGACTGTCAAGGGCCGATGTGGCTTCATCAAAGATCAGGATGTGGGGGCGCTTGAGGATTGTCCGGGCAATCGCCACCCGTTGTTTTTCACCGCCCGAGAGTTTTAATCCCCGTTCCCCAACCTGCGACTGATAACCATCCGGCAAGGCCATGATAAAATCATGAATCCGGGCCATGCGCGCCGCCTCCTCAATTTCCGTCGGCGAAGCCTGGGGGCGTCCGTAGGCGATGTTGTAAAGGATGGTATCATTAAACAGCACCGTGTCTTGCGGGACCATACCGATCGACGCGCGTAGGGAGTCCTGGGTTACATCCTTGATGTTCTGAGCGTCAACCGAGATGGTGCCGCTGTTTGCATCGTAAAACCGGAACAAAAGCCGCGAAATGGTCGATTTTCCAGAACCACTTGAACCGACCAGAGCGATGGTTTTACCGGGTTCGACGGTGAAAGATATGTCCTTCAGGATCGGTCGCCGCGGGTCATAATGAAAACACACCTTGTCAAAGGTAACTGCGCCGCCACTGACCCGTAGGCTTGTGGCATGGGCTGAATCTTCGACTTCCGCCTGTTCCGCCAGCAGCCGAAACATCGATTCCATATCGGTCAGCGACCGTTTGATTTCGCGGTATACAAACCCCAAAAAATTGAGCGGCAAAAACAATTGAATGAGGTAAGAATTGACCAAAACAAAATCGCCAATGGTCATTTGGCCGGAAACGACGCCCTGTGCCGCCAGCAGCATGGCGGCGGTGACGCCGCTGGCAATTATCACCCCCTGACCAATATTCAGGAAGGCCAGCGACGTGCCGCTCTTTACGGCGGCATGTTCGTAGGCTTTTAGGGCGGAATCAAAACGTCGGGCTTCGTGATCTTCGTTACCGAAGTATTTTACGGTTTCGAAATTAAGCAGGCTGTCGATGGCCTTGGTATTGGCTTCGCTGTCGCTGTCGTTCATGACCCGCCGGTACTTCAGGCGCCATTCGGTAATTGCCAAGGTCCAGGCGATATAGGCAACCAGGGTAAACAGCGTTAGCACGGCAAAACTTATACCGTACAATGTCCACAAAATGCCGCAGGTCAAGGCGATTTCAAGCAGTGTCGGCAAGACGTTGAACAACATAAAACGGAGTAAAAATTCAATGCCCTTGGTGCCCCGTTCGATCGCCCGGCTGACACCGCCGGTTTTGCGGGCCAGATGAAAGCGCAATGACAAATGATGTAAATGCCGAAAGGTTTTCAGACCGGCCAGGCGGATCGCCCGCTGTGCGACCCTGGCAAATACCGCATCGCGTAATTCACCAAATCCTTGCGACAAAACCCGGCTTGCGCCGTATATGAGTAACAACGATACGGGAACAACAAGCATCGTCGAATTGCCAGTTGTCAGGCTGTCGACAGCTTGTTTGTAGAAGATGGGCACGGCTACGTTTGTGGCTTTTGCGAGAACCAGAAACAACATTGCGGCGATCACACGTCCCTTTAATCCGGCTTGTCCTGCAGGCCACAAATAAGGAGCCAGGCTGCGAATGGTCTGCAAATCGTTACGAGCACCGGAGGGTGATGTTGTTTCTGCCATGGGGCGCATTAGTTGTTTTGCTTTCGCCGGGCTTTGGATCGTGGTTGGAGGGGTCTCTCCATATAAGCGCAATTTCGTGGCATTTCATCTGTTGGGATAAATTTAGCCGTCCCGGTGACGGCGTTGTCGCAGGAGGTTTCAAAATGGGGCGTTGAAAACGTCGGCATACGTTGGTATTTCAATGCAAATGGTCCTGTTAATTCGTGATTACGAAGAATGAGGCGACGGCGTGAGCGGTTATAATTTTCAAAATCTGAGAGTATTGATCTGTGACGACAGCCGCCAGATACGCTCACTGCTGAAAACATTTCTCAATGGTTTTGGCATTAAAACCATAGAAGAAGCCGTTGATACCAATCAAGCTTTCTCGGCCATGCAACAGTTTGACCCGGACCTGGTTATCACCGACTGGAACATGCCACCGACCAGCGGATTGGAATTTATTGAGCGGGTTCGCATGGGCGGTGATTCACCAAACCCCTACGTTCCCATCATCATGTTAACCGGTTATACGGAGCTGCATCGTGTCAAACAGGCGCGGGATGCGGGAATTTCAGCTTTTCTTGCGAAACCATTGAGTGCACAATCCCTATACAAACGATTGGTTGCGGTGGTTGATGATAATCGGCCCTTCATCCGTAACAGCAAGTATTTCGGCCCGGATCGACGCACCGCACGTGGCGGCGAATTTATGGGCGGTGAGCGGCGTAATCGTCCATCGTGAGTGTTGCGTAAAGGAATTGACGATTGGCTGAAAAGACTTCAATCATCCGCCCCAACCGGCACATTAGCCGGAAAGTCCCCAAAACCGGCGGACCCACACCTGAGCAAGCCATCATGCAGGCGCTCAATGCCGCCGACGATTTGATCAACGAATATCAGGGCTGGGCGGTCGATGACCTGGAGACATTGCGACAACAGTTTCTCAAAATCTCTGCAAGTCGTGATGTGGACAAAAAGGAAATAGCCGAAATGTTCGATATTGCCCACGAAATAAGGGGGCAGGGGGGCTCGTTCGGTTTTGCCCTGATTTCAGCCATTGCGGATTCCCTGTGCAAGTTTATCGAAGGTCGACAGCAACTCAGCGACCCGGAACTCGAAGTGATCAAAGTTCACATTATGGCCATGAAAGCCGTGTTCCATCAGCAGCTCAAGGGACGCCAAAAAGACCTGGCGGAGCAATTGACGGAATTGTTACAGGCGCTTCGAAATAAAGTGAACTTAAATGCCAGTTTCAGCTCGTAAGAACGGCTAATAATGGGGCGGTGGCGCGTCGGGTCCTTGCCCGTCGGTCCGATCCTGTTTGCCGTCAAGCTGACTTTCCATGGATCCAATTTTCCGTTTCAGGCGGTCAATCATTTGCCATTGTTTGGAAACCATATCGCTTAAATCGTCGAAGGATTTTTCGATGACCGAGATACGCATTTCCAATTCAACAACTTTTTCCTGCTGATTTGTCATCTTTAACGGATTCCTGATTGCTGGTTGCCATGATATGGCGATGCGCGGTAAATTCGATTGTGAAGTTATGAGTTTACACAGATTTAGGGGCCTGTCTTGGATATTTTACGGATTATCATCGCTATTTTTATTCCGCCGCTGGCGGCGTTTCTGACCGTTGGTATCGGATTGCATTTTTGGCTGAATCTGGTTTTAACCTTGTGCTTTTTTGTGCCCGGCATGGTCCACGCCTTGTGGTTGGTTATAAAAAAATAATCCGAATTGCGATGGCGCTTATAAAGACGGTTCGTGTCGAACCGGCCAATTTCTGTCCCTACACAGCGATATAAAAGGCCGGGTTGTAGGTGACCTCGCCAACAATCGAACCCGTTTGAAATTCGCGGACCTGAAAATAAGCCGGTGGAACGTCGCGGAGGAAGAGGTTTTCTGAGCGACTGAACCCGAACCGCCCATAAAACCCGGGGTCGCCCAATACGACACAGCCCCTGGCACCGTTTTTTTTCAATTCGGTCAGGCAGCCATTGACCAACAGGCTCCCGATCCCCTGGTTCTGCCGTGCCGGGGTTACGGCTACCGGGCCCAGTCCAAACCAGTTTTCAGTCTGTTGATTAATCAATACCGGTGATGCGGCAATATGCCCGACTATGCGGTTGCCGATCTCGGCAACCAGGGAAACCGATAAATCATTGGTCCGTCGCAATTCATTGACAATCAGCTGTTCATTTCCACCGCGGTGTTCAGCCCTTTTAAAGGCCGCCGTCACCAGCGCAAAAATAACATCAATATCGGTTTCCGTTTCCCGTCGAATTTTGACTTTGGAATTCATGGCGTCATGGCGCGAATGGATCTGTTATTCATAAAACACGAAAAATCGGTTCGACCGCATCGACACCAAATTTATAGGTCGAAATACCGATACTGAAGTTTAGATGTTGATCACCCTGCGAACAGGGGAACGACAGCGTTTCAATGGTTCTGGGTTTATCAATGGAGCCAATTTTCAACACATCGTTGCGACGGGTGAAACCTATTCGTCTTTCCAGATAAACCCGTTTATGAAGCTTGCTGATTAAGTCCTGTTGATGGTGCCCGGAATAACACTGTTCAAAAGTGCGGCCCATGGCATTGAAGCCAATGTATTCATCAATTTTGGTGCCCGTAAAATGATATAAAAATCCGTTGTCTATCCCCCCTCGGTAATCGTAGACCCATAGGTAGGGAACAAGTTGGGGAACCTTCATCAAGTCAAGTTTTTGATAATCGGGGAACGTTTTCCGGCCTTTTTCTTTAATAAGAAACTCGCTGAAAGCAACCAATTCTGGTCCGACGCCAAGTGATTTAATCTGCTCTAAATCGATCAAAAACGAAAACCTCAAATAAAAAAACAGTCGTCCATACCCGAAGTCTGGATCCTAAATCGTATCGTGCTAGGAGGGTAATCGAATTCGTCATGCCACTCCATGGCGAGCGCAGTTTACGCTGTATTTTTCGATAATACTTCCTTTTTTTTGACCGCCTCTTATCGGCTGAGAACTGAACAATTACATCGTCTTGATATCCCTGGGCCATGGCATTGTGACGGTCAGTTCAACGCTGCCACTCGGGTAATTAGCGGCAAAGTTTGGCGGCATTTTCGCTCATTCCCACTCAATGGTGCCCGGTGGTTTTGAGGTGTAATCGTAAACGACGCGGTTAATACCCTGGACTTCGTTGATGATGCGACTGGTGGTGCGACCGAGAAATTCCGGGCTAAAGGGATAGACCTCGGCGGTCATGCCATCGGTCGAGTTGACGGCTCGGAGCGCGCAGACATAATCATAGGTGCGGGCATCGCCCATAACACCCACGGTTTGCACCGGTAAAAGAACGGCGAAGGCCTGCCAGATTTCGTCGTACAGACCGGATTTGCGAATTTCGTCTAAGTAGATGGCGTCAGCCTTGCGTAAAATATCCAGATTTTCCGGCACGATATTGCCCGGCATGCGGATCGCAAGCCCCGGTCCGGGGAACGGGTGACGGCCGACAAAACTGTCGGGAAGGCCCAGTTCGCGGCCCAAATCACGGACCTCATCTTTGAACAGTTCGCGCAGCGGCTCGACCAGTTGCATGTTCATGCGGGCCGGCAATCCGCCCACATTGTGGTGCGATTTGATGGTCACACTGGGCCCGCCAGTGAACGATACACTTTCAATCACATCTGGATACAAGGTGCCCTGGGCCAGGAAATCGGCACCGCCAACCCGTTTGGCTTCCGCCTCAAACACATCAATGAACAAACCGCCAATAATTTTTCGTTTTTCCTCTGGGTCGCCAACCCCGGCCAAACGGCTTAAAAAGACGTCTGATGCCTTTTTATGGACCAACGGAATGTTATAGTGGTCTCGAAACAGGGTCACAACTTCGTCGGCTTCGTTGAGGCGCATTAATCCGTGGTCGACGAACACACAGGTCAGTTGCTCGCCAATGGCTTCGTGCAGCAAAACCGCGACAACCGAACTGTCGACGCCGCCGGACAGCCCGCAAATGACCCGTCCCGTGCCTACCTGGTCACGAATTTTCTCAATGGCTTCTTGCTTGAAGGCCGCCATTGTCCAATCGCCACCACAGCCACAAATCCGGTGGGTAAAGTTGGAAATTAATTTTGCCCCATCCGGGGTATGTACGACTTCCGGATGAAATTGCACGGCATAAAACTGTTTGGCGTCGTTTGCGATGGCCGCATAGGGCGCACTATCGGTCTTTGCCACGGCCCGAAAACCGTTCGGTAATCGGTCGATGCGATCCCCGTGGCTCATCCAGACCTGATGCTGTTCGCCGGCTGCCCATACGCCTGCAAACAGCATACAATCGGCGATCACATCCACCTGGGCCCGTCCAAATTCCCGATGATCCGATACCGTAACTGCGCCACCCATTTGTGCGACCATTGTCTGTTCACCGTAACAGATTCCAAATACCGGCAGGCCCATTTGAAACAGAGCGTCGGGGGCGCGGGGGGTTTCGGCTTCGGTCACTGAGGCCGGCCCGCCCGACAGGATAATGCCCTTGGGATCAAAAGCTTTAAGGGTCTCGGACGTTACCGCGTTAAAGGGATGAATTTCACAGTAGACACCGGATTCCCGAACCCGACGGGCGATCAACTGGGTGACTTGTGAGCCAAAATCGACGATTAAAATGCGGTCAGCATGGAGTTCATTTGTCATAACAGTCTTCTAAACAAAGGCATCCTGGGAGTCACGTATTGTGGACGCCGGTCCTGCCTGATCGCCGATGCACTCAAGCGTTTTCAATGTCCTGCCACCATTTTACCGTCGCCTGAACCGTTTCCTCAAAAGCCGGCATGAGGGCCTCCACAGCGGCAATATCTTCAGCGATACGCTCGATTTTGTGGGCATCGTCGAATAATTTTACGGCGAACATGGAACCACTCATGCCGACAATGGAATGGGCTGCATTTCTGATCGCCGGGGTATTTTTATTGGCAATACCTGCCCGCAGTTCCTGCAGGCGAGTGGTAACACCCAGTTGTGTTTCCCTGAGAATTCCATGGACCTTTTCAAGCGGGAACTGGGATTTAAAGGAAGTGAACTTTTCAATGCTGCCGATCGGTTTCGGGCCTGCAATGGATTTCTCGGAGATCCCATCGCCGCCATCGTCAGACACGTTCTGGTCAGAAGGGCTGCGTTCCTGTTCCGGGCCATATTGGTGGAGTACATCCATCAACTGGTCTTGGGTGAAGGGTTTGGTGAGGACCGCATCCATGCCGGCCTTTTTGAATTCCGCGTGGCGTTCGGCAAATGCCTCGGCGGTTAAGCCGATGATCGGTATGTGGGTGCCGCCAGGTCGGCTCCTGATGATTTTGGTGGCATCAATTCCGTTCATTTCCGGCATGTGGATGTCCATCAGGATCAGGTCAAATACCGAATTTTCCAGTATCTGCGTGGCTATAAGGCCATTTTCAACAAGTTCGACCTGATGACCGGCCTGAGTTAAAAATGTTTCTGCGATCATCGCATTAACCGCGTTGTCTTCGGCGACAAGTACCCGTAAATTTTTGTCCTCTTCCGTATGGCGGAGCCTGTGGGTACGGCGCTGCAGGTGTGCAGATTCTGCCGCCGATGCCAGGTCAAAGGGCAGGATGACATCGAAGCGGGTCCCTTCCCCTAATTTGCTGTGCGCGGTAATAGATCCGTCCATCAAATCGACCAGGCGTTTGACGATGGATAAGCCCAGGCCCGAGCCGCCAAATTTACGGGTAATAGAGGTATCTTCCTGAGTAAACGCATCGAAAATATAAGGCAATCGATCCTCCGCGATACCGGTTCCCGTGTCTTCAACAGATATACATATGGCCATGGCCTTCGGCCGGCCTGATTCCGGAATTGGCACGGGCACATCGGTTATTCTGAGGGTAACCTGGCCCGCCTGGGTGAATTTTATGGCATTGCTCAACAGGTTCCAGATGATTTGCCGCATGCGCACCGGGTCGCCTTTGAGCCCGTCAGCGCTGCTCGACGTTTCAATGACCCTCAGATCAATGCCTTTTTCGTCAGCCAGGGATTGAAATGGCGTCGATACCGACGAAAATAAGTTTTTCAGACTGAATGCGGTAATCTCCAATTCGATGCCGCCGGCCTCGATCTTACTCATATCCAACACGTCGCTGATGATCGCCAGCAAGGTTTGCCCTGAGGAAAGAATGGTCTCGACTCTTCTACTTTGTTCGGGCTGCAAGTCGGAGTTTTTCAGTAACTGAGCCATGCCCAGAACGCCGTTGAGTGGGGTTCGGATTTCGTGGCTCATGGTCGCCAAAAAATTGGATTTGGCACTGTTGGCAATTTCCGCCTCGCGCTGTGCATGTTCGGCTTCCGCCGCCATGCGAACGGCTTTTTCTTCGCTAACCTGCAAATCACGGGTGCGCTGGTCAACCAGTCGAGCTGTCACTTCCGCTCGGTTCATGTAAGCCAGGCAAATCGCCGTGGTCATAAGGGTCAAGGTCAAACCGACGATCAAGACAAACCAGGTCAAACCGTCCATGGACAAAAACAAATTCGCCCCGTGCGTCGGTTGCGTAAAGATTATACTCCAGCCGTTGCCAAGGACCGGAAGGTTTAAGGCATAAGACAAGGACTGGGTCGCTTCGCCGCTCGGGCGATCGGCGTTATTATACAGAAGTTGGTTTGCTTTTGCCGCTGTCCGGTCGACGACCTGAATTTGCGTGTCCGTTAATTTTGGCAGCGGTGACAGGGATGCGTTGATAATGTCATTAATCCGAAACACCCCCAAAACAAATCCTTTTATGCTTTTTTCCCGTTCGGCCGGGGTATCGCTTGCCAGGTCGCGGCGAAATACCGGTTGAAAAGCCAGAAAACCCGAAGCGTTCCCGGTTTCCTGAACCCGTGTTATGCGTTGTGACAGGACAACCTGGCCGCTGTCGCGCGACGCCACTAAGGCCTGTTTTCTGGCCGGGTTCGACGCCATGTCAAAACCAAAAGCTTTTTGGTTCTGATAAAGCGGTTCGACGTAATAAACCGGGTAATATTCCGGACGACGTTGGGCTTCGACCAATGTGCCGCTGGCATTGTGCTCGACGAACCGAAAATCCGTAAACCCGTGGAATTGTGCGGCTGTTTCCAAAGAGGAACGGCGATCGTCGGTAACCCGGGGAACCCACTCGATGGCCTGTATGCCGGCGGACTTTTCAATCAGGTTTTTAACAAAAGATGAAAACTGCTCTCTCGATACCGTCGCCGCGGATTGAAAGAAGGCTTGTACCGCCGCCAGATATTCGAGGTTTTTGTTGAGGTTGGTGTGAACGGCCTGGTAATAGGGGACGGTCTTTCGCGAAAAAGCTTTTTCATATTCCTGTTGGGCGGTTTGATACAGATAGGAAGTGGAAGCAGCAGTCACCAGCAGGCCGGACAGAACGATCAAAAATATCCAAATGTAGCGGCTGAGACCCATAACGTCATTTTACCCAAGTTAACCACACAATAAAATGCTGGACATTCAACCTTATGTTCTACCAGTCCTGCATAGCTGTCTATCTAAATTGAATATTTTCCCCTGCCATTTATCAGCCCGACCAGTCAGCCAGACGTTTTGCGGCGCGCCCGACTACCGCATGGAGCAACACGGTAAACAGTGCCAAAACAAACAACGAGGCGAACATCAAATCTATCTTAGCCCGACCGCTGGCCAATAACATCAGATACCCAAGGCCATGTGCGGAGCCAACCCATTCGCCGATAACGGCACCGATGGGCGCGTAAACAGCGGCCAGACGGAGGCCCGAGCCTAACGACGGCAACGCCGCCGGCAGGCGCAACCGAAATAAAATGATTTTGTCCGACGCTCCCATGGTTTTGGCCAGATCCAGCAGACCGGGATCGGTGCGTCTCAGGCCATCGAAAAAATTGGATGCCACCGGAAAATAGATGATCAGGATTGCCATGACGATTTTTGACCAGATTCCATAACCCAACCACAGGGTCAGAATAGGAGCCAGGGCAAAAACCGGCACGGCCTGGCTAAAAACCATAACCGGCAACACGAACCGTCGGGCGCCGGGCGATATCATAAGATGAAGTGCCGTCCCCATGCCGAGCACCGATCCAATTAATAAGCCGGCCAAAACTTCCGCAATGGTAATTTGTGCATGCTCAAAGATCAGCTCGAAATCAGACAGGAAAGCCAGCCAGACGCGGGCCGGGCCGGGTAAAATGAAATGCGGCACACCCGATAACCAGACAAGCAATTGCCAGGCGCCGACGGCGACCGCAAATACCAAAATAATATCCAGGGTCTTACGCATGGCTTGGCGCCCGCAATTGCTGCAGCAGGGCAATCTGGGTTTGTATGGTCTCCGGTGCGTCATAGGCGCGCAGGGGTAAACTGGACGGCACTGCATAATCGCTAAGTCCCTGTTCTGTCAGAATCCGTATATGGTGCCCGAGCCGGGCCGCTTCCGACGGGTCATGGGTGACCAGCAATACGGTCCGTCCGGCCAGCATTTCGAAGGCCAGTTCCTGCATTTCCGAGCGGGTTTTGGCATCCAGCGCGGCAAAGGGTTCGTCGAGCAGGACAAATGGGCGGTCCTCCATCAAGGCCCGGGCCAGGGCAACCCGTTGGCGCATACCGCCCGACAAGGCGGCTGGCCGTTTGTTCCTGTGATCGGATAACCCGACCCGGGAAATCAGCCTGTCGGCGCGCGCCACATCCGGTTTTTCACCCCGTAACCGGGCACCAAGAACGATATTGTCATGGATGTTCAACCAAGGTGCTAATAAATCCGACTGGCCCATATAGGCGATGCGGTTCTGCAGGGGCAGGTCATCGTCGGTTTTGATGGTGCCACAAAAACGGCCACCGGTTTTTAGTCCGGCCAACAGGCGCAGCAGGGTCGATTTGCCGACACCCGACGGCCCCAGCAAACAGGTCCAGACACCGGCAGCAACTTTTAGTGTCAGGCCGGTGAACAGCACCTGGTCCTGGTGATTAAAATCACCCTTAAGGGTAACACCGGGGACGGGTGGCGGGGACGGCGAGCGGGGCTCTGGCATTAGTGGCCCCGCAGTGCCATTTGCCAAAAATCGATTTCCAGGCGGGTTGCCGTCCGAAACCGTTTGCACAAAGTGGCCCAGCGCGGGTTATCCGCTGGCTTCGACCCAAGCCGCGCACGGGCGGCTTTTTCAACCATCGATCCGAGCCCATGACAAAGGCCCTGGTATTCCTCACTGGCGTAAACATCAATCCACTCCTGGTACGGAGTATCGGCCGCCGCCGAAGGGCCGATGGTCCGGCCAATGACGCCATAACCGAAAACGCAGGGTGCCAGAGCCGCCATCATATCAAGAAAATCGCCAGCCAAGCCGCTGTCCATGACAAATCGGGTATAAGCGAGATTTTCAAAAGTCTCTTCGGCGCTAAACAGTTGGTTTTCAGTGATGCCAATTTTGCGGCAGGTCTCCACATGCAGTTGCATTTCCACATTGACCAGCGTATCAACCATCGTCGCGGCGATTTTCATCTCCTCCAGGGTCTCGGACTTAACCACGGCCAGGGCCCAGGCGCGGGTGAAATGAACCAGAAAAATATAGTCCTGGATCATGTAATGGTGAAAACAGGCTGTCGGTAAACTGCCGTCGCCCAGGCCTTTGACGAATCCATGGTTGGTGTAAGTGGTCCAGTCCTCGCCGCTGGCCTGGCACCACGCCCCAAGCACCGGCGAGGTATAAAGGGCCGAGCTCATTCGGCACTCAGATCAACGGCCAATTTGGAAACCGGGATGACAGATTTGATCAATCCGCTGCTTTTCAAAAAGGCCTCGAAGCGGAGATAACGACCGTGGTCCAGGGCCGTCGGACGCAGGGCAAACCGCGGCAGGGTATCGGCCCATGCCCGTTTGTTAAGGGCGTCCTGAAGTTCTTTTGATGTGGCCGAAAAAATCTCCCAGCTTTCTTTCGGGTGATTGACCATGAACTGGGTTGCCAGTTCCGTTGCGGCCAGAAAACGTTTGATTTTATCGACGTCCATGGTCTTGGCATTGGCCACATAAATCAACTCGTCGTAGGCGGGCAGGCCTTCCTCTTCCAAATAAAAACAACGGCCTTTAATCCCTTCAATATCCATCTGATTGAGCTCAAAATTGCGAAAGGCGCCAATCACTGCATCCACTTGCTTTGACATCAAAGATGGTGACAGGGACCAATTGACGTTGATCAGTTCGACATCTTTGATACTCAGCCCACTGTTTTTCAAGACCGCATCTAACTGTACTTCTTCGACACCAGCCACTGAAAACCCGATTTTCCGGCCCTTCAGGTCCTTGATGGATTTTATCGGGCCGTCGTCGAGCACCAGAATGCAGCTCAAAGGGGTCGCCACTAAAGTGCCAACCCGCATCAAAGGCAATCCCTCATGGACCTGCAGGTGCAACTGCGGCTGGTAGGAGACCGCCAGATCGGCGTTGCCCGCCGCAACCATTTTTGGTGGGTCTGCCGGATTGGACGGAGCGATAATTTCAAGCTCAAGGCCTAAATCTTTGAAAAAACCTTTTTCCTTGGCAATGATGATCGGGCCGTGGTCCGGGTTGACGAACCAGTCGAGGATAATCGTCATTTTGTCGGCCGCATGAGCAGGCAGGGTAATCAGCAGGCTTAACACGAATAAAACGGTTCTCATTATTTTTCCTAATTAGGCGTGAGGCGACGGACCTAAGTCCAGGTTCGATAAAAATGATGGACCGGGCCATGGCCGGAACCGATACCCAGGCCGTCGGCAGCGGCGATGGCACCGTGCAGATACCTGTGCGCGTCACCTACCGCATCGGTCATCTGCAAACCTTTTGCCAGCCCGGTGGCAATCGCCGCCGACAGGGTGCAACCGGTGCCATGGGTATTGTTTGTGGCAATTCGTGGCGCGCTAAACCGCACGGACGGGGCGTTTTGACTAAGCAGAATATCGACGCAGTCTGGCCCCTCTGAATGGCCGCCCTTCATCAGTACGGCTTTCGGTCCCATCGCCAGCAGGGCCCGGCCATGCTGCTCGACGGCGTCGGTCGTTGTCGCCGGCTGGCAGCCAAGCAATACGGCGGCTTCCGGCAGATTGGGTGTCAGCAGGGTCGCCAATGGCAACAACGCATGACGAAGAGAAGAAATCGCCGCGTCCTGCAGCAGGGCATCACCGGATTTGGCGATCATTACCGGATCGAGAACCAGCGGTGCGGACTGGAATTTTAAAGCCTCAGCAACGGTAGTGATGATCTCGGATGTGGCCAGCATGCCGATTTTCACGGCGTCGATGCGGATATCATTAAATACCGCGTCCAATTGGGCAGCAATGATATCGGTCGGTACGCCATGAACCGCCGTGACCGCACGGGTATTTTGTGCGGTTATGGCGGTAATCACGCTGGCCCCATAGACACCGAGGGCTGAAAAAGCCTTTAAGTCAGCTTGGATACCGGCCCCACCGCCACTATCGGAACCGGCGATGGTCAGCGCCGTTGCAACCGCATTAGGCAAGGTAGTCGTCATTCTCATCCCCATAGCCCACAACCGGACAGAATTGGGGTTTTCGAATGACATGTATCGACTGATCGCAGCATTCGTTCCCTCCGCCGGTATTAACCAGATCAGGTTCAATGGGTTAGCTTCCGCTTCTCAGCCCTTCGGGCACCCCAACGTTGGGCATGTGTATATCAGTGTGGATGGGGGTATTCAATATGCAACATGCGCGGCCTCATCTTCGTCCTGATTTAACGGGGCGTTCGGCTATCGCCGGCCAGCTTTAACGGTGGCTTGTCCGTCGGTCGAATTTTACCGGGTTCGGTTTTCTTTGCGAATGACCAGTTTTAAAGCTGACCAGACGTCATCGACGGCACAGACTTTAATGTCGACGAGGCCCATGGGTAAAATGACCTCTCGGATTGTATCTTCCGTAATATCCGTCGGCACACCCGATGATTTTTTAGGCCAGGACACCCAAATCATGCCATCCTGTTTGATTTTGGTTTTCAGCAGACGGATACCAGACATCAACTGTTTTTTGCTGTCTGTGAAAAAGTGCACCATATCGAGGTTTGGTCTTAATCGTTTGGCAATTATGACGCCCTCAGGGATTGGCGCAATCAGGGATTGGTAGTTGGCCGGTGGGTTTTTAAGGTAGAGTAAATGACCCGGTTTGATACCAAGTTTATTGACCAAAGGGGTTCCTGAATATCCGGCTATCTGCATCTTTTTTCCTACTGCGTCTCTATCCGCCATCGGCGATATCCACCTGGCCTGCTATCAGATCCGATGCACCGGGAACAAGGCCAAATCAGCAATTTCTTTGGACTCACCGGTCACGGCGACTGCTTTATGGCCACCGGCTTCGGATCTTTTGCCAGACCAGCTCCAGACCCGATTGATCTCGACTGGCGGCAACCGCGTTGGCACCGGCAGCGGCCAAGGTCTCATAAATAGTGATCCCAATGCCCCTGAAAGCCCCTGTCACCAAGGCCCGTTCGTCGGCAATGGAAAACCGCTCTTTCCAGTCTGGCATTTTTCATTTCCTCCGGCAAAATAAAACGCCCTGTTCCGGGACTTTTTGTCCATTGCAAGCCGACCTCAGCGCCAGCAAATTTCAAGGACTGTTCTCTTCCATATCGAGCCGTTCGCCATTGCCTGTGCCTATTGAATCTCTGCCTGAAATTGATTTCACATGGGTCGGAAATGAGTATATATTAAGGTAGTATCATTTTCCTAATTGTCTCGTAAATGGAATGGAAACTTTTTTACTTCGTGTAATTAATTTTGATTTGGTTCTTAAAACGCTCCGTTTGGAAGTTGTTAAACTGTAGTGTCAAAAGTTATTTTTACTTTCAAAGACAAATCGATTTACGACGACCTTCCGGAATCGCGCTATCATTTTCCCCGCACCTATTTAAATACCGTTGAACGCGCGATTGGTGATTGGGTTTTGTATTATGAACCACGCAGAAACTCGGAGAACCCAAGCAGTCGAGGCGGTCGGCAAGCCTATTTTGCGACGGCGATCATTGAACGAATCGAAAGAGATCCCGCCAGCGAGGACCATTTTTATGCCTATGTCCATGATTATTTGGAGTTTGAAAACCCGGTACCGTTTAAGGCGGCAGATCGCTACTTTGAGAGTTCGTTAAAACGAGATGACGGGAAAACCAATAAAGGTGCATTTGGCCGTGCCGTGCGGTTCATACCGGATGTTGAATTTAATCTTATTGTTGCCGCTGGTTTTATGAATTTGATGGTCAGCCACGCGCCGTCCCTTGACACCTTTCAGATTGGTGGTTTTAGCGAGGATCCAGAGACATTCCATAGGCCTGTTATTGCATCTGTCGTGGCGCGTCCCTTCAGAGATCGGGCGTTCCGGCTTAATGTCGGGCAAGCCTATGGAGCGAGTTGTGCGATGACCGGAATCCAGATTAGAAATGATAAGGGACACGTGGAGGTCGAAGCCGCGCACATTCGACCTGTGGCGGACAGAGGGCCAGATACTGTCCGCAACGGATTGGCCTTGTCGCGAAGTATCCACTGGATGTTTGATGGCGGGCTCATTTCATTGGAGGATGACGGAACAATTCTATTGGATGAGGGACGGGTGCCTCTCAAAATAAAGGAAATTTTGAATGAAAATGGCAAAATGTTTCTGCCGGATCGCGCCGACGCGCATCCTCATCCAAAATATCTAAAATTCCACCGAGACCATGTATTTAGGGGATAGCGAGAGGTCGTTTTGGATTTATAGCCACAGCGCCCCTTAACTCCATAGACCACCGTTAGGCAGCCCATGGAGGAGAAAGTTGGCCTGTTCGTGCCCACAGTATATGGCAATACACAGCATCGTTGGAACCCCATTAGAGAAGGCGTTGGTCACTTTATCCCTGCAGTCCACAACTGGACAGGACTGGGTTTTCGAATGACAAGTATTGTGTGATCGCAGCATTCGTTCCCGCCGCCGGTATTAACCAGATCAGGTTCAATGGGTCAGTTTTCGCTACTCAGCCCTTCGGGCACCTCAACGTAGGCGGATGGTATATCAGTGCGGACCACTGGATTCAAAATGGAACTTGCAGGCCCTTTCCGATGGGACGCTGACTGCGTCAATTCAGACATTCTGGATTTCCAAGAACTTTCGACGGTTAGTCAGCCAAAAATCAGAGTCTGGTCCCGGCGCGGACGATGCCGCACCGGAACAGGATGCATCAGCCCAGCGGCAAACCATCGTCGCGGGTTACCGCGATCACTGCCGAACGCGGGACGCTGTCGCCGCCTTCCGGCCAGTGCGAATTGCCGCGCTCACCGGGATGCTGGATACCGACAAACAGGGTCTTGCCATCAGCCGACATTGCCGCACCGGTGACCTCGCATTCTTTGGGGCCCACCAGGAACCTCTTGATTTCGCCCGTCGCCGGATCGCCGACCAGCATCTGGTTGTTGCCCTGACCGGCAAAATCGCCTTTGTTGGAATAATTCCCGTCAGTCTGGATCCACAAAAGCCCCTTGCTGTCGAAAAACAGCCCATCGGGTGAATTGAACATATTACCATCATTGATGTTCACAGAGCCGCCATAGGCATCTTTGTGGACCGTGGGGTTGCCAGCCAGCGCGAACAGGTCCCAACGGAAGCTGTCCGCGCCATGGTCCGCGTTCGCCGGCCACCAACGCACGATTTGGCCATAGTTGTTTTCGGCGCGCGGATTTGGCCCAACAGGCGGGGTTGCGTCGCCACCGGCATTGGTCTTGATGGCGCGGTTTTTGTTGTTGGTCAGAGCGCAATAGATCTCGGCCTTTTTCGGGTTGGCTGCGACCCATTCCGGGCGGTCCATTGTTGTCGCACCGACCGCTGAGGCCGCCATTCTGGCATGGATGACAACCTCGGCCTGCGAAGACATACCGGTCGTTTGCGGCGTCAAAGCCAGCCATTTTCCGCTGCCATCGGGATGAAATTTCGCCACATAAAGTGCGCCTTCAGCTAACAGATCTGAATTGTCGGCACCTTCGGCATAGACCCCCGAAGAGACGAAGCGATAGAGGAATTCACCACGCTCGTCGTCGCCCATATAGACCACAATATGGCCGTCACCGTTGACAACAACTTCGGCGTTCTCGTGCTTAAACCGGCCAAGTGCTGTTCGTTTCTTGGGCATCGATTCAGGGTTAGAGGGATCAATTTCGACCACCCAGCCGTTACGATTGGATTCGTTCGGATGTCTGGCGATGTCAAATCGTTCGTCGATCTGCGCCCAACCATAACCCCGATCCTTGACGCTGACGCCATAACGCTTCTGTGCGGCGGTTATTTCGATGTCGGGATCGGACGACGAGTAGTACCCGTTGAAATTTTCTTCGCAGGCTAGGTAGGTGCCCCAGGGTGTCCGTCCGTTGCCGCAATTGTTCCAGGTACCAAAGCAACGCGTACCTGACGGGTCAGCTGCGGTTTGCAGCAGCGCATGACCGGCCCCCGGCCCGGTAATCTCCATCTCCGTTTTGGGAGTGATGCGGCGGTTGTAGGGACTGTCTTTGACCATTGCCCATCCGTTGGCACCCTTGGCGATTTCGACGACAGAGACGCCATGCGCCTGCAAGCCTTTCAGCACGTCGTCGTCTGTCTCGAACTTGCCATCGGGACGATTGCCCCACATGACTGAACGGTTGGTGTATTCGTTGTTGTTGACCAGAACGCTGGCGTCGCCCAGTTCAAACAACGCCATGCCGTCGACGTTGTCGCCGTAGGCACTCGCCTGGCTCTCACCAGTTCCGCGCGTCGCATGATCAAACTCGGCAACGCCCGAGAACATCGGATCGCCCCACCGAACCACGACCTGACTGGAATAGCCGTTCGGAACGGTGACCGCATCCATGGTGTTCGCCGCAATCTGGTCAAATCCCAGCCGCGACCCGGCGGCAACTGCTGGCATTGATGTCAGTGCCGAGGTGCCAAGCACGAACGTGCCGGCACCAAAGGCCATCACGCCGCCCAAAAAACCACGGCGTGAAAGCGCTTCGTCGACGACTCGGTCAAAATCCGTGACCGCCGGCGGTGGGTTCAGGGCCTCGTCAAACTCATCAAATGTTTCCAATTCAGTTTTGAACTTCGTCATGGGTTTTCCTCCAAAGGTCTGATCCGGCATTCCCCATTTGGATTGCCATGGGGCAAAGTAACAGAAGCAAAGGCGGTTCTCCAAGCCTTTTGATGGCCCTGTTCCGCGCCGAAAGCTCAAGAATTTCACGTGGTGCTGCCAAGTTGGCCGTTTCGCAACCCGTGGGGTCATTTGACTGTGCCCCGGACATCGTTTTCCTGTCGCCAGTGTCGGGGGCTCGCAAATTTCACCGTGATTCCAGTCACGTATACGCCGCTCCTGTTGTGGTCCTCTACCCGGTCCAGTTCACCGGTCCTGGCGACGGCTTTGCGGCCACGGGCCTTGATCCTTTGGCAGAGCTGTTCATGATCCGATTGATCCCGGTCGGCGGCAACTACATCGGCACCGGCGACAGCCAGGGTCTCACGGATGGCAAATCCGATGCCCCCGGGACGCCCGGTCTCGAAGGCCCGTTTGTGCCGACAACGGAAATTCGTCCTCTCCGGTCTGATATATTATTCTCTCTGTTTTAGATACCTTGTCCTTACACCCCTTGCCGAATCGCCCCGCCAATTATTTGGCCGGTATGGGGGCATTCAACAAGTGCGGGGAAACGATTTCGTGACCAACTCCAAGGGCGCGAGCCCATGAAGCCGGTCACGACGGAACCAGTCAAGGATTGGCTTAATACAAGGCGATAGGATTGCCCGGTGAGCCGGTACCGCCCTTGATTTTCAGGGGCGACCAGACGAACAGGAATTCATAGGCTTTGTCGGCAACCAATTGCGACAGGTCGAGGTTTTCCAAATTCCAGATGCCGCGACGGGGCATCATTTGCGCGTGGCATTCGAAAATTTCATCTCTCTCGCCCTTAAATCCGGCACCCACGGCTTCCGTCGCCCAGGTGTCGCCGCCCCACAGGATGATTTTTTGTTCGGCCAGATAATCGCAGGCCGAAATGCCAAATCCCGGTTCCCCAGAATTAAACTGGGCGATGCGTTTTTGTTTTTCGGCGGCATCAAAGGTATCCCATTTCGACGGGTGCCAAATATCGCCATGGCCAGTATATACAAACACACAGTCGCCCTCGCCAATTGGCTCGATACCCTGTCTTTTGATCATGGCTTTTACGTCATCGGCAGTGACAATACCGGGGTCACTGGGATCGGCCTTTGTCGGAATTGGCAATTGACCGCCGCGCAGAGCGACCGCATCGAGCAGCACGCCACGGCAGACAAAGCCTTTTTTCGCCACATGTTCAACGCCCAAGGACCCCATACCATAGGAGGTGATGTCCGGGTCTTCCAGATGACGGCCATTATAGAAATAATTGCCCTTGGACGTGAGAATGCCAATATGGCCGGGACCGTCAAACTGGGTGCCGATCTGACCGATTGCCGTCGACAGGTATTCGTCGTTGTAAACCATACTATGGGCGCCAAAGGGGCCGCCCGTCGGCAATCCGGGAATGGTCATGCGCCAGCCGCGCGAACCAAAGGCCGGTGCGTCCTGTTGGTAAACCTTGCCCAATGTGGCGACCTTGCCGCGTTTGACCAGTTTGGCGGCTTTCAGCACCAGTTCCGGTGTCGTCCGGTTGACGGAACCGGCTTTATCATCGGCACCCCACTCGCTGGGTGCCCACTGTTCCGTATAGGGTTTATCGTTGGCCGCAAAGGCCGAAACCCCGACCAAACTGCCCGACAGCGCCACAGCCAGCGCCGTAACGCCGGTTAAAATTTTAGTTCCCATCAAAAACTCTCCCTAGTTCGGTTGTCGTTATTCACCCCCATGGGGGTTGAGTTGAAATTTTAACATATCATAATGATTGTCTTTAGGGGGAGACGAATTTTTGTCAGTCTGACAAAGGGTCCGCCCTGCGGTTCAATGGGCGGCGCAATTTCTGGATCAGCGCGCCGCAACCGGTAACTTGATAACCGCCTCCGAACTTCTTAACTGTTGGACAGGAGACGTGAGATGATTACAGATCGGCGCAGCCTTTTAAAAGCGGTTGTCGCAGGTGCCCTGGGCGGGACTGCGGCGGTCCTGCTGGCAACCGGTGCCCGGGCCCGACCCCATAGCCGGCCCGTTCCATCCTCCGGTGAGGAACTGCCGTTGGTCGGGCTCGGCAGTTGGATCACTTTTAATGTGGGCGACGATCAACGGGCACTCGATGGTTCGGCGGCGGTGATTGCGGCGTTCTTCGAGGCCGGCGGTCGGCTGATTGATTCGTCGCCCATGTATGCATCTTCCCAACCGACCATTGGTTATGGTTTGCGTAAATCAGGCTATCCGGCGCAATTATTTTCAGCCGAAAAAGTCTGGACGTCGTCCGGTTCGGCGGGTGCCGGCCAAATCGCACAAACCCGTGACCATTGGGGGGTGCGGGGTTTTGATCTGCTGCAGATACACAATCTTGTGGCCTGGCAGGATCACCTGGAAACCCTGCGGACCCTGAAAGCGGCGGGGCAAATCCGATACATTGGCATAACCACCTCGCATGGGCGTCGCCATGAGCTGTGCGCAAAAATCATGGCGACGGAAGCCATCGATTTTGTCCAGTTTACCTACAATATGGCGGACCGCCAAGCCGAACAGCGGCTTTTACCCCTGGCCCGCGACAGGGGTTTGGCGGTTATTATCAATCGACCCTACCAGCGCGGTGCCTTAATTCGCCGTCTGTCGAGATCACCTTTGCCAGTATGGGCTGCGGATACCGGGGCCGCGAGCTGGCCGCAGTTTTTGTTGAAATTCATAATCTCCCACCCGGCCGTCACCTGTGCAATTCCGGCAACCAGCCAGGTTGCCCATGTGCGTGAAAATATGGCAGTGGCGACCGGGCCCTTGCCCGATGCCCGATTGCGCCAGCGGATGGTGGATTATGTTGCGGGTCTGTAAATGGCCGCCTGGTCCAGTTACACGCTTGATGATTTTTTATTGTTCTCCCTGCCGACCTACGAGCGCTTGTTCGAGCTGCACAACCGGGCCCTGTGGCCGGGCCATCTGCTGGTCCTGGTGGCGATCGTCGTGCTTGTGCACGGCGTGTTAACTCCCGCTCCGGCCAACAGAACGGTGTACACCCTGTTGGGGGTCATCTGGATCTGGCTCGCCGGGTCCTTTTTCCTCATGCGCCTGCAGCCGATCAATTGGTTTGCCGTCTATCTGGCGCCGGTGATCGCCCTGCAGGGGGTGATCCTGCTGATCTACGGATGGGTCGGTAAATTCCAGGCATCGGTTCCTGCGTCCGCTGTCGGGCGCTGGATGGCGATTGGTTTGCTGATCTTTGGCCTGTTGGGTTACCCCCTATCGGCCCTGGTTCTGGACCGCCCCTGGCAGGAAATGGAAATCTTTGCCCTGGCTCCAGATCCAACGGCGGTCGCCACTCTGGCGGTCCTCGCCGGCTGTGGTCGCGCCGCTCCCTGGCCGCTCTGGCTGATCCCCGGGCTGTGGTGTGGTTGGACCGGCCTGACCCTATGGGCCTTACAATCGCCGGCTTTTTTTATGGCGCCGACGGCCACCGTCGTTGCCCTGTTAATTGGCCTCGCGGCCTGGCTCCGCCGCCGCACTGCCGCACCCGTTTGATGATTCCTGGTAGTTCCTGACCAGCCAAAAAACCACTCACCGGGACGGCCTCAATTGGGGTTTGCAGACCTTATCCAAAAGACGGTCCATAAAAATCACCGCCTCGTCGAGTTGCGACAACTCAATGAACTCGTTGGGTTTATGGGCCTGCTCGATGGAGCCCGGGCCACAAACCACGGTCGGCACGCCGGCCCGGCTGTGGAACAGGCCGGCTTCCGTGCCAAAGGCCACTTTGGCATGGTCGTTTTTACCGGCCAGGGCTTTGACAAAGGTCACGACCTCCTCGTCGGCGTTCAGGTTGAGGCCCGGCATGTCGTTGACACAGGTGATATCAATGCCCGCATTGCGGTTGATTTTGCGCATATGGGGCTCCAGGCTTTGCGCCGCAAATTCCCTGATTTCCGCTTCAATGCCGTCCGGGTCATCGTCGCCCACGTAACGGAACTCAAAATCAAAATGGCAGTCCTTGGGTACGATATTCAGGGCCGTGCCGCCCTGGATGACGCCCGTATGCACGGTTGTATGTGACACGTCATAAAGCTCGTCGTGCGGGCCATTGGTTTGAATACGGCGCGCCATGGATTTTAAATGGGCGATCAGTTCCGCCGCATATTCGATGGCATTGACGCCCTGTGGTGCCAGACTGGAATGGGCTTCAAAGCCGCGCACGTGGGCCTTGTAGGAGCGTTTGCCCTTGTGCCCGACAATCACCCCCATGGAGGTCGGCTCACCGACAATCGCCATGCGCGGTTTGACCGGGAGGGTATTGATCATATCGATCATCCGGCGCACACCGATGCAGCCGATTTCTTCATCATAGGAAAACGCCAGGTGGATGGGGATATCAAGCCCGCGCGCGAGAAATTTTGGCACATAAGCCAGGGCCAGGGCGATAAAACTTTTCATGTCCGAGGTGCCGCGGCCATAGAGTTTGTCGCCCTTGGTGACCAGGGTGAAGGGATCCGTATCCCAGTCCTGACCGTCCACCGGGACCACATCCGTATGGCCGGAAAGCATGATGCCCGACTGTGTCGGGTCTCCCAAGGTTGCGTACAAATTGGCCTTGGCACCGTCTTCGTTTAACACCCGGGTGCTTTCAATGCCGTGCCCGGACAGGTAATCTTCTATAAAACGGATCAGCTCCAGATTGGAAAATCGGCTTGTTGTATCAAAGGAAATCAGTTTTTCGATGAGATCGAGGGTCTGTTTATCAGGCATTGGCGCTCCGCAAATGAAATTCGTCGTTTAAGGGGAGATTGTTATCTCATATAAACAAATTTGACGGAATGGCCACCGATTACAAGCCTGTCCGAAAATTGGGAAGACAATTGCTACGATGAACGCCGAGAATACCACCAAAATCCGGAACTATCTGACGGCCCACCGGGCGGCACAGTTTAGGTTTTTGGCCGATCTGGTGCGCCATGCCACGGATCGCACCGACCAGGATCTCGCGCCCTTCACGGATATGGTGATCGTCAATTTAAGCGCCTTCGGTTTTGAGCTGGATTTTCACACGGTTCCCGAGGACCGCTGTCGAAATCTCGGTTATAACCAGTTGACAAATATCGTCGCCCGCCGCCGTTTTGGCCCGGGCCCGACCGTCGCCCTGGTTGCTAACGGTGATACGGCCCTGGCCGGCGAGGGCTGGCGGGGGGAGCCTTTTGCGGCAACCATTGTCGATGGCCGGATGTTCGGTCGCGGGGTGGTCAGCGCCAAAGGTGCGCTGGCGGCTTATGTTTTTGCTGCCCGGGCCCTGTCAGAGATTGCCGACCAACTCGCCGGCACCATCGAGTTGCACATCATCTTCGATGGCGAGGCCGACGGTGATCTGGGCTCGGGCTGGCTGCTCGCCGAAAACTTCGTGGCGCCGGATTATGCCATTTGCCCGGGAACCAGCCATTCGCTGATAACCGCGGCCAATGGCACCTTGCAATTGGAGGTCGAGGTCCGCGGTCGCCGGGCCCCGGCATCGCGCCCGGAAGATGGCCGCGACGCGCTCGAGGCGGCCAGCCGGGTGATGGCCAAAATTTACGGGTTGCGCGACGGTTACAAAAATATCAAATCGGACATTCCGGGCATTCACGCGCCAACCGTTGTGGTTTCGGAAATTCATGGCGGTGCCCGTGGCCGTGCCGTCAGTGAACGCTGCCGGATAACCATCACCCGCAGTTTGATCCCGGAAGAAAACGCCACAACGGTAGAAAACGAAATCACCAACCTGGTCGGGATTGAAGTGACCCGGGTGCCGGGGGTGCTTTGCAAGGTGCGGCGCAAGGGCCTGTCCCTGCCCCTGACCGCCGGTGAAAAAATCCAGAAACTGGTCGATTATTTCCAGGCCCAGTCGACCGCCCAATGGGCCGGCCCCCTGCCGGAAGTGGGTACCGCCACGGGCACCATGGCCCGGCACTATGCGGCGGCTGGCATTCCCGTGGTGCTCTATGGCGTCGGCCCGGCCAACCCGGCCGAAGCCCAGGTCGGTGCCGCCAACGAAGTCCTCGATCTGGACGATTTGCGCAAATCAACCGAACTGCTGAGTATGGTCCTGGCCGATATTTTGCAAACGGCGGAGTGATCCCGGCCTGCAATAGGGCAAAATAGCTGGTTACCTGAATATTCCCGACAGTGCCAAAGCAACGACAACCAAGAAACGGGCGAATGGGTCCTGACCCTAAGTAATCGGGCGAATAAAACACAAGTTATGGAAGAACCTAAAAGTGAACAAAGATACCTTTCAAAATCGGTGTCAGCCGTGGCTTTTTGAGTGTTTCGGCGAAAAAATTGCCGGCGACAAATTAAGAACGAAATCACCGTTTCATCGAAGAATCTCTTGAACTCGTTCAGACCTGCGGCCTTACCGCCAGCGAATGTCATCAATGGGTTGATTATGTGTTCAACCGCCCGGTCGGCGAACCCGATCAGGAAGTCGGCGGCGTCATGGTAACCCTTGCTGCGCTGTGTCTGGCGCAAAAACTGGACATGCGCGAAGCCGGCGAAACGGAACTTAAACGGATCTGGACACAAGTGCCCGAGATCCGGGCCAAACAAAAATCCAAACCGAAACATATTGCCCGTCCGGAAACCCAGTGAAAAGGCAGGGTCTTTGCCACGCCCAAACTTCGCCCCCGATCTGGACGCTTCTTAGTCGCCGAACCCGTACCCCCGTGAAAAGGCCACGCCGGGGCCAAAGTATTGGCGCAGTTGGTCGGCGTTGTGGACCGTTGTTTGGGTTATCGCCTGATCGGCAGTCGCAATCCCCCCTTCCGAATCGGTGATCCGGATTTGGCGCCCGCCCAAGTGAATATGACGGTAGGTGGTGAGCCCATAGGCGCTGTGTCGGCCGAGGAACCGGGTGCCGTCGAAGGTCAGGCATTGGGCCTGGGCATTATCCTCAAGCCGGAACAAACCCAAGTCCAGGCGTGACGGTTCTGCCGATTGCAGGCGCGGGCCAAAATGCGCCAGGTGCGAGCGGTATCGGTCTCTTTTCGCCGTATCGGCCGTATAGGTGGCGGTGCCGGGGTCGGCCAGCCAGTCGATACCATCGATTTGCAATTCCACAGATAGCTGATCGTTGTGGGCATGGCCGCCGTTGCCGGCCTGGCCAATGGGGCCACAGCGCACGGCCAGAAAGAACCGCTCGGAGCGCCAGATGTACAATCCGAAATCCTTGTAGGCGATGGCTTTGAGGTCGGCCAAAAGATCCGGTTGCGGCAGTTCGATGACCAGTTGGTGGGTTTTGGTCGCGGTTGCCGGTTCCGGGTCGATTGCCGGTGCCGGAACGGCGTCGCTGGCCGGCGTTGGTATCGGCGGCGGGGGTTTGTGGCCTTTAAGGGCGCCGACCAGCGCCGCTTCGGTTGCGTAGTGTGGACCGGCCAGGTGGGTCCATGTGTCGTCCAGTACTCCGCCGATGGCGGCCAGCAGATGGCTGTGGTTCAAGTGGTCTTCGTCTTCGCTATGGGCCAGATAAGCCGGGTTTAGTTTTAAAAACCGGCCGTTATCCGTATCGCCGATCTGGATGATCTGGCCGTTGGGTTTTGTGATGTCCCGGGTGAAGCGGGCCATTTTACGGAGCCGCTCGAAATGATCTTTGGCAAAAGGAGCCGGTCCGTCGGCAGTGCGCAAGCCGGCCGCTCGGAGCGGCGGGCGGGCGGTCCAGCGGGCCGCCTCAACGGTTTGCAGGCTTTGGATTTTAGCGTCGGACAGGCCCATAATCAGGGCCGTTCCATAAACCGCCATTTCCGCCGACAGGCGGTGGTAGCTGGTCGAGGCCTCGGCATTGGACCCGTCCCCATGGAACTGGATCCGGCATTCGTTGGTAAATTCCTGAACGGCCAGGGCCAGCCAGCACTCGGTTTGCGGATCGCCGGGTAAAAACGCCGCAATAAAAAGCAGGCCGGTGAGATCCGCCAGGTAATGGTTGCCGCGAAAACCCCCGTGCCATTCCAGGTTCCGGGCGATGTGGCGGCCGTGGTCACGTAGCGCGGCGGCAAATGTATTAACAAAATCGGCGTCGAAATTTGTGTTTTGTGCGCGAAACAGATCAAAGGCGACGATTAAGTTGGCGGCGCGGATGGCGACGTCCATGGTGCAGACCCAGTTAACCCCGTAACCAGGCGGATTGGCGGCCATAAAATCGAGCGTTTGATTACAAAATTCCCGGGCATAAATCGACAACCCGCCGGTGGTTTTTGCATCCCCTTGGCCAGATCCTCCGGCCAGGGCCAGTTGCGGCAGATGTTGCAGGCGGGCCAGCTCCCAGGGGAATTTGATATCGACGCCCGGTTCGTGACCATAAACAAGCGCCTGGCTGGCCTGCGCCGCCGACCATCGATAGCCTGAGATAAAATCCCGCTGCCAGTCGATGGCCAAATAATCCTTGTCAATCCGCGACCGAAGTTCAGCGGCGTAGCTTTGATTGCCTGGCGATAGGGGGGTGTCGCCGGCGTCCGATGGGGGGGTGACGTTTGTCCAACCCGAACCCAGCAGATTAAATTCGTGCGCCAGAGTGCGCTCACAGGCCCTTTGCAGGCCTAGGGATCCGCTCGCCGGCACGGGTAAACCGCGCATGTGAAATATTCGATGGAGCTGTGCCACCGGCGTCGTGGTCACGTCGCCATGGGATCTGCGATGTTTGCCGGCCACCGTTCGCCAGCGGCCCTGCAGGCTGCGTCCGGCCATCTGCAAAGCTTTTGCCAGGGCCACATGGGGCGGCAGGGAAAGGCCGTATTTGATCAGGTGGCTGAAACTCATAAAATCAGGTGCTGCCGATCCAAGGGGGTGAGGTTAAACCCAGTTTAGACGGCTTCTACCGGGAGGAAAGGTCGGACCGACAGAAAAATCTCTAAATATCTGTGGATCTATTGAATGGTCGGTGGTCCTGACTTAACTTCGGCGCGACTCCTTAAGCGGCGGCGGGCCCGATAACCGGTCCTCCGTCGCTTAAGGATTTGCCGGCCCCTATAAGGCGGCTTTTTGTGTTCTGCGGGAACTGTCGATGACACCACCACAAAAATCACAAGGCCTGAAGTCGGACCGCTCGAACCCGAATAAAGTCCGGATTTTGTTAAACGCCCTGCACGCCAGATCCGGCGGCGGCATCACCTATCTGACCAACATGTTGCCCCTGTTGGATGCCGATCACTCGCTTGAAGTGCATATCTGCGCGCATGAGGACCAGCGGGATATTGTGCCAATTGATCTGAAAAATATTCATTATCACTTTTTTTCCTTCGAGCGCGGGTTCTGGAAAGTTTTGCTGCGCGAACAGATCGAGGTGCCGCGCCTGGCCCGGTGGATCAAAGCCGACGTGACGTTTTCGCCAGCCAACTATGGCCCGATTTTTGCGCCAAATCCGGTTGTCATGTTACGCAATGCGGTCAGTGTCGGCCTGGTTGAAAAACGCCCGATCAAACTGGCCTATTGGGGATTGTTGTTTGCGGCGACCTTGTTGTCGCTGGTCACCGGCAAACGGGCCATAGCCGTATCGACCTACGCCAGCCGCGTCGGGGCGGGGTTTTTGTGGGCCTGGACAAAAGCCAAAATCGATATTGTGGCGCACGGTGTCGACGGCCGGTTTTCCGTCGACCCGACCGTTGACCGCGACCCCATGACCCTGTTGGCGGTTTCCGATATTTACGTGCAAAAGAACTTTAAAAAGCTGCTGATTGCCTTTGCCGGGCTTGTTGAGACCTATCCGGAACTGCGCTTAAAAATCGCCGGACGACCCCTGGATATGGCCTACTTCGAGGCGCTGAAAAAGCTGATTGCCGACAAGGGCCTGACCGGTCAGGTGGTGTTTTTAGGCAGTGTGGGTATTGACGAACTGATTACCCTCTATCGATCCTGCGGGCTGTTTGTTTTTCCGTCAACGGTAGAAACCTTTGGCAACCCATTGGTCGAAGCCATGGCCTGCGGCGCGCCCATTGCGTGCTCTAGGGCGGCGGCAATGCCCGAGGTCCTGGCCGACGCCGGCCATTATTTTGACCCCAACGATGCGGGCGACATTAAACACCAATTGCTGGTCCTGCTTGGCGATCCCGAGTTGCGGACGACCTATGGTGCGGCGGCGGAACGGCGGGCGAAGCAATTTTCGTGGCAAAAAACCGTGGCCAAAACCATCGCAACCCTAAAGGCCGCGTCCTGAACTCATCGGTCCGCAATAAGGGTATTGCGACTTGGTCGATGCGGGTTTTTCAAATCAGTTGACAGCGTTAAACCCGGTGGTTTGAGAAATACCGTTTTAAACGACGGCCAGACCGGTTGGAGAGGTCGGGGATACAGGTTTTCGTTTCGCTCGGTGAGCCTAAATCCTCGGAATGGATCTCAGAGGGATGGATCTCAGATGAGTTTTCCATATCCCAACTGTTCGGCACCGGCTTCCAGGATCAGGATCCGTTGATAATCCTGGTCGCTTAGAACCGCGCATCCGGCCAGAAACAAGGCGTCGCGGGCGGTCGCGAGCCCGGCATCTTCAAAGGCGGCGCACAGTCCGGCTTGCAGGCGCTGCAAAAAATCCGGGTGGTGACGACGTGACGTGACGTAAGGCAAACTCGGCGCAGCCGGGGTGCGACCGATAATCCGCAGGCCGCGCGTTTCCTGATCGCCATAACGATCGGCCAGGGCCCAACAGACCGGATCAACGGCGCATAAATCGGCATGGTTTTGTTTGACCCGTTCGAGCGAGCGGCGGTGGCCGCCGCTGATCTCGACGGAGGAAAAAAAAGCCGTGCCCTGGGCATGCGGCGCGATCGATGCGCGGAGCGCCGAATAGCCCGATTGTGAGGTTAAATTGTTGACGGTTACCCGGCTGCCCTTAAAGGCCGGTATTTCGGTTCTATTGTCCGTATCGCGACAGACCAGCAGGCTGGCGTAGGTGGGGCCGTCACATCCGTCGAGCTGGTAACAGGGCGTCGCCACCAATTGCAGGTCGCGGGCACCGCCGTGGGTGTAGGGGAAACCGCAGGTTTGACTCAACAACAACTCCGGGTCCGTCCAACTGGCGACTTCATCGGCAAGGCGCGTCAATTGGGCGGGCACGTCAGCCAGACCCTGCGCCTGGAAGGCCTTTGCCAGACCCGTCCACCAGCTGTCAGTGGCGCGTCTGACTTCGGGCCAATCGTACATCGGCAGTGTTGCGATCATTCAATCGACCCGGATCCAGTGATCATGCCAGGCGCATAAATTGAACAGGGTCCAGATATGCAGGGCGTGATCGGCCGACCCGTCGCGATGTTCTGCGAAGCGCTTTGCGATATAATCGCGGTTAAGGATCGCATCACGCACCAATTCCGAGTTCAAAATGGTTTTTTCGGCGCGTAAACCAAAGTCGCCGCGCAACCACTGTTCCACGGGGGCGGCAAATCCCATTTTTTTCCGATGAATGATTTCGTCGGGCAACAGGTCGGCGACGGCTTTTTTGAGCAGGTATTTTTTCACATTGTCTTTGATCTTGAGGGCCTGCGCCAGGTTTTGCGTGAACGAGACGAGCCCATGGTCAAGAAACGGAACCCGCCCTTCGATGGAGGTCGACATGGTGATTTTGTCGACCCGCATGAGCAGCAATTCCGGCAATCTCAGGCGAAATTCGTTGTAACTCATGCGTCCAAGGGCGTCGCCATGGCCCGGTGATTTGGCCAAATCTTTTAAATAGCCGTTGATAATATCGCCGCTGTTGGCGCTGCCAAGTCCACTCAGGTCCAGCCCGCTGTCTTTCAGGTCTTGCGCAAAGGGCGAGGCGTTTTGCCAGTTTTTGCCCAGGGCCCGGGATTTGTGGACATTCCAAAAGGCGTTGGCACCGCTCCAGAACAGATCATGGCCGGTTCCGGCCCGCGACAGGGCTTCGGCCAGTTGTGCGCCGGTCGCCCGTCTGGCCGGGGCACAACGGGCAGCGAGGCGGCCAATAAGCCCGCGCAGCCATCCGGGGGTGTATTTTGTATAGGGGGTCCAAAAACTCGCGTAGGTTTTAAGATAGGTCATCCAACTGTCGTAACCACAGAACTGTTCGTCGGCCCCTTCGCCGACCTGAACCACCGTTACACCGCTATCTCTGGCCAGTTTGGAGACAAAATAAAGCGGCACACAAACCCAGTCGGCTATCGGTTCATCCTGATGGTGAACAAGGTCATCGAGGTATTCGAGCATGTCGTTTTCGTCAACCAGGATTTCATGGTGGTTGGTTTTAAATTTTTGGGCAATGCGTTTGGCGTGGTCAAGTTCGTTGAGCTGGGTGTGATCTTTAAAACCCACGGTAAAGGTATCGACGGGCCGATCCATCTTGCGGCTCATGAGGGCAACGTTGGCCGATGAATCAATGCCGCCGGAAAGGAATACACCAAAGGGAACATCCGACATCAGGCGCTTTTCAACGGCCTGTTCGAGGCGCTCCCGAATGCCGGAAATGGCTTCGGATTCAGATATGGGTTGGGCCGGGTTTGCCGGCAGGGCATCCCAATAACGCCGGGCACGGAGTTCGCCCTGGCGGTCGATTTCCATGATATGGGCTGCCGGCAGCTTATAAATACCCTGGAACAGGGTCAGGGGAGCCGGAGCGATCATAAAACTGAGATAATGATTAAGCGCCGTCCCGTCGGTTTTTCGCGGCAGCTTGGGATCACTTAACAATGCTTTTATTTCCGAGGCAAAGCGAAAAATCCCACCATGGCGGCAAAAATAAAGGGGTTTGATGCCGATGCGGTCGCGGGCCATGGTTAATTTTTGCTGACGGCCGTCCCACAGGGCAAAGGCAAACATTCCATCCAGCCGGTTAACCAAGCCATCGATACCCCATTGCAGATAACCGTGAATGAGGACTTCACTGTCGGAATGGTCGGTTTTGAAGACATGGCCGGCGTCCTCCAGTTCCCGACGAAGATCGAGATGGTTATAAATTTCCCCGTTAAAACTCAATTGCACGGACCCATCGGCATTTGACATGGGTTGCGCCGCATCGGGCGACAGGTCGACAATCGCCAAACGCCGGTGGCCAAGGCCGACGAACTGTTCACCGTTAACCCAATGGCCGGCGCCATCGGGTCCCCGATGGTGCATGGACGTGGTCATTGCTTCCAGGGCCGGCCCAAGGCCGTTGGCGGGTCGCGACGCTCCGTTACAAACTAATAATCCGGCAATTCCACACATCCCTCAGGTGTGGAACAATCGGCCAGCGCTGTCCAGTGATGAATGACCGGGACGGGCAAAAGAAAACCCGCCGAAAGGGCAGGTTTTCAGACGGGTATCGGGCGACGCGTAACTACCAGGTTTTGAAAGCGCCGGTAACAAAATTGCCGGGCACGGTGATCACCGCAACATGCGGTGCCAAAGTCATGGGCTGACTGTCGGTGGCAAGCTTTTTGGTCGGTAAAATAACAAACGACAAAATCGTCACAAACAGTTTGAAAGCGCCTAAAAAAAGCGTCGCCAGAGTGAAAACCACAGGAGCGATCAACTCGCCAACGGCCAGAACAATGCCCGTGTGTGGGGCGGCGAAGTTGTTATTTAGTCCGTACATGGCGGTTCTCCAAAAATCCGGTGTCTCAGGTGCTGGCCGGTGTTGATCATCATATGTGGTGGTCCCAATACCCGCCTTTTTGCAATTTGTAATGTGATTTAAATGCAGGTGAGGCATGCGCTTTCTGCATGGGTTAAATTCTTACCTAAACCTTTGTAAATAAAAAGAAAGACGGCTGTTCTGCCGCCTTTCTCCGTATCCTTGAGGGGGGGGGCAAAATCAAAACGAGATTTTTTCGCCTGGATTGATGGCGTGGATTTGCACGGCCGTATTGCCCATGGCGGCTATATATTCGGCCGGTGTGCCTTTGAGGACGGGAATTGTCCCATAGTGCATGGGGATGACATGGGCCGGTTTCAGGTATTTTTTTGTGGCATAGGCGGCATCTTTCGGGCTCATGACAAAATGCCCGCCAATGGGCATCAGGACGAGGTCCGGTTTGTAATAGGCACCGATGAATTCCATATCGCCAAACAGTCCGGTATCGCCCATGTGATAAATTTTAAAACCATTTTCCATCTCGATGATCCAGCCGGCCGGTTCGCCGCCTTCAAACAACGCCGGTTTGCCGGTATCGGGATGGTTCCATTTCAGCTCGGAACTGTGTTCAGCGCGCACCATGGTGAATTTAATGGCATCGCCAATCGGGGTGACCACACCGCCCTTGTTCATGCGTGGGGCCAATTCGACGGGCAGGATACCCAGGTCGGCAAAACTATCCATCAGACCGGCCGGGCCAAATACCTTGGCCGTGTTCATTTTGGCAATGGCCGGGGCATCGGCGATATGATCAAAATGGCCGTGGGTGACAAGCACCACATCGACCTTGCCGAGTTTTTTGAGGTCCTTTAGGGGTTTCGGGGTTTTCGGGTTTTTCAGAATAAACGGATCGATGACAATCACTTTACCGCCGGGACTGGTGATTTTGAACCCCGCCTGTCCGTACCAGTGGACTTCCGTTTTACCGCCCATTTCCGCAGCTGTTGCAGCACTCATTGAAAGACCGGCAATGAGGCCTATCACGGCCAATATTGGTTTTTTCATGGTCTGTTTCTCCCTATGTCTCATGACTATTTTGAATTCAATGGTTTTGGCACTATTTTGTAAATTATTTTGCTGATATATATAATTTCGAAATTAATTATATTATTGCCGTTATTTATAAAAAAATAAACCAAATTAATTGCAGGCCGATTTGCCAATTCCAAGGCAAAACCAGCTGCCCCGTTAAAATGGTGATAAAAAGTAGAGGGATAAGGGTAATCTAAGGTGGCGCACCGGGTCAATCGTTCGCGCCCCGTGGCAAGATAAGATTCCGGTTAATAGTGTGCCATAGACGACAATATAAGTCGATTTTGGGCCATTTTTACCAATGAAAATTTGGTTATCCTGAATTGTCAAAATCGACATGGTTTGTTTTTTAGGATGCAACCATGTTACGATTATCGAAGCCAAGCCCAAAAGGGCAGATCAACCGGTATTCAAGCCGGAACAAAGACAGGGGATGGTAGTCTGATATGTCGGAAGCAGCCGATATTCTTGTTAAGTTCGATTCAGTTCAAAAAAGTTACGACGGCGAAAGCCTTGTAGTAAAAGATTTTAATCTCGATGTGGAAAAAGGTGAGTTTGTTACCATGTTGGGCCCGTCGGGCTCCGGTAAAACCACCTGTTTGATGATGTTGGCGGGTTTTGAGCCAGCAACCCATGGCGAGATTTATTTGGATGGCGTCCCCATCAATAATGTGCCGCCGCACAAACGCGGCATTGGCATGGTGTTTCAAAACTATGCCCTGTTTCCGCATATGACAGTCGCCGAAAACCTGGCGTTTCCGCTGGAAGTGCGGGGCATGGGTAAATCGGAAATCAACGAAAAAGTCACGCGGGCTCTGGAAATGGTTCGCCTTGATGGATTTGGAGATCGCCGACCGGCTCAGTTGTCCGGCGGACAGCAGCAGCGGGTTGCCGTATCGCGGGCCCTGGTATTTGAGCCGAAGCTGGTCCTCATGGACGAACCCTTAGGGGCACTTGATAAAAACCTGCGCGAAGAAATGCAGTACGAGATCAAACACATCCATGAGAACCTTCAGGTCACTATGGTTTATGTGACCCATGACCAGTCTGAGGCGCTGACTATGTCCGACCGGATTGCCGTGTTTGACGATGGTGTTGTCCAGCAACTGGCACCACCCGACGTGCTATATGAAAAACCGGAAAATGCATTTGTTGCCGGTTTTATTGGCGAAAACAACCGTTTGTATGGTAAAGTCACCTCGGTCGATGGAAAGTTTTGTCAAGTCGAGCTGGAGGGCGGTGGCGGACAGATTAAAGCCCTGGCGGTAAACATTGGCGACGTTGGTTCACGAACCACCTTGTCCTTGCGCCCGGAGCGGGTGACCATTGGCGCGGCAAAAGGCGATTCAACCAATTCCCTGGAAGCCAAAGTCGAAGAGCTTATTTATCTGGGCGACCATATACGCAGCCGGGTCAGTTTGTCCGGCAACAGTGACTTCGTCATCAAGGTCCCGAATTCGCACGGTCATGTTCATCTCAAGGAAGGTGAAATAACCCAAATTGGATGGGAAGCTGAGGATTGCCGTGCATTGGATGCATGACGATTGGATGCATGACGATAAGACAGGGCGGCAGTCTTTGCGCCCCGGACATCTGAATTTAAAAATCTCGATTGATGTTCGGATCAATGACTTAACAAGATAATTTAATGGTCTTAAACAAGGAGAAAAATCGAATGAATAAAATAGCGAAAATATCAACTTTTGCGGTCGCCGGACTGGCAATTGCGGGGTTGACCTCAACCGCCCAGGCGGTTGACTTAAATGTTGTTTCATGGGGCGGCGCTTACACAGCCAGCCAAATGAATGCCTATCACAAGCCCTATAGCGAAAAGACCGGCGTCAAAATCAATTCCATTGATTACAGCGGCGGATTGGCCGAAATGCGGGCGCAAACGGAAGCCGGCAACGTAACCTGGGATTTGATTGACGTGGTTTTGTCAGACGCCATTACCGGCTGTGATGAGGGAATGTTCCGACCGATCGATATCGATAAGGAAATGGCTGCAGCGCCGGATGGGACGCCGGCCTCCAAGGACTTCCTGGAAGGTACTTTGCTGTCCGAGTGTTTTATCCCGCAGATTATTTATTCGACGGCTTTTGCCTATCGCAGTGACGCCTGGGGCGGTAAAAAACCGACAAAAATGGCAGATGTGTTCGATCTTAAAAACTTCCCGGGAAAACGGGCTCTGCAAAAGAAACCGATCAACAATCTCGAGTGGGCGCTGATTGCCGATGGAGTTCCGTTGAACGAAGTTTACGACGTTTTGGATACGGACGAAGGCAAGGACCGGGCATTCGCTAAACTGGCGACGATCAAAAAAGACGTGATCTGGTGGACCGAAGGTGCGGTTCCTCCGCAGTTGTTGGCTGACGGCGAAGCTGTCTTTGGTACGGGGTATAATGGACGTTGGTTCTCGGCAATTGCCGAGGAAAAACAGCCGTTCGCCATGTTATGGGACGGTCAGGTTCTTGATATTGATGGCTGGGCGGTTCCCGCCGACGGCAAGCACGTCGACGAAGTCATGAAATATTTGCGATTCGCCACCGACACCCAGCGTCTGGCTGATCAGGCGAAATACATCTCCTACGGTCCGGCCCGTAAATCTTCCGGTCCCATGGTTTCCAAACATGCAACTTTGGGAATCGACATGGCACCGCATATGCCGACCGCCTATGCCGATCAGGGTTTCCTGACGGGCTTTAGCTGGTGGGCTGACAATGGTGACGAAATGAATGAGCGTTTCGCTGCCTGGTTGCTGCAGTAATCCGGTGTGCGGGGCCGGTGATCCGGCCCCGCAATCCGCACGCGTATTTTTTAGTGTATTGACGTATTGAGGGGTTAAGAATGGCTGACGATCTGACACAGGGAGGACCGGTTCTTGCGGCCGACGGCACACCCCTAAAGGCCAGTCTCAATAAGGCCATGCGAAAGAACCGCATTCGCGCCCTATTGCTTGTTGCCCCCCTGTTTATCTTTATTTTGTTTTCCTTTCTGGTACCGATCATCGACATGACCTTTCGCAGTGTCGATAACTGGCAGGTTGGCACCTTGATGCCCGAGACGACTAAAGCCCTGGCCAAATGGGACGGCAAGGATTTACCGGACGAGCCGGTATTCGTCGCCCTGATTGCCGATTTACAAGCCGGTGCCGAGTCCCGTGAAATTGGCAAGGTGGGAACCCGCCTGAACTATGAAAAATCCGGGATGCGCAGCCTGATTACCGGCTCCGCCCGAAAAGCCGCAAAACTCAAGGAAGGTCCCTACAAACCGCTGGTTCTGAAAATGAACAAACGCTGGAAAGAGCTGGAAACCTGGACCGTCATCAAACGCAATACCAGCCCCTATACGGCGGGTTATTATTTAAACGCCGTCGACATGAAATATGCGAAAAACGGCGATATTGTTCGACAACCGGAAAACCGGCGCATTTATGGCAAATTGTTCATGAGAACCTTTGCCATCAGTCTGGCAATCACCATTGTCTGTGTAATTCTTGCCTACCCCATTTCCTATCTGCTGGCGACCCTGCCGCTCCGGTACTCTAATCTGTTGATGATTTTCGTTTTATTGCCGTTCTGGACGTCGCTGCTGGTCCGAACGACGGCATGGATCGCCATGTTGCAGTCGCAGGGCGTATTGAACGACCTGTTTGTCTTCTTTGGACTGGTCGATGACGCCAACCGGCTGCAGTTGATCCATAATTTAACGGGCACGATTATCGCCATGACTCATATCCTGCTGCCGTTTATGGTTCTGCCGCTGTACAGTGTCATGAAAACCATCCCGCCCAGTTATATGCGTGCCGCGCTTTCCATGGGGGCCAATCCGGTTGTCGCCTTTGTCCGTGTTTATATGCCACAGACCCTTTCGGGGATTGGTGCCGGCAGTATTTTGGTGTTTATCCTGTCGATTGGGTATTACATCACACCGGCTCTGGTAGGTGGAACTGGCGGTACGCTGATTTCAAACCAGATCGCCTATCACATGCAGTCATCGTTGAACTGGGGATTGGCCGGTGCCCTCGGCGCCTTGCTGCTGGCGTCCGTGCTGGCGCTTTATATGCTCTATAACAAGATTGTTGGCATCGACAACATGAGGTTGGGATAAAATCATGGCATTACCCGCTTACGCTGGCCCCATTGAAACCACCTGGTATTACACCTTCCGTTTTTTGTGTGCCTGTATCTTCTTGTTCCTGATCACGCCCATATTGGTGATCATACCGCTGAGTTTTAATGTCGAGCCCTATTTTACCTTTACCTCAGGCATGTTGGCCTTTGATCCCGACGCTTATTCCCTGCGCTGGTATGAAGATTTTATTTCCAACACCCAATGGACCCATTCGGTTAAAAACAGCTTTATCATCGCTATTTTCTCGACGATCTTAGCCACCACTCTAGGCACTCTGGCGGCGCTCGGATTAAGTAAACCGCACATGCCCTATCGGGGTTTGATGATGGGTATTCTGATTTCACCGATGATCGTACCGCTGATTATTTCAGCTGCCGGCATGTATTTTTTCTATTCCAATATTGGGCTCGATCAGACCTTTTTGGGTATTATCCTGGCCCATACGGCGCTCGGCACACCGTTTGTCGTGATTACCGTTACCGCCACCCTGGTTGGTTTTGACCAGTCCTTGACCCGGGCATCGGCAAATTTGGGGGCAAACCCGACGACAACTTTCTTCAAGGTTATGATGCCGTTGATTCTGCCGGGCGTTATCTCGGGTGCCCTGTTCGCCTTCATAACGTCATTTGATGAAGTTGTTGTAGTGCTTTTTCTTGCGGGATTTGAACAGCGGACAATTCCACGCCAGATGTGGTCGGGTATTCGTGAGCAAATCAGCCCAACCATTTTGGCGGTTGCGACAATCCTGGTCATTATTTCCATCGCACTCCTGGCAACTCTGGAAGTCTTGCGTCGGCGGAGCGAGCGGCTGCGGGGTATGAGCCCCGGATAAGCGCCGTAATTTGGCGATTGCAATCTTATGGATTTTCCGTAAATATTCCTTTTACGACATAGATTGTCTATGTGACGCGGCGCGCTGCCAACTGTGCGGAAAGATCGCCCATGTTCGGATCAGATGGTAACAGTGAAACCCACAGGTTTGGGTTTTTTTTGGTCCCAGACTTTTCAATGATTGCCTTCACATCAGCGGTTGAACCCCTGCGGCTGGCAAACCGGGTCGCAGAAGTAACGCTCTACAGCGGTGCCATCTATTCACTGGATGGCCAAGCGGTTACCGCGTCAAACGGCATTTCCATCAACGTTGACGGCGATTTAACGGAGGCCCAGAACCTGCATACGGCAATTGTCTGTGCCGGTCTGGATGTGCATTTGCATTGTGATCAGAAACTGATCAACCGATTGCGCCATATGGCATCCCATGGCACCGCCATCGGTGGTATATGTACGGCCACACATATTTTGGCTAAGGCCGGCCTTCTGGATGACTACAGCTGTACCATTCATTGGGAAAACCTGTCGGCCCTCAAGGAAGAATACCCGGATTTAGATGTTACCTCTGAGCTCTATGAGATTGACCGCAATCGTTTTACCTGCGCCGGCGGTACGGCGGCCCTGGATATGATGCTGAATTGGATTTCCATATTCCGGGGAAGTAAAATTGCTGCGGACGTTGCCGACGAAATGTTGCATCACCGGATCCGCGATGGCAATGAGGCACAGCGCATGGAACTGCGCAGTCGAATTGGTGTGGCTCATCCCAAACTGCTGGCGGTCGTCGCCCTCATGGAAGACAATCTGGAAGAACCGCTTTCCTGCGCACGATTGGCGCAGCGGGTCGGCCTGTCGACGCGGCAGCTGGAGCGCTTGTTTCGCAAATACATGAATAATGCGCCGACCCGTTATTATCTTGAACTGCGGTTAAAACGCGCACGGTTTTTACTCCGCCAGACCAGCTTGCCGGTATTGAGTATTGCCTTGGCCGCAGGTTTTGTGTCGGCATCGCATTTTTCAAAATGTTATCGTGAATATTACAAACGCACGCCGTCGGAAGAACGCAACGAAGTTGGAGCGCGACCTATAATCCCGGAAGTGCTCAGCCCGGATGTTTCATGAAAAGGATCGATAGGCGGCTTTTGAGTTTGTCCGTTATGGTTTTTAATTCAGCTCTTTCTCAAGGCGCGGGTAGCAGATCCCCAGTGTCGCCCCGCGCAGTGCAAAAAAGATCATCATAGATAACCACAGGCCGTGATTGGCCATAGTTGGTACCAACACGGACAGGCACAGATAATAAATGATCATGGAGACGATCATACCGTTTCGCATAACTGCGGTTTTTGTGGCACCGACAAAAATACCGTCGAGCTGAAAACTCCAGACGGCGATCAGCGGTGACGCAATAAGCCAGGGCAAATACTCACGTGCCGTCTGTCGAACCGCCTCGATGGAGGTTATTCCATCAATCAGAAAACTACCGGCAAACCAGAAAATAAGTGCAAATAGGGCAGAAAACAACAAAGCCCAGCGACTTGTGGCAACCACCGCACCCCTGAAGTCGGACCTGTTGTTGGCACCGTAGGCATTGCCGGCCAGGGTCTCCGCAGCGTTGGCAAAAGCATCCAGCGCATAGGCCGTGAACATGGTGAATTTCAGCAGAACCGTGTTGGCTGCCAGAATGACATCGCCCTGGCGGGCCCCGTAGGAGGTGAATGCAAAAAACGAAATCTGCAGACAGAGGGAGCGGACGAATATGTCGCCATTGACCCGCAGCATGCGCATCAGTTTGTCTTTTTTCAGGACTTGCGAACTTTGCCAATGGCCCGCCATGCGATTGATCTGACGGCGCACCAGATAAAACCCGAACAGGGCACCTGTGGTCTCGGCAATCAAAGTGGCGTAGGCGACACCTGCAACTCCGAGGCCAAGGCCAATGACAAACCACAGATCGAGGATAATATTGACGACATTGAGAACCAGTTGGTTAATCAGGGCAGGGCGGGTATTCTGGACACCGATGAACCAGCCGAGAATGACAAAATTGAGTAACGTTGCCGGAGCGCTCCAGATGCGGATGGCAAAATAGTCTTTGGCAAAACTCAGGACTTCGGCGCTCGCACCTGTCCAGCTGAAGACGACGAGTCCGATGGGAACCTGCAACCCAATTAACAGCAAACCAATACCCAAGGCCATCAGGCCACCACGCATCAACCAGGCGCGGACTTCGTTGTTGTCGCCGGCCCCGAGGGCCTGCGACGTCAGGCCAGTGGTTCCCATGCGCAGGAAAAACATCGTCGAATAAACCATACTGAACACCAGCGATCCGATGGCCACGGCACCCAGGTAATGGGCTTCCGGCAAATGGCCGATTACCGCCGTATCAACAAGACCCAGGAGGGGAACAGTAATATTGGTCAGGACAATGGGGACAACTAGACGCCAGGTCTGGCGGTCCCAGTCGTTTGGTTTAATCACCTTAGAGTGCGGCTGCCGGTTTTAACCGGTTAAGGAAAAGACCGAGAGCACTGAGATAACAAAGCGCCGCACCGAGCGCTGCGACGACCGCCAGGTTCACCCCGAGCAACGGAATCGTCTGATGAGCGACAATCAAAAAACACAAAAGTCCAATAAGCCCAAGTGGGAAGTTTCGGATAATGGTCCGCACATGGGCGGCCGAGTAGGTGACGTGGATGATCAGCAGAAACGGCAAAAATGTCATGGGAAAACCGATCAGCAAACCGGACCAACGGGGCCCGACCATATGGGCCACGGTGGTAATTGCCACAACAAAAGTGGCGGCCATGCCCGAGCGCAACAACAAACGGTCCATGGTCATAGGGGGTTTGCTTTGGATTTTATTCTGTTCGCGCGAATGAAAGGTGTAGGCAAACAGCACGAGTGCCGCAAAACTGACACCGATACCCAAACCCAGATTAAATGTCAGGCTGTTGAGGCCTGCTGCAACGGTAAAATAACAGACCAGGCCGGCGACGGAACTGAACAGCGGTGACCAGCGGCTTTCCAGCCGTGACATCACATAATACCCGATGGCAAAGGCAATGGTCGCGGTAATCGCCGGGATCGCATAGAGGGCGCTTGTGACCGCAAACACGGGGCCCAGTTCTCCGCCGACAAATATCAGAATCAACACGGCACCCAGGGGCATACCCGAAAGAATACCGGCAATCCGCGGATTAACGTGTTCGGCAATCCACGACAGGCCAAGGACGACCAAAACCGAAATTATTATTTTCGCGAGCAGAAGAGACATGGAGGTTCAGAACCGAAAGCAGAGGACAGAAGACGTCGATGACCGGTTTTAGCAGCCTTTGTAATAATTTCAACTTATGATCTGCGGCGTCTGCGGGTTCTGCCGGCCTGGGATATATCGTCCGGGTCCGGTTGCGGCATATCAACGGTCAGCGCGAGTTTACTAAAGGCGGCCGTTTTATGGGGGATTGCCATGGCTTCAATGAAGTGTTCCTGAAACCGCGGTTCAATCGCCGTTTCAACTTTTTCAATATTTCGAACAATCGATTGGATATCGTCCCGGGCTTTTTGATTTAACAGGGCAATTCGGGCACCCGTGCCGGCGGCATTGCCGGCGGACGTGACATTTTTTGGATCACAATCAGGGATCATGCCAAGAACCAGGGCGTATTTGGTATCAATATGGCTGCCAAAGGCACCCGCCAGGACAATTTTGTCAACGCTTTCAATGTTCAGTTTATCCATTAGCAGTTTCGCCCCGGCATAAAGCGCCGCCTTGGCCAACTGGATCGCCCGGATATCCGTCTGATTTATCGAAACCTCGTTTTCACGGGCGATCAGAACATAACGGAAAGTCCGGCCATCTTCCTGGACCCGCGATGAACGTGCGGCCATGGCACCGTTGATAACTCCATCCGCACTCAGCAAACCCGCCAGAAACATTTCGGCGACGGCCTCGATAATCCCGGACCCACAGATGCCGGTCACACCGGTAGACCGGGTTTCTTTTTCGAACCCCGGTTCATCGGACCACAGATCACTGCCAATGACTTTAAAGCGGGGCTCGAGGGTTTTTTTGTCGATCCGAACCCGCTCTATGGCACCGGCAGCCGCCCGTTGGCCGCTGCTGATCTGAGCCCCTTCGAAGGCCGGGCCGGTTGGTGATGACGCCGCCAGCAACCGGTGTTTGTTGCCCAGCACAATTTCCGCATTGGTTCCCACATCGACGATCAAACTGATTTGTTCGTTAAGATGGGGACTTTCTGACAGGATCACGCCAGCCGTATCGGCACCCACATGGCCGGCAATACAGGGCAGAACATAAACCCGTGCGTCGGGGCTGGTTTCGGTGATACCCAATTCGGTTGCCCATAGGGTGATCCCGGAATTGGTCGCTAGGGCAAAGGGCGCACCGCCCAGCTCCGTCGGATCAATGCCCAATAAAAAGTGATGCATAATCGGATTGCCGACAAAGGTCGCATTTAAGATGGTGTCGGCGTCTACACCGGCTTCGGTTCGCACATCGTGAATTAATTGGTTAATGCCTTCCCTTAACACGCCGGTAATTTCGGCATCGCTGCCGGGATTCATCATCACATAAGATACCCGGCTCATCAGGTCTTCGCCAAAACGAATTTGCGGGTTCATGATGCCGCTGGACGCGAGCACTTCACCACTCGATAAATCACACAAATGGGCTGCAATGGTGGTGGTCCCAATATCAAAGGCCAGCCCATGGGCCTTGTCATGAAACCCTGGCCAAACGGCGGTAATGCGGGCACCGCGATGGACCGCCACGGTGACCTTCCATTGGCCGGTTCGCAGGCAACTTTGGATCCGTTGCAGAGCGCGAATATCAATTTCCTCAAGCGCCGTCAGTCCCCATTGTTCCTGCAGGGCTGCCAACAGGCGCTCGAAGTCACCGGTGGCCGTCTCGAGAGTTGGTTCGGCGACTTCGACGTAATGCAAACGAATGGCCGGGTCCAGTTCAATGTCGCGGACTTCGGCGCGTTTGCGGACGATCTGTTTATGGACCTGGCTTTCGCGCGGCACGTCAATGACCAGATCGCCGGTCAGTTGGGCATGACAACTGAGTCGGCGGCCGGGTTTGAGGGTGCTGCGCTGGTCGTATTTTTTTTCTGGTTCAGAGAGCGGCGACAGGTTTTCCGGGGTGCTTGTTAGGGCAAATTTGGCAAAGGTGCCGTCGCCAACCTCGATCTGACAGCGTCCGCAAATGCCACGGCCGCCGCAGACACTGTCTATATCGACAGCAAGTTTCCTGGCGCAATCAAGGATCGGCGTGCCAACCGCAAAACGGCCGCGTTTGCCCGACGGCAAAAATACGATAAAGGCGTCGCCCACGTCTGTCACCTTAACCGGCGGTCCGTCGCCGTTTGCTGTCCCGTCGTCCGCGCCGGTTTTCTGACCCTTCGCCCTCGGGCGCGGGGTCGCGGAATTTTTTAATCCAGGCTTTGCAGTTCGGATCATGCCCCATCACGACATTGGCACCCATGATGCCAGCCATTTCCGGCGCATGCAGGGGATTGGTGATGGCCGACGTCAGGCCGGCCCCGATGGCCATGGACAGGAAAGCTGAATTCATTCCATGGCGGTTGGGAAGGCCAAAACTGAAGTTTGACGCGCCGCAGGTGGAATTGACTTTCAGCTCTTCACGCAAACGTCTCAGAATATGCATGACCTGGCGACCGGCGTCGCCCAGGGCACCGATTGGCATGACCAGGGGGTCGATAATCACATCACTCCTTGGGATGCCATAATCTTCCGCCCGTTCAACGATTTTTTTGGCTATGGAAAAACGCACATCCGGATCTTCCGAGATGCCGGTTTCATCATTCGATATGCCGACCACCGCCGCCCCGTATTTTTTCACCAGGGGCAATACGGTTTCCAGTCGGTCCTCCTCGCCGGTTACGGAGTTGACCAGGGCTTTGCCCTGATATACGGCGAGGCCGGATTCCAGGGCGGCGACGATCGACGAGTCAATGGACAGGGGCACATCGGTAAGGCCCTGTACAAGCTGTATACATTCGGCCAGGATTTTTGGCTCATCGGCCAGGGGAATGCCTGCGTTGACGTCCAGCATGTTGGCCCCGGCGGCAACCTGTGCCAGGGCGTCGGACTGAATCCGGCTATAATCACCTTCGGCCATTTCCGCTGCTAGCAGTTTTCGACCGGTTGGATTGATACGCTCGCCGATCAGGGTGAACGGCTGGTCAAAACCGATGGTGATTTCGCGGGTCGCAGAGCTAACAGTGGTTCGGGTCATCCAGGTGGTCTCCAGTTGGCGGCATTATTTAAGGCTAAATACGCAGATTTAAAGGGGGTTTCTGTCTCTAATGCGACATCAATCTATGTCTGAACGGCGGCGCGTATTTCCGCCTTCTTCTCTGCCGCCTCCAGCGCCACGTCGTCGCCGATGTCCGGCTCCCGGCGCCACGGTTTGCGGTCCGCGAGAACGCCGGATTCATGGACGATTTCGGAAACATACTCTTCCTGGCGGTAGGCCATGACATGGATGCCGGAAACCCCGGCAATTTCGCGCACCTGTTGAATGATCTCGATGCAAATTCGTTTGCCTTCGGTTTTTTGATCGGCGGCACCGTGCAGACGTTCGATGATGGCATCGGGGATATGGACACCGGGCACATGGGTACGGATCCAGCGGGCGGTCCTGGCCGATGCCAGGGGACCGACCCCGATCAGAATAAAACACCTCTCATGCAAACCCAAATCGGTGACCCGTTTCATATACTCATTCAACATGGGAACGTCGTAACAATATTGGCTCTGGACAAATTGCGCACCCGCTTCAATTTTTTTCTTCAGGCGCAAGGGCCGAAAATCGTAGGGCGGTGCAAAGGGGTTTATGGCCGCGCCCAAAAATACCTGTGGTGGATCGTCGATCTTCCGTCCCGAAAGAAATCGTTTTTCATCCCGCATGATACGGATGGTTTCCAGGAGCGACATACAATCCAGATCAAAAACCGGTTTTGCACCCGGTTGATCGCCGGCCTGCACACCGTCACCGGTGAGGCATAGAATGTTATTGACGCCCATGGCGGCAGCCCCCAGGACGTCGCCTTGAATGGCGATACGGTTGCGGTCGCGACAACTGATTTGCAGGACCGGCGCATAACCAAACCGGGTCAGCAGAGCGCATATGCTGACACTCGACATATGGCAGTTGGCACCCGAGCCGTCGGTTGCGTTCATGGCGTCGACCCATCCGTCGAAAACCGCACCGCGTTCATAGACGGCGACGGGATTGGCTGAATCCGGTGGGTTGAGTTCGGCTGTTATGGCAAAGTCGCCGCGCCGCAAAACCCGCTCCAGACGACCGCGTGAGCTGTGACCCGGAAGTTGTGACAGCTGTTCGCTTGGGTCGTTGGGGTTTTCGTCCGGTTCAGTCATTGGCGGCAGGCCTGCGGGCATTTGCCCGTTCTGCCGTGACCCGAAGCCAGGCCGAAGTCCCCCGCAGGCTCTGGTCGACCGGCCCCTGCACGGTTTCGATGTTGCTCTTCGAGCGCATGCGTTGAGCGCCGTTCCAGGCCTGGACCCAAACGCATGGCATGTCCGGTTCGACCTCACAGTTGCCGTTCGCCCGAACCCCGCCACAGGGCCCGTTGCGCAGGGATTTCGGGCAGTTCATGGGGCACGACATGCCGGTGTCAGACAATACACACTGGCCGCACATGCGACAGTCGAACAACAGTCCTTTGACGTTTTTTTCAATGAAAACGATGGGCCGTTCGACCCGGTGATATCCGATCAGGTTCCACAACCAATGGAAACTCAGGAGCATGTCGGAAAAAGTTGTATAAACCCATTCCAGGGTGCGGGCATTGCGAACGGACCACAAGCGAAGTGAATATTTGGACCCTAAGCGCCGTACCGGATTGACACCGGCGGGTTGATAGGCCGGACGCGTCGGTATGGCTCCAGACATTGGCTCGGTCACCGGCTCAGCCATTGTTCGAACCGCCGGTCTTAATCAGTTGCGCCAACCGATCCGCATCGTATTCCGTTTCCAATTGCTGTTGCGCGGTTTCGGCAACACGATCAAGATCGTCGTCGCAGGCCTCAGGCGTGCCGCGTCGCCATTCGTCCAGGTAAGTGCCGGCTTCATGGGATTTTGAACGCATGGCGGCCATATCAATGGCTTCCTGGAAGCGCGCGGAAAGTTGCCGTTTGGCCGACTTGCGACCGGATTTGGCAATGACCTGGGCTGGGATATCCCGCCAGTAGAGAACGGTCAGCTGTGCCATGGGGCCGGGCCATGTGATTGGTTTTGCATAAACGACGCCAATCCACCGTAACCGGTTTTTTGATGGACAAACTCAAGATCTAATTTTTGCGCTGCGGCTTTTGCCAATTGAAGCAGGGCCGGATCATCCGTTTGTGCCAAATAGACGAGCCGTTTGTAATGGGCAAAATACATGTCCTTCAGTTCCGGGTGGCGGTCGATGCCGAGCCCGTGAATGATCAAACGATCAAAAAACCGCGCCAAATAGTCGGTTAAATAAAAGCTGCCCAATTCCTGGGTCGAAAGATCGTCAAACAGGGTTGGCGTGGCAAAAAATTCATAACAATGGGCACCTGGAATGCGTTCGACTTGTTCTTCCTGCAAAACCGTATCGAGCATGCCGCCGGTTCCGCAATCGCCATATAAAACCAGGATTTGACGGTAACAATCGCGCTGTTTTGCAGCCCGGATTTTGGCGCGGACCAGTTCGGGGATAAGTTTAGGTTTGTTGTGCAGATCCGCCGGCAGGCATTGGAGTTCAAGCGCCGACCATTGATTGTCCTCGATCAACCGCAACACTTCCCTGGCCAGGGCACCACAGGCAATCAACAGAGTTGGTCTGGGGACGGTCATTGCCGCCGGCCTTTTTCAAGCGGCGCCGGGTTAAGACGCGATCCGGGCATCGGCCATGCCCTGGCGTTTTGACATGAACAGTTGCGCGGTTTCGACAGCAATGGCCGCATCCCGGCAATAGGCATCGGCACCGACATTTTCGGCAAAGGCTTCATTCAGCGGCGCGCCGCCGACAAGAACCACGTAGTCGTTGCGAATGCCCTTTTCTTTCATGGTGTCGATGACGACCTTCATATAGGGCATGGTGGTGGTCAGCAGCGCCGACATACCGAGAATTTCCGGTTGATGTTCTTCCAGTGCTGCCAAGTATTCTTCGACAGACGTATTAATGCCAATATCGATGACTTCAAACCCGGCCCCTTCCATCATCATGGAAACCAGGTTTTTGCCGATATCGTGAATGTCTCCCTTAACCGTGCCAATGACCATTTTACCGGTTTTCGGCGCACCGGTTTCCGCCAGAAGGGGGCGCAAAATGTGCATGCCGGCCTTCATGGAATTTGCCGACATCAAAACTTCCGGGACAAACAGAATGCCGTCACGGAAATCGATGCCTACGATCCGCATGCCCTCGACCAGCGCTTTGGTGAGAACATCGTAGGGGGTCCAGGCGCGGTCCAGGAGGATTTGTGTGCCCTCGGCAATTTCGTCAGCCAAACCGTCGTAGAGATCGTCGTGCATCTGTTCAACCAGATCATCGTCGTTTAACTCGGCGAGAATAATTTCACTATCCTGATCTTCTGACATGGCAAACTCCTGCCTAAATGGCGCTGAAATCAAAAACAATTCCAATGATCAGTTAATTTCATTTGACCGCCCCGGCTGTCCAATTACGGACATTTAATAGGGGGAAGGCGACATTGGCTGCTGAAGGCACTTGAATTGTTAAAATTTTCATGGCAGGCCCGCGCGCCCGCCGATTGGCCTCAAACCGACCACGATACGGTGCTCCCGGCGGTTTTCAGATTATCGGGTTATCTCTTTCACAAAGCCGCAGACGCGATCATCATTAGCCAACGGTGCCGTTGCCAGGCCAATCTTTTGCAGTTCCGAACCGGATCGGGTTTTATTGATCATAGCCCGGGTTTTCCCGGTCGAGTTTGCGAACAAGGGCCGGCCATTCATTAACCCCGATCGGTCGATAGCCCTGCGGGCTGTTGGCCCGGCGGTTGCGCTCAAAGGTGCTTTCGATGAGGGCCGGGGGGATCGCCGTAGCTTCCGCCCCCGATTGCTGGAAGGCCAACTGGAATTTGCAGGCACGTTCGGCCCGATACATCCACATGAAAGCTTCGCCAACGGTTTTGCCGACACTAACCAAGCCATGATTACGCAGGAACAGGACATTGTTATCGGCAAGGTCGCGTCCCATGGATTGGCGTTCGGCCAAATCGAAGGCAATGCCTTGGTAATCGTGATAACCGCTGTGGGCCATCACCGCCAGGGCCTGCTGGGTCAGGGGAAGTAACCCGTGCTTTTGGGTGGCGACCCCGAGGCCGGCGGCCGTATGGGTATGGATCACACAATCCACGTCATCGCGCATCATATGGACGGCGCTATGGACCGTGAAGCCGGCCGGGTTTATGGGGTAGTTGGTGTCTGATCGGATATTTCCATCCATATCCACTTTCACCAGGGCCGAGGCGGTCATTTCGTCGAACATTACGCCAAAGGGATTGATTAAAAACTGATCGTGGGTGCCGGGTACCCGAGCTGACAGGTGGGTCGCCAGCAAATCGGACCAGCCATAAAGATCGACCAGGCGGAACGCCGCCGCCAGGTTGACCCGCATGGATTGTTCTTCAGCCGACAGGGTTGCAGGGGGTGTCATTTTTAAGGGGATCCTCTTTTATTTTGGTATGCAGTGACCTTTTGAAACGCCTGGGCTTTGGTCGAACTGGCAGCGCCGGTGCCGGATGTTAAAAGGTCGGGATTGTCGCTGGTAAATAAGAAACGAACGGGGACAAAACCATCAGGCGCGAAAGCTTGTCGCAGACCGCCGTAAAACAAACTTGGCATCGTCTTTCCTCTTTCCATTACAACCTCCCGACAGGTTAACCCCTAATGAAAATGGTTCAAGGTTCCATGCAAGATCATTGAACCTGCCGGGTCATGGTCTGGGTTCGTCAATCAAAGGCAAAATAATTCGCAACGGGCCAAAGGACTCATGGGGGCAATGGCCTCAATGGACCCGAAAGGGTCGGCAATTGAGCGCCGCAGATACTGAAAATTCCCCAATCCCTATGTTTTATCAAGCAAAGTGTGCCGAAGGAGTGCTTTGTGAGGCCAGTTTCAGGCCTGAATAGGGAATGGCCAGTGACAGGTGCTGTCAGGATTTGATGTGAGCAACGGGAAAAATATTCTTTTATTCTCATTAAAATTGCATTATAATAATCGTAGAAGTTGTTGTTGAAGGCAACCAGACAAGCGGAACCGAATAGGGTTAGCGGGGAGGTAAGGGTGGTTGAGCTCAGAGTGCATTTGCTTGGAGTATTTCGGTTGTCCCTTAACAACCGGCAAATTCCTAACTTTGCATCGAAAAAGGCCAAGTCGCTGTTTGCCTATCTGTTGTTGCATCGTGGCACCTTGGTCTCACGGGAAGTTTTGGCCGAAGCGCTGTGGGGTGACCATGGTGTTGCCGACCTGCGCAAAGCCTTTCGGCAGGAACTCTGGTGTATCCGAGCGGCGTTCCGGAAAGGTGATTCAGATCCCGACCATTACGTGATCACCGATGGCGACAATATTGGGTTTCGAGATGATGCCGAATACTGGCTGGACATTGATGAGTTCAAAAGCGTAACGGATGTCGCGACCTCCCTTGCGCCGGAGACGATGACCGAGGATCAGGTCCAGAAGCTGCACAAATCAGTGGCCCTTTACCAAGGGGATTTTCTGAGTGGCCTCTATGATGAATGGTGCCAACTGGACCGGGAAATTTACCGCGACCATTATATCAACGCACTGGAACGTCTGAGCTATTATTATCAGATGCACAGCCAGTGGGCTGCGGCCATTGAGCAGTGCAAACGCCTTCTGCATACGGATCCTCTGCTGGAACATATTCATCGTGACCTGATGCGTTGCCACTATGCGAAGGGTGATCGCCCCGCCGCCCTAAGACATTTTGAGACCTGTAAACGCCTGTTGCGTCGGCAATTGGCAATCGAACCTATGGCGGAAACTCTGAAATTACATGAGCAAATCAGATGTGAGCAATTGTCCCAGGCCACTCAGGCCCTCCTACCACCAATTTCCATGCGCTCACAACGACAAAAGGTCTGGCCGACAACTTCAGCTGACATTGTGTTCAACTTGCGGGCTATTCAAGGTGACATCCGCACTGCTGTACAGCAAATTTCGGCCCTTATTCAAGACGCACAATAAGCCTATCTTTTAATGATAACGACGATTTTTGCCCTGGCTTTGGCTGCAGGACTTTTTTGTGTGTGTAGATCATCATTTCCAGACGCTTGAAAGACGTTTGCCAGACACTTTGCCATACACCTGTGGATAATTATCCCTGTATTCCCTGAACATGGTTAACCATTACATGGAGGGTAATTAAAAAGAGCATGGTGAATGGAAACGCAACGGAAATCAGGAGATTACCCTCTCGAAAACACCGGTGGCCTGCCAAAACGGCAGAGCCGCCACACCTTCGAGGTCCATCTCACAGGCGTTCCAACTGGGTCACAAGACCCTGCCTACCGCTGGCACGGCGATTTCGAACATCGCCACAAGGGCAAATGTAAAGAACGCCACAACAGTTCACGGGTCGACGAGATCATCAAGATCTTAGTGGAGAGGATACGAAAGGTGGTCGGGCCGGGGTAGTACACGAACTGCGTCAAAAAAAATAACACAGCGCAACGAACAGCCAAATATAAAGCAACGCCTCAACCATTTGGAATTGTTAGAGAGTTGATGAAAACAACTGGGATGGAATTGGTCATCCCTCGACAAATAGGGAGGAAGACAACCATGAAAATCATGATTCTTGATTCAAACAAACCCGACCCAGAAGTCACTGTATTTTTCGGAGGGACTGAACTTGTCACCTATAGAGTTGATTTGCTTCGACCAAATCAATCTACTGACAAAACAATTGGTTTGGACAATAACATCACATTTGACAGCGATGACGAATTTCCAACCGATATGGCAGCTGCGGATCTGGTGGGTTGGTACATCGCCACGGACGCCATCATCGAACCTCCAGGGTCTGGCGGAACAGTTGATTCCTATTACGCGCGAATTGGCATAACTCAAGGTGGGCAACCTGTTAAAGGCAGCCCTGCAATATGGAAGGGTGCGCTTAACGGTGGGAGTGTCGATTCGAAGTATTTTGCTATCAAACTTCGCTGACAGAATATTGGAAAGTTGGGTATTGGCATTTTTAGTTTGGAGGCAATGGATATGTTAAAGACAGGTAGTTTGGTCAATTCCCTCACCGTTGGGTTGTTATTAAATGGTTCGGTATGGGCGCAATCGAATGCAGAAAAATCAGCGTTAGAAGAACTAGCCAAGACTGCCCTTGCGCGCACAAATATGGTTGATTCACCTGTGCCGAATTCTCCGGCGTTGGCTGCTCTAGACGTCACAACTGAATCGACCATCCGGGCTCGGGCACCCGATCAATTCGCAACGACGTTGTTGAACAACGTTGACAAGAACGGCAATTTTCAGTCAGGCTTGGCCATAGATTTTGTTCCTGCCGAGCTTTATTCACCTAGTACTGTCACGCTGGAGAAATATCGTGCCGTTGGCTTTGATGGCTGGAGCACTCGCTTGTATGCGAACACCCAGTTGTCCATCGCTACATCTGAGGGCCAATCAAAAGAGGACGAAGCGACCCGACTGGCGCTCGGCCTTCAGGTAACGCCATGGATCAGTATTGAGTCAGACCCCCGTAGGGATTTAGGTCACCTGAATTGTTTGTCAGACCTCTCAAAACTTGTATTGAGTGCCCCAGATCTTCAAAAGAAAATCAGAGATCAGCAAGTCGCCGAAGACGTGACGCCTCTTTCAAAAAGAGGTCGGGAGATTAGATCGGAAGAAAATATTAAGGCATATACGGAAGCAATACCAAAAGCAAAGGGCACACTCAATGAGGGCAAAAATGTTACAGATTGCCGAACTACTTGGAATGACGCTCACCCATCAACATCTGCATGGTCACTTGGGATAGCGCCAACGTGGATTAGTACAGACAGTGACCTGGACGATTTGGAATGGACGGGTATGTCACTATGGTCATCTCTCTCTATTGATCTTGGTGATACAGCCAAATTACCACTTATCGGTAAGAATGGAGAGCTGATATTTCATGTCCGCTATCGCACGGATGAAGTCGTCGCAGACAGTACAAACATTGGTAATTTCTTCGAGCAGGATACTCTACTGGCAACCACTAAGTTTCGTTTTGAATCCTCTAAGGACAGTAAAGAGGACATGTTCCAAAATGTACGCTACTCCGTGGAAGGTGCCTACGTCAGCACAGAGCGCAATACAGGTGTTGATGATGATTACTACATCTGGTCGGGCAAAGCTGAGTTCAGGGCGCCTCAGATCGGCGAGAACTTGTGGCTGAACTTTACGGCAGGTCGGTCCTCGGGGCGCAGTGATAGCGAAGAAACATTTGGCGGATTAAATGTCAACTGGGCCTTCAACAATAAATCAAATAAATAGTGCCGACGATATAAGGATAGGAGCCGTTCCTCCGACCATCGTTACTTCGATGATATGCGTAAACGTCCAACACTACCGTCCATGGGATCAACCGGAAGAGCCATCCTTGGTTGGGCCATGACAGGTGCCAGGAAGTCTACGGGCCTTGTGTCCGGCAGAGGGCAGGAGCCCAGAGGCAGCCCATCGATGCATCGGTGTCCGGGCGATTTATTTTTGTCTGGTGCGGTTCGGACCTAAGCTCGCAGCCGCTCATTGTCCGGGTCATAGGGGCTTTCGGGCAACACCGTTACCCGGTGGCGGGTGCCGAGAATGTCCATTTCCAACTGCCGGCCCTGTTCGGCCAGATCCGGGCGGACCATGGCCATGGCCAACGATTTGTCAATGCGGAACCCGTATCCGCCGCCGGTCGCCCGACCGATGGTTTCGCCGTTCAGATAAATCGGATTGTTACCCAAAGCGTCTGCGTCGGTGACGTCATGAACCTGCAAGGTAACAAATTGATTCTCGAACCCCCGGTCTTTCCATTGCAACAACTGGTCGCGGCCAATGAAGTCGCCTTTGTTGGGATGGACGAACCGGTGCAAACCGGATTCATAGGCCGAATATTCGATGGAAAGTTCGGTGCCGATCAACCGATAGGATTTTTCCAGACGCATGCTGTCCATGGCCCGGATGCCAAAGGGTTTCAGGCCCAGGTCGGCACCCGCCGCCATCAGGCTATCAAATACGTGGTTCTGCATTTCCATGGGATGGTGAATTTCCCAGCCCAGTTCGCCAACAAAATTGACCCGGGCGACGAGGGAGTCGGCCATTCCGATATCAAGCCGCCGGGCGGATAACCAGGGGAAGGCTTCATTTGAAAAATCAGCATCGGAAACCCGTGCCATGAGTTGGCGGGATTTGGGACCGGCAATGACTAACACGCCGATCTGGGTGGTGAGATGGTCATATCGAACGGAGCCGTCGGCGGGCATTTGTTTTTGGATATAGTCGTGATCAAAACTTTCCATGGCCCCGGCAGAGACCAGATAGAAAGAATTGTCGGAGTTGCGGATGATGGTGAACTCTGAACGGACGCCGCCCCGCCTGTTGAGGGCATGACAAAGATTTACCCGGCCGGGTTTTTTCGGGATCCGATTGGCCACAAGCCGATCAAGAAAAGCTTCGGCCCCGGGGCCGGAAATACGGCATTTGGCAAAGGCAGTCATGTCGAGAATTCCGACATTTTCCTGCACGTTTTTGCATTCTTCACCAGTCGGCGCAAACCATTTAGAGCGCCGAAACGACCAATCATCTTCCTGTGGCGCACCTTCAGGAGCGAACCAGTTGGGTCGTTCCCAGCCGAATTTTTGGCCAAACACGGCACCCAGGTCTTTCATCCGCTGATAACAGGGGGCGGTCCGGAGGGGGCGCGCAGCCTCCCGTTCTTCGTCAGGGAAATGGGTGACAAATACGCTGGCGTAGGCTTCTTCGTTTTTGGCCCGTAAAAAGGCCTTGCTGGCGTAAGGTCCGAACCGGTGGGGGATTACACCCAACATATCAATCGTCGGTTCGCCTTCGACAATCCATTCCGCCAGTTGCCAACCGGCACCGCCGGCCGCCGTGATACCAAAACTGTGGCCTTCGTTGAGCCAGAAATTTTTAAGGCCCGGGGCCGGGCCGATGATCGGGCTGCCGTCAGGGGTGTAACAAATGGCACCATTAAACACCTGTTTGACACCCACTTCGCCAAACGCCGGGACCCGGTTGATCGCCGCTTCGATGTGCGGCTCCAGCCGGTCCAGATCCTCCTGAAAAAGTTCATATTCACTGTCGCTGGAAGGTCCGTCCACATAACAGCACGGTGCGCCCTTTTCATAAGGGCCGAGGATCAGACCGCCATTTTCCTCGCGCATGTACCAGGAACCATCGGACTCCCGCAGAACTCCCATTTCCGGCAAACCTTTGGCATGGCGGGCCTGGATGGCGGGATGGGGTTCGGTCACGATGTACTGGTGTTCGACGGGAATAACCGGCAGCTCAAGGCCGACCATTTTTCCCGTCTGGCGGGCAAAATTGCCGGTTGCACTGATCACATGCTCGCAGGTGATGTCGCCCTGATCGGTTTTCACCAACCACTCGCCACCGGCCATTTGTTCAATGGCGGTGACAGTCGTGAAGCGGTTAATCTCGGCACCCATCTGTCTGGCCCCTGTGGCCATCGCCTGGGTCAGGTCGGCGGGCTGAATGTAGCCGTCTTCCGTATGTTGGATGGCACCAACCAATCCGTCCGTATTACACAGCGGCCAGATCTCTTTGACCTGTTCCGGCGTTAAAAACGTGACATCGATGCCAATGGTGCTGGCGACGCCCGCATATTGGTAATATTCGTCCATCCGGTCGCGGTTCATGGCCAGACGAATATTGCTGACCGGACGCAGGCCCACATCCTGACCCAGTTCGATCCCTAGGTCCTTGTAAAACTGAACGGAATATTTGTGAATTTGGCCGACACTATAACTCATATTGAACAGGGGAAGCAGGCCCGCCGCGTGCCATGTGGAACCGGAGGTCAATTCCTTGCGTTCAATGAGAACACAATCGTTCCATCCCTTTTTTGCCAGATGATAAAGCGTGCCGACGCCCACGACACCGCCTCCGATGACCACTGCCCGTGCATGAGATTTCATTGATTTTACTTCCCTGATTACATGTCAACGGATTCAGATGGCATCGCCAGGAGCTGAACCGGTTTGAGGATTTTCGATGCTTACATTTGCCATTGCAAGCCGGTAGGCTCTTGGTGATTGTCGACATCGGCTGTCTTGATTACGCCATAGCCCCATGCCAGGCTGGCACCTAATAAATCGGAGGCAACGGACGTATATGAGCCACAAAGCGACGCAAAAAGATTAGTCCGTTGGTGTCGCCTGAATAGACTTCGCACTGGTCTATTTGGTTTGGAGGATCTGGTTTATGAACCCACGCGGAGAAAAATCGGCACGTCGGGGTCGCGATGCACGGCGGACCGCCCGGGCAAAGGCGTCTGCTGTTACTCAGCCCTATATAAGTCGTAACATTCCCCTGACCGAATTGTGTAGTCAGGAAGGCCTTGAAATCATTGAAGCCAATGCGGATACGGTGCTGCAGGAAATCGGCATTGATTTTAACGATGATACAGAAGTGCTTGACCTGTGGCGCGATGCCGGTGCCGATGTCCAGGGCCAACGGGTTCGTTTCCCTAAGGGATTGCTGCGTGAATTGTTAAAAACCGTTCCGTCGCAGTTTACCCAACATGCCCGCAACCCGGCACGCAGTGTCGAGATTGGTGGCAAAAACCTGGTGTTTGCGCCGGTTTACGGGCCGCCTTTTGTTCGTGATCTCGACGGTGGCCGACGCTACGGGACCATTGAAGATTTCCGCAATTTTGTGAAACTCGCCTATATGGCAGGTCCCATGCATCATTCGGGCGGCACGGTATGTGAACCGGTCGATCTGCCGGTTAATAAACGGCATTTCGATATGGTTTATACGCACATGCGCTACTCCGATAAACCCTACATGGGATCGGTTACCCATCCGGACCGGGCCGCCGATACGGTCGCCATGTCGGAAATTCTGTTTGGCAAGGAGTTTGTTGATCAAAATACCGTTTGCACCAGCCTGATTAACGTAAACTCGCCGATGGTTTATGATGCGACCATGTTGGGTGCCCTTAAGGTCTACGCCCGTGCCAATCAGGCGTCGATTGTTTCGCCGTTTATCCTGTCCGGCGCGATGGCACCGGTATCAGCTGCAGGGACCCTGACGCAAGCGTTGGCCGAAGGCATGGCGGGCATGGCATTAACCCAGCTCCTGCGGCCGGGATCGCCGGTTATATTTGGTGTTTTTGCCAGCGCCTTGTCCATGCAATCAGGTGCGCCTACGTTCGGCACGCCGGAACCGACGCTGGTGCTTTCAACGGCGGCCCAGCTGGCCCGGCGCCTGAACATTCCGTTCCGCTCTGGAGGGTCCTTTTGTGGATCAAAAATACCCGATGCCCAGGCGGCTTACGAAAGTGCCAGCAGCCTGCTGCCAGCCGTGCTCAGTGGTGTCAATTTCATGCTTCACAGCGCCGGTTGGCTCGAAGGGGGACTGGCATCAAGTTACGAAAAATTTGTGATGGATATTGACCAGCTGTCGATGATGGAAGTGTTATGCAAAGGTGTTGACCTGTCGGAGAACGGCCAGGCCATGGACGCCATCAGGGAAGTCGGGCCGGGCGCCCACTATCTGGGCTGCAGTCATACCCAGGCCAATTTCGAGACGGCCTTCTACCGGTCCTCCATTGCCGACAATAATTCCTTCGAACAGTGGGATGCGGAGGGTGGGTTAAGGGCCGACGAGCGGGCCGCCAAAATCGTCAAACAGATGCTGGGCTCTTATCAATTGCCTGAACTGGATCCTGGGAAAGACGAAGAACTTCAAAGTTTTATGAAAAATAGAAAAGCCAGTTTTCCGGATTCGAATATCTAATTTGGACGATCCGCAATGTGGTCTTCGCGGTGGGATGACGAACGCTGGCGGTGAACGGGCAAGGCCCCGGGAAACGGCGGCGTCAGCCGTTGGGATCAATTTATGAGATCGTTAATGAGGCCAGCGATATCGTCATACCCCTGCTTTAAGAACCAACCGGCAACCAGTCCCATGGCAAACTGAATATCGAAAAAAAAGTTGAACATCCACCCCGCAAGAAACAGAAATCCAGAATACAACAAGCCGAAAATGAATTTCATAGTGTGCGGTCCCACTGGGTAAGAGCCTGAGCTAACTACGGCGTAACATAATGAGTCAGGTTTTTTTTGGAGTATTTACGTGTGAGGGCGGAAGGTATGCCCGTAATCACTACAAATCCAGGGCAAAACGCTGCCGGATTGGTTTTTGTCGTTTTGTATGCGACCTGTCGGGCCGGTTTTTATCTGATTAAGCTTGGCGCGTGCGACAGTGCTCGTTACCATGTGCAATCTTTGATAACAGCCGCCAGGAGTCAGACTTTTGAAAGCAATTGAATATGCGCAATTTGGCGTTCCCCATGCCGTTTGTCGGTGTGTGGAGGTGGCGGATCCGGCTGCCCCCGCTGCCCATGAAGTGGTCGTTGCCGTTGAGGCATCAGCGATCAATCCGGCAGATTTGTTAATTATTCGTGGCGAATATCCGGGACCGGATGAACTGCCAGCCCGCCAGGGAATCGAAGGGGTTGGGCGGATCGACGCCATCGGCAGCGAAGTCACAGATCTTAACATCGGTGATCGGGTGCTGTTGTTAGGCCGGGGCAACTGGGCGGAGAAGATATTATGTTCAGCCGAACAGGTGGTGCGAATTCCAAAGGAACTGGATATTCTGCAAGCCGCGCAAATGAAAGCCAATCCACCGTCGGCGCATTTTATGCTGCAGGACTATGTCGATCTGGAGCCGGGTGACTTTGTCATCCAAAACGCGGCCAATTCCGCCGTCGGACAACATATCATCCGACTGGCAAAAATGCTCAATGTAAAAACCATCAATATCGTCCGGCGCGAGAATTTGATCGAACCGTTGAAGGCGATCGGTGCCGATTATGTTTTTGTTGATGGCGATGATTTGGCGGCGCGTGTCCGCGCCGAGGTCGGTGATGCCAATATTCCCCTCGCTATTGATGCCGCTGGCGGTAAGTCGTGTGAGCATTTGGCCGATTGTTTGTCGGATTCGGGAATTGTCGTCAATTATGGGTTTCTATCCGGCGATCCCTGCATGATTACGCCAACCCATACGATTATTCACCAAATCAACCTGACCGGGTTCTGGCTGGTCAAACGGCTTTTCCAACAGTCGCGGGAAGAAATTGAAAACGTTTATCAGGGTATGGCCGATTTGTTTATCCAAAATACCCTGCATTCGCCGGTTGAGGCCACCTATCGGTTGGAACAGGTGGCCGAAGCGCTCGCCCACGCGGAGCGTGCAGGGCGCGATGGTAAAATCCTGTTTGTGGCAAATGGCGACGGCTAGAGCGTGTTTTCCCTAATTGGATTCACTGAGATCGAATACGGGCCCCTCCCGACAGGAGAAGACGCGCAGGCGATGTCTCTCTCGGGCCATGCAACGGCTCTGCCGGGCAGCGGGCGCATCGTCAAGCGTTTTCGACGCAGCGGGCGGCGGCCGTATTCGACCAAAGGCAATGCGTCCAGCCCACCGAACCGCGTCAGGCCCCGTTTGCGATGCGCCAGCATCGCCGCACGTACCCTTCCTTATCGGAGACCCGGACGCGCTGTCTCAGCGGTTCCAATTAGGGAAGACACGCTCTAGTGGAGATAAAGAAAATACAGGAAGCGGCAAGCAAGTTTGTTGAATTAAGACTGGCACTGTCGCCGTCCGCACCTGTTGCCGACGGTTTGCGGCCCGGTGATATCGACCAGGGTTATCGCCTGCAAAAAGCTGCGGCGGAACTTCTCGACCCTCATAAGGGAGCCGTATGCGGTTATAAAATCGGCTGTACGACGCCGGTGATGCAAAAGTTTTTAGGGATCAATCACCCCTGTTCCGGGCGGCTTTATAACAACGAAGTGTTCGCCAGCGCGGTGACCCTCAAAACGGCAGATTTTGTAGCCGTTGGCGTCGAATGCGAAATCGCCCTGCGCCTTGGTAAGGATTTGCGGTCGCAGGATCGACCCCATTCACCGGAATCCCTGATAGCGGCTGTCAGTGAAGTTATGGCGGCGGCCGAAATTGTTGATAACCGTTATCAGAATTTTCATGAATTTGGCATCCCGAGCCTGATTGCCGATGACTTTTTTTCCGCTGGTGCCGTATTAGGCCGGCCCGTGGCGCTGGCTGATGTTGATCTGGCAACATTGCGGGGCACAACCAGAATTGATGATGTTGAAGTCGGCTCCGGATTGGGGTCCGATGTGATGGGGCATCCGTTAACGGCGCTTGCCTGGTTAGCCAACAAACAATGTGGACGCGGTGAAATGCTCAAGGCGGGAGATGTTATTATGACCGGGTCCGTCGTCGAGACCCAGTGGATAGATCGGCCTTGTGTTGTGACCTGTGACATACCGCCATTGGGGCGGGTGCAGTTGGAATTCCACTAACGTATTCACACTTTTTCCATCGCAAAGCCTGAATGAAGCGCACTAACTATTTTCCGGATTTCCTTAAACGCTTGAGGAATACCGACGACAGTTCAACTTCCGGTCTGAACATTTCTTCCTTCCCTTCAATTGATATGGGTCCTGAACCTCCTATGCTGTTTTATCGATAAAGTGCAGAAAATCGCCCTTTAACAAAGTTATGAATGCGCATTCATATTTTTGTTGACTCCTTTCCCATAGATAAGCTATCTCTTCTGAATGCGCATTCAAGGAGGTGGCTCTTTGGCTGAAGTACACTCCAAAGGGTTTTTCGGGTAATTTACAAGGAGGAATAAAATGGCATTGAAAAGAAGAATTTTATTGATGGCAGGATTGGTCGCCGTCTTGTCAGCTGCCCTGCCGAATATGGGATCGGCAGCTGAAATGAAATACAATTTACTGCCGGGGAAACCACAAGCCGGGAAAAAGCTCAATATTTTATCGGTAGTCACGCCGCAATTCGACGGACTAATGCTGCGCGACAAGGAATTTACGGATATGACAGGGATCGAGACGGAGTGGACGTTCATTCCCTTCGGTTCACTACAGGAAAAAATTTCTGCGGAAGGGATTGCAGCAAACGGTGCCTATGACGTTGTCAATTTTCTGGATAGCTGGGGCCCACCTAACAGCCATTGGTTAATGCCAATTGACGATCTCATGAAGCGGGATGGAATTTCCATGGACCGTTATCCAGCCGCTTTTGCCCGCTCTGCACAATTTGAGGGTAAAACACTGGGTTTCCCATTGCGGGCGCACCCACAGTTGATGTTTTATCGGAAAGACCTTGTTCCCAATCCACCCAAAAGCTGGGCGGATGTGATTAAAATTGGCAAAGAGCTTAAAAAAACCAACCCAGATATTGCTCCGTTGGCGCTTTATTATAACAACGATGGCAATCGCCAGAACCTGTTCATATGGATCAACTTCCTTTGGGCGGCGGGGGCAGACGTTTTCAATAATGACTGGACGGCCGCATTCGTGTCTGAAGCGGGAATGAAAGCCACAGAGGATTATATCGCCCTTCATACCACACACAAAGTGACGAACCCCAGTTCGTTAGCGTTTGTCGAGCAAGATGCGCGTCAGTCCTTTATGCAGGGAAAATCTGCGATGATTCCCGTATGGTGGTGGGCCTATTCCGGTTTCTATAATCCAAAGAGCTCGACCCTTACGAAAGAACAAGTCGGGTTTACCGGCATGCCTTCTTACAACGGGGTTACCAAGACTTACGCGATTTCAATGCCGTTCTCGATTTCAAACTATTCGAAAAACAAGGATGCGGCGTGGGAGTTTCTTAAATGGTTGTCGAACCCGGAAATGGACCGCGCCAATGCGATCCAGCGGGAAGTTGCTGGTAAAAAGATTGTCAACAACGTGGTTACCCATATCTCCAGCTTGAAAGATAGTGAAGTGAATTCTGCGAACGACGGCATTCAAGCTGCCGCCTGGGAAAGCCTGAAGGAATCGGACATTATGCCGCAGATTGCTGAATGGCCGGAGGTTGGCGATATCTTATCGGCGGCGATCGCAAAAGCCGCGAGTGGTGGAGATGTTCGCGCTCTCATGAAGGAAGCGGCGGAACAATCAGACCGTATCCTTAAGCGTGCCGGTCGTATCAAATAAAAACGAAGGAGGAGGCGGTTCATCCCGCCTCCTTTATTTCCATGCGCGATAAGTCATTAAAATACGTATTGGTTCTCCCTGCTGTCTTTGTGGTTTTTGCCACGGCAATTTGGCCGCTTGTTGAATCCCTCCGCCTGTCCTTTACGGTCGGACGGCTCAACAGGCCCAATTTTCCACAAGAATATCTGGGGTTCGAAAACTATGCCTGGGCCTTTCTAGAAGAACCGGCATTTTGGAACTCTGTTCAGGTCACTGCGATTTACACGCTTGTGACTGTTGTATTAACAACGGTCCTGGCACTCGGGCTCGCCCTTTTATTGTCGCCTGGTGGCAGGCTACGCTCAACTGTACAGACTCTTTTGATCCTGCCATTTGCCATGTCGCCTGCGTTGATTGGTGTGTCGTTCCGGTTCATGTTTAATCCGGAATTCGGGTTGTTTGATGCATTCTTCAGCTTTGTTTTTCCGCCGCTCGCACATATCAGTTGGTTATCTGATCCAACATTAGCCTTCGCAGTTGTCGTAATGGCCGATGTCTGGGGTTGGATCCCCTTTTTAACCTTGGTTCTTATTGGTGGCTTGGCCTCGGTTCCGCGCGATACCATCGAGGCTGCGCAAGTCGATGGTGCGAGTGGATGGCGGGTTTTTAAAGATGTTACGCTGCCGCAGTTAATGCCGGTGCTGGCTGTTGTTATTATTCTTAAAACAATATTTTCACTAAAAACATTTGATCAGATTTATATGCTGACCAACGGCGGGCCTGGCACCGCGACACAAACTCTCAGCCATTACATTTACTTTAGTGGCCTGAAATACGGTCAAATTGGTTACTCCGCGTCTGTTGCCTGGTTGATGGTCATACCCATGATTTTCCTAACCTATTTATACGCTAAACACATGTTTAGGAAGGGTTGACAAAATGACCGGCAAACAAAAAAAGCAGTTCTGGAACGCGCTTCAAGTCATCCTCATATTGACCGCAGCATTCATAATGCTGATACCCATCATTTGGATTTTTTTGGCAGCATTTAAAACCCATGTCGATGTCTATCAATTGAAAGTCTTTTTCACACCAACCATTGAAAATTTTGGCACCGTCTTTGAGAGCCCTTATCATTTGGGTGACAAGCTCTATAACTCAACAGTCGTTGCCGGTGTCACAGTTCTGTTTGCGATCCCAATTGCAACCTGTGCCGCCTATTCGTTTTCACGGTTTTCGTTGACCGGTGAAATGACGATGCTGGTCATGATCCTGGCGACACAATTTGTCCCGGCCGTTGTCATTATTTTACCGTTTTTTGTGATGTTCAGAGATATAGGACTTTTGGATACGCGGCTTGGCCTCATTCTCATTAATCTGGCAATTGTAATGCCCTTCGCCATATGGATGATAAAAGGGTTTATTGACGGGATCCCCATAGAAACCGAAGAAGCGGCTATGGTAGACGGCTCAACCCGGATCCAAGTTATTCTAAATATCGTTCTGCCGATGGCCGCCCCGGGATTATTTACGGCAGGAATCTTCTGTTTTATTCTGGCTTGGAACGAATTTTTATTTGCTTTGATTCTAACCAACAAAGACGCAGTAACACTGCCCATCGGTCTTGCCTTATTTAAGGCCGAAGAGGGCGATCTATGGAATCTGTTGTCAGCAGCAGGGATCATCATAATGGCGCCGATGTTTGTATTGGCGCTCATTATCAGAAAACATTTTGTGCAAGGTATGACCATGGGGGCAGTGCGCTAATGGCCGAAATTAAGCTGGAGAAGTTGACGAAGCGCTGGGGTGATTTTATTGGCGTCGACAATCAAACCATTCATATTCACGACAAGGAATTTTTTGTCCTCCTGGGACCGTCCGGGTGCGGAAAAACAACGACCATGCGTATGATTGCCGGTCTGGAAGAGCCGACAGATGGCGAAATTTGGATTGGTGATCGGATGGTCAACGACGAACTTCCCAAAGACCGTGATGTTGCGATGGTTTTCCAAAACTACGGCCTTTATCCACATATGACTGTCTATGACAATATTGCTTATCCGTTGAAAGTGCGGAAAACACCGCCGCAAGAAATAGAAACCCGCGTCGCAAAAGCCGCTGAGCAAGTTGAGTTGACGGAATTTCTGGATCGCAAACCAAAAGCCATGTCCGGCGGGCAACGCCAGCGCGTCGCCCTTGCGCGGGCGATTGTTCGTACCCCCCTGGTTTTTTTGATGGATGAGCCGCTATCCAACCTGGACGCCAAGTTACGGGTTACCATGCGCGCCGAATTGAAACATTTGTCCCATGAATTGAAAATCACCACGGTCTATGTGACACACGATCAAATTGAAGCCATGACCCTGGCGGATCGGATTGCAGTCATGAACCATGGTGTCGTTCAACAATTGGGAACTCCGGACGAAATCTATAACAACCCGGAGAATATATTTGTCGCCAGTTTTATTGGCTCGCCGGCAATGAACCTTATTCAAGGGTCCCTGCTCGATGGCTGGTTCGTCACCACCGGGGGTACAAAACTAACTCGGGTTGGCGGCGGCGATAAAGAGCGTGTTGTTCTTGGGGTTCGTGCGGAAGATTTTATAATTACGGACGCAGGACAAGGCGATATTGATGTTCCTGTCTATGCGACGGAAAATACCGGCGAGAGCGTGTTGCTCACGATCCAGTTTGGTAAGCAGAGGGTTAGCGCAAAGGGTGATCGTCATTTGGACAAAAAAATAGACGACATTGTTGGCTTGAAAGTAAAACCGGAACATCTCTATTTGTTTGACCCCGTGACTGAAAAACGTATTAGACCGGGGCAATAAAATTGACGTCTGTGCATTGTGGAGAACGTTTAATGAGCATCGAAAGTACAAGTTCGGGGAGCGTTGGTAAAACGGCCAGTACGGGTCCCGTTGTTGCGCCGTCTTCGCCTGGATCACGGGATAGACCGGACTTGCTCGCCGTGCCGGTTGATAAAATGCCGGCTAATTTTGATGTTTCTCTTGAAAATTACATACGGGGTGGTACGGACACTTTTCTGATTGACGGTGGCGAAACGAAGCAACAAAACCTGCAGGGCTTCGAGCCCAAATATCGCAATATTATCGATTATATTGTCCGCATAACCCATCGCATCTGGGAACAGAGGGATATTGGATATATCTACGATACCTATTCCCATAAAGCGCGTGTTTGGGATGATGTCGGATTGCAGTATGGGCGCGATAAAATTGTTGCTGATACGACCCACACGATAAATGCATTTCCAGATATCAGACTTTATGCAGATGACATCGTCTGGGCCGGTGATGATGAGCAGGGATTTCATACCTCACACCGGACGATCATTAAAGGTACAAATTCTGGCTTTAGCCGATACGGGCCCCCAAGCGGGCGTAAAGTTCACGTCTGGTGCATCGCCAACTGCGTGGCGCTGGAAAACGAAATATTTGAGGAGCACGTGCTGTACAATGTCTCCTCCATGCTGAGCCAGTTGGGAATTGACCTGAAAGGGGCCGCGCGCGCTGTTCGGGCGCAAAAAAAACATGAGCAGATCAATTTTTTTTCCGGCAGCGAACAGGGACGGCTACCCGGTCAAGGCAAACCCGATTATGGAACGCCAAGGGGAGAGGGACCCTTTGATATTGCAGATTTTTTGCGGTCGCATTATCAGGATGTTTGGAATCGACGGATGCTGGGACGCCTTGAAAAGGACTGTGCGTCCAATTTACTTTACCACGGCCCGACAAACCGGGTTTATCACTCTCTGGGGCAATATAGATGCGGATTACTTTCGCTCCTTGCAATATTTCCAGACCTAAGCCTTAATCTCGATAGCCTATACTATATGGGTGATCCGAACGGGGTGGTGAAAACCGCGCTGCGCTGGAGTGCGACGGCAAGCCATACCGGGTACGGACCCTATGGTGAGCCTACGGGTCGCGAAGTTCGAATATGGGGAATCACCCAGCATAAAATCGTTAATGAAACCATCGTCGAAGATTGGACCATGTTCAATGAATTCGATCTGTTGTGCCAGTTGGCAGACGATGTTGACTCAACCCCGTTGCACGGTTGAAAAGGAAACCACAATGCCAATTACATATCTTAAAAGAGGTAAACCAGAGGCTGAACGGGCTGAGGACGATGCCAAAGTCCGGTCTACCGTTGAAGGAATTTTAGCCGACATCGAAACGCGCGGAGATACAGCTGTGCGTGAGCTGTCAAAAAAGTTTGACAATTATGCGCCCGAGAACTTTCGCCTAAGCCCCTCTGAGATCGATGCGGCAATGAACAAAGTCAGCACACGCGATATGAAAGACATTGAATTTGCCCAAGCACAAATTCGGCGCTTCGCCGAAGCGCAAAGGGCATCAATGACGGATATCGAAATCGAAACGCTTCCAGGTGTTATCCTGGGCCATAAAAACATTCCCGTCCAATCTGTCGGCTGTTATGTGCCCGGTGGTAAATTTCCGATGGTCGCATCTGCCCATATGTCGGTGCTGACAGCCTCCGTAGCGGGCGTTCCACGCATTATATCGTCTGCACCCCCTCAGAATGGCGCCCCGCACCCGGCAATCGTCGCCGCCATGCATAAGGGCGGCGCGCATGAAATTTATTGTTTGGGTGGCATTCAAGCCGTCGGTGCAATGGCAATCGGTACGCAGTCCATTGATCCTATTCATATGCTGGTCGGGCCGGGTAACGCTTTTGTTGCCGAAGCCAAACGTCAGTTGTTTGGTCGTGTCGGCATTGATTTGTTCGCGGGTCCGACAGAAACCATGATCATTGCCGACGATACCGTCGATGGCGAGCTTTGTGCAACGGATTTACTCGGGCAGGCCGAGCATGGATATAATTCACCATCCATTCTGGTCACCAACTCGCAAAAACTGGCGAACGAAACCAGGGCTGAAATTGAGAGAATTTTGACCATATTACCGACAGCAGAAACAGCTTCGGTGAGTTGGCAGGACTATGGCGAAATTATCCTGTGTGATACCTATGATGAAATGCTTGACGTCGCCAACGACATTGCATCCGAGCATGTACAGGTGATGACAGATCGCGACGATTGGTTTTTGGACAATATGCAGAGTTACGGGGCCCTGTTCCTGGGGCCGCGCACCAACGTTTCGAACGGAGATAAAGTGATCGGAACCAATCATACATTGCCAACGAAAAAAGCGGGGCGATACACCGGCGGGCTATGGGTTGGGAAATTTATCAAAACTCATAGTTATCAGAGAATTTTGACTGATGAGGCAGCGACCCGAGTTGGCGAATATTGTTCACGCCTGTGCATGCTGGAAGGTTTTGCCGGACATGCAGAGCAAGCCAATGTTCGGGTCCGTCGTTATGGTGGCAAAAACGTCCCCTATGGAACTGCCGCCGAATAATGGATATACCCCGTACACCTTCATTCCGCCTTGATGGCAAACGCGCCCTTGTGGCGGGCGGATCATCGGGCATTGGTTTCGGTTGCGCCGCCGCACTTGCACAAGCCGGTGCGCATGTGATCCTTGGCGCTCGAAATGTCGATAAATTGCAGGATGCAACTTCCGCACTTTCTGCAGCTGGATTTTCGGCAGAATCAGTGGTGATGGATGTGAGCAACGTTGATGCAACAGGAGATCAAGTGGCGACCCTGGGGCCGTTTGATGTCCTGGTGAACAGCGCCGGGCTGGCGCGTCATTCGAAAGCAATTGAGACCACGACAGAGGCCTTTGACGCTGTAACCAATATTAATTTACGCGGTGCTTACTTTTTAACGCGGGCCGTTGGCAAAGGCCTGATGAAGGTGAATAAACCCGGCTCCCTTATTAATGTATCGTCACAAATGGGGCATGTGGGCGGCATCGATCGTGCCGTTTATTGCAGCTCGAAACATGCGGTGGAAGGGTTTACGAAAGCCATGGCAATCGAGTTCGGGCCAAACCGAATTCGGGTCAACACCATCGCGCCAACCTTTATTCGAACACCGCTAACCGTTCAGACATTCAAAAACCCCGAGCGCGTCAAATGGATTGAAGAAAAGATCAAACTTGGACGCATTGGTGAGATTGAGGATGTCATGGGTGCCACAGTATTTCTGGCTTCGGATGCATCGGCGTTGGTTACCGGTACGAGCTTGTTGATCGATGGCGGTTGGACGGCAGATTGATGGCAAAAGAGCGTATAACCGCCTCGGATGTGGCCAGACGAGCTGGGGTCAGTCAGCCCACGGTAAGTCGGGTCTTCGGCGTTGGCGCCAAAGTGTCCGAAAACCTGAAATTAAAAGTCAAGACGGCTGCGGCAGAACTTGGTTACCGCCCCAACACGCTAGCGCGAACCCTGGCAACCGGGCGCTCCAGGACAATTGGTCTGATCGTCGCCTATCTTGATAACCCTTTTTATCCGGAAGCTCTGGAAAAGCTCTCTCTTGCGCTAAACGAAATCGGTTATCACATTTTGATTTTTATGGCCGCCAACCAGGCCGAGGAAATAGACCCGGTTGTTGAAGATTTGCTGGATAATCAGGTCGACGGGATCATTATCGCTTCGGTCGGTATCTCCAACACTCTGACCGACCGACTGGTAAAAGAAAATATTCCACTGGTGCTGTTTAACCGTGGCCAAGACGATCCGAGACTATCTTCAGTCACATCAGCCAATTTTGAAGGTGGCAGAACTGTCGCCCAGTTTTTGGTGGCCGGCGGGCACCGTCGTATTGCTCACATATCGGGCTGGCAGGGGTCTTCTACGGGCCGGGATCGCCAGGCCGGATTTATCGCAGGACTAAAAGAAGCGGGTCAGGAACTGATCGGCTGTATCGATAGCCGTTTCCGTCGCCCGCTCGCCGCTGCAGCCACGCGTCAGCTATTTTCAGCAGAGATTGTTCCTGACGCCATATTTGTCGGCAATGATCACATGGCATTTGCCGTTATGGAAACCATTCGCACGGAACTCGGCCTCAGAATTCCTGAAGATGTATCTGTGGTGGGTTACGACGATGTCTCAATGGCGGATTGGCCCAGCTTTAATTTAACAACCGTACGGCAACCGGCAAATCGCATGGTCGAAGAGACCGTCAAAATGCTGATGTCGATGATCAACGGCGATCATCTGACGGCTCAGAAACGAGAAATTCATGGGCCATTACAAATTCGTGGGAGCGCACGTATTCCTGAGGGGTGGTCAAATGAAGGGGTTTGATCCGCGTTGGTCCGATTTCCCGGACTATATTTTGGGAATTACCAAGGAAATTTGGGAAGGTCGTTGTATCGCCGCATTAAACCACTTGTATGCGGAAAATATCCCAGTTCGGTTTCCCTCAGGCCTGGTCCGGGGCAATCAGGCGGTAATCAATTCCGCCCTGGCAACGCTTGCCGAGTTCCCGGATCGTCAGCTTTTTGGTGAAGATGTAATTTGGTCAGGAAATGACGAAGACGGGTTTCTGTCCTCTCACCGTATTTTGAGCACCGCAACGCATCTCGGCGCCGGCTATTTTGGTGAACCGACGGGCAAATCGATTGCCGTCCGCGCAATTGCTGAGTGTGCCGCCAAAGACAATGTCATCTACGATGAATGGTTAATCCGCGACACAACATCGATCGTTAAACAGTTAGGAATGGACCCAAAAACCTTCGCCGCAAACCTCATTGAAGGCGAGGGTGGCGTTGATGTCTGTATAAAACCCTTTACCCCGGCCCAGGATATAAATGGCGGATATTCCGGTTCCGGCAACGATAACAAATGGGGCGCGCTGTTCGCAGATATCTTGTCGCGAATAATGAGCAAAGAAATGGATGTGATCCGTAACCACTATGACCGGGCATGCCAGATTGAGCACCCTGGCGGCGCAACTGGCTACAGCTGGGCAAAAACCGAACAGTTATGGATGGCGTTGCGATCTGCATTGCCGACGGCTGAATTTAAAATTGAGCACCAAATCGGCCGAGACGATCCGATGATGTCGCCGCGGGCCGCTGTTCGCTGGAGTCTATATGGCAAACACGATGGGTGGGGACTGTTCGGAAAACCAACGGGTGCTGATGTTTATGTGATGGGTATCAGCCATGCCGAGTTTGGACCCTGGGGATTGCGCCGCGAATATACGCTCTATGACGAAGTAATGATCTGGAAACAGATATTGATGCAGACTGGATAAAAAATGACCCCCAAAGAAATGGCCGCGCGGATCGTCCGCCATGGCAACCTGATACCCTGTAAAACAGCCTTTATTGACGCAAGATCTCCGGGCAGTGATCAAAAGGAGAATTTCACGATTATTGGTTCGGGCGTCACGGAAAGTCCCGACCAACACGTCCACATCCGGCAAACACCGGGTTTCAATATTGGTGCCGCAGGACAACCCCCCAAGTGTAAAAACTCACTGCACTATCACACAACGGCAGAAGTGTTTTTTGTCCTTTCCGGACGATGGCGTTTCTTTTGGGGCCTGCACGGCACTGCAGGTGAAGTCATTCTTGAAGAGGGCGACGTATTTGATATCCCAACGGGAGTTTTTCGTGGGTTTGAAAACGTCGGAACGGATTATGGAATGATCATGGCAGTTTTGGGCGGCGACGACTCAGGAGGCGGGGTTATCTGGGCTCCACATGTCATTGAAGGCGCGGCTGACTATGGCTTGATTCTGGGCGAAAACGGGCTTTTATACGACACAACCGAGGGCGACATCTTGCCTGACGGTGTTAATCCCATGCCCGTGCTGACAGACGAAGAGCTCAAGAACTGCCCGGAAGTACCCGTCGAAGGGATCGTTCGCAATTATGTGGCTCGTTATTGGGATGTGATGGCACTTGCGAGCAAAAAACCCTGCAAAGTGATAGGTCCGGATGCCCTGATAAAAGACCGCCCTGGGTTTGAGTTGGACCTGATTACCCGAGGATCAATTCCCGACGCAAACTATACGACAGATTTCGATGAAGTCTTAATGGTCATGCGCGGCTATTGGCAGCTCATTTGGGGCGGTGGAGAAACGGTCCTTGCCCCGGGAGATGTGTGTCTTGTTCCCGCAAAACTCGGGCGTCGTTTGGCACCGAGCCGGACAGGCGAGGCCAGTTTATTCCGTGTTCGTAAAACCGATGACCCGGCCGGAGCAACCGGGTTCTAACCGAGATTTGAAACCATGAAATCGATTTGATTGGAGGCAGATAGTGGCTGCAATAAAGACGACACATGTTGGATCGCTTCCCAGAAGGCAGGATGTGGTTGATTTTATTTTTGCCCGAGAACGGGGTGAAACCTATGATGAATCTGCTTTCGATGCGTGCATGGCAAACGCCTGTTCGGAGACAGTTAAAAAGCAAATCGAAGCCGGGGTCGACATTGTCAGTGACGGCGAGACATCAAAAATATCCTACGCGACCTATGTAAAGGATAGATATACCGGGTTTTCTGGTGATGGACCTCGCAATGCACCAGCAGATTTAAAGCTATTTCCAAGTTTTTTGCAGCGTTTAGCTGACGAAGGCGGAACCCCGCAGTATGCCCGCCCCATGTGCACAGGGGAGGTGAAATCAAAGGGGCAGGGAGAACTTCAAAAGGATATTGCCAATCTGCAAGCCGCAATGAAAAAACACAATGTGAAACGCGGTTTTATGAACGCGGCGTCTCCAGGCGTCATATCATTGTTTCTACAAAACGAACATTATCCAACGCGAGACGCCTATTTGGCGGCATTAGCGAGCGCCATGAAGGACGAATACGAAACCATTGTCGCGTCAGGATTGGATTTGCAATTGGATTGCCCGGACTTGGCGTTATCCAGGCACATGCTGTTTAGTGATTTATCGGACGACGCATTTATCAAAATTGCCGAGTCTCACGTCGAAGCCCTGAACCACGCCTTAGCAGATATTGATCCCGAAAAAGTGCGTATCCATATCTGCTGGGGCAACTACGAAGGGCCACATGTGTGCGATATTGATATGGACACTGTGTTTTCAACCCTTATGAAAGCGCGGGCAGGGTACGTGTTGTTTGAGACATCAAACCCCCGGCACGCGCATGAGTGGACGGTTTTCCGGGATCGTAAAAATGAAATTCCCGATCATAAAGTTCTGGTTCCTGGGGTCGTGGATACCACGACAAACTTTGTTGAACACCCAGAACTGGTTGCACAAAGGATCAATCGGTTTGTTGGCATTGTCGGCAGTGAGAGAGTGATCGCTGGATCCGATTGCGGTTTTGGCACATTCGCAGGATTCGGGGCCGTAGACCCGGAAATAGCCTACGCAAAACTGAAATCCCTTTCTGACGGGGCGGTTCTTGCCAGCGAATGACGACAGGTCTTTTTGTTCTATTGCCGGGAATGATGTGCGATGCACGTCTATTCACGCCGCAAATTGCAGCTTTATCGCGAACAGACCCAATTCATCTGGCGGCTCTGTCTGGCCCATCAACGATTGCCGAACTGGCCGACGATGTGCTTGCCAACGCACCGCCTAATTTTGCCCTCGCTGGCATTTCCATGGGCGGTATTGTTGTCATGGAGATTTTTGCTCGGTCACCGGAACGGGGACAGCGAATGGCGTTAATGGACACCAACCCACGAACCGATAGGGACGCGACCCGGGCGAGCCGGGATTGTCATATGGCGAGAACTGAGAACGGTGAGCTGGCAACAATTATGCGCCAGGATGCGCACCAGGACGTGATCCCTAATTATCTAACGAAAGGTTCGTCGAAAGACCAAATTCAAGCGCTCCGCATGGAAATGGCGTTGGAATTAGGCAAAGGTGTATTTAGACGTCAATCAAATGCCCTTCAAAAACGGCCTGACCAGAGAGAGGTGCTGCGCCCCGTGAATATCCCGACATGGGTCCTGTGTGGGCAAGACGACCGGTCGTGTCCGGTTCAAAATCACAAAGAAATACATTCGCTCATAGCGGGATCCGTACTAGCAATCATTAAATCGGCAGGTCATCTGCCTAATCTCGAACAACCAGATACAATAACAGCGGCGCTGCGTCGCTGGATGGAGGAATAATGGAAAAATCACTGTATGAGCTGTTAAGACGCGTTGATACACCATCGGTATGTAACGCCATTGAAGTGGCCCAAGGTCAACGCGGTTTCGCAAGTTTTACACGCGGCACGATGCTCTGCTCGGCTCCTGAAGAACCGGCACTGGTCGGATACGCACTGACTGCTAAAATTGCCGGTGTCGAGCCACCGACGGAAGACCCGGATCTCATTCGCAAACGCAGAATGGATTATTACCGGTATATGGCGGAAGGGCCTCAGCCATCGGTAACGGTCATTGAAGATACAGATTATCCACAATGCATCAGCGCCTATTGGGGGGAAGTCAATACCACGGTTCATAAGGGGTTTGGGATCTCCGGCGCCTTAACAAATGGCGTCATGCGCGATTTGGGTGATCTGCCGGATGGCTTTCCGGTGGTTGCCGGATCGATTGGTCCCAGTCACGGTTTTGTCCATGTAAAGGACTTCAATTGCCCGGTCGAAATTTTTGGCATGACCGTCCATCCCGGTGATCTGATCCATGCCGACAGGCACGGTGCATTGGTTATCCCAGAAACCGCCATTGCCGATCTTGAAGCCGCATTGAATACAATGTTTACCAACGAAAAGCTTGTTCTCGATGCAGCACGTCAAGACGGTTTCAATTTCGAAAAATTTGAACAGGCATGGTCGGCATTTGAGGCTGCCCGTACATGAGTATTGGATAAACGGATGTGATTTCGGCTCAAATTATACCTTTCTAATATTATAAGGCACCGGGGCGTCATTCGATCCCTACAGCGTTCCGCAGTCCGCCGTCGCCGATCACGATGCGGTGGAGGCGATAGATTTCAGTTTGGTTGAGGGGCCGTTTGCCTGCTTCCAATACCGCGCGCGCCCAGCGCTGCCGTCTATCGGTTTTGGCACGTTCTCCCTCGATCTCCAAGCTCGCACGGCTATCGGCCAGTAGTTAAAAACCGGCTGTGCGCGCGATAATGTTGCTGCCTGTACGGCCAAGGGGTCGCGCAGCTATGTCCGAGAGGTTCTGGTCTGTGAAATGTTGAAGTTTCTCCGTGCGCCGGATAACCGGATAAAACGCGGGTTCCCAGATGGTTGTCCCAAACTCTGTGTCTTGCCGACAGTTTTCCTTTATCGGTGAAGTAGAGTTTTGGGTCGAGCGCATTGACCGTTGTAACGACCGGGGCGTCGTCCATGCCCTACCGTTTGCCGGTCAGTGTTTGGTAGAAGAACCAGGTGCGCCTTGTAATCACGCCATTAATTTATCATTAGTATTAAGGCTGCCTTTGCGGAGCGGAGCGCCCGTGGATCAAGCAGAGCAGGCGCTGCAATTGAACCCTTCTGCCGTCTAAATTCCGGGAAACTAAATTCCGCCGCTAAAAGACTCCTGCAGATGTCCACATTGCGCGGCCTCGCCGCCACTTTACAATCCGTGCGCTGACGCCAGTGATAATGTTTTGTTGCCAAATCAATGGGCCGAAGGGCCGCAGAGCCAACCAACACCGTCGCTCATTCGCCATATGCCGTGTGGCCCCGGTCGAATTTGGTGGCTGTTATGGGGCGCCGTTTTAAGGGGTCGGAATTTGTTCATGGACGATAAAAAATTAAGTGGTCAATTGACAACTTATCAAGGAATTGCCAATCTAAGAAGCGAACAGAAACGATAAGCGATATAGGAGATGAACAATGGGCCTGAAAACCGATTTGGCTGTATCAGCCCTACTGACTGCTGTCCTGCCGGGGACGTTATTTGCTGCGGAGATTGACGTTTCGATGCAGGACCTGGCATATGTGCCGGCAAAACTCACAGCGTCGATCGGCGACAAAATCCGTTTTATTAATAAGGATCAGGCCGCACATAACGTCTTTATTGCAACGGCACAATTTGCGGCGGATCTTGGCAAACAGGAAAACGGATCAGAAATAGTTTTTGTGCCCGGACGGACGGGCACCTTCGAAATTGAATGTGTATTCCATTCCCATATGTTGACAATTGTGGAGGTCAAATGATGCGCACTTCATACCAGGTTTTTGCCGGGTCTTGTTTTATCGCTGTAATTTTCATGGGCTCCAGCCTGCGCGCCGGGCCTGAGGATGTTCCGCTGCCGCCAAACTATCAAACAAGCTTTGTTAATTATTTGGACGTCGACCGGTATGACCGAAAACGGGTGCGGAAGATGTATGTGAACCCGGAGGCGCAGGCGATTGCCAAAGCCGGCGCGCCCTTGCCCAATGGTACGGTCCTGATTATGGAAGATCATGATGCGCGCACCGACGCTGCAGGCAATTTGACGCGGGATGATAACGGTCGCCTGATTGCCCTGGCTCCGGTCGGAAATCGTTTTGTCATGATGAAAAATGACACGTGGTCGACAGACAATGGTAACTGGGATTATGCCTGGTATCAGAAAGACGGTACCTTAAAGGCCGACGTGAAATATCAGGGATGCTTCGACTGCCACAACAACCGTCAGGAACGGGATTTCACCTTCACCTACTGGAAGTTCGTAAGTGACCAGGCAAAGTAACAGTTTAGAGTAACAGGACCGTCATTTGGCTTAGGGTCGGGACCCTAGGTCGGGCTGGCCAATAGGCGGACTTTCAGGCTTTCCTGGTCGCTTGCGTGCAGGTCTCGGATGCTATCGATGGCACCGTTCACAAATGTCTTAACCTGCAGGTCGACAACGTCATCGAGATTGTCGGGCATTGGCATGCGATAGATATGGCGGCGAACTCCTAAAAAGACCATCGAGGCATGGAGCATCATGGTCAACTCCCGCTCCCCGCGCATCAGCGGTTGATCCTCGACAGTTGGTAAGTTTGCCGCGGCGCGCAGGGCGGAAATAACCGGGACGAACAGGTGGTTTGTCAGAACATTACCGCGTCGTGTGGGCCACGACCTGCCATCCAGATTTGCTCTCATGAACAGCTTGAGCCGGGTCTCCGTCGCATTTGCAACAAAAGATCTGTAAAACGTCGACAACATATCGGTCAGTTCAAGGCCCGGGTCGATGGTCGCGGTTTTGATCGATACGTCGCCCAATGCCAACTGCAGGGTTTTTTCGATAAAATCATCCTTGGAATCAAAATGTTTATAAATCAGTGCCTGGGTCACACCAAGAGCCGCCGCTATATCACGTGTCGAGCTGTCAAAGCCCTGGGCGGCAAAATGGACGGCCGCTTTTTCCAACATGATTGATATCCGTTGGTCGGCGGGCAAACGTCGCCGTACGGCTGTGCTCTCGGTTTGGATAGGTTTTGTTTTTAAAGCGTTCATTGGCTGGTTGAGATAACATTAACGGTTGGCTCGGAAGCGATGTGGATCCCCATAGAAGCATACTCCTGTGGCGCATGTCACACAAAACTGTGTCAGCTGTTGCGAAACGGCTTGTACCTAAAAAAACCGCGACAATCGGATAATCATGTGGTCGTCGTGGGTAATCCCGGCAAAGGACCCATTGGTCGGCACATTTTCCGTCCAGCGGCCTTCGATTTCGGCCTTCCAGTTGTCATTCAGGCGGCGTTCCGCCTCAATGGAAATGGCCGTTTCCTGGGTGATGCGATCAATTAGAGCACCGGCCAGGGCGCTGGTGTCATTTGTGTCATTTGCGGTCCAGCGAACGCCGAAAAAGACATCGTTATTGGACAAGGTGGCCGGCGCACCTGCATCTCTGCCGTCATATTGATATTCAGCGATAACTCCGACATCCGAGATACCGCCGGAAACCTGATAAAAGGTATATTCGAGCCCCGCAACCGCGGCGGCAAAACGTTCACCATGGCCGGTCCGGACAATGCTTTCCAGTTTCCATAACCAGGCACCCTGTGTCAGTTGGGCGTCGATGCCGGTTTGATCGATTTGGTCGTAATGGGGGACAAATACCGCCGTGCCGTCGGCCCGGGTTGCCGGGACGGCGCGAGGTTCCCGACTGGTGCCATGAAAATGGCTGAGCCCCATATCAACGTCGCCTATCGTCTGTGCCCAGCGCAGGGCAAAATCAATGTGTTTGGCTTCGGCGCTGGAATCATAGGTGGCATCATCTTGTTGAACGGGTCTGGGCCCGCGCAGGCGCGCGTCGTCATCGGCAAAGGTCCGTTCCCGAAATCCAGGCAGGACAAAGCCGCTAAAGCTTCCCCAATCCGTCTCCAGGTTATAAGTGATCATCGGCTGACCCAGTTTATCTTCACCGTCGGTGTTTTCCACTGCGTCCGTTTGATTGATGATATCAACCAGGTGCCGGGATTCCGTTACCCCCCAGAAAACCTTGCCCAGTCCTACCCGAAGGTCCCAGGTCTCAGCCAGGTGCAACCAATTGGCCTCACGCAGATCTAGATGGCTGCGTCGGTCGTCATGGGTGTCGAGCCGAGCGAACGGGATCAGGGTAAATCGATCATTACCGGTGTCCAGTTCGTAAACAAATTCCGGCTCAAGGGTGAGCGATGGCGAGATAACCGAACGCTGTTGTCCGCGGTAGGTTCGGGCATTTGGAAACAGCCGAACTTCCATACTGCTTGAGCCTTCGATTTCCATTGCTGCCGCCTGTGTGGCGACGCTGCCGTAGGGGATCAGCAGCGTCGCCAGGAACAGAGCGAAGAGGAGGCGCCCTGTCCTCATTACCGGATCTTCTTTAATCGGTTCGGGGTGAAACTGCCTGCATTGAGACCCACCTGAAATTCGTAGGGCGAAAATTCGAGGGTGGTTTCCTTTCCCGTTTGATGATTGACCATATGCATCTTTAAGGGACGCCAGTACTTATTCAGATACTGGGTGTAATTGGACTGGTCCAGGGTTTTAAGCAGGGATTCCTTGCGATCATAAAATTCGACCTTTTGAACCCGGTATTCGGTTTGATCAACCCACGTGACCTGCCGCGTGTAACCGGAGTTTTCGTATAAAGGAAACCGTTCAACAACAAAACAACTGAGCTCGCCACAGGCTTCGTCGCGGATCCATTTAAACGTATATTTGCCAACCTCAAAAGACACCAGATCCTCATAAGCAAATTCTGAACCGACAAAGGGTCCTGATTTGTTTGCCGACGAAATCCGTTTTACCCGTTTCAGGGCCGGCAGGAACAACCATTGATCATCGGGTTCGAGAATTTTTGTAAAACTCAAAAAGGCAGTTCCCTTGACGTCACGGGGGTGGTCAAAAACCGTCAGGCTTTTGTCTCCGACACCATCATCGAGAATTTCCAATGTGGAAAGTCTGAGTTTGCGGACGCTTTTTTCCCCATGTTTGTTGGTTAGGGTCATCGTCAAAGTCGACTGACTGTCGCCAAATCCAATGTCGCGTTTGTCTATTTCCCGGGCAATCGCCAACCCTTTTTCTTCGGAAGTTTCGGCGACCGCTGGCAGGCTGGACACGGCGACGGCCAGGGCGCTGGTTATGAGCAGGGATCGAAACATTTTATTCGGCCGCAACGACAGCGGGTTTGGACGTATCATCTAGGGACTCCTTTGTGTTTTTTGTGTTTTTGTCGGTTGTCAGCAGAAGTGCCGGCAACAACAGGAAGTCTGCAAACAGCGCACAAACCAAGGTGATTGCCGTTAACAGGCCAAGCTCCTGGTTGATCCGGAAAGCAGACAACGAGAGGATCGCAAACCCTGCGATCAAAATTGCCGATGTTACCCATAGCGCCGTACCAACGGTAGAAAAGGCATATCGGATGGCAGCGGGGGTATCGGCACCGCGTTGGCGTTTGGCGCGCTGATATTTACTCAGGAAATGAACTGTCGCATCAACGATAATACCCAAACTGGTCGCCGTTACGATAGAGGCGGCGACGTCGACCTGGCCGATAAATGCCGCCCATATGCCAAACGCCATCAGCGCCGGAACCAAATTAGGAACCAAACTAACGGCCCCCAGTTTGAGATCTTTCAAAGCGAAAGTCAGTAACAGCGAAATCAGAATAAAAGCAACGGTAGTACCGGTCAGCATGCCCTCAATATTCCGTTGGGATATATAGGCAAACATAATAAACGGCCCCGAGGCTTTGCTCTGTGCGGCGGTCGGGAAGTTGTCCTTTAACCACAGAGCAGCCCGTTCTTCGAGGACCCGTGCTTCACGGGTGGAAATATTTTTCAGGGTGGCGATAAACCGGGTTGCTGATTTGTCGACGTTGATCTGATTATTCAAATCCAACCCGTAGGGCAATGACATTTCAAACAACAAAAGATATTGTGCCGCCAAATCCCGTTCCTGTGGGAGCGTATACATGGCCGGATCGTCGCCATGCATGTTTTTGTTCAGACGCAGCATGATATCGGTCAGGCTTTGCACATGAACGACTTCCGGCTGCTGGCCAAACCAGACTTTAAACGCATCCATATTTTTCTGGTAGGCGGGGTCGCTAATGCCCCCCTCGTTACCAGAGGTAAGGGAAAACTGCATCTGATAAACACCCGTCAGGTTTTCCTGGGCAAAATCAGTGTCCGTGCGAAATTCAATGGATGTGTCAAAATATTCGACAAATTTATCGTTCAGTTCGATTTGCGGAATCAGAGCCATTAAACCGACGACAATCAGGGTCATTACGGTAAATACCGGTTTGTACCTTTTGATTACAAAATCGGCCAGTCTGGTCATGCCATTGGTATGCGATATAGGGCGCCGTTTGACCCGCATGGGCAAGATTGACATCAATGCAGGCAAAAACAAAATGGAATAAGCCCAGGCTGCCGCCACACCCATTGCCGTAATATTGCCCAAGTCGCGGAACGGCGGTGCATCGCTAAAATTAAGCGACATAAATCCGATCATTGTTGTGATACTTGTCAAAAACACAGGTGTGAAGTTAACCCGAAGGGTTTCGATAATGGCCTCACGTTTTGTCGCACCCAAGCGCATTTCGTGCAGCATGGTAATCAAAATATGGACACTGTCGGCGATCGCGATGGTCAAAATAATGGTTGGTGCCGTCGATGACGGGGGCGTCAGTAAAATCCCAAACCAACCGGTCATGCCCATCGCCGTTACCGCCGACAAACCGATGACAAGAATCGTTCCAATGGTCCCGCTGAGTGAGCGCAAAAGGACCACCATGACCAAAAGCAACCCGCCGTACATTAACGGAATCAACGTTTCCATATCCAGTATTGAGGCTTCTGAAAAGGCGTTGTTAAGGGCAGCCAGTCCGGTTATGGCGACCCGCACATTTGGGTTGCCACTGCGAAACTCGTCAGCAATTTGACGGGCATAGGCCATCGCATTGGGGCCTTCATCAAGGGTTTTGCCAGGCAGGCTCAAATTGATGTTGATGGCCACGGTTTTTCCATCGGGGGATATCAGGCGGTTGGCCAGAAGCGGCTCAGCCAAACTGATCTGCTTCGCCTCATCGGCCGCACTTTGCGATATGACACCGCGTTTGGAAACCAAATCGCGAACCGTCAGGTCATCGCCTTGCGCATAACTGTGCTGGAAATTTGTCAGCGAATCGACACGGGTCGCAAACGGGGTTTTCCAGGATTTTTCCGTCAGATCACGTACCGCGCTCAACAGTTTAGGGGTAAAGACGTCGCCGTTATCGGGTTTGATTACAAATTGGATGTTATCATCCTTGGTATAAATCTTTTGCAGGTTTTCAAAGGCCTCCAGTTGCGGATTATCGTCACTGAAAAACACCCGGTAATCCGTAGAAAAACCTAAAAACCGGGCACCGGAAGCGGCGCTAACGGCAACAAGCACGGCCCCAATGATCAATAACCATCGCCATTTCAAAACCCATTCAGCGAAGGTGATGACCTTCAGGTCAAAGGCGCTGTTGGCTTTTGTATTAGAATCTTTTGTGTCATGTGCCGTAGCCATAAGCTATTCTCCTGGTATAAAACTGTGGCTAATCTTCAGCCTTTGATTTTCCGTGTTAATAATGTTAACCTACACTGAGTAGTGTAGTAAACGGTACGGTGTAGTTTACTAATCAATTTAAGTTTTGAGGTCAAGGAGTTTCTTCGTGTCGGTCCACGCCATCCAAATCGAAACCATCGAACCGGCGCCGATGACGCCCAAACAGGCGTCCATCGTCCGGGCTGCGGCAACGCTGTTTCTGGATCGCGGATTTGGGGCCGTCAGTATGGATGCCATTGCGGCGGAAGCCTCGGCATCAAAACGCACCGTTTATAGTTATTATCACAATAAACAAACCTTGTTTGCAGATGTCATGTCGATGGTTTGTATGCAGAGTGGAGGACAGCAGGGTTGTCCTCTTGTTGCCGAAAACATCATTGCGAATGAACAAATAACTGGCGTTCTGCAGCAAACCGGCGAGCATGTATTGAATATTATTTCATCGCCGCAGACCATCGAATTGTATCGGGTCGTTGTCGCGGAAGCCGGGCGATTTCCGGAACTGGGCCGCTCCTACTATGAAATGGGGCCTAAGTGGGTAATGGATCGGTTGGCGGAATATCTCCGTGATCTGGTGGCCGGCGGCCAGGCAAATATCGAGGATCCCAATTGCGCGTCGCGCAAATTCTTCGGCATGGTTACGTTTCCAATTCAAATGGAATTGATGCTAGGTATTGAAACCGAGCTCAGCGAAAGCAGGATTACGGAAATTTCCAAGGCAGCGGCTGCGGTTTTTTGCGGTGCCTACGGGATCTCTCAAAAACAATAATTGGGGCCGGAAAATTTCTGTCAATCCAACAGAAACCCCTGGCCAATCCTGTCGTCGGGCTCATGGCTAAACAGGCAAGTGCCCGTGTAGTGTGCCTTGCCCGCAACTTCGACGATGACCGCTTTGTGGGGGCCGCAAGTTGATTCCGAAAGTGCCTGAGCGGTAAATTCCGCGCCGGTGACGCTTTTAAAGATCCGGCGCTGTTGTAACCGCACCTGACCATTACGGTATTGCAGGGCAATTCGTGCGGTCACGCCAGAACCCGTCGGGCTGCGGTCGACCTGGCGGTCCGCAAAAACGCAGATATTGGCCGTCGCCTCCGTTGCCTGGGCATCTTTACCATCGGTCAGGATGGTCCCATACAAATATCCAAGGTCCTTGTCGTCGGGGTGGGAAATCTCTACCTGATCTTTAACGGCTGCGGATATCAGGCTGGCAACATCGACCAGAGCACGGACCGGAGACCCTTGAATTTCCAATCCAAACTGATCGGCGGCAACGAACGCATAAAACGCACCGCCATAGGCAATGTCGACGTGAACCGGACCGATGTCTTTTACCGTGACGAGTTTTTGCCGGGCCAGGACGAAGGCGGGAACACTCTCGAAATGTACGTCGGCTGATTTCCCCTGGGAAACCGCCACATAAACTTTAACCAGGCCGCATGGGCATTGGATGTTGACCTGAGTGATGGGTTCGTGAGCGTCAACCAGACCTCTGTCGACGGCATAACGTCCCAGGGCAATTACCGCATGCCCACACATGGTGGAGTAACCTTCATTGTGCATAAAAAGCACTGCCAGATCAGCCTCTGGATGGTCGGGTTCGACAAGAAGAGCGCCGTACATGTCAAAGTGGCCACGCGGTTCATACATCAAGAAGTGGCGAAGATGATCCAGGTTTTCTCTGGCAAAACGCCGCCTTTCCAATAGGGTTAACCCTTGCAGCGGCGGGTAACCGGATTCGATGATACGAACCGGTTCACCGCCGGTGTGCATTTCGGTTGTATGAATGGGTGCAATGGTCATGCCCTGGAGTATTCCCCTTCCTAAGGCTCGGCACCAGTGCCGAGAAGACGAAAGCTAAAAAAAATCAGATTATTTGGTCGTTACTACGAACGCCCGGGAATGCATGAACCGCTGTCCGTTATCTAATCGACGTGCATTCCGCCGCTCGGCAGATCGGATATTTTGGCAAGCAAATACTCAAGATCACCGGATTCAAACACCACAGCCGGATCGTCATATTGCGTAAGCACGAGTTCCATAAGGCGCCTGGAATATCTTTGACGGTCCTCAGCCTCGCCGTTGTATTCCAATTCGGATGCCGCATCGAGGGCTGCAAACACGGCGGCCAATTGGGCGACCGGCATGCCGCTGGCGAGCCACAGCCGCTGCAGGCCGGTTCGGCCCGGGTCATAGATCAGCGTGTGCGCATTGATCAGGGGTATGTGTGCCAGTTCAGAAAGGGCGGATTCAAAAAATCGCAAATCGCCCATGCACATGGCGCGAATAACCAGCGAAGAGGTTAACCGGCCATTCCGGTGGAGTTGTTTAACCAGTTTTTGAACATCTTCATCAGCAGACTCCCTGGAAAGGGTAACCGTCGCCCGTTCACGGCTGCGTAACAACAAGTCGGCCGCCGTGTCTGGCGTGAGCTCGTGGGTTTTCATCAGTTCGTCACACAGGATCTGAGAAACCTTGGAAACCAGTTTTTCGGCGACGGAAATGGGCAAGGATGAACGGCCAATCATCGCCAACTGGACTTTTTCCACATCGCCCAGGTTATCGGCAGCTTTGTCAAAGGAAGCATGTGAAATTTGTGCGCCTTCGTTGGCAATCAGGCTGGCAACGACATTTTCATTATTTGTATCAATAAGCGCGGTCGATATTTGCTCAGAAACCAATGTTCGCTGCGAAATTGCAATCTGTTTTTCTTCACTGCGATGGTCGATGATTTCGAGAAGGTCTTGGTCATTCAGCACGTCGGAGAACTGCAATAGGGGCAGGGCAACCTGATCGACGTCACTGGCCAGCGCCTTGGCGATTTCATGGGAGATAGCAGGGCATTCCTGAAGGTTCTCCGACAGGGCTTTGCGGACCCGAACTTCCGCATCACTTAACATGATATGGAAAATCTCTTCGGCCAGTTTCCGTTCGCGTTCCGTAAGCTCGCCGCCGCTAAAACTCGCGGCAATTTTGGCCGCCGCTTTGACGCGTGAATCCGATGACGGGTCTGTAAGGAGTTTGGCTACGTCTTCGTTCGTCAAAGAACCTGTCATCGCAAGGGCCTTATTGGGCTTGACCTGAACCATACGATTTTCAAGGTATGAATTTAAGTCTTTGAACCCGGCAGATGCGGGCCTGTTTGACCCGACTATACAACGATATTGGACTTATACGAAGGAAATATCTCCGTAAAGTTGTTCGTATGTGTGAATTCTTATGAACAATGCAGAGTGTTCAGGGGTTCATTTGCAGCCCGTATTCGCGGCTGGCGTCTTCCAACCAGGACCACAGGTACTCGGCAAAACTTCGGTGAACATAAATATCGTAGCTTGGGAACCCGGATTTTGCGTCGATAGCTGTCTGATGCAGGGTAATATGCGACCGCGCCAGCACGGTGTTGACCACCCGCCCCGGGCTGAAGACTGTCGGGTGCAAGTCAATGGAACACCCCTTGTCGAGGACCGACCGGGCATTGGCACCGCAAATTTGTACGACGGTCCGGCTTTCACTGACGTCGACAACGGCGCAGTGCAATTTATTTAGCGCCTGTTCCAGTTTGTCACCGATCCGGTCATCCGTCTTCGCCGGCCCAACAACAAGCCATTCGTCGGGCCCCATCCATAGCATGTGCACGCGTTCCGGGGCTCCGGATGCGGTGCAGGCATCGGTTGGCAGCGCTATGCCGAGGGCAGTTGTTACGGCCTGTGCAAACGCCGGATCCGATGACTGGCCACGCACGGCAATTTGCGTTGTGTGCGCACATTCAGAAATTGAAATGCCGGCCGCCGGCAGTGCCTCGGCCATCAATGGCCGCGCCTCCAGATGCAGATGTGCCAAGGGACTTTGGCGAAGGAAAGACTTAACCATTCAGACGTTCCCCTTCGGGGTCAAAGAATACGGGAGACGTAATTTCCGCAGGAATGTTCCGATCCTTCATCGGGATGTAAACCTGCTCTCCCATACGTGACCGGCCATCGGTAACCAGGGCCAGGGCGAAGGGCCGCTCCAGGTTGGCGGAAAAATAACTCGACGTCACATGGCCGATCATCGGAAGCGGCCGCGCGGTGCTGTTTTCCGCGACAATTTGGCCACCTTCCTCGAGCACGGTTTGTTTATCCAGCGGCAACAGACCCACGAGTTGTTTGCGGTCGGCACGCATGGAATCGTTCCGGGCAAACGACCGTCGACCCAAAAAGTCTTTCGTCTTGGATAAAATCCAGTCCATGCCCAGATCCTGGGGCATAACGGTACCGTCAGTTTCCTGGCCGACAATGATATATCCTTTTTCCGCGCGCAGGACATGCATGGTTTCTGTCCCATAGGGGGTAATGCCATATTTTTCGCCGGCATTCATCAGTTGTGTCCACAGGGCCAAGCCGTAACTGGCAGGAACGTTGACTTCGAATGAGCTCTCTCCGGTAAAACTAATTCGGAAAATCCGCGCTGCAATGCCGCCGACGGTTCCTTCGCGCAGCGCCATAAAAGGAAAAGCCTCGGCGGACAGGTCAATATCATCAGTGAATTCTGTTAACAAATCCCGGGCCCGTGGGCCACATAACGACAGGGTTGCCCAGGCCTCGGTAACAGAATTGCAATAGACCTTGAGGTCCGGCCATTCCGTTTGTAGCCATTCCTCAAGCCAACCCAGGACAGTCGCCGCGTTGCCCGTCGTTGTCGTCATCAAAAAGTGGTTTTCACCGATCCGGGTGGTAACGCCATCATCAAAGATCATGCCGTCTTCCCTGAGCATCAACCCATAACGGCATTTTCCAACGGCCAGTTTCGACCAGGCATTTGTATAGATTCGATTGAGAAATTCGGCCGCATCCGGGCCTTGAATGTCAATTTTTCCGAGGGTTGACGCGTCCAGAATGGCGACGGCATTGCGGGCAGCCAGGCATTCGCGATTTACCGCATCCTGCATGGTTTCACCGGTTTGCGGGTAATACCAGGGGCGTTTCCATTGGCCGACGTCTTCCCACGTACAGCCCGACAATTCATGCCAGTGATGCATCGGTGTCATGCGGACCGGATCCGTAAGCACACCGACATTGCGTCCGGCAAAGGCACCCAGGGTCACCGGCGTGTAAGGGGGTCTGAAGGTTGTTGTTCCGACATCTCCCGGGTTTTCCACACCGAGGGCCTGGGCGAGGACGGCCATACCCGGAATATTTCCGGTTTTACCCTGATCCGTTGCCATGCCCAAAGTTGTATACCGTTTGGTATGTTCGTCGGTTTTGTATCCGTCCCGTGCCGCCAATTGCACATCTGCAACGGTAACGTCGTGCTGTAGGTCCAGGAAATGTTTGCCGCGTTCACCAATCGGTTTTGTTGTCGGCAGGGCCCAAAGGATGCGCGCTGGCGTTTCGTCAATGGTTTCCGCAACGGGCAGTTTGCGGCGTGACGATTTTTTCAAACCAGCCAGGGATGCGGCCTTTTTTCCAGCCTGAAACCCCTGCTTCAAACATCCATCCAATTGAAATTCACCATTGGCGGCACCGATACATACCGATGCCTGCAGGGTCTCGCCGGCAATAAACAAACCGCGGGCCTCGTCGAATTTGGCTTTTCCGCCTGAGTGGGAATGTAAATGTATGACCGGGTTCCAGCCGCCAGAGGAAGCGACCACATCACAGTCGATCATTCTCGGGACGCCGGTTACCCCGTCGGCGTTGGCATTTAACGACATAACTTCAATCGATTTGATGCCGCGTCCGCCGGTCACACCGGTTACCGTCGAATTGTCGACAAGCTCAATGCCAAGGGCAAGAGCTGCGGTCGGCAGTTCGCCATCCGGTGCCGATCGGGTGTCAATAATGCAGGCGATTTTTACGCCCCCTTCAAACAGCGCAATGGCCGTTCTATAGGCATCGTCATTGTTGGTGAAGACGACAACCCGGGACCCAACCTTGACGCCATAGCGGGTCAGATAACTGCGCGCGGCATTTGCCAGCATGACACCGGGGCGGTCGTTATCCGAGAAAATTAACGGCCGTTCCAATGCGCCGGTGGCCAGGACAACCCGTTTGGCGCGGACGTGCCAAAGACGTTGCCGTGTGTGTTCGCCACCATCCGTTAATTTGGCGGTGCGTGTTTCCAGCAAACCGGCAAAATTATGGTCGTAATAACCAAATGTTGTGGTCCGTCTGAGGATCGTGACATCTGGATAGTCGGCGAGCTCGGTTTCTGCGGTTGTAACCCAGTCGAGGGCGGGTTTGCCGTTAATTTCGCATCTTTCGTTGAGCAGCTGGCCACCCAGTTGAGCCTGTTCATCGGCGAGGATAACGCGGGCACCGCTGCGACCTGCCGCCAGTGCTGCGGCAAGACCTGCAGGTCCGCCACCAACTATGAGAACATCGCAGTGGACATTCATTTGGTCATATTGGTCCGGATCGGCTTCCCTAGGAGAAATTCCAAGTCCGGCGGCACGGCGAATAAAGTGTTCGTAAAATTTCCATCCGGCGACCGGCCACATGAAGGTTTTGTAATAAAATCCGGCCGGCATCAAGCGGTGAAACCAGCTGTTGATCGCCATCAAATCAAAATTAGGGCCAGGCCAACAATTGATGCTGGTTGCAGACAGACCTTCATAAAGTTCGATGCGGGTCGCCTGTTGATTGGCCAGGGTCCGGTCCCCGGTTTCCAATTGCACAAGGGCATTTGCCTCTTCCACACCGGCGGCCATAATGCCGCGGGGCCGGTGATATTTAAAACTCCGGGCAACCACCCTAATGCCATTGGCCAGGAGCGCCGAGGCCAGCGTGTCGCCCGCATAACCCTGCAACGGGTGACCGTTAAAAGTGAAATTAACCGGTTTGCTCCTGTCGATACGTCCGCCTTCGGTTAAGCGGTTTTTTTGAGCCATTAGCGGGCTCCTTTTGGTGGTTTTTCACCAATTTTGTAAGAACCGAGGATCTCGTTTGTGGCGGTGTTCCTGGCCATATTAAACCAGCGGCGACAGCCTGCCAGATGAACCCATCGTTCGAGAAATACGCCCTTTGGGTTGGTCCGCATGAACAGGTATTCCGCCCAGGCTTCGTCCGACAGGGCGTCGGGGTCTTTGGGGCGTTCGATATGGGCTTCGCCGCCGTGGTGAAATTCCGTTTCTTCGCGCTTGCCGCAAAATGGGCAGGGGATGAGAAGCATGATCAATATTCCCTAATGAGCGACGGCTGCGGCGCCGTGTTCATCAATGAGTGCACCACTGGTAAAGCGGTCTAAATTGTAAGGGGCATTAAGCCGATGGGGCGCGTCGCGGGCAATCGTGTGGGCAAAAGTCCATCCCGACCCTGGCGTGGCTTTAAACCCGCCGGTCCCCCAACCGCCATTGATATAGAGGCCGTCAACCGGCGTTTTCGAAATGATCGGACTGGCGTCCGGGCAGGTGTCAACAATACCACCCCATTTCCGCATGATCCGCAAACGGCTGAAAATTGGGAACAACAGACAAACGGCAGCCAATTGTTCTTCGACAACATGCAGGCTGCCGCGCTGGGTGTAACTGTTGTAACCATCTATTCCCGCCCCCAGGACCAACTCTCCTTTATCGGATTGGGAAACATAACAATGAACCGCATTGGACATGACCACCGTGTTTATGATCGGTTTGACCGGTTCCGTAACCATGGCTTGCAAGGGATAACTGGTTATCGGCAATCGAATTCCTGCCATGTTGGCCAGAACACTTGAGTGACCGGCGGTAACGAGCCCAACCTTCGGTGCGCGGATGATCCCGCGGGTCGTCTCAACCCCGGTTACCCGGCCGTTGTCGCGCAAGATACCGGTAACTTCACATTGCTGAATAATATCAACGCCCAGCGCATCGGCGGCCCGGGCGTAACCCCAGGCGACGGCGTCATGTCGGGCGACACCGCCACGGCGCTGGATCGACGCACCCAAAACCGGATAACGGATATGGGGAGAGATATTGATGATCGGGACAATTTCTTTGATTTGTGCTGGTGACAGGTATTCGGAATCAATCCCGTTCAATGCAATGGCATTGACCCGGCGCTTGAGTTCCCGCACATCGTGAAGATTGTGCGCCAGATTAAGAACACCGCGCTGGCTGAGCATGATGTTGTAGTTCAAGTCCTGGCTCAATCCCTCGTACAACTGCAGGGCTTTTTCATAGATCGCGGCACTTTCGTCCCACAGGTAATTGGAGCGAATAATGGTAGTGTTGCGACCGGTGTTGCCACCGCCAAGCCAACCTTTTTCGACGACCGCAATATTGCTGAGACCGTGTTCTTTTGCCAGGTAATAGGCGGTCGCCAGCCCGTGACCGCCACCACCGACGATGATCGCGTCATAACTTTCCTTGGGGTCGGGGCTGCGCCAGGCTTGTTCCCAATTTTTGTGAAAATTGAGAGCGTTGCGTGCCAAGCTGAATATGGAATATTTGCTCACAGATTTCCCAACCTTTGTCCCTGCCGTGGTTTTAACTAACCGGGTTCCAATGCCAGCGTCAAGTGGGTGTGTCTGTTCCGGCGGCGACTTGCGCAAACCCGCAAGCGACGGGGGCTGATTATTGCATAGAAAATGCCGGAGGCCAGCCCTTAGGGCGGCTACATATTGGGGTGGTCGATCATAAAAATATGCCTATGATGTGTTATGTGGAAACTATTCAAAATACTCTGGTTAATTCCGATTGTGGTTTTTTTTGCCACACAAAAAGTGGCAGCGCAGCAAGACCCGGGTGAGGCGCTGTTGGAATTTCCGGAAGAGACATCGGCGGCTGAACCGACGCCCCAGGAATTTACTGACGCCATTATCGCTTACCAACAAAAAAAATACGCCGTCGCTTTGTCGCTCTGGCAAATGCTGGCGAAAGCGGACTATGGCCCGGCCCTCCATAATTTGGGTGTTGCTTATGAACATGGGCGGGGGGTTCGACCGGACCCGGCGGCGGCAGCGGCCTGGTATGGGCGGGCCGCGGAACATGACATACCGCAAGCCTTTAATAATCTCGGCAGGCTGTTTGCACGCGGACTGGGGGTTGAACAGAATTATGAAAAGGCGTTCGATTTTTTTGAAGCAGCGGCGGAACATGAATATGCAGAATCACAATTTAATTTAGGCATTGCCTATCTGCAGGGCCAAGGTGTTGATGTCGATCCGGAGGAAGCCTCTGTTTGGTTTGCTGCCGCTGCGGAGCAGGGGTATCGGGCGGCGCAATTTAACCTCGCCAGCCTTTATCTTTCCGGACAAGGCGTGCAAAAAGACGTTGCCAAAGCCGTACACTGGTTTGGCCAGGCGGCCACCGCCGGCGACGGCTTGGCCGCGTTTCATCTTGCAATGGTTTATTATCAGGGCCAAGGCATTGGCAAAAACCTAAAAACCGCAAGACGTCATCTTTTGCAGGCGGCAGAGGCTGGCGTGCTTCTCGCCCAACATCAATTGGCCATTATGCTGGCGAAAGGTGAAGGCGGTGCGGTTGATTCAGAATCCGCGTTAACTTGGTTTTTCATCGCCGCTGCCCTGGGCAATGAGCAGGCGCAACAAAACCGCGATCTTTACGCAAAATCCCTGCCTCCCGAAGTGCGAACCCGTGCGGCCAAACGGGCCAGGTCATTCTCACCGGTTTCATCCAAACCATAACGGCGAAAAGGAATTACCAAAACCATGTTCAGACTCATCGGCGGCTTTTTCAGGATGACCTTTAAAATGGCTCTCCTGGCGGCAGGAATCGGTGCCATCATTGCCTATGCAAACCTGAGTGACGTCGAAGGCTGGAAACAGGACCTGCAAGACCGGGTCGGGAAGTTATCCGGCCGAAGCCTGCATATTGACGGGCCAATCGATTTTACGGTCTCCCTGCCACCGCGCATTATTGTTAGAGGCGTGCGCATCGAGAATGCCAAGTGGGGGTCGCAACCGGATATGCTCACCGCGCAGGCGTTGATTGCCGAAGTGGATTTTCTACCCTTGTTATTAGGCGATGTCGCAGTCCCTCGCATGCAATTGGTTGGCGTAGATATCCTTGTCGAGACAAACGCCAACGGTGCTAACAATTGGGACGATCTCAACAATTTCCAGACATCTGCTGGTGGCCCGCCGTCAACCCCCGGATTTCCTGTTATTGGTCCAATCCTTGGATCGGGCGGAATCGGATTGTCGGGGGGATCGATTACCATTGCTAATTTGGCGACCGGTGCCATAAACACACTTACTCTTCCCGGTGCAATAATTGACGTCGGCGGTATCGTCAGTGGGATCGTCGACCTGCCCTGTTTGTGATCGGTGGGGGTCGAGTTACCTATTTTGATGACGAAAGCAAATAATCTGTTGCCTAAAAATTGATAAAGTGAGAAATAAGAACAATACTTATGAATAAATATCATAATTAGGGCATATTGAGGGGTTCAATGGATCAACAGGGAGAAATGTCGGTTTTTGTGCGTGTTGTGGAACACGAAAGTTTTTCGTCCGCTGCACGTGCCCTGAAATTGACTCCGTCGGCTGTCAGCAAATTAATTGGCCGACTTGAGGATCGGTTGGGTGCGCGCCTGTTGAACCGGACGACCCGGCGGCTGAGTATGACCGAGGAAGGACACGCCTTTTATCAGCGTAGTATCCCTATTCTGTCGGCAATTGATGAAGCGGAAATGGCCGTCACCGAGTTGCACGCCGAACCACGCGGGCTCTTGAAAATAAACGCATCCACGACTTTCGCGCAATTGCATATCCAACCCCTTATTCCTGATTTTCTGGCGCGATATCCCAATCTGCGCGTACAGCTGACGTTGACGGACAGCCTCGTTAATCTGGTCGAAGAGGAAGTGGATGTTGCCATCCGCATAGCTGAGCTGCCCGACAGCACGCTGATTGCCCGCAAACTCGGACCGGTGCATCGAACCGTTGCCGCAGCACCCGCCTATATCGAAAAATTTGGTGCGCCAAAAACCCCGGAGGATTTAAAATCCCATAATTGCCTGACCTTAAGTTTTGAAACCAGCCTTAACCAATGGGAATTCAAGGGTCCGGATGGCCCGCAGCGGGTACGGGTTTCGGGTAATTTTGAAACGAATATCGCATCGGCGATCTATGATGCGGGCCTCGCCGGATTGGGTTTGATCCGCGCCGCTGACTTCGTTGTCGGATCTGACATGAAGGACGGGCGTCTGGTACCGGTGCTGCAGGATTATGAGATGGTAAATGATGTTAATATTTATGCGGTTTATCCGCACAGCAAACATTTGTCGCCAAAAGTCCGGGCTTTCGTTGATTTGTTGACGGATACCTTTACCCCCGTCCTGCCCTGGAGCCTTTAGCCTCCCCCACCTCTGCATTTTTTGCATGACAGAGGTCAATAAAATCTATATTGACGAGATATATATCAAACCAATATATATGATTGGGATCAACGAAAGGGTTGGCCTCAACGGTAATCCATATGCGGGAGCCACTGACGATGGATGTGAAAACTTTGTGCCTTGGTGCTTTGACCCTGGGCGATGCCACCGGGTATGAAATACACAAAATGTTCGATGACGGCCCGTTTGGCCAATTCTACGACGCTGGATACGGTTCCATATATCCGGCTTTGGGCGCCTTGCTGAAGGCAGATCTGGTTACGGTTGTCCAATTGGCACAGGAAAAACGGCCGGATAAAAAAGTTTATAGCCTTACCCCCAGTGGATTGGCGTTGTTTAAAAAAGCTTTGGCGGAACCGCCGGCCAAAGACCGGTTTCGTTCAGACCATATCGTTCGGCTGTTTTTTGCCGATTATATGTCGAAAAGTGATTTGCAAGCGGTTTACGATTCCTACCTCTGTCACTTCCAGACCCAGGCCGAAAAACTCAGGTCTATCGACATCCAGAATTTTAGAAATGGCAGAACCTTTGCTTTGCAGATGGGGTTGCGGTTTTACGAAACAATGTCTGCCTTTTTAGTCGAGAACCAGGGCCAACTGTTAAACGATTATTGTCCGAACCCAATGGATGACGGTACAGAACAAACAAGAAATCAAGGAACGGGTGATGACTGAAAAAAAGCGAAAATCCCACCGTAACTATTCATCGAAGATTATCGCGACATTGTTGGCAGTTGCTACCGTTGCCTGGATTGGTTCTGGGGTGGTGAGTAGCAATGAACCTGCCGTTCGCGCTGGTGAACCGCTGGCCGAAAAGCAAACGCCGCTTCCGCTTGTCCGGATAAAGCAGTCGGTGGCACGTGTCCATGAACGCCAGGTTATTCTATTCGGCCGCACTGAAGCCATAAACCAAGCCAATATAGCGGCGGAAATATCGGGCCGTATTGTTAAAAAAGCGGCAAACAAAGGGGATTTGGTTAAAAAGGGCCAGGTCCTCTTCCAAATTTTTATGGATGACCGTCAAAGTCAACTGGCTGAGGCTAAGGCCAAGATGAAATATCAGGAAATTTCCTACAACGCGGCAAAACGCCTGTCAAAAAAACAGTTTCAGTCACAGGTCAGGCTGGCCGAAGAAAAGGCAAATCTGGAATCGGCCCGTGCCCGTCTAAAGTCCATTCAAATGGAGATCTCAAAGACCGTCATTCGGGCACCCATTGACGGCGTCATCAATACCCTTCCATTGAGTGTCGGCGATTATGTAAAATCGGGTGATATCGTTGCGGCGATTGTCGATCTGGACCCAATTCGCATTGTCGGGCAGGTTTCGGAGCGTGACGTTTCGAGGATCCGCCAGGGCACCGATGCCGTCGCCGTCTTACCCAATGGGCGCGAAGTGCGCGGACAGGTTAAATTCATTTCGCGCATAGGCGCGTCGTCCACTCGCACATTTGATGTCGATGTCTGGGTCGAAAATGCGTCTGGATCGGTCCCGGAGGGGTTAACAGCAGAACTGCGGTTGCAGGCCGAGAGTGAACGTGCACACCTGGTTTCACCGGCCGTGTTGACCCTTGACGCCGAAGGCGCTGTTGGTGTGAAAGCCGTCAATGACGAGGGGATTGTGGTATTTCATCGGGTTAAAATTGTTGCCGACACGCCGGCGGGGATTTGGCTAGGCGGCTTGCCCGAGCTTGTGACGCTTATCACCGTGGGTCAGGAATTTGTGCTGCCCGAGCAAAAGGTGCGTACGGCAACGGAAGCGCAAATTAAAAACCAGGCCGAACAGGACCTGCGCCAAACCGAAACGCCGGAAGACCCCTCATGAACGCCCTCATCGATGCCGCCATAAGCCATTCCCGTACGGTTATCGCGACATTGCTTCTGGTCCTGATTTCCGGGTCTGTAGCCTATATTAATATCGCCAAAGAAGCCGAACCTGACATCAATATTCCAATCATCTATGTGTCCATGAACCATGACGGGATTTCTCCGGAAGACGCGGAACGGTTGCTGATCCGACCGATGGAACAGGAGTTACGGGTCATTGAGGGCGTCAAGGAAATGCGCGCGTCGGCCTTCGAAGGCGGGGCAAATGTAACCCTCGAGTTCGAGGCCGGTTTCGATGCCGATCATGCGATGAACCAAGTCCGGGAAAAAGTAGATCTGGCGAAACCGGAAATTCCCAGCGAAACCGATGAGCCGGAAATTCACGAAGTGAATTTCAGTTTGTTTCCTGTTGTGATTGTCGCCTTGTCAGGCGCTATTCCTGAACGCACCCTGTTGAAAGTGGCCCGTGACCTTAAGGATCGCGTCGAAGGCATTTCGTCCGTCCTTGAAGTGGCGATTGCCGGCGACCGCGATGAAATGGTGGAAATCCTGATTGATCCAATCAAGATAGAAAGTTACGGCCTGTCGCCCATTGATACGGTGAATGCCATTCGGACTTCGAACTTGTTAGTTGCAGCCGGAGCGCAGGATACGGGCCGCGGGCGGTTCAGCCTGAAGGTTCCGGGTTTGTTTGAATCCGTGCAGGACATTATGCGGATGCCGATAAAGGTCGAAGGCGACGCCGTCGTTACCCTGGGAGATGTCGGCGAGGTTCGTCGTACCTTTAAAGACTCATTGAGTTTTGCCCGGATCGGCGGTAATGGCGCGATCGCCCTGGAAGTCTCGAAAAGATCCGGTGAAAATATCATAGACACGGTTGCCCAGGTGCGGGCCATTGTCTTGACGGAACAGGCCATCTGGCCGGAAACGCTCCGTGATATGATCACCATCACCTATATCAATGACAAATCAGACAACATTCGCGACCGGCTGAATGACTTGCAGAACAACGTCATTACAGCCATCCTCCTGGTTATGATCATTGTTGTTTGGGCGTTAGGCGTTCGCTCAGCGGCCTTGGTCGGGATCGCCATTCCCGGCTCCTTCCTGGCGGGGATCCTGGTGTTGTCGGCAAATGGTTTCACCATAAACATGATTGTCCTGTTTGGTCTTATTCTGGCCGTGGGGATGCTCGTTGACGGGGCTATCGTGGTTACCGAATATGCCGATCGGAAAATGACCGAGGGGGAAAATCCACAGATCGCCTATGGCATGGCCGCCAAACGTATGGCTTGGCCAATTATTGCCTCGACCGGGACCACGTTGGCAGCATTCCTGCCGCTTATGTTCTGGCCCGGAGTTGTCGGCGAATTTATGAAGTACCTGCCCATTACCCTGGTCGCGACGCTGAGTGCCTCTTTATTCATGGCCCTGATATTCGTGCCAACCCTGGGCGGTGTATTCGGCAAGGCTTCGGGAACGGCAGATCCGGATACGGTTACGCGCCTGTCCGGCAAAGAAACGACAAGAACATTTAAAATTGCCGGTTTTACAGGCTTTTACGTTGGCGTGCTTAGCGCCGTATTGCGCCATCCCGGCAAAACGCTGCTGATGGCGATCAGTTTGTTGGCGGCGGTCTTTGTAACTTTCGGCAAGGTTGGTCGGGGAATCGAGTTTTTTCCGGATGTCGAACCGGAGTTTGCGAAACTGCAGGTAAAAGCCCGCGGTAATCTGGCTGTGCGCGAAAAAGATGACCTGATGGCTGAAGTCGAACAGCGCATTTTGGCCTTGAACGCGGAACGTGGCGAAATTAAAACCATTTATTTGCGAACCGGTGCGCAACAAAACTCCAGCGAAGCTGAAGACATCATTGGCACGATCACACTTGAATTTGTTAATTGGAATCTGCGTCGGAAAGCCGATGTCATATTGGCTGAAGCAAAGGATCGGACCAAGGATTTAGCCGGTATCATTGTCGACCGGCGGATCGAAGAAGCCGGCCCTCCCGTTGGCAAACCGATCCAGGTTCAATTGTCGTCACGGAACCCTGAAGCAATCCCACCCATGGTCAAAAAAGTTCTTCTGGGACTGGACGAAATCGGCGGGTTTATCAACATTGAAGACAGTCGGCCATTACCGGGCATTGATTGGGAGCTTAAGACCGACCGTGCCCAGGCGGCGAAGTTTGGTGCCAGTGTCGACTTGATTGGCCGGACGGTTCAATTGGTGTCGACGGGAATAAAGCTGGGGGAGTACCGGCCCGACGATTCCGACGAAGAACTGGAAATACGTGCCCGTTACCCGAAGGCTTATCGGACGATTGACCAACTCGACAATATACGCTCAATCACTTCCGTCGGCCAGATTCCCCTGAGTAATTTTGTTACCCGGGATGCCAAACCCCATACCGGTAATTTACAGCGCACGGATGGCCGGCGAACCATGTCGATTAAGGCTGATGTGGTTGAGGGCGAATTGCCGGATAACAAAGTCAAAGAGATCGTTCGCTGGTTGCAAACAGCGGACCTGGACCCCCGCGTTCGGGTCGATTTCAAGGGAGAAAACGAAGAGCAGGAAAAAGCCCAGAAATTTCTCGGCAAAGCGTTTGGTATCGCCTTGTTTATTATGGCGGTTATTCTGGTAACTCAGTTTAACAGTTTTTATTCCGCCGGCCTGATTCTGTTTGCTGTCGTCATGTCGACGGGTGGCGTGTTGATTGGTTTAATGATCACAGATCAACCCTTTGGCATCGTCATGAACGGCATCAGTGTCATCGCACTGGCTGGGATCGTCGTCAACAATAACATAGTTTTAATCGACACCTATGATCGGCTGCGCGAAACTGAGCCCGATGCTCTGACGGCGATACTGAAAACCGGAGCACAGCGTTTGCGGCCCGTTATGTTGACCACAATTACCACCATGTTGGGTCTTCTGCCCATGGTGGTTGGTGCAAACATTGATTTTGTCGAACGTACTGTCCTGATCGGCGCGCCGTCCAGTCAATGGTGGCAGCAACTGGCGACCGCAATTGTCTATGGCCTGGGGTTTGCAACGGTCCTCACGTTGTTGATAACGCCGTCCGCGCTTATGTTCCGTGCCAATATCCGGGCCTGGCTGGACCGCCGCAAGGTGCACAGGGCCGACAAACAGATGGCTCGGAATATGGCGTGAATGGCTTAGCGGGAGTCACTTGGGTCCGCCGTTTCAGAGTCACTCGGGTCGGTGGTCTCAGGAGTACTCGGGTCGGCGGCCTCAAACCGGCGATGGGAGCGGACACTGAACGCGAAAGTACATATATATAACCCTAAAACAGTCGACAGGGTGAGCCAGGGCACACTGACAGAAAATGCCGCTACACCGGCGACAATTAACATCGTCGGTAACACAAAGTTGCGCGATATTTTGAGTTTTTTGAAGGAATAGGTGGGTACGGAACTGACAAGTAATCCGCCAACAACAAACAAAAAACAAGAAACGAACCAGGGGTTGCGCAAAACGTCAGAATTGATTTGAAACGACAATATTAACGGCAACAATACCAATCCGGCACCGGCGGGTGCCGGTACCCCGGCAAAAAAATTGGCTTTCCATGCCGGTGTGTTTTCGTCGTCGGAGGCAACGTTAAATCGTGCAAGGCGCAGGCCGCAACACATGGCGAACAGCATCACCAGGATCCAACCGGCTCGACCGGCCTGTTGCATCGCCCACAAATAAAGAATGAGGGCGGGGGAAACGCCAAAACAAACAAAATCCGACAAGGAATCCAATTCTGCGCCAAATTTGCTGGCACCCTTTAGCAAACGCGCAACACGACCATCCAGGGTGTCCAAAATTGCGGCAACAACAAGAGACAAGGCGGCAAATTCCCACTGCTGGAGAAGCGCAAAACGGATAGATGTCAGTCCTGCCGCCAGCGCCAGCAGGGTCAAAATATTCGGGATCATCCGGTTAAAGGGGAGTTCTTTTAGCCGTTGGGTCGGTTTTTTTGCGGGTTCTGAATCTTCGGTCATCGGTCCATACTCGCGCCTATCGAATTTCACCGTCACGCGGCGATTCTTTGGAAGTCAAATCGGCCAGGACGGTTTCTGCGGCAAGTGTCGTCTGGCCGACGGAAACCAGCGATCCAATACCGTCAGGTAAATAAACGTCGACCCTGCTGCCAAATCGAATCAGGCCAAATCGTTGTCCAGCCTGAAACGTGTCGCCCTCTTTTGCATAACACAGGATTCGTCTGGCGACCAAACCGGCAATTTGGACAAATCCGATTTCTGTTCCATCGTCGCCGGTAACTTTCAAGCTCATCCGTTCGTTATCTATACTCGCTTTATCAAGCGACGCGTTCAGAAACTTTCCCGGTCGGTAACTGACGACGGAAATTGTCCCACTAATTGGCACCCGGTTTACATGCACGTCAAAAACGTTCATAAAAACCGCAATTCGGGTCCTGGGCTCGCTTCCCAACCCCAACTCCTCCGGCGGCACGGCCTTGATAATCGATTGCACGACCCCGTCGGCCGGGCAAATCACCAGGCCTTCGCGCGTTGGCGTGTAGCGCTCGGGGTCACGAAAGAAATAGACGCACCACAGGGTCAGGACACAGCCAACCAGTCCAGCGGCAATATGCCAATACCACAGGCCTGCGGCGACCGCCGCGAAGAGCGCGATAAAAGGCCATCCAGCCCGGTTGATTGGGACCAATACAGTTTTTAACATCAGGGCAAATACTCATTTCCAATTAGCCGTTCTGGTGATTTGTCACACATTCTTGCGGGCTTGTCGATATCTGCGAACAGACGCACGGAAATGACTTAAAACGATTTCCTTTGGTGCGCCCGCCTGTTCCTGCAAGAATTATCTGCAAGAACACCCAAAGATGGCTGGCCATGGGTTTCGGCCTGGGCTATCGATCGCAATCCCGAGGCGGATTGCAGACGCCAACGGACATCCAAAACCGCGGGCGAATCTATTCTGCGGATGTTTCCGTCTGCCGCAGCAAGCGTTAAGGCCCCCCGGCAAGCGGCATTGCCTGAAAGACATCTCCGACCGGACGCGCGGCGTAGACGATCTTTATGGGATTTAAGGGTGATCTTTGTTATAAGGTAACTGGCAATTAGAATTAGGAGCACAAAGGTGTCTGAGAACGCTGCAAATAAAACCAAAACTTTTATAGAATCAGTCAATTCAAACAATGATCGGCCGATCGGTTTGGTTAAGGCGACCGAGCTGGCGGGCAAGGGAAATAAATTAGAGTTTACCTTCGAATATTTGGGGTTCCTGTTTGCCGTTAAGGCTGGCACCGACGGACAAAAAACAAATATGCGGGTACATGCCAATTTAGGCAATGTTCCCTATACCGTTGAAGGACCGTCTCGACGGGCGACAACAATGGAAATTCTCGGAGCGGCGACGGGACATATGGGCGGGCGCGTAAAAATCACGCCACAACAGCGCATTATGTTGTTCGAAGACTACGTTTTCGATGAACCGTTGACGCCGGTCCTTATTCTGACCAAAACCACACAACTCATGCTTCGCGCCAAACCGTTCTTACAGCTGATGTCCCGCGTTGTCCGGCCGCCCATGGCTCGCAATCGCGAGACCGGTGCAGCGACCACCTGAATTTAGAGGGTATCGGACGGTAAAGCAAAAACCTGTCCAGGAAATATCAAATCCGGGTCTGTGATCTGGTCCCGATTTGCTTGGTAAATGGTCGTAAATCCAATGCCACTGCCGTAAGTCTTGCGGGCAATGCGCCACAGACTGTTGCCCGGTTGAACAATAATGAAGGGTTCCGATGGCATCGTTTCCATCGGTTGGGCGCGCGAAAACGGCATTGATACCCTTGCCTTAACTTTTCCCGCGCCAGTAATCTGGTCGGCACGCAATGTGTAAAGACCCGGTTCCACCCGTTCTTCCGGTTGCATCCGCCAACCTCCATTGTTGTCGGCATCAACTTTGCCGGCAATCACATTATTCAAATAGACAAAGATTGAACTTGATGGTTCCGCCCGACCGCTGATCAGCAGTCGGCCTGCATCGTCGTAATCAACTGTATCGACGCTTAATAGGCTTTCGCCGGGATCCCCAGGCGGTTTTTGAAAAACCGTGCTGGCTCCGCCCTTTTTTGGAAACTTAAGGGCCAAGGGAACAGCCGGTAAATTGCTTTTGCGCCCGACGATGTCTTTTTGCGGTTCTGGAATGACAATGACGACAACATCGTCTGACGGTACCGGTTGTTGCCCATCCACATGCATTTCAAGTCCCAGTTGACGACTGCCCGATGGAAACGGGTTATCGGGAACAAATACCCATTCGCCGTTGGTATCCGTATCCAGTTGCCCGACAAATTCTCCATTATCGATAATGACAACCTGGCTGCCGGGTCGCGCGCGGCCGGCGATTACCGCATTGCCCTCAGGTGTGATCCGGACAACATCAAAACTCGGGGGCGTTAATTGTTGGATCGGTGGTGCTGCCGAGGGTACCGGTTGTTGCGGGTCAGCGCGGGCGACCTGAACGGATTTTTGTTCGAGTGGGGCTGAAACTGACTGGTTGGGGGTGTCGACGGTCGGGCGCGACGGTTGATTCGCGTTGGGTTGCGCCGCACTTTGACCGATGGTTTGTTCTGCCGTTCGTCCGACGTCCGGTGCCCCCGCCTGGACGGTATTCGCCGCTGCGAATTGGCCGGTCTCTTGGATTGCTTTGCCAGCAGATGCCTGGAGGGCAGGTGCCGGGTCCTGGGCAGGTGCCTTTACAAAGGATTTTGCAGCTTTTAAGGGGTTCGGAATAATGCGGGTTTGTAAACTTTGTTTCGGTGCCGCCGCAACAAGTGGTGCGGTATCGGGCAGCGCCGCAACACGTGGTGCGGTATCGGGTGCCGCCGCTACAAGCGCTGCGGTATCGGGTGCCGTTGCATCACGTGGTGCGGTATCGGGTGCCGCCGTAGCGAGTTCAGGTGCCATAGGTGTTGCGGCATCGGATGCCAGCTTAACTGGCGCTTCTGCACCGGCTGGTGATGCCGTACCAAGCCCTGGATCAGGCGCAACCTGCCCGGTCTTCGGTGCCCTTACCTCGTCTGTATCATCCTCCCACAATTGGACATTGGCGACAATCGCGCCGATAACCGCCAATCCGCCGATCACTGCCAAAATGAGGGGGTTCTGAAACATAGCCTTATCTTACCACGTTTTTGGCGGCAAAAAACGTACGATGCCAATTTGGTGGGTGTCCCATGGTTTCCGCCGTCTTTTTAGTGTTGCTGCACCAATTCTAGCTGTATCCATCGATTCCTGTGATGGATACTTATCGAATCGTAAATAAATGCCGTCATATCACCGAATACCCAGAGGGAAAAGCCTTCAGATAACTGAGGCTTCAAAGGATCGGTTATTTGATTTTGTTATTAATGGCCGGTACGGTTCTTATATAGGTAATGATTGCCTTCCTGTCATCGGCAGTCAGTTTGCTGATGTTTTCCACGACCTCGGCCATGCCGCCGCCAACAAAATCTCCATCCGGCAACATGCCCATGGAAAATAACGTATCCAAATCATTAACCGACCACTCGCCAATTCCTGTTGCCTTATCCATGGTCACATTGGGGATCGGTTCGCCTTCGGGACCATCCTTTGCGCCCGCATGGTACATCGTTGATTTTAACCCTCCCATCAGATTCCGAGGCGTATGACATTCGCCGCAATGGCTTAACGCATTGACCAAATAGGCACCACGATTCCATTCGGCGTTTTGATCCTGCCGGGGTTCGAAGGCGCCGGCTTTAAAATTTATCATTTTCCACGGGCCGATGGTAAAACGCATGCGGAATATCAAGGGAGCGCCATGGGGGATGTTTGCATCGGCCAGGGCAGGGCGGGCCTTCAGGTGCGCCCACAAATCGCGCATATCCTTATCGGTTATTTTTGTGAACGACGTATAGGGAAAAACAGGAAGATAATGTTCCCCATCGGGGTTTTTGCCGTTTCTCATGGCTTCAATGAAGTTGGCTTCCGTCCATTTTCCGAGACCGTGCTCCGGGTCCGGCGTAATGTTTGGGCTGTAAAAAACCCCAAAAGGTGTTTTTAGCATCCGACCACCGCTTAACAAACGACCTTCCTCACGGTTTTTTTTAGTTGTATGGCAACCGACGCAGCCGGCTGCGGTTAAGATGTAAGCGCCGTTTTTAGGGTCTGGATCGGCGGCACCAACCGGTGAACCGGGGAAAACCCCTGCCAGGATGAGGAACAATCCGAGAATAGGGAAGGTGTGGAATTTAAGTGGCCGATACATCTTTTATTGTCCGTGCGTCAAAGTAAAAAGAGGCGGGAACGACTAACGTCCCCGCCTCTTTTAATGTCAATCCATACGAAGTACTACTTTTCCTTCATCCGATAATCTTTGTGACAGGTGCCGCAACTGTCCTTGCCCAGGTTTCCCATGGCTTTGCCAAATGCCGCCTTGTCGTCGGATTGCCCGGCTTTCGCCAAGGCATCGGCGTTGACTTTAAAATTGGCCAATACCTTTTGAAACCCACTACCACTTTCCCAGATATTAGCGAGGGCTCGAGTTTTGCCCGCTTCGGGGCCGGAACCGGCGGGAAAAGCATCTTGCGCCAGAGTAGCGAGGTTGGCTATCGCCGATGCATGCAAAGTCAGATGTCCGGAATTGCCGCCTTGGCCTTTCAGGATATTGCCCATGGCCCCCATATGTGCGCCCAAGGCTTTCATAACCAATTGTCGGTTCTTTATTTCACCGGCACCGTCCGCATGGGACGGCGTAATCGTTGCCCCCATCAAAATTAAGGCCGCGAAAAAAATACTCATGTAAGTCAGAAGTCGATTCATCAGTGCTCTCCAGTGTTTTCAAATTGAACCTTAATCTATACTAATGTGTTGCAGAAACTGAGTAACAAAAACGTTATCGGAATTTTAGTTGACTATGAAGTCCATTTCATCTCTCTGTGTTTTTTGTGGATCTCGCTTTGGCAATGATCCGGCCTATGAAGATGCCGCCCGCGAACTGGGGGCGGTTATGGCCGACCGCGGAATTCGATTGGTCTATGGCGGTGGCAGTGTTGGTCTTATGGGGGTGGTCGCCAATGCCGTCATGGAAAACGGCGGCGAAGTGTACGGTGTCATACCCAAATTTCTTGAAGACCTGGAAGTTGGAAAAACCGACGTTACCGAGCTGATTATCACCGACAATATGCACAGTCGAAAACATGAAATGTTTGATTTATCGGACGGTTTTGTCTCGCTACCGGGCGGATTGGGGACACTGGACGAAACTTTTGAGATTATGACCTGGAAACAATTAAAGCTGCATGCCAAACCAATTATCATCCTGGATACAGCCGGCTATTGGTCGGAATTGTCGGAGTTGATAGATGCGGTTATCAGCAAGGGGTTTGCCGACCCTGCCGCCCGGGGACTTTGTCAATTTGCCAGCAACGTTGCTGAGGTTTTTGACATTCTTGAGCGCGCGCCGTCGCCGGCGTTCAAAGCGAAGTCAAATAATCTGTAATGAACCGTAAAGAGTTGGATGGCTTATTAAATCGAACAGTCATTCCTAATTTTTTTGTTTGCCCCTCACCACCGACCGCCAGGCTTTTAAGGGATTACGTGAAATGTCGAAAATAAAGGTACAAACACCAGTTGTCGAACTTGATGGCGACGAGATGACCCGAATTATATGGGACTTCATCAAACAAAAATTGATTCTCCCTTATTTGGACATTGATCTAAAATATTATGACCTCAGCGTGCAAAAACGCGACCAAACCAACGATCAGATCACCATCGATTCGGCCAAAGCCATTCAGAAATATGGTGTCGGGGTCAAATGTGCGACGATCACACCGACAGATGCCCGGGTCGAGGAATTTGGCCTCAAGGAAATGTGGCGCTCGCCCAATGGCACCATTCGTAATATTCTGGGCGGTACGGTATTTCGAGCGCCGATTATTTGTAAAAATGTGCCTCGTCTGGTGCCGGGTTGGAGCAAACCGATTGTCGTCGCGCGGCACGCTTTTGGCGATCAATATCGGGCAACCGACTTCCGGTTTTCGGGCCCTGGTAAATTAACCATGAAATTTGAACCCGATGACGGCAGTGAAATCCAGGAGTATGAGGTATTTCAGGCTCCCAGTAGTGGCGTCGCTATGGGCATGTACAATCTGGACGACTCCATCGAGGGGTTTGCGCGCGCCTGTCTTAACTATGGGCTGGATTTGGGCTGGCCGGTCTTTTTCTCCCATAAAGACACCATTTTAAAAAAATACGATGGACGGTTTCGTGATATATTTCAGAAAGTCTTCGCGGCAGAATTTCAAGATGCTTTCGCCGCCAAGGGCATTATTTATCAGGACCGTTTGATCGATGACATGGTCGCGTCGGCTCTTAAATGGAGCGGCGAATTTGTTTGGGCCTGTAAAAACTACGATGGCGACGTCCAGTCAGATATTGTCGCCCAGGGATTTGGCTCGCTTGGGATGATGACCTCCGTTCTGATGTCACCGGACGGGAAAACCGTTGAAGCGGAAGCCGCCCATGGTACCGTGACCCGCCACTATCGGCAGCATCAGGAGGGAAAGGACACATCAACCAACCCGATTGCCTCGATATTTGCCTGGACCCGGGCGCTTTCCTACCGGGGGAAATTTGATGAAACACCGGACGTTGTGAATTTTTCTGAAACCCTGGAGCGGGTCTGCGTGGATGCGGTCGAGGCGGGTTTTATGACCAAAGATCTGGCCCTGTTGATTGGGCCTGAACAGTCCTGGATGAAGACCCAAACCTTTCTTGATAAACTCGATGCCGGATTGAAATCTGCGATGGCCGGTTAGAGTTTCCGGGGTAATATGACGTACTCTGACCCGTTTCTTTTATTTTGTGACTAGGAGGGCATCGCAACGCGATGCGGTGTATCGGGTCAGACGCACGACGCTGTCACGGAATAAAACAACAGCGCCTTCGGTGGGGTATACAGGGCCTTCGGTGGCGTTGCATTTCTTGCCCGATACGTGGCATCGCGCTGCGCCTAACCGATCAAACCGTTCACCCCCATCAGAGTGCGCCCTATGATCCCGGAAGTGCTCTAAATCGTCCGGTTTGCTTAATCAGCCCTTGACCTTAGGGCTGGGCTGTCCTAAAAACCGCCCGTTCCGGGGCTGATACTGTCCCGGGTCTTAGTTTATTGAAAAAGGAACGCCAAAATGGCCAGACGTTGCGCACTTACCGGCAAGGGGGTGCAAGCCGGGAATAATGTTTCCCACGCCCATAACAAATCCCGCCGGCGGTTTTTGCCCAATCTGCAGGTTACGTCACTTTTGAGCGAAGCCTTAGGAGCCTCCGTTCGGTTGCGCCTGTGTGCGGCCGCAATCCGAACGGTCGAACACAAGGGCGGACTGGATGCCTTTTTGCTGGACGCCCGGACCGAAGATATGACGACGGAAGTCCGCCGCCTGAAAAAACGGGTTAAAAATGCGATTGCCAAAAAAGCCGCCTGACAGACAATCGGCATAACCCTTAAAAAGGCCCGCATTTGTGGGCCTTTTTTGTTTTCTGTGGTTATTGTTTGTGGGCGCGTGGTGCCTTGAGCAGCAAAATGCGGTTATTTCCCGTGTCGGCGATCCAAAAGTAGCGACCGACCGTTTCGACGGCCTTCGGTTTTTGCAGAACTCCGGCACCGTAGGAGCCGATCGGTTTGCGGTTCCTGTCAAAGATCAGGATCTGATTGCCCTCACCATCAACTTCATAGGATTGACCGGACGGATCGGTCGCTGTGCCCGGTCGGGCCAGTGCGGCCGTAGGGGTCATTTGGCTGGTTAGTTTTTTGACGTTGGGACTGCCGTCGCGGTAGACCCCTTTAAATTCATATGAAATCACCCGGCTGTTACCCCGGTCGGCGACCCGTAACACCCCATCTGCCTCAAACGCGATGTATTGCGGTGCCTCAAGGTGGTTCTTGCCAAATTGGGAAAGGAGTTTGAGAGTGCCCGGCTGCAATATCTTTATTTCGTTATTGCCCGTATCGGCAACCAGCAAATAACCCCCATCCAGTGATAGGGCGAGGTCGACAGGGCTGGAAAAATGAGGCTCGGATTGTTTAAGTAAAACGGGCTCAGAGTACGTCGTCGGATTTTGTCCAAAGCCGGAATTGCCGGTGCCGCTCAGCAGCAAAACAGCGCCGCCAATCAGGATGTTTTTTATCACGCGAAATTCAATCATTTGGGCAGCACCTCAAACATCATTAACAAGGTCGACTGAAGGATATTAAAATTATCATCGGAAATCAGATAAACAAATGTTCGATTGTCTGGTGTCCGTCGGACGTCGATCCCTTCAAAATTATCCACATGAAGGGGCGACCGCAGTTCCGCCAGGGTAACACCCCGGAGTTCGGCACCAGGCGTGATCAGGTGGCTGGCCAGCCGGACAAGGCGTACGGCAACACCCTCACGCAGGGTATAATAGCGCTCCAGGAGGTAAACCGTCCCATCGGGATGTGTAGCAGCCCCGGTTACCCGAAAGCCCCCGGTGAGCCCATAGGTGAGGGGCGACCAGCCGGATCTGTCACTGACCCAGGCAATGGCATTTTTGGCATCCTCGACACCTTCGGAAATGGCCAGCAATCGCCCGTCGTCAAGTAAAGTCAGGGCTTCAATACCGTTATTACTGTCCAGCCGGTTTAGGCCGGCAGGAGGCGGCAGCGGTTGCGGCAGGGTTTGTCCCGGAAGATATCGCCAAATTCGATGTTGACGTTCAAAACTGACGATGATCTCGCCGTCGACACCCGGGCTCATGGACTCGGCATCGGCCTGGTTTTTGGACGCCAGAGTCCGCCCGTCGAGACCTGCCAAGGACGAGAGGTCGGTTCGGTGCAAACCGCTCAGATTTCCGGACGCATCATAAACCAAATCGGCGCTTAGCCGGCTGCCCCTGTCCGACAGACTGATCATACGCTTGCCATCGGCACTGACACCCAGTGCCGAGAACCCGCCGAAGCGATGTTCCGATGACGAGAGGTTTAATCCGCCGCGGTAAACAAGTGCACCAATGCGGGTTTGCCCCGGGGCATGCGGATTGAGGACGATGGGACGCGCGTCAACGGCGATCGGTTCGGCGTACAGCGCGCATGGAGAAATGACCCCGGCGATGAGGATTAACGCCAACCCCTGAGAGACGCGCCACGGTTTCAAATTATTTCCCCTTTGGTTTCCAGGCCTTGGCAAGGGATGTTGCTTCGGTTTTGTCCGCCTGGGACATTTTGGAAGACAAGGTGTTGAGGCGATCCTGCGCCTTTTCGATCCCCTTGTTGGCGGCCAGGTAGTACCAAATGTATGCGGCCTGAATATCTGATGTGCCGGCCAATCCGGATTCGAGAAAGACGCCGGTGGCGTGTTGCGCCGGCGGATATCCGGTTTCTGCCGATAATAAAAACCATTGATAGGCTTCAATGAGGTTTTTTGGTGTTCCCATGCCGTTGAAGTGGCGAACCGCCACTGCGTACAGATCGGGACCTGACCGGCTCTGTTTTGCTTTTTCGGACAACTGAAGCAGATCGGCCAGGCGTTTTTTGTTGGTCGCAGCAACGGCTTTGCCAGAGACGCCTAACTCGCGTAAATGCACCAGATAATCTTCAAAAATATTGAGGACCTTGGGTACGTCCGGTTTGCCATAATTCCAGTAGTCCATAAGTTTGGGGTCTCGTTCCCGCATATAGCGGCGAAAATCGGAACACCAATTGGTGTGCATTTCATGCCTGAACCGGATCATGTCGGACGACGACCGTATGACGTTAAAGTCCTGCAGCGCCGCCTCCTCGTATAATTGGGCCTCGCATTCGCGGTCAATCTTTCGGTCTTTTTGCGAGCGCCCACGCAAATGCTGGTATCCGTGCCCACCCAATTCATGGACAATCACCGCCGCCAGTTTGTCAATTGGCCATTTGGCACCGTAGCGGCCGACAACCACCATAAATTCTTTCAACGGTCCCTGTTTCTGGAAAAAATCAGGGAAAAAAGCGGCAATGATGACCGAGGAAAATTTTTCTTTTGGAAACTCCGGATCATATACAACCGTGATCTTCCCGGCTTTTTTGAGGCGTTCGAAGGCCTGAACGCTGAACGGCGATTTTGCGTATATCAATTCGATAGCCTGCTCTATAGCGGCGAGGGCGCTCGCAGGCTCAATCAGGTCTATATCATATTTGCCCTGGGGCGGAAGCGGCATCGCAATCAGATCAATGCCGTTATACTGTCGTGTGATTTCCGGGGCAGGCGCAGCCTCAGCCGAGGCGACCAGCCCCAGCAGCACAAGGATTACAAAAATAGTCTGCAGGCGCATTTTGATCTTCGCCCCGTTGTAAAACCATCAGCCGATTAACGCTTCCTACCCTTCGCGTCTTCGTCAAACAAATCGGCCAACGCGTTCATCATTGTACCACCAAGTTCTTCCGCATCAATCAATGTTACGGCGCGTCGGTAATACCGGGTAACATCATGGCCAATACCGATCGCCGTAATCTCCACATCTGATCGGTTTTCGATGAAGTCAATGGCATCGCGCAAATGACGTTCCAGATAGTTCCCGGGGTTAGCGCTTAAGGTGGCGTCGTCGACGGGAGCTCCGTCGGATATAACCATCAAGATACGTCGCTGTTCCGGCCGCCCCATGAGCCGTTGATGCGCCCACAGGAGGGCTTCACCGTCGATATTTTCCTTGAGCAGTCCTTCCCGCAACATCAGGCCCAGGTTTTTGCGCGCCCGCCGCCACGGTTGGTCGGCCCCCTTATAGACAATGTGCCGCAGGTCGTTAAGGCGACCGGGGGTCTTGGGTTTACCTTCGGCGACCCATTTTTCGCGGGAGGAACCGCCTTTCCAGGACCGGGTCGTGAACCCCAGAATTTCAACTTTAACACCGCACCGTTCCAGGGTGCGGGCAAGGATATCGGCACTCATAGCGGCGACCGTAATCGGGCGACCCCGCATGGAGCCGGAATTATCAATCAGCAGGCTGACCACGGTGTCTCTAAAGTCCGTATCACGCTCAAGTTTGAAGGATAATGGGTGTACCGGGTCGGTAACCACCCGAGAAAGCCGTCCGGCATCCAAGAGACCTTCTTCCAGATCAAATTCCCATGACCGGGTCTGTTTGGCCAGTAACCGCCGCTGCAGCCGATTGGCGAGGCGCGAAACAACGCCCTGCAAATTTGCCAATTGTTGGTCCAATTGATGGCGCAGCCGATTGAGTTCTTCCGGGTCGCACAGGTCTTCCGAATCAACAACTTCATCAAATTCAGTGGTGTAGGGACGATACCGCAAACTGTCATCGGGATCATTGGGGCGAAGGCTGTCGTCCCAAAGACTGGGGCCTGCCGGTTCATCGTCGCCGGCACCGGCCATCATGTCATCGTCACCGCCGTCCGAAAATTCGCTTTCTTCGCCGGTTTCGGCTTCCCCCTGCATGCCAGTCATGGCGCTTTCGTCACTGGCATCGGCCTCAGAAGAATCCGTTCCCTCGTCACTGGCATCGTCGCCGGCTTCATCGGAATCACTGTTGTCGTCTGAATCCATCGGCTGGTTATCGTCTTCGATCAATTCCAGCTCTTCGATCAAAGTATAAACGAGGTCTGAAAAAGCTTCCTGATCAAGGGCACAACCATTCATTGCCCGGAATTTATCACCGATTTTAGATTCGATATCGCGACGCCACAGATCGACCAGGGGTTTGGCACTGGCCGGAGTGGTTTCACCGGTTAAATGTTCACGGGCAAGCAAACCAATGACATCTGGCAGCATGGCCTCGTTTTTTTCAGTTACACCGGCATAACCGCGGGCGACACAGCGTTCGTCCAAAAGGGCATTTAAATTATGCGACACCCCACTCAGTCGGTTGGCACCAAGGCTTTCGCAACGCACCTGTTCCAGGGCATCGTAAACCGCCCGGGCATCGGGGCCTGGTGGCATATGATCCTGGTGAACCTGCTCATTGTGATAACGCAAGCGAAGACCCATGGCGTCGGCGGCACCGCGCAATTTGGTGAACGCCTCAATATCCATTTTCCCGGCCGGCGTCGGCAGGTGTGCGGTATTGCCCGACAAATTTGCGCCACCCGGGGCAAAATTAACGGTAACCTCTTCTTCGCCGTGCCCGGCGACCGCCTTTAAGGTGGCTGCGGTAACACGTTTGATCAGTTCATTTGGGTCTTCTGCTTGCATGTTGACGTCCGTTAACGAACCAAAACGCTGCTGGCGGCCTCAGGCAGTTCCTCGCCCATGGCACGTTGGTAATATTCGGACACAACGGAACGCTCCAGTTCGTCACATTTGTTCAGGAAGGTTACCCGGAAGGCAAACGCCACGTCTTTGAAAATATCGGCGTTCTCGGCCCAGGTAATGACGGTTCTGGGGGACATAACCGTTGAAATGTCGCCGTTCATAAACCCGGCGCGGGTCAGGTCCGCGAGTTCAATCATCGCCGATACACGGTCGTGATCCTCGATTTTCGAATATTGCGGAACTTTGGTCAACACGATTTCTTTTTCTGCGTCGTGCGGCAGATAATTGAGCGTCGCGACAATGTTCCACCGGTCCATCTGGCCCTGATTGATTTGTTGTGTGCCATGGTAAAGACCCGTGGTATCGCCTAGGCCTATGGTATTGGTCGTCGAGAACAGCCGGAAATAGGGATTAGGGGTAATTACCCGGTTCTGGTCGAGCAGGGTCAATTTGCCTTCGACCTCCAGAATCCGCTGAATTACAAACATCACATCGGGCCGCCCGGCATCATATTCGTCAAATACCAGGGCGGTTGGATTTTGCAGGGCCCAAGGTAAAATACCTTCGCGAAATTCCGTAACCTGTTTGCCGTCGCGAAGCACAATGGCGTCCTTGCCGACAAGGTCTATACGGCTGATATGGCTATCCAGATTGACCCGGATACAAGGCCAATTGAGGCGCGACGACACCTGTTCAATGTGAGTTGATTTCCCGGTTCCATGATAACCTTGTATCATGACGCGGCGGTTATGGGCGAAACCAGCCAGAATCGCCATGGTCGTGTCGTGATCAAACCGGTAGGACAAGTCGACCTCCGGGACATGTTCGCTGGCTTCACTAAACGCCGGAACTTCCATGTCACTATCAAGACCAAAAATCTGTCGCACCGAGACTTTGATATCGGGTTCTTGTTGCATCAAAGGCGCTGCGGCATCGGCTGTCGTCGTCATCAGATTATTCCGTTCAAAGGATGTTAAATAGAAACGCCGCAGAAAACCAAGCGGCGAGCCTGAATGACGTAAGAGGTCAGAGACCAACAGTCAAGATTCAATGGGTAAATGGGCAGAAATACTCGCCTTTTTGTTGGGTTATGCCGTTTAAAGCCAACGCGCCGAACCCTTCCCATTAATAAAGGGTTCGTTTTAACCGCCGACAAAGGCCATGAGCACACGGTACGCTTCATTGACATCCTTGATACGCTCATCGGACCCCGATACGGCGCCTTTGGCGTCAGGATGATGGCGTTTGACCAACTCCTTGTACCGCTGTTTTATGGATTCCACGTCACCGGGACGCTCAAGATCGAAGATAATTAAAGCGCGCCGTTGTTCTGAATTATACCCGGGATCAATAGGGCGATGCCCCGTTGTTCTGTGCCGGGCGTTTTTTAAAAGATCAAACGGGTCGTTAAAGGCTTCGGGGTCAAATGAAAAATCCTTGCCGTTCGGCTCGGCGGCGCTAATTCGCCACGTCGGTCGTTGCCAGACTGTATCCTTGCGGACATCAGCCTCAACTTCGTCGTCGCTCATGCCTTCATAATAATTCCAGGAACGATTGTATTCGCGCGCATGGATCGTGCAAAACCAGCGGAATGTATTAAGTTCGTCTCTGGATTTAGGGGCCCGATGTACGCCGTCTTTGTTGCATTCTGGCCATTCACAAGCCCGCAATTCCGCGTCCTGTGAGAGCGGTTGGCGTTTAAGCGTATCAAATTCGAGTTCAATAGGCATGCCAGTACTATGTCGAAATTGCGTGCCGGAGGCAAGGTGTGGCGGCGCTGAAAAATTCCGGTAACGGGTTAAAACAATTTTGCGGTTCCCTGAATTCCGATCAACGGGTTAAAAGCGCCAAGGTCATCGGGAAAAAAATAAAGAGCTGGGAGCTTCAGGTTGTTATTATGGGCTTTATTTGAAAGCCCCGATTGTGTATCCTCAAAGCAATGAAACGCTAAAAAGAAACGATTAATCGCATTATTGATTAAACAGAGTGGAACGCATTTTTGATTTTGAAGAAAATGTCTGGAAATAAAGATGACTGCAGTTAACAATTCCCTGATTAGTAAAAATGTAACCGTAAACGGGCGGCGAACCAGTTTGAGGCTCGAAAACGCCAGTTGGCTTGCCCTCAATGATATCTGTAAACATGAAGATATCACCTTGCATGTTCTGTGTTCGATGATCGAACAACAACGCCAGGGCTCAAGTCGGACGTCGGCTATCCGCGCCTTTATTGTGAGTTATTTCAGGAGGGCGGCCATTGATGCGGGTGCTTTTTCACAGGACAAGGCAACTTCGCTCCTGTCAGAAATCAGAATCAATAGCGGTTAATTGATCCCGGCGGCGACGTTTGAGAATAAACAATCGTCACTCCGGCGCGTCGTAGAACGAAGGCCATTGACGTTTGACGATGGGGCCATCGGAGGCGTAGGCGTGGCAAGTCCCAATGATCGCCGGACGCCGTTTTGGCGGTTTGTTTTGGCTGTCGGACTTTCGCATTGGAATAATGGTTTGGTAGGCTGTCACCGCCAGCGGGCCCACAAGTAAATCACGCAAATGTGTGCAGCCTGCGGTGCCTCCCATGATTTCATTAACTTTTCGGCGCCAACCGGGGCCGATCTGCAATCCCTTCAGTTTGCTAAAGGAATCGGTTATCGCGCCGCATATGCTGTACGGTGAATATTCAGTCGATGCTTCGGCCGACTGGATGGTAAGGTTGTCATCGACGGTGATCCGCATCACCATATGATGGATCGGGTCGCCACTGGGGATGTTGCCCCTGTCCAGATTTTCGAAGGTATAGGATTTGGTGTCGGTAAGATAACCGTCGATGTCCCATAAGCCGTCTTTGCGCTTATAACCGGCACATTGAATGGCACGGGTATGTATATGGTCGCGTTCGGCTGGCTTCGAAATTGGCATCGTCGTGTCCTCAATTCAGATTAGGGTTAAGCGATTAAATTGAGGTTGTTGCCAGCCGAGTGCAAGAACGATGTTTTTTAAACACCGCTGTTAGCGCCTTAGCGGGATAATTTTATTCTCCCGTTGTCCGCCCGCAATGTCCGACAAGCAAATTAATTTAGGCGCCGTAACGATCTCCAAAAACAAACGCTTCTGTTTCTCTAATGTTCTCCTCCAGGGCTTCCTTGACGGAGGCATAGAGGTCACGAATCGAAACGACGGCAATGCATTTGCCATTTTCTGCTACCGGAAGATGCCGGTAGTTGCGTGTCTGCATAAGCTCCAAGGCATCGCCGGCTGAATCGTCAGCCGACAAGGTGTCTGGATTTTTAGTCATAATGTCTTCGACAGGCGTATTTTTTCCATCCAGTCCGACGGCAATTACACGCTGTGTCATATCGCGTTCTGTGACAATTCCAATAATCAGTCCGGCCCCATCGACAACAACAAGGGCAGCGATGTGTTTGTCGGCCATAAGCTTGGCGGCATGGTAAACCGTATCGGTAACGACAACCGTTGCAACATTTGTGGGTTCTACGATGTTGGGAACAATTTTTCTTTGCATACTCAATTCTCCTACTTAGCGCCTCGGGCAATTATAATTCTAGGTCAGAGCAGGGGGGGGTACGCAAGCGGAAAACGCTTTGATGTTTCAACCGTCGTTAGTCGTCATTGGAAATTTCACCATCCTTAAGGGTTGGTGAGACGCGCATTGATGTGATTTGGTGACGCTGGCGTTCAAGAATGTCGAAGCGGAAATCGTGGAACAAAAAGCTCTGCCCTACCTGGGGAATTCGGCGGGATTCGTGCAATATGAGGCCTGCCAGGGTCGCCGCTTCCTCGTCGGGAAGGTTCCAGTCATATTGGCGGTTTAAGTCTCGGATTGTTGCGCTGCCATCCAGGACAAAACTGCCATCGTTTCCGCGTTTAACTTCATCGGTTGTGACGTCATGTTCATCGTCAATATCGCCGACGATTTCCTCAATAATGTCTTCAAGCGTTATGATGCCCATGAGGCCGCCATATTCATCGACGACAATGGCAAAATGTTCGCGCCGTTCCCGGAAGGATTCCAATTGATCAAGCAGCAGGGTTTGTTCGGGTATGAACCACGGGTCAGATGCCAGTTTCGCCAGATCTATGGGCGTCGAATTCGTGCCGTGCAAGCGAATTTCCCGAAGCAAGGCTTTGGCATGAAGAACACCGATAATATTGTCAGGATCGTCACGCCACAGGGGGATTCGCGTATACGGGCTGGCCAGAATTTCATCGATGGCGACGGCTTCCGGCAGGTTCACATCGATGGTTGTTGCGTTACGGCGATGGGTCATGATTTCTGAAACCTGGACCTCAGCCAAATCGAGGACACTTCTCAGCATGGCCCGTTCATGGCGCACCGCCTGCTCATCTTCACCGGCATGCAGTTCAATGGCACCACGCAATTCTTCGTCGCCAATATCGAACACATCCGATGTCCGATAATTGACCCCGAACAACCTGAATATGCCACGAACCAACAGGTTGATCAGCGACGTGAAGGGCGTAAATACAACTACTGCAACACGTACCGTCGAGGCGATCGACAGGGCCGCCGAATTGGCGTGGCGGATGGCATAGGTTTTTGGCAGGATTTCTGAAAAAATCAAAATCAACAGGGTCATGAGCCCGGTTGCGTAAATGACCCCGGATTCACCGAAAACCGAAATCAGGGCGCTGGTTGCCAGGGCCGACGCCAAAATGTTTACAAGGTTATTGCCGAGCAAAATCGTGCCGATTAACCGTTCTTTTTCGGCGTGTAATTTATTAACTTCCTGTGCGCGTTTATCGCCCGTTTGCTCCAATAGGTGCATATAGGGGCGTGACGCTGCCGTCAGGGCTGTTTCAGATCCGGAAAACAAGGCCGAAAGCAACAACAGGACAAATATGATAGTCAGTGTCAGGATCATGGGAATATCTTAGCGCAGTCTAACACCAATTTTAAGGGAAAGGGGTAAGTTTCCGTCAAATTTGTGCGTCGGCCAAAGCTTTCCTTAATAGGGTTTCGATCTCGGCGAGTGCAACATCATTGGCGACAAAAGATTTTCCAATCCCGCGCGCTAAAATCAGATTGATTTTCCCGTCTTCTGATTTTTTGTCCTTCTGCATATGGCCAATTAATTTTTCTACGGTCCAATTGATATTTACCAGACCCAACAATGAGGCGCGCAAACCGACCTGGGAAAAATGTTTTTGCACCCGGATCGTATCCTGGGACGCACAAAGACCAAGTCGGGTTGACAGCTCAAAGGCCTGAACACAGCCCACAGATACGGCTTCACCGTGCAGAAGTCGGCCATCGTAACCGGCTTCCGCTTCAAAGGCGTGACCAAAGGTATGGCCTAAATTTAACAGGGCCCGTTGTCCGGTTTCGCGCTCGTCGGCGGTGACAATTCGGGCCTTCGCCTGGCAGCTTTTCAGGACCGCATACCGCCGCGCGGATTTATCGCCGTCGATCAGCGCCCGGGCATTTGTTTCGCACCACTCAAAAAACTCAAAATCGTCGATCAAACCATATTTGACAACTTCCGCATACCCGGCCAACAATTCCCGTTTGGCTAGGGTACTCAGTGCTGCCGTGTCGGCCAGGACAAGCTTTGGTTGATGGAAAGCGCCCACAAGGTTCTTGCCATGGGACGTATTGATGCCGGTTTTTCCGCCGACCGAACTGTCGACCTGAGCCAGCAGGGTCGTCGGCACCTGTATAAAATCGATACCACGCAGCAATATTGCCGCAGCAAAACCCGTAATATCGCCGATAACGCCGCCACCCAGGGCAATCAGTGTGGTCTTGCGATCGATGGAAAAATCCAGAATTTCGGTTATCAACCGTTGCAAATGGGCGATGGATTTGGTCGATTCCGTCGCTGGCAGTATTACCGTCTCAATCGACAATCCCTGCCCTTCGAAGGATCCGAGAAACGGCTCCAGCCAAAGAGGGGCGACATTTTCATCGGAAACCACAACGATTTTATTGCCGGTTAATATGGGATGGATATGACGGGCCGCTGTGCGGATCAGGTTGTCACCAATAAGGATCGGGTAACTGCGATCACCAAGATCGACGGTTAATTTTTCCATGGAGTCTGCAAACGGGTTCATTACAGGGCCTTGTTAGCGCTGGCTGGGATGAATGACTGCAGGTTTGTTGCAACCTTGTCAACGGTCACTTCCATATTTTCCTGGCCGGTATCGACAATGATGTCGGCACCGCCATAGACCGGATATCGAATGTCCATCAGTTTTTGTAAAACCTGCCGGGGCGAAGTACCACTATCCAACAAGGGACGTCCGGTGCGCCGGTTGGTCCGTTCCACCAGGGTCTCCAGGTCAGCCCGCAACCAGACGGAAAGGGCTTTGCCATCAATATTTTTTCGCGTTCTTTCCGACATATATGCGCCACCGCCCGTCGCTAAAACCATTGGCCCTTCGCCAATTAATCTTTCAATGACCCGTTGCTCAACATCGCGGAAGGCATCCTCACCATAAATTTCAAAAATTTCAGGAATCGAACAGCCTGCGGCTTTTTCGATTTCGTCATCGGCGTCGATAAATGGTAATTCAAACCGTTGCGCAAGGCGGCGGCCAACGGAGGTTTTGCCGGCACCCATTAAGCCGATCAAAACGATTGGTGTCTGGGGCAACGGGGGCGGCGCGGTGGTCACTTTAAAATCATCCTTCGACATGCGGAAATACCGTCATGTGTATCATTTCATGTAACAGGCCGAATTTTCATTCCCTATCTGCAGAAGGGACCTTTATTCTGCGGTATACGACAACCTGTCTTTTTTGACGACAGCCTTTACACTGTCGTAAAAATGCCATAGTCGAAAAATAGGATAAACGCAATCGGACATCACGTGATGACAACCCGTAGAGAGCGGCTGAGTGTTCGATATATCACCGTCGGTGGTTTGGGCGCTGGCAGATCGGGCAGGGAAACCTAATGAAAAAACTTTCAACCCTCGTGTTTATTTTGGTTATTGCGATTGTCGTTGGAGGTGGTGCTTTCCTTGCAACCTGGGACATTCCGGCTCCTGTAAATAACGTAGAAAGAACAATACCCAATGATAAATTTCCAAAATAAGGTGACGCCGGTATTGCATCTTAAAGGATGGTTAGTTGGCGGTTTGATTGTCGGATTTGTGGCGATGTTGTCGCTTAATGTTTCCCACGCCCAATCCAGCCGTCCCCTGCGTCTGGCACCGGTTGCGAAAAAAGCGGATCCGCCCGATTTAAACAGCCCGGCACCCCGCACCCCACGCAGCGACATTGCCAATCCTCGCCTGCCAACCCTATCCAGCCGGATCACCGGTGGTGCCGTCCAGGTCGATACCCTGAAAGCCCTGAACGCGGATGAAGCCGGGACACTAACGCCATTAACCGGTGCCTTGGGGACGCAAATGTGGCAGGGGACATCGGCAAATCTTATCGGAAAGTTGTTGCGCCACCTGCCAACCCATGCGCCATCGGCGGCCATGCGGACCCTCATGCTAAAACTGCTGTTGTCGCCGGCGCGGGTTCCTGATGGTGCAAAGGACCAAAACCACCTGATTGGCACGCGTTTGAGTGCGCTGATGACAATGGGGGCGCTGGACGAGGCCAACCAACTTTTTGAAGCCCTGCCGACGGCGCGGGCTTCGGACCTGGCTGTTCTGGAAGCCGACCTAAGGTTCTTATCCAATGACAATGCCCGGGCCTGTGCAATGGCCGAACAGGAAATGGCCAACCAATCCACGGCTTATTGGCAAAAGGCTTTTACCTTTTGCCAAATTATCAACGGAGAGAAAGAAAAGGCTGGGTTGAGCCTGTCGTTAATGCGCGAACTGGGCGAAACCGACGAGGCGTTTTTAACGATGGCTGAGGGGATTATATCTGAAACACCGCAGGCCCTTACATCCCTCGGCGAAGCGACCCCACTTAACTTGGCGATGGCGCGGGTCGGGCAAATTGAATTGCCGGGCGATGTGATGGAGAGCCATACGCCGAGCGTTTTACGGGCCATTGCGTTGTCGCCCAAAACCTCGATTGGCCTGCGCCTTGATGCTGCGGAACGGGCCGATGCTGCCGGTGCCTTACCCGTCGATACGCTGCGCCAGTTATATACCAGTGTTGAATTTTCAAAGGACGATCTGGCCAGCCCCCTAAGCCGGGCAGAAGTCGAGTTTGGGCCGATGATCCGAGCCTTGTTGTATCGTACATCGTTGGTTCAAACCGTACCGACCGCCCAGGCCGAAGCAACGGCGCGGGCATTCGCTTTGGCTCGCGATGAGGGGCGCTACGGGTCAACCGTTAACGTCTTTCAGCCGGTGCTCAGACGAATTCCACCATCAAATCAGTTGCTCTGGTTTGCACCAGAAGCCGTTCGCGCCTTGCTTTTGGTCGGGGATCTGGAGCGGGCCCAGGCTTGGTATCAAGTGCTGCAAGCCGGATCCATTGTTAACGATGATGCGGCCAAGGCGATCGATAGGTTCCGGCCACTGGCCCATTTGTTCGAGTTTGATGTCAACGAAAATATCGACCGTCCAATGACGGAGACCTGGTGGAAAGCGGTCGGTGACCAACCGGATGCCGGCAGCAAGGGGATCTTGTTGTTCACAATTTTGGCGGCGATGGGGGTTGATGTGCCGGACAGGGCCTGGCAGCCCCTGATCAGCTGGCAACCGCGTGTTCAACAAACGCTACCGAACGCGGCTCTGATAAACCGGTTGCGCCATTTAAGCGCGTTAAACAAACGGCCGGTCGCATCGCCGCCTGATGCTACGGACGACGTGCCGCAACGGGTTGCCCTGCAAAACATGGGCGACGCCCTGTTGGCGGAAAGGCTGCCGCAACCGATCGTGACGACGGATGAAACGTCACTGGGAGAGCCAGCCAGAGACTACCAGCGCGTCGCTGAAATCGTTCTTTTGTCGTTGTTGGCCCTTGGCGACGCCGGGCCGGCAAAAACCGAAGTCGGCAGTCTGTCTGTCATTCTGCAGGCACTTTTGTCGATCAGATTAACATCGGATGCGCAGGCTCTGGCCCTGGAAGCGGTCCTCGCGAACGATCTATGAAAACCGGCGATCTTCCGGCGTCCGCTTTGCGGCAAATCGAAGTTTTTCTCGATATGATGACTGTCGAACGCGGTGCTGCGGCCAATACGCTGGAATCCTACGAACGCGATCTGGCACACTTTGCTGGATTTATGGTCACCCGCAAACGTGCGCCGGAAGACGCCGAACAAACTCAAATCAGAGCCTATATCAAATCTCTCAGCGGTGCCGGGCTGGCGGCAAGCACCGTCGCTCGGCGAGTTTCGGCGATTCGGCAGTTTTTCCGGTTTTTGTATGCGGAGCGGGTGCGTGATGACGATCCGACGTCAACCCTCGACAGCCCCAAACTCGGGCGCTCCCTGCCAAAATACCTCAGCGAGAGCGAAGTTGAACAGTTGCTCGATTCGGCAAGGGACCGTCCCGGCGGCGACGGACTTCGTTTGTCGGCCCTGTTGGAAATCTTATATGCGACCGGTCTCAGGGTCACCGAATTGGTCGGATTGCCGCTTGCAGCCCGGTCCCGGGACGAACGGTATCTGATCGTCCGCGGCAAAGGCGCCAAGGAACGTATGGTGCCGCTGAGTGAACCGGCCCAGGATGCCATTGCCGATTATATGGCGGTTCGCGATACGTTTTTACCCAAACGTCAAATTGCCAACGGGGCGCATCTTCGGATGTTTCCGTCGCGCGGCAAAGAGGGGTTTTTGACCCGGGCACGGTTTGGCCAGATGTTAAAAGAACTGGCCATGGAAGCTGGCATTGATCAGCGCCGAGTTTCTCCACATGTGTTAAGACATTCCTTCGCCAGTCACCTGCTTGCCCATGGCGTCGACCTGAGGGCCTTACAACAAATGCTTGGTCATTCGGATATTTCAACAACTCAAATTTATACCCATATTCTCGATGAACGCCTGAAAGCCCTGGTCAATGAGGCCCATCCGCTGGCCGACGGATGGGAGGGATAAGGTGCCGCCTCAATTAAAATGTGATTTTACCGGTGGCCCCGTCGGCCATCG
>JAJFII010000081.1 GCA_021775095.1 Rhodospirillales bacterium
GACCGCCGACTGCCCCCGGACCACTACACTATAACAGCTGGTACCAAGTCCTCAGAGCCGACACAGGCACTAAACCCGCGCTTCGCAGAGATGCTGCACGGATGGCCGGACGGCTGGAGCGACAACGGCTTACCGGTAACGGGGTATGCCCGCTGGCTGCAGCGTTCGCGTACAGCACTCTCCGAGCTGCTTTTGCAGAACAGGCAGCAACAGGCGCGTAGATCAAATGGTTAGGGTATTTGGGATTCCGCGTATAACTGCTGCAATTCCAGATCAATGGCTGCGGGTATCTGTCTTGCGCCGCTTTCCCAACGCCGTACCGTACGGCCATCGGCATTCAGGGCTCGCGCCATTTCTTTGACACTGAACCCCAATAAAAGCCGCATGTGTCTGAATTCTTCAGGCGTCATTTAAAGCTAAAGCGCCAAAATATGTTGGCTAACTTCGCCATAGTCGTCTGTCTCGAGGAGTGTGGAATAAGGCGTATGCAAATCGAGTACACCCGTGTTTTCCATCTGCAGGATAAAGCGGGGACCGTCGTCAAATTCTCTTGCGTCTGGATCTTTATAATCGACAAGCAAGTGTAGTCCGAGCTCAGCATTATAAAATATTGGGCACATGTCCTGGCGGAAGGATATATCCTCGAAGCCTTCAGGAATTACAACGTCTAGAACAAAATCTGGGAATTCGATATTGTATGACATGAACTTCTCCTATTATGGCGGGCCTTTTTGCCCTGTTCATGTTTACAGTCTGTCGGGGTCGCTTGAGAGTTTCAAGAAAATTCTCTTTTTGTTTTATCGGTGCTATTTCCTTCAATTTAGTGACCATAAACGCTTCAAAATCATTCTCTTTATTAGGCCCGTCGTAACGAAAACCACCGTAGGTTTCCCTTTTTGCAGAATTAGGCTAAATTACCGCCTCCAGGAGGGGAGGCGGATCATGAAGGCCATTAAGATTATCGGATTTTTGATATTGGCGACTTTAGGCATATCGGCATTGCTGAGAGCCAACCCGGTCACCGAGTCGCCGCTTCAGCGGAGTGACCGCGAATTTACCGCTGATCAATTTGTATGGGATCAACACTCAACACCTTATAAGGATCTGATTATCAAGGGTGTCAATTTGGTCGCTAAATCTGATCCACGATGCAAGTACATTGATCCGGGGTCGGCGAGTGTTTCATCCAAGGTCGGTGATAAGGAAAACCCGGTCTTTTACGTGTATTGTGGTGTAGATACTCAAAGAACCGATATGGTCTATTTTAGTGCTCGACAGGTGCGGTCGGGAGATTTGATAGAGGTGGTACCGCATATGGACGTAGCGGCGGCCAGTTCTTTATGTGAAGCACATGTACGTAAAATGGTGGGTGAGCCCATAATCTACAGGAAAAACGCCGGTAATGGCATAACCCAACACCCCAACGGCCAAACCCAAGTGGTTACAGATTTCGAACTAATAGACAAAAGTGCTTCACAGCGTAAGTTCAAGGTCGATTGCCGATTGGGCAAATCCCAGGTCCTAGCCGCTGATATTGTCCCGCTATCCAGTTAAATTCTGTGCCAGAACCATGTGTCGCTGGTACCAAAACCATTTGTCGCGCTACACTCTATTTGGAAAAGTGAGTGTGAGAGAGTTCAGACCAGAAACGACAAAACCCCAAGGTTTCCCTTGGGGTTTTCATGGTGGGAACGACTGGGATTGAACCAGTGACCCCTGCAATGTCAATGCAGTGCTCTCCCGCTGAGCTACGCTCCCGTATCTCGGCTGGTTATATCCCATTGAATTTGGATTGCAAGCCAAAGAAACGGTGATATTTGCACTAAAAGTTTGCAGCGCGCAGGCAGACAGGCAATAAATAGGGAGCACAGTCCCCTTCCACCCGGGCGAGGAAAAATTCCCCCATGATGACTACAGGTTCAGGATCCGGCGTCGAGCTTCTGTCGCCCCCAGAGGTTCGGGTTCCCGTGGTTTTTGCCTCGCCGCACAGCGGCCAGGACTATAGCAACGCCTTTGTCGAGGCGTCGCGCCTGAGCCCCCGGCAACTGCGCCGTTCGGAGGATTCTTTTATCGACGAAGTGTTTTCGTCGGCTCCGGAATTTGGCGCGCCGCTGTTGCGGGCCCACTTCCCCAGGGCCTACGTCGATCCCAATCGCAGCGCCTATGAACTCGATCCCAAGATGTTTTCCGACCCCCTGCCCGACCATGTGACGACCAAATCACCGCGGATCCAGGCGGGTCTCGGGACGGTGCCCCGGGTGGTCGCCGATGGCGAAGAAATCTACCCGGGCAAACTGACCTACGACGAGGCCCGCCGGCGGATCGAACGCCACTACCTGCCCTACCACCAGACCCTGGCGGCGCTGCTCGACGAGACCCGGGCGCAGTTTGGCTTTGTTCTGTTGATCGATTGCCATTCCATGCCATCGACCGGCGAAAACCGGCGCACGCATTTTCCCCACAACCTGGCCGATATCGTCTTGGGCGATTGTAACGGCACGGCATGTGATCCCTGTGTCACCCAGGCGGCGGAAACCATCTGCCGGGCCGTCGGCCTCAGCGTCGCCCGCAACAAACCCTACGCCGGCGGATATACCACCAAACATTACGGCAATCCAAAATCCCAGGTGCATGCCCTGCAAATTGAAATCAACCGCAGCCTGTATATGGATGAATTGCGCATTGAGCGGGGCCCCGGCCTAGCCACCCTGACCCGGCAAATGCGCCGTTTCATCAAAGCCATGACGACCATGGATTTCAGTGAATTAAGCGGTGCCTCCCTTAAGGCGGCGGAATGAACGGGGGCGCGCCCGAACCGATAGAAATCAGAGACGTTATCGACGATGACCTGGCGGCGATCCAGGCGATCTATGGTTTTCAGGTCGTGCACGGGGTATCGAGCTGGGAAGAACAACCGCCGGACCTGGCCGAAATCCGCCGCCGCCGCGATGCCATCGTGCAGGCCGGTTACCCGTACCGGGTGGCGGTCGGCCAGGGCCAGGTCCTGGGATATGCCTATGCCTCGGCCTACCGGCCGCGCCCGGCTTACCGCTATACGGTGGAAAACTCCATTTACATTGCCGAGCAGGCCCAGCGCCTGGGCCTCGGGCGCCGGCTATTGGACGATCTGATCAACCAGTGCACGGCGCGGGGCTATCGCCAGATGATCGCCGTCATCGGTGATTCCCATAACGCCATGTCCATCGATTTCCACCGGAAAATGGGGTTCAGGGCGACCGGAACCATCGACGCCATTGGTTATAAATTCGGCAGGTGGCTGGATTCCGTGGTTATGCAGCGGGCGCTCGGCCCCGGCAGCGACAGCCCGCCCGATGCCTAAGGGCTGGCAAAACTGGCACGGGCTTTGCTTGTTTATAACCATGAAACAGATCTTTCGCCCCGCAAAAAATTTTATCGCCGTCGGACTTTGCCTCCTGGTGGTTTTGTTAGCGGCCCCCCCCGAGGCCCGGGCCCAGGCGACAAAAGCCCAGAAAACCGAGGATCAGACGTCGCAACTCTGTGTCGATGAGACGACCCGGCTGGAACAATCCGAAGGCATTCCCGAACACCTGTTGACCGCCATCTCCCTGGCGGAAACCGGGCGCTGGCAAAAGGGAACCCGGGAAAATATTGCCTGGCCCTGGACCGTAACCGCCCATGGCCGCGGTCAGCACTTCGAATCCAAACAGCAAGCCCTGCTGGAAGTGGAAGTTCTGATGACCGAAGGGGTGCGTAATATCGACGTCGGCTGCATGCAAATCAACCTACTATATCATGAAGACGCCTTTGCCAGCCTGTCCGAGGCTTTGGACCCAAAGGCCAATACAACCTATGCAGCGCGGTTTTTGAAACGGTTGTACGAAGAAACCAACGACTGGATGGACGCCGCCGGCGCTTACCATTCCAGTACACCACAATATAACCTCAAATACCGCGCCAAACTGGCCCGCATCTGGAACCGCAACCCGGAAATCACGGCGCAAACCGATGCGGCCGTCGAAAGCCAGCGGGCATCGGTTGAAAATGGCATCAGCCAATCCGCAGCCTCTGAAAATCTCGAATATCGCCAGATCAGTGATCTCAACAGCAAACTTTTTGGCGGCGGCGACGAGAGCGACGCCGCGCCCGCCCCGGGCGGGCGCTTCCTGCAAGCCGCCATGCGCCGTCACGACGAGATGATCCGGGGCCTGGATGAGCGCCATATGGCGGTCCTGCGCCTGGCCGAACAACGGTTGCGTTAAATAATTCCCTGTTCCTTGAAGCGCTCCAGTTGCGCCGGTGAATACCCCAGCTCTTGACCATAGATCGCGCCGTTGGAACTGGCCAGTCGCGGCCCGAGGCTTGAAATGTGGCCCGGTGTCTCGGACAGTTTGGGGAAAACCCCGGGAACCGTCACCGCGCCGATACCGGGCACGGTGACGGCCACCATGTCGCCGCGCGCCCGAAAGTGCGGGTCGTCAAAAATATCGGCAATGGAATTAATCGCACCGGCCGGCACTTCATGGTCAACACAGCGATGTAAAACCGCCTTGCGGTCCATCGAAGTGGTCCAGTTGGTGACCTCGGCAATGACCTGCTGGCGGGACGCCAGTCGGTCAGCCTGCTGGCCGAAGAGCTGCCACAAGTCCGGCCGCGCCATGGCCGCCGTCAGGCGCGCAAACATTTTGTCGGTGGTGCAGGCAATGGACAGGTATTTTCCGTCGCCGGCAAGAAAATGCCCATGCGGGCAGGCGTTGACTGTCCCGCTGCCTTCCGGCGGGCGAACAAACCCGTCGCGGGCAAAGCGCGGCACGATTTCATCGAGGGCCCTGAACACACTTTCATACAGCGCCATATCAACCACCTGGCCGATGCCGGTGGCGTCGCGGTGGCGCAAAGCCATCAGGATACCAACCGCGCCATAGAGCCCCGACATATAATCGGCCAGGGATGTCGACCCCGGGGTCACCGGGGTCTCGCCGGGCAATCCGGACAAATGGGTGAGGCCGCCAAAGGCATGGGCAATGCGGGCAAATCCCGGGCGATCCCGATAGGGCCCGGTCTGGCCGTAACCGGTGATCCGCATGAGCACCAATCGGGGATTTATGGCCTTTAAGACGTGCCAACCGATGCCCCATTTTTCAAGGGTTCCCGGGCGGAAGTTCTCGCAAATCACATCGGCGGACCTTACCAGTTTTTTAAACACCTCAGCGCCCGCCGGCTGGCGCAGGTTCAGGGTTATGGATTTTTTGTTGCGGGCTTCGGTTAACCAGGCGAGCGACGCATCGTCCAGTTCCGTCGGCGTGCCGTAACGGCGCCACGGGTCGCCGCCACGGGGGTTTTCAATTTTTATGACCTCGGCGCCAAATTCTCCCAATATAGCCGCCGCATAGGGTGCCGCAATGAAGGTCGCAATATCCAGGACGCGGATGCCGGCCATGGGGCCGGGCGCGGTTTGTTTGTTATCAGCCATGGGGGTTTTGCTCCTTATTAAAATCGAGTTGGGTTATCGTACGGCCGGCCCGCAGATGTTTTTTAATGCGCCAGGGATAAACCAGTCGGGCCAGCCGTTCGCGCAAATAAAAAACGCAGCCAGGCCCGGTCAGCGGCACGGTAACCGGTGCCGCCTCGGGATCGACGCCAAAGGCCCGGAAGGTGGCAATGGCCCTTGGCATGTGAAAGTGATCGGTGACCAATAGACATCGGTGCCGTTTATGGTGTTTGAGCAGGGCCGCACAGTTCTCGGCATTTTCCAGAGTTGTGGTTGATTTAAGCTCACACAGAAGCTGCCGATCTGTGAGGTTTTGCGACAGGGCCATTTGCCGCATGGTTTCGGCTTCGGCGACGTCTGTCGACGTCGGTCCGCCGCTCAGCAAAAGCACCGGTGCCACCCCCTGGGCCATCAGTTCCAGGGCAAAATTCATGCGCCGGACCATTGCCGGGCCCGGGCTGCCATCTTTGCGTTGCGCGGCACCGAGCACGATAATCACATCAAAGGCCCGGTCCCTAGTCAAAGGATGCATCCGCCGTCATGGCCACGGATCCATCCGGTTTGATGGCCGACAGTTTGGCTGCGACACCGTCTTTCGACGGCCAGCCCTGGATTTGAAAGGTTGCTGAATCAAACAGCGGGTTGGCTGCCCGGAAGGAAAACCCCGTCAGGTTTCGGTTGGGGTTTTCCCGGCGGCACAAATCCATCAAAAGGGTGGCGATCAGCGGCCCATGCACGATCAATCCGGGATAGCCCTCGACTTCGGTCACATAGGTGCGGTCGTAATGGATGCGGTGGCCGTTAAAGGTCAGGGCCGAATAGCGAAACAGCAAAACCGGATCGGGGGTGAGGGTGCGGACCCACGGGGGCGCTTCGGCTGGCCGCTGTGTTGGCGCTGGCGCTGGCGCTGGCGATAGCGGACCGGTGCCCGGTTCATCGCGGTAAACGATGTCGTGCTCGTCAACCAGGGCAAGGCCGTCGGCGTTGGAAATTTCGTGGCGCACCAGACAAAAAACCAGATCTCCGCTCTGGCCCTTTTTGTGGCTCACGTCTTTTATGGTGGAGACTCGCCTGATCCGCTGACCGACCCGCAGTGGTGCCAAAAACTGCAGGCGGCTGCCGGCCCACATGCGCCGGGGCAATTCAACCGGTGGCAGGAAGCCGCCCCGTTTGGCGTGTCCGTCGGCGCCGATGTCCGAGTGCCGGGCATGCGGCAAAAAAAACAACCAGTGGGTTGACGGCGGCAACGGGTCACCCGGTTGCGGCGGCGGATCGTCGCGATCGAGCATCGCCGAATAACCGGCCAAGGGGGCACCGGTCACCAGATCCTCTGCGGTTTCCGACGTGCCAATCCATTGGCGCAGGTGATCGCCGTCAACGGCCATCAGAAAGACCTCGGCAGGCCAAGCACATGTTCGGCAATATAAGACAGCACCAGATTGGTCGATACCGGGGCGATGCGAAACAATCGGGTTTCGCGGAATTTCCGTTCGACGTCATATTCTTCGGCAAAACCAAATCCGCCGAAGGTTTGCATGCACATATCCGCCGCCGCCCAGGAGGCTTCCGATGCCAGCAGTTTGGCCATATTGGCCTCTGGTCCACAGGGTTCGCCCTGATCGAACCGTTCGGCGGCTTTGGTGACCATCAGGGCGGCGGCCTCGGTTTCCGCGTAACTTTTGGCGATGGGAAACTGAATGCCCTGGTTTTTGCCGATTTCCCGGTCGAAGACCCGGCGTTCACAGGCATAGGTCGTGGCTTTTTCTATGAACCAGCGGGCATCACCAACGGCTTCCGACGCGATCAGTATACGTTCGGCGTTCATGCCGTCGAGGATATAGCGAAATCCCCTGCCCTCTTCACCGATCAGGCTTGCGGCGGGGATCCGCAGGTTGTCAAAAAACACTTCCGTGGTTGCATGGTTTAGCATGGCGCGCAGGGGTTTGATGGTCAGGCCACGGCCGCTGGCATGGCGCATGTCGAGCAGAAATACGGACATGCCATCGTGCGGTTTGGGGCCAACCTCGCGGGCCGCCGTGCGCGCCAGCAGCAGCATTAGATCGGAATGTTCGGCCCGCGACGTCCAGACCTTCTGGCCGTTGATAATGTAATCATCGCCGTGCCGTTTGGCGGTGGTCTGGATGCGGCTGGTGTCGGTGCCCGATGTCGGTTCGGTCACAGCGAAGGCCTGCAGGCGCAGGGCGCCCGATGCGATGTCCGGCAAATAGAGGTGTTTCTGGGCGGTGCTGCCGTGGCGCAACAAAGTACCCATGGTATACATTTGCGCGTGGCAGGCGCCGCCGTTGCAGCCCTGGCGGTGGACCTCTTCGAGGATCGCCGAGGCTTCGCCGATGCCCAGGCCACTGCCACCAAACTCCTCAGGGATCAGACAGCCCAAAAACCCCGCTTCGGTCAAAGCCGCAACAAATTCCCCGGGGTAGGCCCGATTGCGGTCCTTTTCCTGCCAGTAGGGACCGGGAAAATCCTGGCACAGGGCGGCGACGGCGTCGCGGATGTCTTGGTGATCTTGCATGGCGGTCCTGTCGTCGTTGGCTATTGGTTTATCGGGGTTAGGGTATCATGCCATTGGCCTGACCGGTAAGTCTACGCCGACAAATAACTAGGTCACGGCCCGAGCAGCGTCGTTAAGCGCTGCCATAGAACCGCCAGCTCATCGGCCCGCAAGCCGACAAGCTCGAAGTTCAGGGCCGCCAATGCCAATTCGTGTTCCTGAACCGCGATCATCGGATCGCCCTGGGCCAGAGCGTCAACCAGGTCCGTCGCCGTGGTCCTGGCGGCTTTTTCGTCAAGCACCGCACGGACCCGGGAAAACGGCAGGCCGGTCGGGTCAAGCACGCAGGTGGCGGTCAAATGGCGGATCTGCTTTAACTGGGCGGCGAAGGCCATGGATTTGTTTTGCTGTTCCTCGGTCCAGGCCATCATATCCAGATTGGCCCGCATTTCGACTGCTGCCAGGGCACCGATAATGCCCTCCTTGCTGGGTTTCATGGCCCGGCCGATGCCCCTTTCCTGGAGCCGCATGGCGCGGACCAGATCAGCCCGACCAAGGGCCAGGCCACAGGTCGGCCCGGCAAAATATTTCTGGCCGCTGACGATGGTGATGTCGGCACCAAAGCTCAGCAGATCGGGCAACCGCAAATCCTGGGCTGCGCCATCCAGGAGCACGGCGATTTGGCGGTTGTGGGCCGTGCTGACGGCCGCCGGTGCAGCGACCGTGCCCGGTTTGCATAACCGGGATTCGACACAAACCAGGGCGCAGACACCGTCGTTGGCCAGGGCCGCATCCAGTTCACCCGGCGAACAACCGGCTTCGCTGCCGGCGACAATCACCTGGGCGCCGGCCAGGCGAACGGCCTGTTCTAGCGGTTGACCATAATTCACCAAATGGCCAGCCTGGATCACCACCCGGTTGTTAATACCAGAGCTCGCCGGCAGGCCATACAACCGGTCCATATCATCGCCGACCATGATGGCGGCGACCGCCATAGTCAGGGCGCCGGCCGCACAGTGGGCAAAGGCAACATCGTCGACCCGGTAGTGGGCGGCGATGCGCTGGCCGGCGGCAGCCGCCAATTCATCCATGATAAAATAGTGTTTTAAACTCTCGCCAACCGCTTCGGCAACCAGATCGGAAGAGCGGGAAACGCCAAAGGGCGTGTACGATCCGCGGGCGTTGATCACCTTCCGCAGGCCCAGATTTTGGTGAATATCTCGGTAAAGATCACGGTTCATTCTTGGTCCCTAGCCCCACAAATCGGCAGTCGGGGGTTCCACATATCCCGCCTGGAACCGCAGACCCGGCTGCCGGTCCTGTTTCATTAACAACGGCCCGTCGAGGTCAACAAAGGTGGCAAAGCCAGCCAGCAGGGTGGCCGGTGCCATGGCCAATGAGGTGCCGACCATACAACCGATCATGATTTCAAACCGCAGATCTTTTGCCGCCCGGGCCAGGGCAAGGGCTTCCGTCAAGCCGCCGGTTTTGTCCAGTTTGATATTGATCATCTGATATTTGCCGACCAGTTTATGTAATCCTTCTTTGGTATGACAGGCCTCGTCGGCACACAGGGGGATCGGGCAGTCATAGGCCAAAAGGCCGTCGTCAGCATCGGCCGGCACCGGTTGTTCGATCATCTCGACCCGCAGTTCCTTCAATTTTGGGGCAACACCTTGCAGGAGCTCTGTGGTCCAGCCTTCATTGGGATCTATAATCAGGCGGGCGTCGGGCGCGTTGTCATGCACGGCCTGGGTCCGCTCGATCACCAACTGGGCGTCCAGTTTAACTTTGATCAGCGGTGCCCGGCGCAGGCGTTTCGCCGCATCGGCCATCTGCGCGACGGGCCCGAGGCCAATGGTCTCGGCGGTCAGCGCCGGTTGCGGTGCGTCCAGTCCGGCGATCTCCCAGACCCGGCGGCCGGTGGTTTTTGCCTGCAGATCCCATAGCGCGCCATCGACCGCATTGCGGGCCGCACCGGCCGGCAAAACCTCAAGCAATTGGCGCCGCTCCAGGCCGTCGGCCAATTGCCCTTCGATCGCTTCGATGGCGGCAACCACAGCGTCAACGGACTCGCCGTACCGGGGATAGGGCACACATTCGCCACGCCCGGTGACGCCGGCCTCGCTCAGTTCAACAACGACCACGTCGGCCTGGGTTTTAACGCCGCGGGAGATCGCAAAAGGTCGGGCCAGGGGCCACCCTTCCCGGCGGATATTCAGACGGCGTTTGGTTGCGACAGGTCCGCTCACGGCAGTGCATCGACCAGTCGACCGACCCCTGTGCGCACCGGATCGACGGTTGGTAACCCCAGTTCCGCCTCGGTTTTTGCCAACAGGCGATTGGCTTCGTCCTCGGACAAGGCTTTGGTGTTGATGGCGATACCCACACATTTCACCTCTGGGTTGGTTAACCGGGCGGCGTTCAAATGGGTCTCGATACAATGCCTGAGATCGGGAATGGGGAAATCGGGCAGGCCGCGCATATGGGTCCGGGTCGGTTCATGGCACAGGACAATGGCATCGGGTTGCGCGCCATGGATCAAACCGATGGTTACACCGGCAAAGGACGCATGAAATAATGACCCCTGCCCTTCGACCACATCCCAGTGGTCGGCATCGTTGGCCGGGCACAGGGACTCGGTCGCGCCGGAGATAAAATCGGCGACGACCGCATCGACGGAAACCCCTTCACCGGCAATGAAAATACCGGTTTGACCGGTCGCCCGAAAACTCGCCTTCATGCCACGGCCCTGCATTTCCTTGGTCAGGGCCAGGGCCGTGTACATTTTGCCGACCGAACAGTCGGTGCCGACCGGCAGAAGTCGTTTGCCCGGGCGTTTGCTGCCACGGGCAACGGAAAAACTTTCCGTCGGGTGGCGCACATCAAACAACTGGCGGCCGTGCGTGGCGGCAGCTTCAGCGACGCCGGGCACATCTCGTAATCGGTTGTGCAGGCCACTGGCAATATCAAAACCAAGTTCCATGGCTTTGATCAGCACAGCCGCCCACTGCGGTGAAATTTTCCCGCCCCGGTTGGCGACGCCGACAATCAGGGTTTTTGCACCCTTTTCAGCCGCTTCTTCAAGGCTCATGTCGGGCAGACCCAAATCCGCGTTACAGCCGGTTAACCGCAGCTGGGCCATGCAAATATCAGCTCGCCAGTCAACGACGCCTTGCGCCGTCTTGGCGGCCAGTTGATCGGGGGCATCGCCCAGGAACATTAAATAGGGGGGGTTCAAGCGCATCATATACCTTTATATAGCTTTCGGGAAAAAACTTACGGCCATCATAGGAAACAAAAAAATTCATGTCAGGGGGCCAATTTAACACCTAAACCGGGACCAATGACAGGGCGGCAGGCAATCTTAGTAACGGCCATTCGTTTCTTGTTGATGCCTTTGCCTTCATGGTAGAGTTGCCGTCAAAGTTCGCGGTTTGGGACGGTTTTTATGCAAAGAGTATTCTGTCTATTTGGTTTCCTGTTGGGGTTTTTGGGTTCCGTGTCCGGCGGCGTCCCGGACTTAGGCGTGCCCCAGGCGCAGGCCTTCAACCAACTGAAATACTGTGTTGATCGGTGTGTGCAAAGCGGTTCCGCCGGCATCGGCCAATGTAAAAAAAACGAATGTTCGAATATTAAAAGCAGATCCAAAAAGGCAAAATGTGAACGGCGATGTGACAAACCGGAAGGGTTGCTTAAGTTTTGCGATACGTCGTGCAAAAAATCCGAATTGTGTGCCCGTGGAAAAGAAGTCAAAGCCTGCATGAAGGAAAATTGCGACCCCTACAAAAAATCCGACATTCGCCGATACATTAAATGCAAGAAAGAGGTCTGTGGGTCCATCTGTAAAAACTGATCCTGGGGTCCAGTAATAATTCTGGTGTTTCGCCTGGCAATGCACCTTGAGCGATCCCTTTTGGCGACCCGGAACGCCGCGTTTTGACCCGCCGGAATTAATCCCGACGGGTCTTTCGTCCCTTTGACACTTAGATTTTTACTCGTTCACTTTTCGGGTCATACAGGGGACGCAACGACGCCGTTGCCGGCACCCGGGTGCCGGAAATCTCGATCTCGTAGGTACCGTCGTTAATAAACGCCGCTGAAACACCTTGCGGGTTGCCTACATAACCGAGGCCGACGGCACCACCCAGGGTGTGGCCATACATGCCCGAGGTCAGGTAACCGACAATCAAACCATCGCGGTAGATGGGTTCGTTGTGATAAAGCATGGCTTCGGAGTCCTTGAGCAGGAATTGCACCAGACGTTGGCGCAGGCCTTCGTCTTTTTTGCGGGCCAACGCGTCACGGCCAATAAACCCCCCTGGTTTATCCCAGGCGACGGCAAAACCCAGGCCCGCTTCCAGGGGGTTCTCCTCGTCGGTGATGTCATGACCCCAATGGCGATAGGCTTTTTCCATGCGCAGGGAATTCATGGCATGCATGCCGGCGTGTTTAAGCCCGAACCCCGCGCCGGCTTCGACGATGGCCGCATAAATGCCGGTGGCGAACTCCGTCGGCATGTACAATTCCCACCCCAGTTCCCCCATATAGGTGATGCGTGATGCCCGCACATACCCATAGGCCATTTCGATCTCGCACGACTGACCAAAGGCAAACCCGGCGTTGGACAGATCGGCGCTGGTGATCGATTGCAGGAGGGCCCGGGCGTTCGGCCCCTGGACGCCCAATACCGCCAATCCCGAGGTTACGTCCGTCGCCAAACAATGGGCATCGTCGGCGATATGGCGGGTCAACCAGTTGAAGTCGCGGATCTGGCCGGCACCGCCGGTGACAATCAGATAACTGTCTTCCGTCAGGCGGGTGACCGTCAGGTCGGCCTCGATACCGGCCCGTTCATTGAGCCATTGGGTATAGACAATTGTGCCCGGCTCGACGGCCACGTCGTTACCACAAATGCGGTTGAGAACTTTTTCCGCGTCCCGGCCCTGCAGGCGAAATTTGGCAAAGGAGGTCTGGTCGAACAACCCAACCGATTGGCGAACGGCGTTGTGTTCGGCCGCCGAATGGTCGAACCAGTTCTGCCGTTTGAAGGAATAATCATAGGCCGGTTCAACCCCCTTGGGGGCAAACCAGTTTGGCCGTTCCCATCCGGCCATTTCACCAAAACACGCGCCAGCGGTTTGCATAGGCCCATAAAACGGCGATTTTCGCACCTTTCGTGCGGTTTTAAATTGATGGAACGGCCAATGGACGGCGTACAACAGACCCAGGGTTTCGCTGACCCGGTCGTGCAGGTATTTTTTGTTGCCCTGAAACGGCATGTTGCGACGCAGGTCGACGCTGTTGAGATCCGACGGCGGCAGGCCGTCGCGCATCCATTCGGAGATAACCTTACCGACGCCGCCGGCTGACTGAATACCAATGGAATTCATACCGGCGGCGACAAACAGGTTTTCGAACTCCGGGGCGGCTCCCAGGTGGTAGCGGTCGTCGGGCGTGAAACTTTCCGGACCGCAAAAGAACTTTTGAATTCCCGCCTGTTCAAGCGCCGGCACCCGGTGAATGGCACCTTCCAGGATCGGTTCAAAATGATCAAAATCATCGGGCAATTCATCAAAACAAAAATCGGCGGAGATGCCATCCATACCCCAGGGTTTGGCAACCGGCTCGAACGCCCCTAACAACAATTTTCCCGCATCCTCCTTATAATAGGCATGGGCATCGTAATCGCGGAACACCGGCAAATCGGGGGTTATTCCCGGGAACGGTTCGGTAACAATATAAAAATGCTCACAGGCATGGAGCGGCACCGTGACGCCGATTTGCCGGGCAAAATCGCGGGTCCACATGCCGCAGCACAGAACCACGTAATCGGCCTCGACGGTTCCGGCTTCGGTCTCGACACCGGTTATTTTTCCGGCCGAATGGAGAACTTTTGTGACCAGGGTATTCTCAAAAATCTGGGCACCGCCGGTGCGTGCGCCGCGGGCCAGGGCCTGGGTGATATCGATCGGATTGGCTTGCCCGTCCGAGGGAATAAAAATCCCGCCGACGACGCCGTCGGTATTCATTAAGGGATAGTGATCGGCACATCCATCCGGACCCAGGACATCAACCTTCAGATCAAAGACCTTGGCCATGTCGGCCCGCCGTTTGAGGTCTTCAAACCGGCCTTCATGGGTGGCAATCGACAGCGAGCCATTGATTTTGTAGCCAGTCGCCTGGCCGGTTTCCGCTTCCAGGCCCAAATAAAGTTCCGCCGTATATTTGGCCAGTTTGGTCATATTCTGGCTATCGCGCAGTTGTCCGATGAGACCGGCCGCATGCCAGGTCGTGCCCGAGGTCAACTGTTTGCGTTCCAGCAACACCACATCGGACCATCCGATTTTGGTCAGGTGATAGGCGATGGAGCAGCCGATGACACCGCCACCAACGATCACTACCCGCGCTTTTTTTGGAAGTTCTTTTACCATTGGTTTTATTCCCTTTTGTTCATGCCCCGCCTGGGAGCCCGTTGCTTAATTCCGTTCCCATTAATAGGAGGGTGGTGCGACCACCCATAGGACAATCGCCTGCGTTTCACCTGAATTCCAGCAGCGGTGGGGTTGCGTACTTGGATAGGTAAAGGCGTCACCGGCGAAAATCCGGAACTGTTTTTCACCGACAACCAGTTGTAATTCGCCGGAAACCAGAAATCCGCCAACCTCACCGGGCCGCGTGTATTTTTCCGATCCGGTGGCGGCACCGGGGGCAAAGGTTCCCAATATCATCTCGAAGGTTCCGGAGAAATTGGGTGACAACAGTTCCTCGACCATGCCGGTGCCGGCAAATTCCAGCTTGCGCCGGTTGGCGCGCCGAACCACATGATCCCGTTCGTCTGGTGGAGCATTGGCATTGCCCTGAAAAAACCAATTAATATTTACCTCGAGGGCGACGGCAATTTCATTGAGCACCGGAATGGAAACGTCGGACAAATTGCGCTCGATCTGCGACAGATAGCCAACGGAGCGGCCAATTTTGCCGGCCAGTCCCTGCAGGGTGAAACTGCGGACTTTCCGTAAATCCCTTATTTGTTCACCGACCGGTTGAAGCTGGGCCGGTTGCGGGTCTTTGTCCGTCGGTTCTGGGGCCGGTTGCATGGGCGGAGTTATCCATATGTCATGAATTGCGGTTGCCCTAGGCATGACACAGTAATGAAATAAACACAATTATTTTCATTATTGTGAAAAATAATAAATTTTCTTCATAACTTTTGTGAATTTTGCGTTACCATGCATTATGTGCCTACGGAAGGTTCGCCACGGTCCATTACCCTGACCTGAGGAGACAACACAGTGCGGCGTGTCGGTCGATTTTTACCAGTTTTAATTATCCCGCTAATGGGTGGCTGCGCGTCGTCCGACTGTTTTGAGTGGTCCTGCGAACTGGACGCCCGGGACCTGCCAAAATACCAAACCTTTCTGCAGGCGCAGGATTTAACAAAACTCACCTTCGGCGAAAAAGAATACCGATACCAGTTGATCCAATGGATTGGCGAAAAACAGTTTGCCGCCGCCAAACAGGGGAACCAAAAATCCGACTATGACCAGTTCCTGAAATCCTACGCGGCCCTCGAAGCGGAAGCCGGTCAGACCTTTTCGGTTTATGCGGAAATTGCCAAAGCCCGATCTTCAGGCGATACAACCGTTGCCGAAGAACCCAAACCAATATTTTCAAAAGACGATTTTATTCCGAAAATCCCGCCCCTTCAGCTGGAAGTAACGGATGCGCAAATCACCATTGCGGCAAATCCGATCATCACCGAATTCAGGCAACCGGAACCGGTCGAACCCGAAGCGCTACCGACCCCGAATGCACCCATCGACAGCCTGCTCAATCGCTCGATCTCACATTTTTCTGACAACAATTCCGATAGCGATCCATCGCAAAAGGAGCTCAAAAGGTTGATCGACGAGGCCGCCGCCCAGGGCGACTATGCAACCGCCTTTGAAGGCCTGATGAATTTTGCCAATCGCGATGACACCCATGCCCAATACCTGATTGGCCGCATGTACCAGGACGGCATCGGCGTCGACCAGAACTACCAAACGGCCATCGACTGGTTCGAAAAATCGTCAAACCAAAACGGCAACGATGCGAAGGGCGCGTTGCTCGAAATGTACGAGGTCGGTCTGGGTGTACCGCAAACTGCCAGGGGATTGGTGACGTGGCATTTGCGAGCCGCAAAACTTGGTAATCCATCGGCCCAGACCCAGGTCGGCATCTTTTATGAGAATGGCGAAGGTGTTACCAAAAACCTGAACGAGGCCGCCAAATGGTATCGCCGGGCGGCCCTGCAGGGCAATCCAAATGCGCAATTTCTGCTCGGTTGGATGTATGCCGAGGGCCAGGGTGTTGAGCTCGATTTTATCGAGGCTTATTCATGGTTTTATGTGGCTAATACCCGGGGTTTAGCAGACGCCAGCCGGTTGATGAAACTGGTCCTGGAAGAACTGACGGCCGAGGAAATAAAGTCGGCACAGCAACGGGCCGATCAACGGGCGGCAAAACTACGGGGGTAATCCCTATACCAGAGATTCAGTAATCTTTGGTCTTAACGCCGCCGCCTCAATCCAAACAGCAAACCCAACAGGGCAAGTCCCAGGGCACCGCCCAGAATCAGCCGCTGCATCTCCAGTTCCTGAACCAATTTGGTTTGCAGGCGTGTTGCACCGTTGGCCTTTATGACCTCCGAGCGCAGGCGCGCAATATCCGCCTCGCGCTCCCGTGTTTTATAAAGCGCCTGATCCAGGTCGGCGTTTAATTCGGCGATGGTAGAACCGCGGGCACCGAGATCTTTTTCCAAAGTCCCGAGGTTTTGCTGCAGGGCTCCGAGATCCTTCTCCATCGTCCCCAGGTCTTTTTCCATGGTACCAATTTTGCCCCCGGCGCTGCCCAGGTCCTGTTTGGTGACATCCAGCTTAGCCCGTAAATCAATGATAATTCCGTCCTGTTCGCGAACCTTCGCATTTAAACCGTCAAGTAAACTTTGGTTGGCCACGGATTGTGTCTGCAGGGTGATTAAAAGTTTTTCCTTTTCCAACAGGCCCGCCACGGTCTGTTGATTGGCCGCCAGACGGCCTTCCAGTTCCTTTATACGCGTGGTTTTTACCAGGTCGCGCTCGGTATCGACGGCGGCGGTTTTTTGCTGTTCCGCGAGACGGTCCTGCAACGCTGTTACCAGGGTCTGGATTTTTACCATCTCCTGGTTCTTTTGTTGGATCTCCTGCTGTTTTTGCTGGATCTCGAGGGACAGGCTCGACACTTGATTTTCGCTGGCCTGCAGTTTGGCCGCCATGCCCGACAGCAAACCGCCTTTTGCGTTAATTTGTTTTTGCACTGCATCCGATGTCTGCCCAAGTGCAAAATTCGGGATAACATACAGGCAGGCGATTAAGCCCCAGGTTTTTAGTTTATAAGCCAAGGCACCGGTCATTCATTTCCCTCGCGCGTTAAATTCTTTTTCCTGTGCCCTTATTTCCTAGGCCAATTTGACAGTTATCAATTCACAATAGACGGTTGTCTGTAAATATAACAAAAACTGCAGATTTGCGAAACCGCAAGTTAGTCGACATGTATAAACCTGAGAAGAAAACCATAAAAAAGGCCACCTGCCAATCCCAGGTGGCCCGCTTTATGGGTTCATATCTGGACCGATTAGGGAATCAATGGCCGGTATCACTGCCGCTATGGAAGTTAAATACAGCCCCTTCTTTGATGCCTGACGGCCAGCGGGCGGTCACGGTTTTGAGTTTTGTATAAAACCGCACCCCTTCCATGCCATGCACCGCATGATCGCCAAATAACGAGGCTTTCCAACCCCCAAAACTATGGTAGGCAACGGGAACCGGGATCGGAACATTGACACCAACCATGCCAATGTTCACGTCCTGGGTGAAATCACGGGCCGCGTCACCGTCGCGGGTAAAAATCGCCGCACCGTTACCATATTCATGGTCAATGACCATTTGTTTGGCTTCTTCATAGGTTTTTGCCCGAACAACGGACAACACCGGGCCAAAAATCTCGTCTTTATAGATCGACATGTCGGTGGTCACCCGGTCAAACAGGGTGCCGCCCACATAGAATCCATTTTCGTACCCCTGCAGGCGGACACCGCGACCATCGACTACCAGTTCCGCACCGGCGGCAACGCCCTGATCAATATAATCTTCAATGCGCGCTTTGGCTTCTTTGGTCACCACCGGCCCCATTTCTGCTGCCGGGTCGTTATAGGGGCCAATCTTAAGGCTTTGCACTTTGGGCGCCATGCGGTGAACAAACGCGTCGGCGGTTTCGTCGCCGACGGCAACGGCAACCGAGATCGCCATACAGCGCTCGCCGGCAGAGCCGTAGGCCGCCCCCATGGCGGCGTCGGCGGCCTGATCGAGATCCGCATCGGGCATAATCACCATATGGTTTTTAGCACCACACAGGGCCTGTACCCGTTTGCCGTTGGCACAACCGGTTTCATAGATATAACGGCCAATGGCCGTCGACCCGACAAAACTAATGGCACCGACGGTTGGGTCAGACAACAAAACATCAACCGCTTCTTTATCACCGTTAATGACGTTCAAAACCCCCTTCGGCGCACCGGCCTCAAACATCAGTTCGGCCAGCCGGATGCCACAGGACGGGTCCCTTTCCGAGGGTTTAAGGATAAAGGTATTGCCCGTTGCCAGGGCCATTGGAAACATCCACATGGGGACCATGGCGGGGAAGTTAAAGGGCGTAATCCCGGCGCAAACTCCGACCGGTTGGCGCGCCGACATGACGTCAACTCCATTGGCAACACTTTGTGAATATTCACCCTTCAACAAATGGGGAATGCCACAGGCGAACTCGACGACCTCGAGGCCGCGGGTGATGGAACCTTTTGCATCATCAAGGATTTTGCCGTGCTCCGTCGAAACCAACTCGGCCAGTTCGTCCATATGTTTTAAAATCAGATCGCGAAATTTAAACAAAACCTGCGCCCGCTTGGCGGCAGGCGTCGCCGACCAGCCGGGCAGGGCCGCAGCAGCCGAGGCAATGGCACCACGCACTTCATCTGCACTGGCCAGAGGCACCTGTTTCGATATGTCTCCGGTGGCCGGATTATAAACGTCAGCAAAACGTCCACTTGTCCCTTTGCGTCGTTCGCCGTCGATATAATGAAAAAGCTCCTGGGTCATGGTCAGCTCCTCTGTTTGTTGGTTTGTGGGGATTGCAGGTTAAAAGGCTGATTAAAGGCATTTTCTCGGAGTCGCAACCGGAAAACTCAAAATTAACGCCAACGGTATGGGTCTTTGGCCCTTGGACTCCTTTATTCGCCTGAACTGGACCTAACAACAGCGCCCTCCGATCGAACAGGATTATGGGTGGGTAGCGAGATATTGACGGATCGCATTAAAATCAATTTCTTGAATTGATTGACCTTAAGGCACCGGCGGTTTCATACTTGCGTCTGAACCAATGCTTAAACGGGTCGCACATAAACAGGGACCCGGAAAACAATTACAGGAGAGATTTAATGACAACCCAAAAACCGACTTCAAGTGAGTTGAACGCCAGGGCGGCCAAGGCTTTTACCCGCCGTTCAATGCTCAAAAGTGCATCCGCCGCCGGCACCGTTGCCATTGCCAGCCCGTGGATCGTCAAAGATGCGTTTTCGTCATCGGGCGAAATTAATATTCTGATGTGGTCCGACTACCTGCCCGAAAAATTTATTGCCGACTTCACGGCAGCTTCAGGCATCAAAATCAATTACACCGGCATCGGCTCGAACGAAGAAATCATCAACAAGATGTAAGCCAATAAGGGTCAGGGATTTGATATTGTCTCGCCAACCAACAACCAAAACCTCGAGTGGGGTCCCCTGGAGCTTTTGCAGCCCTTCAACATGAACAACGTGCCCATCGACAAGGTTAATCCGGCGATGTCGAAAATTGGTACCGACGGCTGGAACTTTAAGGGCAAAGGGTCCCACTGGCTGCCGCATATTTGGGGAACCGAGGGGATTGCATGGCGTACCGACAAATGGGCACCGGCTGGCGCGGCGCCCAGTTACGGCGATGTCTGGTCAGACGCAAACGCCGGAAAAACCATGGGTCGTCCACACTCCATGATGTTGGGTGCCGGTCTGTACATGGAAACCGTCGGTGAGCTGAATAAGGGCGATATGTGGAAGGCTTACGAGTCGGAAACAACCATGCGGCCGATTTGGGACAAGGTTTCGTCGTGGTGTATAGCCCGCAAAAAGAACCTGAAACTGCTGTGGAACGATGCGGACACTCAAAAGAACGGCCTGCTGAACGAAGGCGTTATCGTAGGCCAGACCTGGGATGGCCCGCCGATGGCCCTGAAAACCGCTGGCGAGCCAGTCATGTATCAGGCACCTCTTGAAGGTTCCATGGCCTGGGTCGACGGCATAGCAATGCCCATCGGTGCCAAAAACATGGAACAGATCTACGAATTCATCAAGTTTGCGTTTGACGCCAAACATGCGGGTGTTGCCATTGATTCCCATGGTTATAACTCACCTGTTTTGGGTGCCGATACGTTTGCTGGTGCCGCCTACAAGAAAAACTTCTCGGACGCCTATCCGGGTAATTCCCTGGCCAACCTCAATCCTTGGCCACCGCAAGCCCCGTGGTATGCGGAAGTGCGTACGGAATATGTCAACAAGTTTAAAAGCGCATAATCCGAGCTGACGAAAACACGACTTCCGGCTTATCAACAAAGCCGGAAGTCGCAGTTATGGGTTTTTTCCTTACGGCGCTCCGAACGGGGCAATCGACGGTGCCGCAAAGAAAAAAATCAAAACATAAAAGATCAAAACGACACAATATGAGAACACGATATGAGAGTTAGGGTAAGCTTCCGCAGCGCGAAGCGAGGTCGAAGCGGTATAAACCGTTAAGGGGGAATAAAATGAGCAAAGGTGTTGGCGTAAATCTGCAGGATGTTTGGATCCGATTTGGTGAATTTGTCGCCGTTCGCGAAGCCAATGTGGATATCGAGGGCGGCGCCTTTTTTTCCTTTTTGGGCCCATCGGGTTGTGGGAAAACCACCATCCTACGATCCGTCTCCGGGTTTTTGGAGCCCAGTCAAGGGAAAGTCCTGATCGGTGGCAACGACATGGCCGGTATTGGCCCAAACAAACGGCCCACCGCTTTGATATTCCAGAACCTGGCCCTGTTTCCGTTGATGAAGGTCTGGGAAAATATTGCCTTTTCCCTGGAAGTCCAGGGGGTCGGCACGGCCGCACGGCGTAAAAGAGCGGACGAACTTCTCGAAATGATTGCCCTGACCGGGCAGGGTGACAAGTTGCCGTCGGAACTGTCGGGCGGGCAAAAACAACGGGTCGCCATTGCCCGTGCGCTGTGCGCGGAACCGGATGTATTGTTGCTTGATGAGCCGCTTTCCGCCCTCGATTTAAAACTCCGCCAACACATGCGCACGGAGCTGCGGGAAATTCAGCAGCGCGTCGGCATTACTTTTATTTATATCACCCACGACCAGGGCGAAGCCCTGACCATGTCCGACCATGTGGCGGTGATGAAAGCCGGGGTGATCGACCAGATTGCCGACGGCCAGACCATTTACGACGATCCGTCGACGGCCTTTGTTGCCTCGTTTGTCGGTGAAAACAACGTGTTCCGGGGCAAGGTGAAGTCAATCGATGGTGACAGTGCACTGATATCGACCAACCGGTCCGGCGATTTGATCTCGAGAATTCCAGCCGGAGCCAAAGGAAAATTAGCCGTCGGCGACGATGCCATGATGTTTATTCGCCCGGAAGCCCTGAATATCGCAGGAACCAAAACACCCGCCAACAACCACATTACGGCACTTGTCCTCAACGAAGAGTTCGAAGGCCAGACCTTTAACGTCTTCCTCGAGGGCGACGGCGGCAAGGAAATGAAGATGTCCCTGGTCAACCAGGGAAAGGCCCGGCAATCAGCAAAAGGCTCGTCACTGACGTTGGAGTATGCGGCCGATCAGGCCGTTGCACTCCCCGCCGGTGAACTGGCCAGCGAATAGGAGGCCGGTAATGAATATCGCTTCCATTTTTAAAGGTTTCATCAATCGAAATGGCTGGGGACTTGGCAGTTATTTGTTAATTGCCGTCGGGTTTTGGCTGATCATATTGATCATCCTGCCGCAGTTATCGATGCTCGATTTCTCCTTCCGCCATCATTTGCCACCACCGGAAATGGGCGGTCCGAAAGACACCTATACCTTCGAACATTACAAATTTCTGGCGCTCGGTGCCCAGGGCGCGGACCAGTCCTACAATGTGGTAGATCTTGGGGTCTTTGTCCGCACGCTGGTCGCGGCGTTTTTTGTTACCATTCTGGATTTACTGCTTTGTTATCCCCTGGCTTATTATTTGGGTCAGGCATCGGGCAGCGGTTACACACGAATTTTGGTGCTGTTTTTGATTATCCCCTACTGGGTCAATGAAATTTTGCGGGCTTTTGCTTTCCGGATTATTTTCGGCGACAGCGGGGTTATCAACGAAATGATGATGACCATGGGTCTGATCGACAACCCCATCGATTTCATCCGCGATAACATCGCGCTGTATTCGGGACTGGGTTACGCCTACATCCTGCTGATGATTTTCCCCATGTACAATGTCATCGAAAGCCTCGATCGCAATCAGATTGAAGCGGCAAGGGACATGGGCGCACCGTGGTGGCGCATTCACTGGCGGATCGTTATCCCCTACGCCAAACCGGGTATTTCGTCGGGTTGTACCATGGTCTTTATGTTGTCGGCCGGGGCTTTGGCGGCACCACAAATTTTAGGCGGACCGTCGAGCCTGTGGTTTACCCAGATCATTTACCAGTGGTTTAACCAGGGCGGCAATTGGCCTCGGGGGGCGGCCTATGCCATCGTCCTGCTGACGGTTTGTATTGTTATTGTGTTGTCGGCCATGCGCCTGTTCAAAGTTAAAATGGGGGACATCGGCAAATGAAGTCGCAAAACCTCGTTCTTAGAATATTCCTTGGCCTTTATCTGGCGGTTTTCTTTGGATACCTGCTCGGGCCGTTGATCATCATGGGCATTACAGCCTTCAATTCGCCCGGTTTTCCCCGGGCAACCCCCTGGGAATGCTTGACCTTCGAATGGTTTGATGTTTTGGCCAACGACAAACGCATTATGAACGGCCTGAAAAACAGCCTGATTGTCGGGTCCGGGACCGTTGTCCTGTCGGTCGCGTTAGGCCTTGCCGGGGCTTTGATGCTGACCCAGATATACCCCAAACTGCGGGCAACTTTTTATACGGTGGTCATTGCGCCAATTTTGATCCCAGGCGTTGTTTTAGGCATTTCCACTTTGGTATTTTGGGATCGTCTGAACATTATGCTTGGCTTCAGTGGCGATAGTTTCCTGCATAACGGCATTTTCCTGACGATCCTCGGCCAATCGACCTTTATCGCTTCCTATTGCATGCTGGTGTTCCTGGCCCGCTTACAGCGCTACGACACCGGCCTGACAGAAGCTGCCCTGGATTTGGGGGCAACCAATGTGCAGGCCTTCCGCAAAATCCTGGTGCCGTTCCTGATGCCGGCCATTGCCTCGGCCGCCGTGTTGGCGTTTCTGGCATCGTTTGAGAACTACAACACAACAACCTTTACTTTTGGCAAATACCCGACCCTAACCATCGAACTGGCGCAAAAGGTCAGATACGGCATCAATCCGTCGATTTCGGCCCTGGCCTTTACGATTGTTGTATTGACGATTTTTGCCGCCGTTGTGCATGAGGTTTCGCAGCGACGCAAACAACTGGCCCTGGCCAACGGCGCGCCCATCAGTGCCGTCGGTGGAAGTTTCCAGTTACCGGGTTTCCTGCGCGGCAACCCCGCTGCCATCGTTTTGCTGGTTCTGACGGTCGGTGCCGTCGCCACCATCAGTTTTGCCAGTACCTACAGCCCCGAGGCCTGCAAAGTCGACGTCCGTGAGCAAAAACGCGAGTTGCAAAAACAACAAATCGAAAAGATTCAGCAGCAGCGCCAGCAACAGAAACTCGATAAGGCTCTCCAGGGCCCCAATATCTTCGGTCCGGATAAATCAAAAGTCGCCCCGGCTCCCGGTGCGGCACCACAAAGCCCCGGCAAAGGTGCTTTTGGTGGTGTTTTTGCGCCGGGCAATCTGGACAAAGCGACACCCAAACCGGAAAGCAAAATAGAAAGCCCGGGCAAAGGAACTTTTGGTAATGTCTTTGCACCGAGTAATTTGGGGGAACCCGCACCCGAAGCACCGAAATAAGGGTTACCGCCAGCCTTACTTTAACGGCCCGCCCCTTGGTCGGTCGATTAATGCCTTTCCGGGCTAATACCAACGGGTAGTGATAATGACTTATAGAGACGGCAGGGTAAGGTTTTCGACACGGAGCGTACGGCGCGGCGATACTGGTATCGCAAGCCGTGCGCGACACTGCTCGTAAGCTTCCCTGCCGCCATTTTGGTCATCCAAGCACGCCGCCGGAGGGCGTCAAAAACCCTTGACGATACCCCGCATCGCCTGCGTGTTTCTTCCTGCCCAGCAGAGTGCTTGGACGATCTCTAAGGATTATTTTCACTACTCGTTGGTATAAGATAACGGGTAAACCGTCAGGAAAATCCCTTCGACGGGACAACCGGCGATACGGTTATTAGAAAAGCGAATTGCGCACCAACAATCCGTGATCGTGGTTTATTTCGGTAAATACATTTCCGCTTCGCCAGGGAACGTCCCGTTCCGGACATCTGTCGCAAACCGTTCAATGGCCGTTGCCGTCGCGCCCCTGATGTCCGCGTAGCGGCGGACAAATTTGGGCGACCAAGCGAACTGACCAAGCATATCGTCGGTGACCAATATTTGACCATCGCAATCCGCCGAGGCGCCAATGCCGATGGTTGGAATATCGACGGCGGCGGTGATGTCTTTCGCCAAATCACAGACAACCCCCTCGACAACAACCGCAAAGGCCCCGGCCTCGGCAACGGCGATGGCACTATCGATCACCCGTTTCCGTTCGTCATCGGTTCTGCCGACAACCCGAAATCCGCCGCTGATATTTACGAACTGCGGGAGCAGGCCAATATGCCCGACCACCGGGATTCCCCGCTCAACCAAAAACCGAATGGTTTCCGGCGCCTGGTGGTTATATTCAAGTTTCACCGCCTGGCAGGCCACTTCCTGGATCACCCTCAGGCTGGACCGGTAGGCCACTTCAGGACTTTCCTCATAACTACCAAAGGGCAAATCAACCACGACCAGGGCCTTTTCGGCACCGCGCATGACCGCCTGGCCATGCAGAATCATCATGTCCAGGGTAACGGTGGTGGTATCTTTCATGCCGTGTAAAACCATGCCGACGGAATCGCCGACCAGCAGCAGGTCACAATGGGGGTCCAGCGCCTCCGCCATCGGCGCCGTATAGGCCGTCAGGCAAACCAGGTTTTCCCGGCCCTTGGCACGAACGATATCGACGGTGGTTTTCCGACGGTTTTTACGGGCCAACGACATACAGATCTCCTTTACTGAAAATTCGGCGAACGGACCGCTAACGGTGATCGCAGCCTTTTTCCGGCGGATTTTAGGTCCGTCGGGGATCTAATTCAATAAACGATTTCGCACTTGCAGCATTTTGCATTCACAGGTGTGTAAGTTCACACCGGCGGGCCCAGGTTCGTCCGGCTATGGGCGATCTGCGGTGCTGCCACCCTTTCAGCACGGATTACCAACCAGAAGGAAGTCTCTCACCGCCTTAATCGTGCCTCGGGTGATCATGAAAAAACCTGGGCAGGTCCGATTAGAATCGTGCCAGTCCACGGATGGGAATTCCTTTGGATTGGATGCCGCGAATGCCATCGAGCATAACGTCTAGGTCCGGCCGACAGGAGGCCGAGTTGGAAATGCCGACGACCTGCAACTGATTATCGGCGTTGACGACAAAAATCCCCGGTTCGGCAAAGCGCCGGTCGGTTTCCGCCGGGCCGGCCGGATCGGAAATATAGAGACCAAGGTCGGCCATATCGGGTTCGCTCAAACCATAGGCACAAGGCAGGGTCCAGCCAAATTCTGCAATGTCGGCTTGGGCTTTTTCGAGGGGGTCCGCAGAGACGATGGTCAATGTCACACCCCGCTCGGCGAAGGCCGCCTGCATACCGTCAAGTTTACCGAGATAGGTCTTGCAGCGCGGACAATGACGGCCCCGATAAACCACCAGCACCCGCCATTGCCCCGTCGCATCGCCAAGGCGCTGGGTGGTGCCGTCGACCATGTGAAGGGTTATGCCGGGTAGCGGCTGTCCGGGGGCAGGTGAGTTCATAGTTCATTCCTTTGTTGAGGGGTAAAAAGTGGTCCCGTTCCACCGCCAAGGATTTAGGCTCCTGCCCCGAGTGAGTATTGACGTCAATGACGACCGCGCGGAACGTCTTAGCCCGCGCGGAACGCCAAAGGTTTGACAGGGAAAACCGTTGTTTTATTTAGCGACAATCCGATCTTCCAGCATTGGCGAAACACTGCCTTTGGCCGTTATGTAGTTCATGACGGAGGTCGCCATGAGGGTTGCACCGGAGGCATCGACCAATGTCTTGCCCTTGTTCAGCGTATCGTAACCGTCACCGCCGCCCCACATGTAATCGGTGGTTGCGACGCGGTATTTGGCACCGGCGTCCAGGGGTTTTCCACCGACGGTAACATCGGTAACCCGGGCACCCTGGGCGGCTTTTGCATCATAGGTGAACTTCAGACCGGAGACCTGCGGGAACCGTCCAGCCTTGTCTTCAACCCGGGAAACACCGTTTTCCAGGGCCGCCCGCAGATCGGCACCGGAGACTTCGACCAATACGGTCACATTGCCAAAGGGCAATTCCGTCAACACGTCTTTGCGGGTCAGGGTGGTTCCGGCCGCATAGGTCCGATCCCCCCGGATTCCGCCGCCATTGGTAAAACCGATATCGGCTTTAACACCGGCCCGAATGGCGTCAGCGATCAGGTTGCCCATGGTCGTTTCACGGGTTCTCACGTCTCCCCGTTTGCTCACCAGTTCAACCGTGGTTTTGCCGACCGGAACATCCAGTTCCTTGCCCAATTGGTCTTCGTATTTGGCGACCAGTTTGGCAATTTCCGGGTCGGCGGCGACCCCGGCCGTCGTTGCAAATCGCCAGACCGGCAGGATATTCACCTCGGGGCCGCGGCGCCCCTTGCGCATTTCAATTTTTAAATCCACCACGGCAAGGTATTGCGCGTCATATCCGGCCTTTACGATCAATGTATCATTTTCATAGGCCGCCAACGGGTCGTGATCATGACCGCCCAGGATCACATCAATTCCCTTGACCTTGGACGCCAGTTCCCGATCTTCGGAAAAATCCAGGTGGGTCAAAGCGATAATCACCTGAGCCCCTTGTTTTTTGAGGTCCGCGACCATCGCTTTGGCGGTCTCCATAACCGGTTTAAAGGCGGCTTCGCCCGCCGTGTTGGCAAGGAATTCCGTCTCCGGTGTTAACAAACCAAACAGGCCAATTTTAAAATCACCGACCTGTTTGACGGCTGAAATCGTGCCGCCGCCAAAGGGTTTGCCGTCCTTTTCGAAGACATTCGACGTGATCCAGGGAAAGGCCGACTGTTTCATCCGTTGACGCAGCACCGCCGGGCCAAAATCAAATTCATGGTTGCCCAAAACCGCCGCATCGAATTTGAGGGCATTGAACAATTCAATCATCTGTGCCCCCTTGAGCAGACCGGACATGACGGATGGCGACAGCAGGTCGCCGCCCAGTGTCGTCATGGAATTGGCGGCCCGTGCCCGTTCCTGTTTCAGCAGGGTCATTAACGGGGCCAGTCCGCCGACGCCGCCCTTGGGCGAAATTTCATAGACATCGTTGACATGCAAAAATGTTAGTTCGACCGACTGCGCGGCGACCACCCGGGACACAAACACACTACCAACAAGCGATAAAGCAATGAATAAGAGTGAAATACGTTTTAGTAACATCTTGCTCTCCTGAAATTTATCCTTTTAAACCCGTATCAGATCTCATTTGCCGTGGCCGACCGGGTCCTATGGATCTCTGCAAAACCCCGCACAGGTGCGATTTTACCAATTATCCCGTCGATAATCCCGTCGGTCCACTCTTTTGCGCAACCATTTACAGAAAAACAGACACATGCGAATTCGTTGCACTCCGAACCGACGGGAATTTCGGGGTGAAATACCGCAGGCCGATTTCAGCCGAATAAAGGCCATCCGTCAATGGCCGCGTGCGACCATCAAGCCGTCGATGAGACCTTACTCTGCGTCTGCATCAATAATCGTTCCGCAAGTTGAATGGCGGTTCAATCACCACAGGGTTTTCTGATTTCTGAATTGTGCCCGATTGCTCAACAAAACCTGGAACAGTTGATCTCTATGGCGTCTCTCGCAAATACCTGGGGTTTGGGCGGGTGTGGCTTGTCGACCCAGATCAAACCGCCTATTCTGGCAATTGGCCCCATTCTGGGGCCAATTTTTACACCTACGGGGTATGGATCGCGTGCGGGACTCCCTCTTTCAGCTACATCGTGTTAAAAATGTCAGCATCCAATCGCAAATCCGCGAAATGCTGGTGTCGGCAATTTTGGGCGGACAACTGCCATCGAACACGCCGCTTCCGTCCAGCCGTAAAATGTCTAAAACCCTTGGCGTCAGCCGTAATACGGTGGTTTTGGCCTACCAGGGTCTGGTCGATGACGGGTATTTGTTGTCAAAGGAACGCAGCGGTTTTTACGTTGACCCGGAAATCCTGGAAGGACGCGCCGACCAAAAAAATTATGCGGTTTCGTCTAAATTAAAGGACATCGGTTGGGGGCAGCGATTTAAACTCAAACCCAGCGAAACCCGCAACCATAAAAAACCCCTGGACTGGCAGGCCTATCCCTATCCGTTTATTTCCAATCAGGTCGATCCGGAACTTTTCCCCATTGCCGCCTGGCGGGAATGTTCACGCCAGGCCATGGGAAAACGCGGCATGGACGCATGGACCAGCGATACCAGTGGCAGCGATGATCCGCAGTTGCTCGAACAGATTCGCGCCCGCCTGCTGCCGAGACGCGGCATTATGGCTGCTGAAAATGAAGTGTTAATTACGCTGGGTGCACAAAATGCCCTGTATATGCTGTCGAGTTTGCTCGTCCGTGCGGATACGACCATTGGCATTGAAGATCCGGGATACCCGGACGCCCGCAATATTTTTGCCTTAAAAACCGACCGCTTGTTGCCCATTGAGGTAAACGATAATGGGTTACCGGTCGATTCCCGGCTCGACCCGTGCGACTATGTGTATGTAACACCCAGCCACCAGTGCCCGACGACGCGAACCCTGCCACTGGACAAACGCAAGGCACTTCTCGAGCGGGCTGGACAAAAAGACTTTGTTATCATCGAAGATGATTATGAATCTGAGACCAATTATGCAGGGGCGCCGACACCGGCACTGAAATCTTTGGATGTTGACGGTCGGGTGATCTACATTGGCAGCCTGTCGAAAACCCTGTTCCCGGGCCTTCGCCTGGGTTATGTGGTTGCGTCAGCCGAGCTGATCCACGAACTGCGCGCCCTCAGACTGTATGTCATGCGCCACACCCCCAACAACAACCAACGGACCCTGGCGTATTTCCTGTCGCTCGGCCATCACGACACGCTGGTCCACCGGTTGCACCGGGCCTACCGATCCCGCTGGCAGGCCATGGCCGACGCACTTAATCAGCATATGCCAAATACCACAACGGTCCCGGTATACGGAGGATCGACCTTCTGGATTGAAGGGCCAGCAGATCTGGATGGCGACCAATTGGCCAGGGATGCCCTGGAAAACGGTATTGTCATTGAACCCGGATCGATCCACTTTGCCGATCCCAAGGGGCCGAAAAACTTTTTCCGCCTCGGGTTTTCATCCATTTCAGAAAATAAAATCGATGCGGGCATCAAACTTTTGGCCGATTTGATATCGCGTCACTGCGAGCCGCAGAAGCCGAACGCTTTAAATCTCTAACCCATTGATAAACATAATTTTTTATTTGATCAGATGGACATAAAGTAGAGCCGTTTCAATGCGTGTCCGAGAAATTAGATCGCTACTTTTACGTTGCGGGTCCAGAATTGCACCGATCCAAAAGCGCTAAACTTCAAGACTATATTTTGGATATTGAAGAGCCACCTGATCCTCAGGCAATCCGTTTGAACGACACTTAGCATACTGGTATAAGAGGATAACTCCGCCTGAGGAGGGTACCTGTGTCGTATATTTTTACTGCCTTGATTTTATTTATTCCCGTAAATGCCTACGCCTATATCGATCCCAGTACCGGCAGCATTGTTTTGCAATTCCTGATCGCCGGGCTGGTCACGGGTTTATTTGTGGTCAAACAGTTCTGGTTCAACATCAAAAGCATGTTTCAGCGGATTTTTGGCGCTAAACCTGACAACGAACCATAGAGGATGACAGGATTTTGATTGTTTCATCGTCTGTAAATCCGGCTTCGTTTCGGGACCCGTCGGGATTTGTTTTTCACCACCAACACCGGGTTTATCGACAAATCAATTCGGCTGGGAAAAGCGACTTTGAACAGCTTATGACCAGTGGCCTTTATGAGGCACTGGTAACAGATGACCTGATCCTGTCGCACGAGGATGCGGCCATTGAATTGGCGCCGCAACCAGATGCGTGGAAAATCATTCAACCGCAGCAACTTAATTTTATTTCCCATCCCTACGAATGGTCCTTCAGCCAACTTAAAGACGCCGCCCTGTTAACCCTCGAAATTCAAAATCGTGCCCTGGAATTTGGCATGACGCTGAAAGATGCCAGCGCCTATAACATCCAGTTTCAAAACGGCAGCCCTGTCTTTATCGATACCCTATCCTTCCAGAACCATTCCGACGGCGCACCCTGGGGCGCTTACCGACAATTCTGTCAGCATTTTCTGGCACCGCTCGCTTTAATGAGCACGTGCGACATTCGGTTAAGCCGGATGCTGCAGCTTTATATCGATGGCATTCCTTTAGACATTGCCAGTAAGCTATTGCCATTTCGCGCAAAATTACGCCCGTCACTGGCCATGCATATTATCCTTCACGCGCGAAGCCAGCGAACCCACCAAGGTGCGCCGCTGACCAACGCGCAAAAAAAACGCACGCTCAGCACCCGATCCTTTTTGGCCCTGCTGGACAACCTGAAAGGTGCCGTTGAGCGGTTGAAGTGGCAACTAGGCGGAACGGAATGGCATGACTATTACGACAGAAATAATAACTACGGGGCTGCAGGGTTATCGATCAAGGACGCGTTAATTGAGCAAATTGTATCGACGATTAAGCCCGACAGCGTTTGGGATTTGGGTGCCAATGTGGGGCGCTATAGTCAAACTGCCGCAAAACACGCAAACACTGTTGTTGCCTGGGATATCGACCCGACCTGTGTTGAAAGCAATTATCTGCATTGCCGTAATAAGGGCTTAACCCGCATTTTGCCTTTATTTCTCGATCTAACCAACCCCAGCCCCCGTTTAGGCTGGAGCAATGCTGAGCGGGCATCGCTTATCGACCGGGGCCCGGTTGATCTTGTTCTGGCGCTTGGGCTCATTCACCATCTGGCGATATCAAACAATGTTCCGCTGCTAATGATTGCCGAATTTCTTGCCAACATATGCCGTCATCTGATTATTGAGTTCGTACCGAAACACGATTTACAAGTCATCAAACTTCTGGCCACCCGGGACGATGTATTTGCTCAATATCACCCAATTGGTTTTGAAAGCGCCTTTACACCCTATTTCGACTGGACCGGAAAAACCAAAATACAGGGAACGGAGCGGACGATATACGCCATGGTTCGAAAATAGAAAACGATGGCAATCTTAAAAATCATTCGACCTGAAATTCTGCGCGACCGAACCAGCGTCGCCTTGATGTTATCCGCCTGTGTATGTTTGGCTATCGGTGCGATGGAATGGCTTTTCTTTTATACGAAACCATCGTTTATGGATTCGATTGCGCTATCAAGCCTGATCACCACGGCGCTGCTTCCTGCTTTCTGGTTATTCGTTTGCAGCTCTGTAGCCGTTCTTTTTCTATCGGGCCTGCACGCGATCCCATTCCTGCCACGCAATATAAGCCTGGCAGTACCAGCCTTCCTGTCGGGATGTTTTCTGATTATTGCGTGGGATAACTTCTTTTATACGATTTTCAATATCGGGATCATCACCACCCGGGGGCTGAGCAAATACGTCATCACCGCTTTGTTGTTCTTTTTTATGGTTCTCGCGTTTCGGTTTCTGGTTCGAAAATCAGATGATTTGCAAAAAAGCCCCCGACCTTTGATCTTCATTGCGACGTCGGGATTGATGGTGTCGGGGTTGCTTTTATCCGGTCATATGGGCCTTGCCGGGTGGCGCGGGTATCAGGTGACAATCACACCTCAATCGGACGCCCCCCAACGACGACCCAATATTATTTTCTTTGCCGCCGACGGCGTCGAAGCGCTGATCAGTTCGGCGTACGGATATGAGTTTGAGACAACCCCCGCACTGAAAAAAATGGCGACGCGCTCACTTGTATTTTCCAATGCATTTTCGCCGTCGGGACGTTCCACCGGATCAACCACGTCCATGCTTTCCGGCAAGCATCCGTTTCGAACCAAAGTCGGTTTTCCACCACAAATTCTGACCGATCAGAATTCATTCCAGCATTTGCCGGCAGTCCTTCGGAAATTGGGCTATGTCGGATATCAGGCCGGACTTCGGTATTATATCGATGGGGGTGATTTAAACATGCGCCGATCCTTTGACGTTGCCAATGGTCGGCCTATTTGGAACCCGGCGCCGACATCTTTTGTCGGCAATTTGACATATACTTTTAATAACGAACTCTATTTCTTTAATCGGGTGCTGGAACGCTATACCCGCCGCCTGCAGCATTTGTTGGGTATCAAAGATATGTTCAATCACTTCTTGCTGGTGTCTCAGGACATTGGCCTGAACTGGAACGTCGACCGGAATGCAGTGACAGGTTTGATCGATTTCGCGCGCACCACAACGCAACCGTTTTTCGCCCACATTCATCTGATGGGAACGCATTGCTGTAATCACAACGGAGCGAAAGCGACCGTCATAAAAGAACTACCGGATCAAACGACAAAACAAGGTGCCCAGAAAAACGCCATCCGGCGCTATGCCAATTCGGTTCGCGATAGCGATGATCACATGTCTTTTCTTTTGGCAAAGTTATCCGAATTAGGGAAGCTGGAAAATACGATTGTTGTCGTCAGTTCTGATCATTCACGCGGTTGGAGCTCGTTGAAGCGGGTGCCGCTGGTGATTTCATTTCCAAAAAACGCACATGCGGACATACGGCATGAAAACGTACAACTGGTAGACCTTGCACCGACGCTGCTAACTTATATGGGAATCAAAACACCCGGCTGGATGGACGGTCGGGACCTGTTGACGGCAACGGGCCGAAAACCAGCACCGCTTTTGTCATTGGAAACCATTGAAACCGCACAAACACAATTTTTCTTCAAATCAACGAGGCTATCGCTCCTTAACAATCCGGGGCCACCGAAATATGGTTTATATGATGTGGGCGTTATTGTCTGTGACGTTGGCAAA
>JAJFII010000082.1 GCA_021775095.1 Rhodospirillales bacterium
CAAGCTTGAAAGCTCGCGGTGCAGCCAAATGGAAAGATTGCTTGCCTCCAAGCCGACGCGGTCCAGTGAAAGGCCACTCTTTTCAAGGTAGTGATGAATATCATGCGGTTCAGTCGGAACAAGTTTTTCGCAGAGGATTTCACCAATTTCATCAACGATACAAATTGCGGTCTCTTTCATAGAAACATCTAAACCGGCATAATATTTCATGGGTGTATTCTTTTTTATTTCGAAGAAGGGTACATAAGTTTCTTCACTATACTGACAAAAATCCACACACATCATCCGCAATATTGATAACTTGGGTCTTTGTGAGATACCTCTTTTCCAGAACCTGGGTTGCTGGTCATGATCTTACGGGAAACTGTAAGAGCGGCAAAAAGCGTGGAAAAGGCCCATGGTTTATTGCTAAAATCTTCGTTATGTTTGGGAGGCCATTTGACACGGAGGTTCCCAGGGCCCGGCGCAAGAAAAATTTTTACGTTATTAGGAATTGGTATCCAAAATGATTTTTCGCCAGTTGTTTGACACCGTTTCAAGTACCTATACCTATCTGATCGCCAGCCGTGTGGGTGGCGAAGCCATGATAATCGACCCGGTTGTGGAAAAAGTTGACCTCTACCAGCGCCTCATAAGTGAACTCGATCTCAAACTTGTGAAAGCCATCGATACCCATTGCCACGCCGACCATATTACGGGATTGGGTGTGTTAAGAGATCACACCCATTGCATTACGGTGATGGGTAAAAACACCGATGTTGATATGGTATCCATGCGCGTAGATGACGGTGATACCATTGAAATTGAAACCATATCCATGAATGTCCTATATACACCAGGCCATACAAGTGATTCCTATTGTTTTTATATGAAGGACCGGATTTTTACCGGTGATACCCTATTAATACGGGGTACCGGACGGACCGATTTTCAGCACGGCAGCGCGCGCGATGCCTACCGTTCGCTGTTTGGTAAAGTTTTAAAGTTGCCCGGCGAAACCCTGGTCTTTCCGGGCCACGATTATAAGGGAGAAACCGTGAGCACCATCGCTGAAGAACGCGCATTTAATCCACGCCTGCAGGTCGAATCGGCCGATGAATATGCAGCAATTATGGATAACCTGAACCTGCCGAACCCCAAAATGATGGACGTGGCCGTGCCCGCCAATCTTGAAATCGGGTTCAACGATCCCGATCCCGCCCTTGTCGATTGCACCTTATCGATCCAGCAGGCGCGGGTGAAGGTTGGCGACGCTGAAACCCTTTTCGTCGATTTGCGTGAGGAAAGCGAACGCCAGCGCGACGGTGTCATTCCCGGTTCTGTCCATGCCCCCTACCCGACGCTCGAAAGCGCCATTAAACCCGGTGGCCTGTTGCATGCCATGGCAACACAAACCGGGAAAACGCTTCTGCTTTATTGTGCGTTTGGTGAGAGGTCCGCCCTCGCCCTTAAAGATGCCAAAGACGCCGGTCTGGACAATTGTTGCCATCTTGCCGGTGGCATCAACGCCTGGTCGAAATCCAGTGCGCCCCTGGAATTTCCCAACTAGTGATCTGCATCCTCTTAATTGCTGGGATCCACCAAAACCGGTTAGGTGATTTGCTTGAAATAGTCGACACCCGACCTGTCGCGATGACGCGATACCCGGCCAGAGGCCTCTAAATGATGGACATGGGCCAACGCCTCGCCGATCGCAAAGAACAGCTGGTGAGCGTCGAATTCTCGATTGAACAGGGCCTTGAGAACGTCGAACCCCGTGGCCGACGTTGCACAGGCCTGCCATGACTTTTCCAATCGCTCCTGGTGATGAAGCCGCAAATCATCAAGGCGCTGCAAAAGACCATGGAACGGCCAGTCATGGCTTGGTAAAACCAAAGTGTTCGCGGGTAGGTTCCTAAATTTGTCGAGGCTGGATAAAAACAGTGCCAAGGGATTAGCCGTCGGTTCCTGTGGCCAAACGCTGACGTTGGGGCTAATTCGCGGTAATATTTGGTCTCCCGAGATCAGTATTTTTGCTTCATCACAATACAAACAGGCATGTTCGGGCGCATGACCGGTGCCAATGATCACCCGCCAATTGCGACCGCCAATTGACAGTTCGTCGCCTTCGCCAATGCGCACGAAACTATTGGGAATGGGCGATACCACGTTTGGGTAGCGACCAATGCGACCGTTAACCTCTTTGGTCATCGCCGCATCAAAACCGGCACCCCGGTAAAAAGCGGTGAAGTCATCGCGTTTGGCCTGCCCCGTATCTAAACTGAACATTTTCGCAAAGGACCATTCCGTCAGGGGCATCGACAGCATGACACCAAATTCTTCGCACATCCAGCCAGCCAGACCCACATGATCCGGATGATAGTGTGTGACGATAATTCTCTTAAGTGGTTTGTCTCTGGAAAAATAGGTGGCCGCGAGGATTTTCCAGGCCTCTTTCACTTCGTCGCGGGCAATCCCCGTATCGACAACTGTCCACCCGTCTCCATCTTCCAATAACCACAAATTTATATGATTCAGTTGAAACGGCAAAGGCATCCGCAACCAATAAACGCCCGGAGCAACGTTGAGAGTTGTTCCGAGTTCGGGGACATCCGTGCCAAAGAGATATTCAGGTTTATACATTAGTCAGCACCAGCACGCATTAATTGGATCCCTTCTACAGGAGCGATTTTTAATATCGGTAAGCGGAAAGACGCAGGAAACGGCACGAATTTCAAGTCTTTTCGACGAAGCCGGAGCGAATATGTGCCCTCTATGTGTTGCCCATGACGAGATATAAGCGATAGCAGCTGAATGAAAGGTCGAAGGGCATCAATGGGTGCCACGCAGCAAACTTTGCTGAGAAACGATATATCTGAGTTCTTCTTTAATAATTTCCGTATGCCGGGTCGGCTCGGCTTTTAGGACTGCCGAAACGATGGAAATGCGAACGGGTTTCGGAAGTCGCTCAATATTCTCAAGCATCAGAAACTTTACACTGGGGCGCACGTTCGCCGACAACATCAGACTGGTCATCAATTTCAGGCGGATATTGTGGCGCATATTACCCGCTTCGGTGAGTTCGAAAAATTCCTTAACAAACTGGCGCGGTGCGATCGACCCCTCCATCAGGCTGTGCAGATTTTCCCGCAAGGTCGCCGTATACTGTTGCCGGGATTGGACAATAAACTTGGAAGCATGGCGCCGGACTTTGGCGATGGCACCGGGATCAAAAGCCTGTTCGGTGATATATTTTAAACATTCTTTGACCATGTCATGTTTTGAGGATTCGCCGACGATTTGCGTCACACCATTGATCAATTTAGTGGAGCCCCCCAACGGCGACAACCGGGCCGCTGCGGCAAGAGCCATCGGCGCTTCCGGATCACGGGTCGCCATCATCGCCAATGGCAAAGGATCTTCTATGCCACGCAGATCAATGTTGTGGTTAAGCAGATTCTCAGGAATCAGCATCCGTTCATTTTCACCCGGAACCAATATGGGTTGTTTGGCGACATAGTCCTTTTTAATTGCCAGGGCCGTGTTTAATCCGTCCTGTGTGATCCCCAGTGAGTTACTCATTCGTTTCCCTATACCACTTTGTCATGCCGAGGCCATCGCCGCATGGGGCCTGCCCTTTATGATCGGCAGTTGATTACGGAGTTGAATATTCCACCAGTAGCGAAATCGAATAGCGCCGGCGCGCACAGCCGTCGATTTTAGGTTATGGTTAATTTTTTCCTGTGCCGCTAGGTCCTCCCGGGCAGCATCCAATGCGACACGGTTATAAAAGTTTAGTTCCGTGGATTCGCCGTTTTTTGAATTCTGAACCATTTTATCTTCCACAAAACTTGCCAACACCAAAGTCAATAAAGCGACAACTTCGTCGGGTATCGGCACATGACCATTTCTCCATTTACTTACGGACGGTGGCGAAACACCTAGTATTTCTGCGATATTCTGACCATTGTGACCTAATTTCTCCAAGCCACCAAAGACCGGTGGAGAGACGAAATGCCGTTCACCCTTAAAACCCTGATTTAAGTTCATTCCCAGTTACCCATTTCAAGAGCACGCATTGGTGCAACACCACTTCTAACAAAGCTTGAATCGTTATGCTAGCCTGAATAGTCCAAATATATGGTTAACGTCACTATATGTTGTAGTATTTGCTGATTTCTTCGGCCCAATGGATTCTTTTCGCTTTTCTGGACAGTTAAGCTTGCGCATAGTTCGGAACGGCAAAGGCGGCGGAATTGAGGGGCGAAAATTGCGAATAGGAGTCGACCTAGGCGGCACAAAAATTGAAGCAATCGTTCTGGCTGACGACGGTCAGGAAGTCTGTCGGGAACGGGTTGCGACGCCGCAGGGGGATTATCAGGGCACAGTCAAAACCATAGGTGCCCTGGTTAATGAGCTCACCCGACAATCGGGATCGCCGAAAAAGACACCCGTGGGTGTGGGCATTCCTGGCACGCTCTCGCCCCAGTCAGGCCTGGTAAAAAACGCCAATTCCACTTGCCTCATTGGACGACCACTCGACAAGGACCTTGAAGCCGAACTGAACCGCCCCGTAAAACTGGCCAATGATGCCGACTGTTTCACAATATCGGAAAGCACTGACGGTGCGGGTGCGGGGGCTGCCATCGTGTTTGGGGTTATTTTGGGGACCGGCGTCGGCGGTGGTATATCGATCAACGGAACCGGAATTTCCGGGCCCAATGCGATAACCGGTGAATGGGGCCACGTGCCGATGCCGTGGCCCCAAACATTGGAAGGCGGTGAAGACGAGCGGCCCGGTATAAATTGTTATTGTGGCCTGCACAGCTGCATCGAAACCTATTTATCAGGACCCGGTATGGTTCGGGATCACAAACGATGTTCGGGCCAGCAATTGACGACTTACGAAATTTTATCTCAGGCCGAATCCGGTAATCGTGAATGCGAACTTACGCTCAGCCGCTATGAACACCGATTAGCCCGTGGCTTAGCCAATGTCATCAATATCCTCGATCCAAATGTCATCGTGCTGGGCGGCGGCATGTCAAATATCGAACGACTTTATCGAAACGTTCCGCCCCTTTGGAACGACTGGTTATTCTCTGACCAATGTGAAACTGTCCTGAAAAAAAACCACCATGGCGATTCAAGTGGCGTCCGGGGTGCTGCTTGGTTATGGAACTCGGACTAACAATCTGGGCGGCTTAAAATTTCAATATTATTCGGCTCGAGTTCCAGGGAAAAACTTCCAAAATCCTGACGAATGCGTTCGGCCACACCATCGGGTCGATAGGTAATTCCCAACTCAAACTCCGGTTCTTCGGCTGTCGCCAGAATAGGGAAAAAAGCCATGCGTATGTGCCGCGCCGCCTTGGTATCGGTGGTTGTCGCTTTGGGTTTGGTTATCAACGCATTAATTTGATAGGGGTTGTCGAGGCTGGCACCATCGAAGACAACTTCAGATACCATCAACTGGTTTTTCTGGCCGGCCTCAATGAGCGCCGCCAAATGACGGGTCGGAAACAACGTGCCGTTTGGTAGTTCGATTGTTGTATCCTCAGGGCGGGAATATTTTGCCGTCGCAGGCCCATTTGCCACCTCACGTTTGGCTTGCCCCTCCAGGATTTCTACGGCAGTGCCATTGCGACTGTGGCGCACGTTAAACCGATAACTCAGACCATCCTTGGCTTCCCAACTGGCAAAGGACCATGTGGTCTGTATTTCCCCGCCCTCTGCATAGTTAAGTTTCAAGACAACCTTTGTCTCCGACGTCCATGCATCGCACACGTCCTCAAACCGATACATCATGGCACCGTCGGCACCGGTAATCCCCGAACGCGGGTTGGCTTCGGCCAGGGACATTTGATAGAGGGCGCGATGGGGCACCAATTCCCCGGCAGCTAATGAAGATTGCCAGGGTGCAAGCACCATTACGGCACATAAACTCGAAATCACAAAACGCTTCATAGGAATTTAACTCTCTCCATTCATCCGGTTGTAAGGCTTACTCAAACCACTTCGGATGTTACGAGCATCCGGTCACCGTTGTCTAACGATACCATTAATAATCTGTCAAATCCGCCAAATGTGCCCGGCAGAAAATGCCACGGGACTGTTTGCGCTCTGAATAACATGGTTAATAATTTATTAACCTGTTGATTTTGTTAAAATCACGCTTTGGCACACCATTTGCTTCTTAATACTTTGTTAATACAAATTCCTGCAACAAAATCAATAACAGGAGACGCATATATGGCAAAATTCACCCCCCATCACCCGTTCATGAATGGTTTGCCACCCCCGGCCAAGTTTGCATCCCCGCTGCAGCACTTCGTGCAGCGAAAGATCGCCGCACAGATCCCTATGGCTCAGAGATATGTCGCTAAATAGTATCGGCGCCACAGATGCGCTTCTAGCCAAACAGGGCCTGCCGGGAACGGCCCTGACGATTATCCAAATGCCGGCGGTTCCGGCCCTGAGCCTGGGCCGAACACGTCAATCCCATGACGTAATGGATAACCGTCCGTCACCAATCAAACAATTGGCCAAGGGAATCAACGTACGCAAAATATCACCGCGCGAGATCTCTGATTTTGCTCTTGATCTGTATGCGGCGGGCGCGATTTCCTTTGAGGATTATTCAGCGCTTTCACAGCATCCGGAACTGAACCCCCATTTTGACAAAACCATTGGTGCCCTGACAAATAAATGCGCTCGGCCCGACGGCAAAAGAGACATGGTGCGGTTTTGGGAGGAAAAACTGACCTTTGCCAACAGATATGCCGTGCTCCATGGCAGTAACCTGGAGCAGGCAAAACGGATCGTCGGATTAATGAGGTACCTGAGCCGCCGGGTCTTGATGCCCGGCTGATCGCAGCAGGCTATTTTTGCAATGTCGCCAATTGAGTTCCAGTCTTAAAAGCAGACTGCGGCACCATTGCAAATTGCCATTCAGACGGGTTCACGCGGATTGCCCAGGTATCTGGAAACCCGTCCCGGGCCAGTGCCCGGTGAAGGCGTTTTTCACGTCCTCTGGGAACCGGACCAACGACGACCCGATAGACAACAGCCCCACCCAGCCGCGCATTCAACACGGCAGGCGACAACTTTTTATTCCTGCGCACCAAACGACGTGCGTTCTTTGGATTACGAAAACTTCCGATAACAAAATAGATACCCTTTGTCGGGGCCTTTTGAGAGCGATGTTTTTGCCTTGGGTTTTCCGTTGCTACCCGGGCTGATTGGGTCCGCACAGGCAAGGTGCTCAATCGCACCAGAGGGCCACTTTGCGCCGGCGCAACAAATAACTTTTGAACAGCCGGTTTGGTGCTTACCGGAATCGCGGTAACAGGCATCACCGGCGCCGCACGCAGGGCATGGGAATTGACGACCCCTTTGGGTTCAGCTGACGCTCCCGTCGATTTATCCGCCCAGGCCGCCCGTAGGGCATGTGTGGGAACCGCCCGAACCCGACGGACATCCGCTGCTGGACCGGGGCTCGACAGGTCGTCATCCGCTCTGTCGCCGACCGGTGAAGCAATCGCGATAGGTGCGGTCTCCGTTAGACCGGTTGTCGCCGACGGTGGCGCGACGGTGCCAGCAAGCAACACATCTGAATCGTCAAGATCACGACACATCTCGCCTTCCGTAACACCGCGCCAAACGGCACAGTCTTGTTGGGCAATCATCGATATTCCGTGATCTGTGACAGATTTTTGGGTTGTCAGTACGGATATACCGTCCAATGCCCAAGACGCAATTTGCAAGGGAACGGGCAGAGCACAGCCGCCCAATGCAATCACGCTCAGTCCCAGGGTCGCTATTCTATACATAAAATTTCTCAATTTATTTAATGATATTTTCCGGTATTTGGCTGAAATCTACATCCAAACCCCTTAAATTATCTGTAATTTATATAATTATGGTCGAATCAAGGAAATAGACGCAACTTAATAATATTCACGTTTCGTTTCCATTCGTGTCACAAATTCTAATGTCGTTCCGTTGCCTGGCGATTTAATCGCTTATTTGACCGCATCCACGTTCGGCCCCGACTCCTGTTCGCGTTTTATCTTCGGCAGGTTTAATTTTAAATGTAGTTCCTTGAGATGGCGCTCATCGGCAACACCAGGGGCACCCATCAGCAGGTCTTCGGCCCGCTGGTTCATGGGGAATGCGATCACTTCACGAATATTTGGTTCATCGGCCAACAGCATAACGATACGGTCGATGCCTGGAGCTGAACCGCCGTGGGGCGGTGCGCCATATCGGAAAGCCCGCAACATTCCGCCAAACTTGTCTTCGACAACGTCCGGCCCATACCCGGCCATGCCAAAGGCTTTGATCATAATCTCTGGCCGGTGGTTCCGAATGGCGCCGGATGACAACTCTATTCCGTTACAAACAATGTCATATTGGTAAGCCAGAATATCCAGCGGGTCCATTGTTTCCAAGGCTTCCAAGCCACCCTGCGGCATGGAAAACGGGTTGTGAGAAAATTCGATCTGACCGCTATCCTCATCCATTTCGAACATTGGATAATCGACGATCCAGCAAAAATCAAACCGCTCCTTGGCGCGTATATCCAGTTCGTCGCAAATCCGCTCGCGGGCAACACCGGCAAACTTTTCTGCGTCTTTTTGTTTGCCACAAACAAAAAATACGGCGTCCCCGTCCTTGGCGCCGGAGATTTCCTTGATCGTCAAAATACGCTCCGCTTCGAGGTTTTTGGCAATCGGTCCCTTGGCGACGCCGTCCGCCCCAAAGACAATATAACCGAGTCCTCCAGCACCTTCGTCACGGGCCCAATCGTTTAATTTATCAAAAAAACTACGCGGTCGGTCGGCGGCACCCGGGGCCGGCACGGCACGAACAATGCAACCCTGTCCAACCAACTTCGAAAACAATCCAAAACCCGAATCACGGTAGGCATCTGATACATCAGAAATGACGATTGGATTGCGCAAATCCGGTTTGTCGGAGCCGTATTTAAGCATCGATTCTGAATAGGCGATGCGCGGAAAGGCCCCTTTAGTGACTTCCCGGCCATTTGCAAATTCCGCAAATACGCCAGATAAAACCGGCTCAAGGGCTGCAAACACATCCTCTTGCTCAACAAACGCCATTTCCAGATCGAGTTGATAAAACTCCCCCGGCGACCGGTCGGCGCGTGCATCCTCGTCGCGAAAACATGGGGCAATTTGAAAATACTTGTCAAAACCCGACACCATCAACAACTGTTTGAATTGTTGAGGTGCCTGCGGCAAGGCATAAAATTGACCTGGATGGTGGCGCGACGGGACCAGGTAATCGCGCGCCCCTTCCGGCGAAGACGCGGTTAAAATCGGCGTCTGGATTTCAAGAAACCCCTGGTCGGTCATGCGCCGGCGAATTGACGAAATAACCGCCGATCGCAGCATGATGTTGGCGTGTACCTTTTCCCGACGCAAATCCAGAAACCGGTAACGAAGGCGCACCTCTTCACCAAAATCGGCATCGCCTGCAACCTGCATGGGCAAAACATCGGCCGCACTTTCCACCGTAATTTCGTCAATACGCACTTCGACTTCGCCGGTCGGCAAATTGCGATTGATGGTTTCATCTGAACGTTTTACGACCGGCCCAGTTACCGTAATGACGCTTTCCGGACGGGCCTTTTCTACCGTTTCAAACAGCGGGCTGGAAATATCAATGACACATTGGGTCAGCCCGTAATGATCCCGCAGATCGACAAAAACCAAATTTCCGTGGTCGCGTTTACGATGGATCCAACCCGAAAGCCGAACCAGGGTGTCGGTGTCTGTAGAACGAATTTCCGCGCAGTTATGTGATCTGAATGAATGCATAATCTCTTCGCGGCGTCCTAGACGTCAAGTCTATTTCACCGTCCTTTGAATTAACGGTTACGATTGGCTTTATTCCCATAAAAACGAACAAAGGCCGCGTTTGTTTACACCATTTCGGCGGGGATTAAAGGTTTGTTTTACCTAATATCCGTCATTATGCAATTGAACGAACCTTTTATTTCCCTGACCGTCCGAATTAGGCGTCAAAGGCCAACACTTCGGCGGAGTTTCGGGATTCCTGCAGGCCCTTGCATTCACATCAATTAACAGCGTTGATATTTGCTGTTCATCTTCCTGCAAAACCGGCCCCATATAGTCTCCCCATGCGATACTTACATCGTCTGAAAGATTTTAGGTCTTTCGCCGGTCCGGGTGTGAAATATTCGCCCCCAACGATAGCTACATACCTGGACCGGCACCCAATTTCCCAAAACATTCAAGCCCGCATTTACCGCCCTATCTTTGGCCAGCCGTCTCTGCAACGACTTAGTGCATTGACTGTTCTGCCAATGCCCTTTACGTCCCTAGGATGCCGTTAATTTCCGACAATAGTGCTCTTCAGACTTTTTGTGACCGACTTACCGGTGTCGATTATGTAACCGTCGACACGGAATTTTTGCGCGAAAAGACCTATTGGCCACAATTGTGTTTGGTACAAATTGCCAGCGATGATGATGCGGCGGTTATTGATGCCCTTGCGCCCGGCATTGATTTACAACCCGTCTTTGATATCCTAAGTGACCCCAAAATTCTGAAAGTTTTTCATGCGGCACGCCAGGACATGGAAATATTCTATCACATGATGGGGTATTTGCCGGCACCGATTTTCGATACGCAAATTGCCGCCATGGTTTGCGGTTTTGGCGACTCAGTTGGTTATGAACAATTGGTAGCAAAATTGGTGAAGGCCCAGGTCGATAAAAGTTCACGGTTCACGGATTGGTCATTGCGCCCCTTAAGTGACAAACAAATCGATTATGCCTTGTCCGACGTCACCCACCTGCGCGTCGCCTACAAAAAGCTGGCAAAAAGCCTGGAAACCAATGGACGGACCACCTGGACCGAACAGGAGATGGCGATTCTGAACCGCCCGGAAACCTATGACGGGAACCCAGACAATGCCTTCAGACGGATCAAGGCACGGGCCAAAACCACCCGGTTCCTGGCCATCCTCCGCGAATTATCGGCCTGGCGCGAAAGAGAAGCACAACGGCGTGATGTTCCCCGCAACCGGGTCCTGCGCGACGAGGCCCTGGTTGAAATTGCTCACCACACACCAAGTAGTGTTAATGATCTCTCGCGGACCCGGGGACTTGGTGCCAAAACGGCCGAAGGACGCTACGGACAGGAACTGCTGGAAGCCGTCTCCCGGGGGAACGCGGTTCCCAAGGACCAATGCCCCGAAATCAGAGAAAAACCAGACATGCCCAGAGGCATTGGTCCGATTACCGACATGCTGAAGGTTCTTTTGAAACTAAAATGTGCCAGCTCAGACGTTGCCCCAAAGCTGATTACCTCCAGCGCTGACATCGAATTGATAGCGGCGTTCGGAGAAAACGCCGATGTTGCCGCATTAAAAGGTTGGCGGCGTGAAATGTTTGGCGAAGATGCCCTCAAAATACGTTCTGGCGAGTTCGGCCTGGCGGTTCGTGGCAACAAACTGGTCTTGGCCGAATTGAAGGTGGATTAACCGTCTTATTCAATAACTGCTGTTCGATCCAGGGATCGGGCCAGGGTATTTAACCGTCGTACCACGGCATCACCTGAATAAATTTCCCTGTCCCCCACATTCCCTTCTGGCAGTTTCAGACGCAGGACTTTGTCGTCGAGAACAAACCGTGAGCGAGACAAGAGTCCCGGTGCCGACCCCGATACGGAATGGGCAAGCCGAAGCGCCAGGCCGGTTATGTTTGCGTGTCCAAAATCATAGTCGGTCATCAACGCCGCTACGGATTTAACCAAATTGTTGTCCGGATCGCCATTGTAACGAACAAATACCGCCAGGGACAAAAACACCCGATCGGCGTGACTCAAGCCGGCAAATGGCAATCGCAGGGTCCGTAAAAAAGAATGTTCGGCGCGATAGTCTGGATGTTCACTCCAACCGATATCGGACAGCATGGAGGCGGCCAGTCTTAATCGGCTTTCGGCGTCACGTTTCGGCGGAAACAATGGTGAAATCCAGTCAAAGATCTCTTGACCAGTAATGGCGAACCGACCTGTCCGTTCGGCCATGGCGGCGCAACCACTGAGCAATGGATCCTGGCTGCTCAGATCGGTAGGTAACATATTCAGGAGTTGTCCTTCGCGCATGCTGAAACCGGAAAACACAACTTCCTTTGCCTTGGTTTTTTCCAGCATTGCGCCCAGGATCATTGCTGCATAGGGCAGTGTTTTCCGGCGACCCTTGGCGACTCCCGGGATGCCGCTGGTTGTCGACTGACCGAAGTTTCCGATCAGGTGACACAACCGTCTGGCGTCGGCGCTGTTCAGGGTGTACCCGTCGATCACATGCAGGGGATAGTTCATTTGATCGATAAACACCCGCGCCAAGGCGCGCCATGAACCACCAATGGCAAAAAGCGTACGCCCTTCCCCCTCGGTCAACCAGGGTTGACCATCGAGCTCTCTGTTGACAATTTGTCGGGCGACAGACATGTCATTTCCGGCGGTTTCCGGTAGTCGCAGGTGCCCAAGCGGTAAGGACACCGTCCGACCGAAAGTCCCTTCATCCAATTCAACAAAATCGACACTTCCGCCGCCCATATCGACCAGCACTCCATCGGCATCCGGAGTTCCACTTAATAAACCAAGAGCCGCCAATTGCGCCTCCTCCGGCCCCGTTGGAATTTGAATGGTCACACCCAGATTGTCTTCCACACGGGCGACAAATTCAGGGCCGTCCGACGCATCTCGCACGGCCGCTGTTGCCAGCAAATCCATGCGTTCGACACCCATCGACTCCGCCAAACGGATGAACCGGGTCAAACTATTAATGGCACATTCCACGCCGTCGGGGTTTAAGCGCCCGGTTGAATGTAACCCGAGCCCCAATTGACAGGGAGATTTTTCGTTGAAGATCGGAATGGGCAATCGGTTTGGCGTATCATAAACGACCAGACGAACCGTATTTGAACCGATGTCAACGACAGCCATTCGCCCGGTGGTTTTAGGTGCCGAACGGGAAGGGGAAACAGGTGTCCGAGTATTCATTGATTTTTGCGATCCCATTCATAAGTTAGGCAATTTGGTGGCGTCTTTTTCGTCTCCCTGACCAGAGCGCGATCTATGGGTCATGAAGTAATCGTGGCTGGAAAACTCTCTTTCATCCACCGAACGGCTGTAACTTCCGTCACCAGACAACGTCCAGCTCTGGGTCGTATCTTTTATATTCTGAGCCATAACTTCACTCAGAATCTGTCCGTGGACAGTTGGGTTTTCGATCGGAATTAAGGATTCGATCCGCCGATAAAAATTTCGCGGCATCCAATCTGCCGAGGTAATGTATACTTTTGCATTTTTTGAAGGCAGGGTTTCTCCATTGGCAAAACAAATGATTCGCGCGTGTTCCAAAAAACGCCCAACGATACTTTTAACACGAATATTTTCCGACAATCCCCGAACTCCCGGACGTAAACAACAAATGCCGCGGATAACCAGATCGATCGAGACGCCAGCCTGTGAAGCCTGGTACAGGGAGTCAATAATACTGGCATCCACCAATGCATTTAGTTTTGCCCAGATCGCTGCCGGTTTTCCAGCACGGGCATTTTCCGTTTCGGCATTTATACAGGTGACCAGTGTGTCTTTAAGCGTTAACGGGCTGAAAGATATTTTTTCCATGGCGTCCGGTTTTGCGTGACCTGTCATGTAGTTAAAAATTCTCGCCGCATCCCGGCACAGGGCTTGATCCGATGAAAAGAACGACAGATCCGTATAGGTCTCTGCCGTAATGGGGTGATAATTACCCGTGCCAAAATGAACGTAAGAGCGCAACCCGCGGGCTTCCCTGCGGACAATCAGGCTTACTTTTGCATGGGTTTTTTTATCCAGAAAGCCATAGACCACCTGGGCGCCGGCACGCTCTAAATTGCGGGCCCAGCGTAAATTAGCCTCTTCATCAAAACGCGCCTGCAATTCGACCATGGCGGTCACCGATTTTCCGGATTCCGCTGCCTCTATCAGGGCCGCTACGATTGGTGAATCGTTACTCGTTCGATACAATGTCTGTTTGATTGCAACAACATTAGGGTCGTGGGCGGCTTGTCGCACCAATTGGACGACCGTATCAAAACTTTCATAGGGATGGTGGACAACAATATCCTTTTTACTGATTGCGGCAAAAATTTCTCCTCCCAAATCACGAATACGTTCAGGAAACCGCGCCTTAAATGGTACAAACAATAAATCAGGCCGCTCGTCGACCACCAGTTCTCGGGTATCCGCCAAACCAATTAATCCGTTTATGGCTATGGCATCTCCCGGATCAACACGAAGTTCCTCCGAAATCAGCTCTCTCAATTCAACGGGCATTTCTGCATTATAGGTCATTCGGATGACCGACCCGCGGCGACGGCGTTTCAGGGCGCTTTCAAAGGTTCGAACCAGGTCTTCGGCTTCTTCATCAATTTCCAATTCGCTGTCACGCAGAACGCGGAAACAACCGGATTGTCGAATTTCGTAGTTTGGGAACAATCGATCCAAAAACAAATCAATGACGGCCTCCAAACAAATGAACCGGATACGCTCACCGGGAAGCCGGATGAACCGCTGTAATAGACTTGGGATTGGCAGGAGCGCCCGCAAACTTTCATCCGTACCTTCCTGGGTCAAAAGGTAAACCATACAGAAGCCAAAATTTGGGATAAACGGAAAGGGATGGGTTGGGTTGGTGGCGATCGGGGTCAGCACGGGGAAGATATGATCGATAAAATGACTAGCCAGCCACTCGCGATCTTCCCTACTCACGCCTTCGGCAACCTCAAGAACGTCGATACCGGATTCCGAGAGCTGACCATGCAGGGATTGCCAACATATACCCTGTTCAGCCAATAATTTTGCCGCGTCAGCCCGGACCACATCCAATTGATTTTGCGGTGATCGCCCGTCATCACTTTCGGTTTTTACACCAGCCAGAACCTGGCCACGCAATCCGGCGACACGAACCATATAAAATTCGTTTAGATTGGACGCGGAGATAGATAGAAATCGCAGACGTTCCAGCAAGGGGTGTTTCAGGTTATAGGCTTCTTCCAGGACCCGTCGATTAAAACTTAACCAAGATAGTTCCCGATTGATAAACCGGGTCGGCAGTGTCCCAAAATCGTCCGGGCCTATCGACGCCGTAAGGTCTATGGGAGCGTCTATATTTGCCCCAATATCAAATAATTCGGGTTTTTTCATGGGCTCGGGGTTTTGGTGATCAGAGTTCATTGTCAAATCTTAACGCATGTCCATTGGTAAATGCAGTGAAGGGTCGCTCATCCTTAGCGGGGCTTCATATCTTTTTGCTGTTTCCGTCAAGTCCCTGTTATCTGCTGTTATCTGACCGCTGGCGTCAGTTGGTATCTTCCTGTTCGATGATCTGCAAGGCCCGTTTTATCAGCGCGATGGTAATCCGCTTCTGTTCGCGCAGGGCAAGTTGATCGGTCGTTGCAACAAGCTTTCGGATTGCTAAAAAGGACCGCTCCATGCGGCTTACCGCGTAGCCAATAGCGTCATCAGACACGTGAACCTGACGATCAACAAACATCTTAACCAGCAGGGCGGAGATCAAGGTATCGGCAGGCGGCCCGATCTCGACCGTCAAAGCCGCATGCAGTCGTGACCGCAGGTCTGGCAGTGCCATCGGCCAGCGCCCCGGTGCCAGCCGCGACGTTATCAGCATCCGGTGCCCAGCCTCTTTCACGACATTATACAGATGTAAAAAGGATTCCTCGTGTTCGGCACTCAGCCCGCCCGCCATGTCCTCGACAATTACATCTTGGCTCAGGTTCGCGGCAATCGTTTCCAGCTCATCAAGTGAGACAAGACGGGCATTTGATTTTATCGCGAATACTGCAGCCAAGTGGGTTTTTCCCGATCCCGGCGGCCCGATAATAACCAAAGCTGGCGCTGGCCAATTTGGCCAAATATCGATCCACTCAACGGCTTCACGATTGCTATCAGATACCAGAAAGTCGTCTCCGGTAAGCGCCACACGATGCTCAAAATTTAAGATCAGTTGTCGTTTAAGGTTCATTCAGATCGGCCTTCGACTTTGCCCGAATAGAGGTCGCTTTCCAAATAGCGGGCCAAAGCAAATCGAACCAACACACCGATCACTGCGGCCGTAGGTATGGCGATCAGAACGCCGGTAAACCCCAAAAGCGCGCCGCCGGCCAACAGCGCGAAAATGATCCAAACCGGATGTAATCCGACTCGATCACCGACAAGTTTAGGGGTCAGAAGATAACTTTCAAGGGTTTGGCCAATTAAAAAGACGCCGGCAACGGTGGCGATCATTGTCCATTCGGAAAATTGGACCAGGGCAATTCCAACACCGATGATCATACCGACCGACGCGCCCAGGTAGGGAATGAAGGAAATCAATCCGGCACCCAAGCCAACCAATAATCCCGATTTAAGTCCGATCACCGTAAGACTGATGCCGTAAAGTGCCGCCAACACCAGGCAAACGGACGATTGGCCTCGGACAAAGCCAGCAATGGTCGCATCAATCGCCAGAATTTGCTGTCGCAGAGTTGGCGCTGAACCCCGTGGCAGCCAGGTATCGACCTTTGCCGTGATCAGATCCCAATCGCGAAGCAAATAAAAAGCCACAATGGGCGTAATCAGAACCAGTGAAAGGACATTAAATACCGCCACTCCACCGCTCCAAACCCCAGCCAGAAGCCGGGTGACCCAGCTGGCAATTTTCCCTGCATAGGTACCAATAACAGCACGCACTTTGTCCATTGCTTCAGGCGGCAAATCGGCCCGCAGTTGCTCGAGATAAGGTTGCACCTGGATTTGAACAGCCTCAATAATGCGCGGCACCAAACGGGCAAATTCAATAATTTGCTCCTGCAACAAAGGTATCACCAACAATACAAGAGACAGGCTCGCTATGAAAAACGCCAGCAGAATAACGCAGGTCGCGAGATTTCTTGACAATCCTTTTTCTTCGAGGCGGTCGGCAACCGGGTCAAGAAAATATGCAATGGCCATACCGACGACAAAGGGCAGCAGGATGGAACTCAGCACATGCAACAAAGTGCCAAACACCAAAATGCCGGAAATCCAAAACAACGTCTTCCTGTCTCTACTCATTCCGCACTCCCCCGCTCATTCTTAATATCCTCACCTTCAAATTCAGCCGCTTTTTTCGACCAAAGATACACATATGCAGCACCGGACCAAATGGTCGTTAGGGCAACGATAAATGTTAACCATTCGACCCCGCCATCGGCCTCAAACCCATACCCTTCAATTCCCAGAATTCCGACCACTAGAACCAACTGAACGGCCGTATTTACCTTACTGATTTTCAGTGGCGACATGGTTAAGGAGTGGGTGAAGGTATGAAACAGAAGGGCACCGCCAACGATCAATAAATCGCGAAAAACCACAAGAATGGTAAGCCAGATGGCAATATATCCCTGGTGTCCAAGCGTAACAAACAGACAAACGAGCAAGGCCTTATCGGCGATGGGATCGAGGAAGGTACCCAGTTCGGTGACCAAATTAAACCGTTTGGCAATAATCCCGTCCAGAGCATCGCTCAACCCGGCTGCCATGGTAACCCAAAAGGCCGCAAGCAGACTGTTATCGACGATCAGCCAGACAATAAGCGGCACGCTAAAGATCCGGGCAAAAGTAATGAGATTAGGTAAATTCAAAATCTACCACTCATGGCTTTCCGGAACCAACCAGATCACTGAGATAGATGACCCATTCGCCATCTTCCTGAACCATTGTGAGATCCGCCTGGCCGAGGGAAATCCGCAGTTGCTCAGACTCGCCCACATAATGCAGGTTTACACGGGCTTCATCCAAGGATAACAAAACCAGTTCGGTCCGGCGTACCAAAGCGACACCTTTTAACCGATCCTGGACCTTTAACCAGTCCCGAATACCGGTAATAGGGATGACGACGGCGGCGATGTTTGGGCGGTCCAGTTTCAGAAGATTTGTTTCCTTCCATTGATTTTCAATGTGGTCGCCGACTTCATAGGCTGCCCTGGTCAACAACTGCGCAACGGTTTCCTGTTCCCCCTGACGGTAAATCAATTCCTCCGTTACCGGTTCAGGATCATTGCCATAACGGGTCACAAGCACCTCAAGTCGTTGCCGGGCGACGGCTGCATCCAAACCCAATTGGGCATAAGCGACAATTACTGCTCCCGTTTGATACCGGTCGGCGATCGCCTGCAACCGTTCCCGGTCGCCTTGGACGGCCTGTTCAGGGCCAATGGAAGCCACATCCGCCAAGTCTCCCGCCGGTCGTTTCAAGGGCACAAGGCCCTCGAACTCAACGACATTTGTCCAGGCTTGCCGCCAGGGATTGGGGTCATCCCACAGAGCAATCGCCCCCGCCGTTTGAAAAACCGGCAGGACCAAAACCGGTTTGCTCTGGGTTTCCGCAAATTCCAAGTTAAAATCCTTCAACAAGTCTCGGATTTTTTTGCGGTTGAACCGGTAACTGAGACGGGCCAGATATCGTTTTGATGCCGTTTTTTCATCTGCGACACCAAAATCCCGCACGAAACCAGATATTTCTTCCTGTTCGAGGCGCGGCAGGCGAGGCCGGTCCCGAATTAAGGTCAGCCGATGCAACAGCCGCTGAAACGCTTCGTTTGAGCCCTGTTCCAGGGCTTTTTTGCGCGCCAATGTCGCCGATTCATCGGTCACGTCAACAACGACATTGCGAATTTCAAATACATCGGCGACGGCTCTCTTTGGACCTTCGGCGCCGATAATCACAATGACGCCGACAAAAAGGGCCATTATTCGCGGGTAATTTCGTAAAGTTGGAATATCGATCATTGCAAACCGTTTCTAACCCTCTATTTTGCACTGCGTCGGGCCCATAGGTTAGCACAGGTCACCGGAGGAAAAACCCATTAGCAACGAAAATCAACAAATCACCGCGCCACTCAGTTACAAAAATTCCGGCGTCGATATTGACGCCGGCAACGATTTGGTTGAAGGGATCAAATCCCTGGCGGCATCGACCAATCGGCCAGGGGTTTCGTCGGGACTCGGCGGTTTTGGCGCCCTTTTCGACCTCAAAGCAGCGGGTTACAAGGACCCTATTCTGGTTTCCGGCACGGATGGCGTCGGCACCAAACTGATGGTCGCCACCGCAGCAGACATCCACCATACCATTGGCGTCGATTTGGTCGCCATGTGTGCCAATGACTTGATTGTCCAGGGTGCCGAACCGCTGCTGTTTCTCGATTATTTTGCAACCGGAAAATTGGACGTAGCGGCAGGCCGTGACATCATCAAAGGCATCGCCGAAGGGTGTCGGCAAGCGGGTTGCGCATTGATCGGCGGGGAAACCGCAGAGATGCCGGGCATGTATGCGCCCGGCGACTATGATCTTGCGGGATTTTGCGTCGGGGCTGTCGAGCGTGATCACCTTTTGACCGGTGAAATGGTGCAAGCGGGAGATCTTGTTTTTGGTCTCGCCTCATCCGGTTTGCATTCCAACGGTTTTTCCCTGGTCCGCAAGGTCGTTGAACAGGCGGATATAGGGTATCAGGCTCCGGCTCCTTTTGCCCCGGCGCAAACATTGGGCGAGGCCCTGCTGACGCCAACACGCATGTATGTAAAAAGTTGCCTGGCGGCAATTGGCAGCGGTGGAATTCATGCCCTGGCACACATTACAGGTGGCGGACTGAGCGAAAATATACCGCGGGTTTTGCCAGCGGGACTGGGGGTTACCCTCGATGCCGAACACTGGCACGTTCCTCCGGTTTTTAAATGGATGGTTGAGGTCGGTGGCATGTCCTCCGACGAAATGTACCGGACCTTTAACTGCGGCATTGGCATGGTTTGCATTATTTCCGCTGATCGCGCCGATGCCCTACGTCAGGTTTTCGAAACCCATGGCGAACAGGTATTTCAGATTGGTACCGTGGTTCCCGCATCGACGCCGGCGGCATCCGTGCATATCTTAAACTCGGCGTCGCCATGGCGGGACTAAGGCTCTGTGTGCCCATATCCGGGCGCGGCAGCAACCTCGGAGCGCTGATTGCTGCCTGCGCCGACCCGCAGTTTCCGGCCCGTATTGAACTGGTCATTTCCAACAAAGCGTCAGCTGCCGGGCTGGCGCTGGCAGAACGTGCTGGGATTCCGACCCGGGTTTTTGATCACCGGGCCTACAGCAAACGATCCGACTTCGACCGTGAGATGACACGAGTCATGGAAGACATGCAGATTGAGTTGATTTGTCTGGCCGGTTTTATGCGGCTTTTGTCCGATGAGTTTTGTGATCACTGGCGCGACCGGATGATCAACATCCATCCGTCCCTGTTGCCATCGTTTAAAGGCCTGGATGTGCAGCAAGCCGCCATTGACGCCGGGGTTCGGTTTTCCGGTTGTACGGTGCACTACGTGCGCAAGGAAATGGACACAGGTCCCATCGTTGTGCAGGCCGCAGTACCCGTACGGACTGCCGACACGGCCGAAACCCTGGCCCAGCGGATTTTGGTAGAAGAGCACAAAATTTACCCTCAAGCCGTGCGTTTGATCGCTGAAGGACAGGTACACATACGCGGTGAACGGGCCATACTCATCGACCATAAAATGCCCGCCAACGCCCTTATAAATCCTTTGCCGAATGGCTGATGAGCTGAACATTCGACGGTTCGCCGAAACCGATGCCGAACCGGTGAAAAGGCTTTTTATCACCGTAAATCGCGGCCTTGCGCCGGCCCATTTAAAGGCGGTATTTGAAAGTTATATCAGCCAATCCCTGAGGCAGGAAATCGACTGTATATCGGATTATTACGACCGCCATGGGGGCAGATTTTGGATTGCCGAATTCGGCGCGGTCCTGGTTGCAATGATGGGGCTGGAACGGCACGGTAAAAACGCCATGGAATTGCGCCGCATGTACGTTGATCCGGTGGCCCGGCGCCAGGGAATTGCTAAAAAAATGTTGAGCTTTGCCGAACACCAAAGCCGTTTATGTGGTGCGGCCTATTTGTATTTAAGCACGTCGGAGATGCAACAGGCTGCCCTGTCGCTGTACAAATCTAATGGCTATGAATTGCTGTGCGAAGACATCGCCAATGATGCCTCTAACAAAACCATTGGCGCAGGCATACGTCGGTATTATTTCAAAAAATCCCTCGCCTCGTCCTGAGCCATGGGATCTCGCTTCATTTTTTTCGATATTCCGGATCCAATGAATAAACGGTAAACCAGCTGACAACGACCATCGGTATACAAATCCCAAAGGACATCCGTATTCCCAGATGCTCGGCCACCAACCCCAGCAGCGGCGGTGCCACCAAAAATGTAATAAACGAGAGTTGCGCCAGTGCAGCAACATTTGTCGCTGCAGGGCGATCGGTTCGTTGCGCGGCGGCAGACATGGCCAGAGGAAACAACGCGCTGGAACCCATACCAAGCAGCCCAAAACCAAGCAACGCCATGTATCCATCAACGGAAAATGTCACAGCCAGAACACCGACACCAAGGACTGCGATCAAGGTTCGGGCAACTCGAATTGCGCCGTAGCTGTCGACCAGGCGGTCGGCAAAATATCGGGTGACGGCCTGGGTCAATGCGCCGATGGCAAAAGCTAAGGTATTGACCGACGGGGCGAGGTCATGGGTGTCTCTCATAAAAATCACCGACCAGTCTGCCCCGGCACCTTCAAGCAGCATCGCCGACAAAGTAAACGCGACAATCATCAATATGGGGCCTGTTGGGCGAACAAATTTTGGTCGATCGCCTTCTTCACTGACCCGCGCCGGCGCCGGATTGAAATTACGAAACACCAGATACATAGCACCGGTTGTGACAGCGGTCATGCCCCACAGGTGTGTCGTTGGATCAATACCAAAGGGAACCACGACAAAACTGGTGATCCCCGCCGCAAAGAATCCGAAACTCCAAAAGGCATGTGACCGGTTCATGATCCGCCGCCCGACCAGATGTTCGGTTCGGTCGGCCTCCAGATTGATCATGATTTCCAAAGCGCCAATGGCCAGTCCTGCGCCAACCAGACTTATAAAAAACAGGGTCGGATTTGGTGCCATAGTCGCCGCCACTTCGGCAACTCCCAACAGGGGTATGCATAGCATCAGCGCCCGCCGGTATCCGATCTGCTCGAGCAAAGGTCCACTAAACATCAAAGAAATCTGGGTCCCCAGGGCACCGCCCATCAATGCCATACCCAGGGTGCCCTCGCTGATTGCCATCTGCAATTGCAGATCGCCCAACCGTGGAAAAATCGCCCCCAGGATCGCCGCATAAATGAAAAACCCCGCATACACACGATGCTGGGGAGATAAGGAAGATTGAACCATTAGAAAACCCGCAAATGCTGTTTGATCCTATCCTATAGAAAGCCCGGGCCCCGGGCACAAGAGCGGTGAGCGTTCGCCGACAAATACCAGGGGTTTTAACGAACGGTACGCAGTCTCATCTCAGCAATGATTTACCGATGGCCGACGAATCAGACTATCTTTGCGGAAAAAAGCAGTGTTAACTCCTGCGTCACACGTGGAAGAGCTATAGGGACCGCTGCGGGAAGCGACGCCAAGGCCCCTTCCGCAAACACGTTTTTCATGGATAAGGATCACGAATTTGGACGCTCCGTTGCTTTCGGTTTCCCGGAGGACCCGACAAACCGCTTTTTCAAACCGGGTCAAGGCCTGCGGGGTCAAGGCCTATAGTGTTTACAATCACATGTTATTGCCGACGGTATTTGACTCCCTTGAAGCGGACTATCACCACCTTAAAAAACAGGTGCAAATTTGGGACGTCTCGTGCCAGCGCCTGATCGAAATTTGCGGCCCCGACTCGGCCCGGCTTATCCAAATGCTCACGCCGCGCGATCTTACCCATATGGCTTCGGGTCAATGTTATTATACGCCCATGGTCGATGAAACCGGCGGCATGCTGAATGATCCGGTTACCCTAAAACGGGCGGAGGACCGGTATTGGATCTGCGTCGCCGACAGTGATTTGCTGTTCTGGGTCAAGGGACTGGCCTACGGCTTAAGGCTTGAGGTCGATGTCAATGAACCCGATGTCTCGCCGCTCGCTATTCAAGGGCCAAAAGCCGATGAATTGGTCGCCCGAATATTTGGCCCGTCAAGCCGAGACATTCGGTTTTTTCGTTATGCGGTATTACCCTTTGAAGGGCGGGATTTGGTGATCGCCCGATCCGGTTATTCCAAACAGGGGGGGTTCGAAATTTATGTCGACGGATCTGACTTGGGCGAACCCATTTGGGACGCCTTTATGGCCGCCGGCCAGGACCTAGACGTGCGAGCTGGCGGACCCAATTTGATCGAGCGGGTTGAAGCCCGGTTTTTATCCTACGGCAACGATATGACCCGCGAAAACACCCCTCACGAATGTGGCCTGGGGAAGTTTTGCCAAACCCAAACCGCCATAGGCTGCGTCGGTCGGGACGCCCTGCTCCGGGTCGCGGTTGAAGGCCCGGTTCGACAGATTCGCAGCCTTGCCATCGACGGCGATGCCTTACCACCGGGCACCCAACTGTGGCAGATCTATGGCAATGGCAAACGCGTTGGCCAGGTCTCCTCCGCCGTCTGGTCACCGGATTTCGAGACCAACGTCGCGATTGGCATGGTCCGGATGACCCATTGGGACGCCGGCACCCGCGTCGAAGTTGAGACCCCTGACGGCATGCGATCGGCGACCGTCCAGGAAACCCCGTTTTTCTAACCTGGAAATTGCCGCAACACGGATAGGGCCCGCCCCTGAGCGCCATCGGCATGCTGCCCCTTGTCACTCCATCGGGGCTGAAGTAGCCTGTGAACTTCAGCCTTGGAAGGGAATTTGAATGGCACTGATTGATTATAAAACGGCATTGGTAACCGGTGCCTCAAGTGGCATCGGTGAGGCCTGCGTTCACCGCTTAAGTAAACACGGCATACAGGTTTTTGCCAGCGCCAGGCGACAGGAAAAACTCGATGCCCTGGCCGCCGCAACCGGCTGCCAAGCCGTGCTCCTTGACGTCCGCGATAAAACTGCGATCTACGACCAACTGGAGGATTTGCAAGTCGATATCCTAATCAACAATGCCGGCCTGGGGCGCGGCTTCGAGGCTTTGTTTGAGGCCAATCCGGACGATATCGAAACAACCTTGCAAACCAATGTCATAGGTGCCGCCCATGTGATCCGCGCCGTTGGCAACGGTATGGTCAAACGCAACCGGGGACATATTGTCAACATTGGTTCGGTCGCCGGCCTTTACCCCATTAGTTCATCCGTTTACGGATCGAGCAAGGGTGCCATCCATTCCCTGTCGCAAAATTTACGCCTCGAGTTGCGCGGCACACGGGTTCGGGTGACGGAAATATGTCCGGGACGGGTTGCCACCAACTTTTTTAATATTGCCGTTGATGACCCTGAAAAGAGCGCTAATGCGTTTGTCGGATTTGAAGCGTTGCAATCTGACGACATCGCCGACGCCGTTTTATATGCCCTCGATACCCCGTGGCGGGTTAACATCGGAACCATTGAACTATCGCCCACGGAACAGACCTTTGGCGGTATGCAGATTACTCCTGCACCGGAATAACGCTCGGGGGCCGGCGTTTGGCCATTTCCGGCCAATAGAGCCCGGCACAGACCATCAGCATTAAGCCGCTACTCGACATCAACAACACCGCTGTCGACGCCCCCAGTTGATTGGCAATGAAACCAACAGTCATGATGCCAATGGGCCCGAATCCGATACAGGTCGCCAGGACCCCCATGACCCGATTACGTTTTTCGATGGGCGTATCGGCAATGATCAGGGCCGATTGCATGGCGGCAAACCCGGAAAGTCCAAAACCACCAACGAACAGCAGAATAAAGGACGGGGTGAACGACGCCGACAGGGAAAACAGGACAACGCAACAGATATACAAACTGGCGCCACCTAAATATATCTGGTGGAAACGGCTGTGTTTTGCGTAGAACGCGATAATCAGGGCGCCGAGCAGAGCGCCGCTGCCCTCTGCGGACATCAGAATACCCGTTGGGAAGGGCGATAAACCCAGGTCTTCCTTAGCGATAACCGGAACCATGGACATAAAGGAAAATCCGAATAAATTTAAAATGATTGTTATCGCCAGGGTCGCCATCACGGTCCGGCTGGAACGCACAAACCGAATGCCTTCAATCATGTTTTGCAGGATCGACGGCCGCCCCGCCGCAAGACGATGGGTCGAATAGTCAACGGACAACAAAACAAACCCCGCCGTAACATGCAGCGTTGCACCCAATATCAGGGTCCCTTCCAGGCCAAAGGATTCATATAAAAATCCACCGACAAAAGGACCCAATGCCCGGGTCGCATTATTGGTGCAGGTATCCAGTCCCATGGCTGCGGAGATGCGGTCCATGCCGGCAATTTCGGCAACCATGGTGCGGCGCACGGTCATTTCCAGAGCCCAGTAGATACCGCTGATAAACACCCCAAGAGCCAGATGCCACAACTCGAGAATCCCCGCTGTTGCCAGCCCGAACAGCATCAGATAAACACCACACAAAAGGAACAAAAATACCGATAACAGCTTTTTCCGATCAACGGTTTCGACATAGGCACCGGCGATGGCACCAAACAAAAACATCGGCAACATGCGCACAAACAGGGTCATGGCGACAATCAACGCCGAGCCGGTAACTTCCAGGACATAGACACCAATTGCCAGCATGTCGAGCCAACGCATGGTTCCTGCGATGGCACCAACCAGCCATACCCGCCGGAAATTCGTATGGCCAAGCAGGGCAAGCGGCGCGGCGCGTTCTGAGGCAATCAATTCAGGCGTGTCAGACAAGATCGGGTTCCGCTATTCGGCTTAAAACCAGAACCCTGTATACGCCTCCTCAGGGAATAGGCAACTTATGCGACGGAATATAGGTCGATGGGCGTTGATAAACCGCGAACGGAAATCGACCCAATCCGATCGCAGGGCACGCCAGCCGTATGTTTTCTGGTGGATTCAGAGATCAATATATCTGTGTTATATTGTTTATTAAGGGCTTCGAGGCGGGCCGCCATATTGACCGTATTGCCGTGCACCGTATAGTTTAATCGCCCGCTGCCGCCGACGTTGCCGGCAACCACCGGGCCGGTGCAAATGCCAATTCGTGTTCGGACCTGGGTACCGCCGAATTGGTTGTCTCGCGTTAACTGCTGCAACTCCCTGGCCGCTTTAACTGCATTTTCAGCATGCAATGGGTCCTCAACGGGCACATTAAACGTCGCCAATATGGCATCGCCCTGAAACTGCGTAATCACCCCTTTGTTGCGCGAAATCACTTCTGCCGCCCCATCAAAATAGGCGTTCAGGATTTCGACAATACCCTGCGGACCTTTACTTTCTGTAAGGGTGGTGAACTCGGCGATGTCGGCAAACAGCACCGTTGCTGTCCGTTCAAGGGGTTCCAAGGCCCCTTTGTCGGCAATCAGCGTCTGGGCGACGGCCTGCGGCACGTATTTCCCAAAAACATCCGATAACAAGCGCCGTTCCTGATCAAGCTCGAGCTGACGCATAACGGTTCGACGGGCGCGGGTCATGACCACGGCGATGAGGATTGCAACAACCATAAACGCTAATGATTCCTGGATACGGCTGCCCGTTCCAACGAAATTCGGGTTCAGGAAGATATCTATGAACTGCTGATTGGTTGGTTTAACACCAATATCGACCCATTCGTAACGGACTTCCATGTCATGAATTGCCCAATAAAAGGCGGTGAGCCACCCGGCAACACCAACCACACCGGTCCAGACCACCAATCGCGGTGAAAAACTAAAGGCCGATACCGCCAGAACGACAAAATAAAACGGGAAAAGGGTATTACGGAAAGTGATAACCTGAGGCAAATCGACGGTATCAAACATCGGCTGAGTTGCGATTAATGCGGACAACACGATCACATCGACAGCGACCAAAAGATATTTGATCCACCACCGGTCGTAGGACGATCCGATCAGGCGAAAATGCACCAGACCGAGACTGGCGAAGCCAATAAACAGGGCGAAAAATTCGAAGGCGCGACCCGGGTCCGGTGATCGGCTGCTAATGATAAACAGGCCAATGAGGACCAGCGCCACCGTACGCCCCTTGATGGCCAGTTTCAGGCCCGTTTCCTCGGCTTCCGCCAGAGCTTGAATATGGGCCGCGTCCGGCGCATCCTTGTCCGCCGTTGCCAGATGTTTTACGCCCACCTGCCCATCCTTAAGAGGCTTTTTCGATGAATTCCACGGTTACACCATCAGTGTCGCGCATATAAACAACCCGGCTTCCGGTGTTTGGCCCCTTGTCGATGGCGACGGGTGCACCCAGTTCCTTAAACGTGTAGGACCGGGCCGCCGCCATGGCCGCGTCAATGTCATCAACATCATAGGCCAAATGGGCGTAACCGGCGTCACAGGGTCGGCACTCCACCCGACCCCGGTCCTCCGGTCCATGGTATTGGATCAGTTCCAGGCGATGTTCCGGGCCCTGCACGTAGGCAACCTCGATATCCGCACCGGGAACTCCGGAGATCTGTTGCACAAGATTTGGATCCCTTGGGGCGCGGTTGATCAGCTCGAACCCCAAACCCAAACAAAAAAATCCGACGATTCGATCCAGATCCGACACCGTAAAACTCGTGTGATTGGTCCTGAAAACTGTAAAATCTGCCATTCTTATTCTCCTTTTCGCAGGTTATCCTATTCGGTTGAACGTTCTACGACCCTCCATCCCCTGGAGAAATCTGTTTGGATGGACGCGTTAAATAAACAATAGTCCTGGTAGCGCCCACAGGAAAGACGTCTGAATTTTGCTCGTGACAGGGATCATTTCGCCCAGGGGAAACTGCTTCTCGGAGCGAGCCTGCCGCCGTCCTGCCCGAGCGTTTCAGCGATCCGCAACCCTTCGTTCCACTTGGCCATCCGCTCTGAACGGGCAAAGGAACCGACTTTCAATTGTTTTACCCCCCAGCCAACCGCCAAATGAACAATCGTCGTATCCTCTGATTCGCCGGAACGGGCCGACACAAGGGCCTGCCAACCAGCGGCCCGTGAGGCCTCTAGAGCGGCTTTTGATTCACTCAGGGTTCCGGCCTGGTTGGGTTTGATCAATGCCGTATTACAGGCATTGATTGACTTTGCACTGGCGATCCTTTGCGCCGACGTACAGATAAAATCGTCGGCAACAATCTCTATTTTATCACCAGCCGCCGCCGTAAACCGGGCCATGGCATCGGCATCGTCTTCGCCCAGCGGGTCCTCTATGGCAACAATGGGATATCGTTGTAACCACCCCAATAACATTTCAGACAGACCGTCCGAATCGACCTCTTTGTCATCGGCTGATAAGTGGTATCGGCCGTTGCTGCCAAAATCCGTCGCCGCAATATCAAGGGAGATGGCAACATCCTGTCCGGCAACAAAACCTGCCGCTTCAATGGCCCGGACTAAAAATTCCAAAGCTTGATCATTGGATGAAAACGCTGGCCAGTAACCGCCTTCATCTGCCACCCCTTGCATCAGCCCGGCATCGCTCATCAATTGCCCGGCAAACCGGTATACGTCGGCGGTCCATTCAAGCGATTGCGCATAACTGTCCGCACCAACGGCAATAACCATAAAATCCTGGACGTCAACTCGACGTCCCGCATGGGCGCCACCGCCGAAAATCTGGATTTCCGGCAGGGGCAGAAATGGCGTTTCATGGGGATTTGCTAAATACTGCCACAGGGGCAGGTTTTCAGCCGCAGCGGCGGCGTGAGCAACAGCCATCGACGTGGCAACCAGGGCATTGCCGCCCAAACGGTTTTTGTTGGGGGTTCCGTCCAGATCGATCATTGCCTGGTCAATTTGGCCCTGTTCTGTGACTTCCATGCCGGCTAATGTCGAACCGATTACGCCATTAACGGCGTTAATGGCGCCCGTGACGTCGTAACCACCGAAGATGGTGCCGCCATCTCGTTTGTCAACGGCCTCGGCGCTGCCGGTGGATGCACCGGCGGGCGCAATAGCCCGTCCGAAATTGCCGCAATCGAGGTGGACATCAACTTCTACCGTCGGTCGTCCACGCGAGTCCCAAACGCGACGCCCGTGAACGGTTTTAATTTTCGAGCTCATGTGTCCAGTTCCTTGACCCAGGCCTCGCTGATTTCTGACAAATGGTCTGGTGGATTTGTCAGCAAACCACAAGCCACCCGGCGCACTTTATCTTTCTGCTGCTCATCCGTTACATATTCGACGGGCGACTTTCCATCGATGCGGGCTAAAAATAGCCCGGGTAATAATCGGGCCGTTCGGGTCTCTAGGTCCTGCACGGGTTCCCAATTGACGTTTGCCATATAGCTTTCCGCCATTTGCCGGAAGTTTTCCAGAAAACCCGAAACGGCATCGGGAACCCACAGACATTTAAGCAGAAAATGGTTCAAACAAAAGGCCAGATCAAATGCCGGGTCCCCGATACAGGCGCATTCCGCGTCGAGGAACACCGGGCCTTCGGGGCCGAGCAGGATGTTTTTTGGGCTTACGTCGCCATGGATCATGCAGAGTCTGGTTTCCGCCGTTTGCCGACTTAAACCAAAAAGCAATGATTTCAGATCTGGATGACGGTCAGCCGTTGCCTCCAAATAGGGTTCGAGCCGGATCGCATGAAAGATGTCGGTCCGGGGAAACCGGTTTGCCACGTCTTTGTCCCCTACCGTTCCGCCATGAATCAATGCCAGTTTCCGGCCGGTTTGCGTCGCCGGATCGGGATCCGTTCGCCCGGCTCTCAGCTCGGTTTTCCACAGTTTGTAAATTGACGGATCGAGATATTCCATGGCAAACAACATGGCCTGTTCGTCCTGCATCAATAGAGCCGGTGCCGCACCGGCGACCAGGCCATTGGCAACCGAATACCAGGCCACTTCAAATCCATTGCGTTCGATCGGTGCCAACCAGTCTTTTTTGACTTTTAATTTCGCTAACGCCTGTTTTACGCAAAAAACCCGGCCCGGCGCGTTGACCTTCCAGATGTCCGATGAAACACCACCGGTAAGGGCCTCAAAAGAGGCGTCGTTAGGCGACGAAATTAAGCCTGCATCCTGCAAGGCTTTTATCATTTCAGGCGATGGTGTTTTATGGCAAGGATCTTCCATGACAAATACCGCGCTCGTGCTCTCATTAAAAAATTCAGTCGGGATTTTTACTCAATACCTGAACGCCGACCATACCGACGATCATTGCGGCAACAAAAACCATCGGTTTGATTAAACCAAAAGCCAATGCCGACAGCGCCGGACCAGGGCAAAACCCACCGATCCCCCATCCAATGCCAAACAAAATAGCACCGATGACAAGCGGCGGGTCGATATCGTTGCGGGTCGGCAATTGCAGTTTGGATTGGAAAAGCGTTGTCTCGTGACGCCTGGCGATGGCAAAGGCCGGTAGAGTGACCGCCAACGCACCTATCATGACCAGAGCAAGCGACGGGTCCCAAGCGCCGGTTACGTCTAAAAATCCAATAATCTTCGAGGGATCAATCATCCGAGAGATCGTCAGTCCGACGCCAAAAATCAGACCCGAAACCAATGCTGCCAATTGAACACGCATCAATTTTCCTCCCTATACCGGTAAATTGCGCATAATAAATACGGTCACGATTGCCGTTGCCATAAACAGCAGGGTCGCAATAAAGGACCTTGGCGAAAGCCGACCGATGCCACAGACACCATGGCCACTGGTGCAACCAGACCCAATCCGGGTGCCGATACCGACAAGCAATCCGGCGACGATCAACATGGGTATATTGGCATCAATTTTTACCGGAGCAATACCCGGGCCAAATTCGCTGACCAAAACCGGGGCCAAGACCAAACCAGCCACAAATGCCGCGCGCCACCCTAAATTGGATTTATCAAAACGCAACAATCCACCCAAAATACCACTTATTCCGGCGATGCGACCGTTCGTCCACAGCAATAAGGCGGAGCCAATACCGATCAGCAGACCACCGACCAGTGCAGATACCGGTGTAAAGTTTTCCATCATAGGATTTCCTCATTCTTTGCAACGTTACAAGTAGCGCAAATTTAAAAGGACCGTGGCCAAAATGCAAACGGCCATCCAAATTGGATGGCCGCGCAAATTCGATCAGCAAAAATCGCTGTCGTCGTTAACTGACAATTTCAGTTTGACTGAAAAAATAACAGATTTCCTGAGCGGCCGTATCAGGTGCGTCGGATCCGTGAACCGAGTTTGCTTCTATGCTTTCGGCAAAATCCTTGCGGATGGTCCCCTCATCGGCGTTGGCCGGGTTGGTAGCCCCCATGATTTCGCGGTTTTTAATAACGGCATTTTCGCCTTCCAAAACCTGTACGACGACGGGTCCGGAGGTCATAAAGTCACACAGTTCACCAAAGAACGCGCGCTCTTTGTGAACGGCATAAAACCCTTCGGCCTGTCCGCGCGTCAAATGAAGGCGCTTTTGGGCAATGATCCGCAGTCCAGCGTCTTCAAAGCGTTGATTGATTTTGCCCGTCAGGTTGCGACGTGTGGCGTCTGGCTTAATGATGGAGAGCGTGCGCTCAATTGCCATCTGATATCCCCTTAAATGTTGAGTAAGAGCGTTTGATTGTTCTTTTCTATTTACCGCCCGACACATCAATTTTGACGGATTAACGGGCGCGGGCCGGTTTATAGCGCCCCAAGGCCAGCGTGGCAAGCGATAGAAGGCGCAATTTGTCGCCTGTTCAAAAGATCAATAAGGTGCATTTTCAATCGCGCCTTACCATGGTATCACCCCCGACCATGTTACATATAAATGATCTCACCTATCGAATTGGCCCGCGCCTGTTGTTTGATCAGACAACAGTGGCCATCGCCTCAGGTCACAGGGTTGGCCTGGTTGGCCGCAATGGATCAGGCAAAACTACGTTGTTTCGAATGATTTTGGGTGAAATCAGTGGCGATGTGGGGGCCATCCAAATTCGCAAGGGGATGCGGGTCGGCACCGTCGCCCAGGAAGCGCCCTCCGGGTCAGATAGCCTGATCACCACAGTTTTAGCTGCCGACCAGGAATTGTCCGAGTTAAACGCCCGCGCGGAAACCGCGACGGAGCCCCAGGAAATCGCCGAAATTCACACCCGCCTGGCTGACATAGACGCGCAAACAGCGCCGGCCCGTGCCGCGCGAATTCTCGCCGGACTGGGTTTCGACGACGCCGCCCAGAACCGAGGTTGTACGGAGTTTTCCGGCGGCTGGCGTATGCGAGTCGCCCTGGCATCGACGCTTTTTGCCCGACCAGATCTATTGTTGCTGGACGAACCGACCAACCACCTGGACCTGGAAGCCGCCCTGTGGCTGGAGGGTTATTTGGCCGCATGGCAGGGAACTGTGGTTATTATTTCTCACGACAGAACGCTGCTTAATAAAGTTGTCACCCAAATCATTCATCTCGATGAATGCAAACTTGTCCGATACACCGGCGGTTATGATCAGTTCGAGAACGCGCGCCGCGAAAAACAGAATCTCGATGCAAAATTACGCACCAAACAGATCGCAGAACGGCAAAAAATTGAGGCGTTTGTTGACCGCTTTCGTTATAAGGCGTCGAAAGCCAGGCAGGCACAAAGCCGCGTAAAGATGCTTGAGCGCATGGAACCGATTGCCTCGGCGGCAACAGAACAGACCGTCACTTTTGATTTTCCAAATCCACCCCCGCTGCCGCCACCGCTGATAACCCTGGAAGAACTGGACGTCGGTTATGAAGCCGGCAATCCCATTTTGCGTCAACTCGATTTGCGGATCGACATGGATGACCGCATCGGTCTGCTCGGCGCCAATGGGAATGGGAAATCAACGCTTGTTAAATTGCTCGCTGATCGACTGCAACCCATGGCCGGAAAAATTCACAAATCGTCAAAGCTGCGGATTGGTTATTTTGCCCAGCATCAGACTGACGAATTGGTCATAGATCAAACCCCCTATGACCATGCCGCACGGGCCATGCCATTGGCACCGATGGCCAAGGTGCGGTCCCATTTGGGACGCTTTGGATTTTCCGGCGACAAAGCCAACACGGTTTGCGAAAATTTGTCCGGCGGGGAGAAAGCACGACTTCTGTTTGCGTTGATGAGTTTGGAGTCGCCGCATGTCCTGCTTTTAGATGAACCAACCAATCACCTTGATGTCGATGCGCGAGAAGCCTTAGTCCAGGCGCTCAATACCTATGATGGCGCGGTTATCCTTGTTAGTCACGATGCCCATTTGCTGGAGCTCTCGTGTGATCGCCTGTGGCAGGTCGGCGACGGTAAAGTCCAGCCGTTTGACGGCGATTTAAGTGATTATCGGAAAATGCTCGTCGAACAACGACGTGATGAACGCCGCGCCCAAAAAGGCCTGCAGTCCGCCGAAGCGCCCAAATCAAATCGAAAACTGCAACGTCAGGAACGGGCGGCGCTGCGGGCCGAAACGGCGGAATTGCGAAAATCCGTTAAAACAGCGGAAAAACAATTGGAAAAACTCGTCATCAAACGGGATCAAATTGAGAAAACCCTGAGCGACCCGGAAATCTACAACGGGTCAACCGCTAAGCTCATGGAATTGCAGGTGAAACTTGGCGACATAAAAAACCAAATGGCAACGGCAGAAGAACGTTGGCTGGAAATCAGCGACGCCCTGGAAAAAGCCATATAGCTCCGGAACGGTTGCCTGTTACACCAGAACGTGGCTTTCCTATGGTCCGCCCTAATCGTCTGCATCCTCTTAATTGCACCCCTGGGATCGTGATTTTTGATTTTCCGGCAGGAAGGCATGCACAGGCGATGCGAGGCATCGGTAAGCGCGGCTGACGCCCCGCAAAAGCGAAAATCCCGACCCGCAGGGCGGTCCCCCCACCGGCGTCGTTGCACAGCGCTTGCGATGCGCCAGCATCATCGCACGTAACCTTCCTTGTCGGCGACCCGGACGCGCTGTCTCAGTGGTTCCAACTCGAGAAGACACGTTCTAGTGACGGTTTTTGCGTTCATCCTTAGCCTTTCGCCGCTTGGCAGACGAAGACCTGTCAGGCAGGGCGTTTCCAAGGTCGCGAAAATCTGACCAGTTAAGTACACCTTGCTCAAAATGGTGAGGCGGCGTGTAATTCCTGACAAAACTTTCAAACGCGTCGACGCTCAAAGGTTTTGAAAAATAACTTCCCTGGATTTCGTCACATTCGAGTCGCCGCAAAAATGCAACCTGTTCTTCCGTACAGACTCCTTCGGCGGTAACATCCATGCCAAAACTATGACTCATTGTGGTAATGGCTCGGGCGATGGACCCGGATCCGGAATCCGCTCCTATATCGTCAATAAAAAGTTTATCGATTTTGATGCGCTGCACCGCAAACTGCTTGAGATATGCCAGACTTGAATATCCCGTACCAAAATCATCGATGGCAATCGCTACTCCCAGTTCCGCCAATCGGCTAAAGGTATCGTTCGCCGCACGGGTATCACTCATGGCAATGGATTCTGTGATTTCAAGCTCAAGGTATTCTGCTGCCAATTCAGACGTTTCGAGCGCCTCAGCAACTGTCTCAACAATTTTTTCATCTGCAAATTGAAGGGCAGAAAGATTTACGGCAACGTTCAAAGGACCCAAGCCCATATCATTGAGCGCTTTGGTTTTTTCACAGGCCTTACGTAAGACCCACTCCCCCAGGGGCAGAATAAATCGCGAGCGTTCAGCGATCGGAATAAACTCATCCGGCGTAATATCTCCATGGACGGGGTGATTCCAGCGGACCAATGCCTCCATCCCTATTAGGCTGCCCGTCTCCAATTCCTGTTTGGGCTGGAAAAACAAGGAAAACTCTTCAGACTGAATGGCGCGTTCCAGATCGTCTTCAAGGGCCCATCGCCTGTCCATTTTTTCCCGCATGGGCCTGTCAAAAAACCGGTAACCCGATTGACTAATCTGAAACTCGCGTTGCAGGGCCACCCCGGCGTTTCGTAGCAATTCATCGGGGGTATCGGCATCGTTAGGAAAGCTCGAAATGCCGATTTGCGACCGGCATAATAATCGTTCGCCGGCGATTACAATCGGTGTGTCCATTGCCAACTTCAGTTTTCTAGCCGTGGTTTCAACACCTTCTGTACCGTTAGGCTCGACCTGAATGATCGCAAATTCATCGTAACTGATGCGCGCCACCGTATCCGATGTTCTAACGACGCTAATCAGTCGTTCGGCCAGTTTACAAAGATATACATCTCCAGTTCCATGGCCCAGCGTATCGGAAAACTCTTTAAAATGCTGTAAATGCAAGACGTGTACGGCTGCCATATTTTCATTTCGCAGGGACAAGGACATCACTTGACGCAGGCGGTCCAAAAAAAGCGTTCGGTTGGCCAGACAAGTGACCGGGTCACGATATTCCTCGCGATAGTCATCGGAAGTATCGCGGGCAAACACGCTCACATAAAAGGCATCGGGATTGTTAACGAACTGCAGAGAATAAAATTTTCCGTCGATTGCCCAGTCCGCGCTGACCGGATCCGTTTCCTCGACAGCCCGCTTTAGGGTAAAACGCCAGTCCTTGGGGACCAAGTCGCCCAATTTCATTTTTGCGCGCCGTGCCAGGTCAGCACCCTGGGCATTGGCGTATAACATATGACCTTCCCGGGAGACCCGTAACAATGGGAACGGGAACTCCATTGCAACCTGCGAAAGACTGTCTTTCCCACTGGCCGCCTTGATTTTGGCAGTTAATACAGCGTCTGTTTCCAACCCGGATCGTACTTCAATCATAAGTCAGGCCCCCAGCCCGATAGCATATGGTTAATAAATTCTTAAGAGACGCTGCATCTAAACACAGCGCCAGTGGTTTCAGCGTGACCGTTGTCACAGTATCTCATAAAGTAAAAAGCTCTTTCGGTTTGGAACTCATACAAATGCCCGTCGACGCGATCGGAACACATCACAAAATTGCATCGCCAAATTCCAGAATAGTCTCCCTGGTCCCTAGGGTCAGGACCCATTATTTTCATGCAATTCTGTTTGTCCGTAAGCTTACGAATACAAGAAAACAAGCGCAAGGACATGCTGGGCATATTCGAGCCTTGTTTTCGCACAAGGCGTGAGCTTACGGACAAACCCCGAGGGGCGGGGTGGTTTATCTCTCTGGCTTCGTTGAAAAAACTTGAAAACCGTGGGGTTTCCTGCGTCTTTCCGCCTAACCGACAAGAAAAATCATCTCCGCAGAATGGATGAAA
>JAJFII010000083.1 GCA_021775095.1 Rhodospirillales bacterium
ATCACAAACAATACCCGGCCACCAATATTTAAATCTTCGAGATTATAGGGGTTTTTCTTCGCCATTATTTAAGACCTTTAATAAGCGGGATCATTATTTTTGCAGCAACGAACAGAATGCGAAATGTCGATTTATCATACCTATACACGAGAAATCGACAAATGCAAAATTATCCGAGTCCTCCGCTGCGTTTCTTTATTCCGGGCGCGCTTTTATTCTTCGAATAGAGCCCTAACTAGCAGAGTTTTCGTCCCAATCCAGATGTTCGCGCAGTTTTTTGGCAATGGGAACTTCTGATTCCATGTAACCGATCTTGCCGTCGCCGATGGCCTGTTCAATTTTCCGAACACCTCCGATTAAGGAGCGGAAACCGTTAGGTTCAATGGACGCCGCCTGATCAGATCCATACATAGTTCTTCCCAAGGTGATGTGTCGCTCCAAAGACGACGCACCCATAGCAGCGGCACCGTAAGAAACGGCAAGTCCGGCTTCGTGACCACTATAACCCACATTGCAGTTAAAGCGATTTCGGAGGGTTGAAATACAGGCCAAATTGGCATCCTCGTCCTTCATCGGATAGGTCGAAATACAATGCATCAGCTCGAACGGGCAGTCGGCGGCACGGAAGATGTCTACGGCCCGTTCGATATCCTGTTCCGTCGACATCCCCGTTGAGATAAAGGTGTGACGGCCTTCGCTTGCAATAAGCCTTAATAGGTCTTGGTAGACGATCATTGCAGAAGCGACTTTGTTGTATTTGCAATCAAACTGCTGCAAAAACTTCTGGCTGTTTAGGTCCCAAGCCGATGCAAACCACTCAATGCCCTTGGCCTGGCAGTATTTTTTAATTTCCGCATAGTCTTCGGCGTCAAATTCCAACCCTTGTTTTTGTTCGCGCTGGGTCGTTCCCCACGGGCTTTCCCGCGGAGAATTCAACATTTCCTGCGTATAGACCAGATCCAGATCTCGTTTTTGAAATTTAACGGCATCTGCACCAGCATCGACGGCCACGTCAATAAGTTTTTTTGCGATATCGAGATCGCCATTGTGATTAATCCCGATTTCCGCAATGATAAAAATAGACATATTTAACCTTCCAGTTTTTCAATAATAATTTCACACAAACTCCGCACAGCTCCGTTTCCGCCGCATTCGGACACGACTAGGCTGGCAATTCTTTTAATTTTCGGATGGGCATCGGCGGGCGCGACCGAATATCCGACCAGCGTCATTGCACCCAAATCATTGAGGTCGTTACCCATATAGATAACCTCTGACGGTTCAATGTCATGGGTCGCCAGGTGAGTTTCGAGAAACTCTTTTTTGCTCGTACAGCCGCTGTAGACGGGGAGCCCCATTTTTTTTGCACGGGCGCTTACAACGGGATTTGTCTCCTGGGTCAATATGAACATTTCCAGACCATGGGTTTTCAACATATTTAAGCCCAGGCTATCTCTCCGGTCACATTGCACCGTTTCTGTACCGTCTTGTGCTGTATAAACTTTGTTATCCGTGAAAACGCCGTCAAAATCGAAGACAATTAGTGCCGGAGGTGCAGGAATTGGCTTTGGTTTTGCAACGACTGTTTCACGCTGTAGGGGTTCACCGCAGGTCGGTGTCAACTCAAACATCTGGTGCTCAAGTTGGGCACACAAACTGTGATAAACGGGCAAATGATACTCTTGAATACGGTCCACTCGATTTGCCGGTACCCGAATGCAAATATCACACAGTTCAGCAAGCTGACCGCCGGATTGCCCGGTCAGGCCAATTGTTGATAAACCCCGGGCCCTGGCCACCTTAACGGCCATCAGGACATTTTTTGAGTTTCCGGATGTGGAAATTGCAATCAGGACGTCGCCGGCCTTACCCAGTGCCTGCACCTGCTGGGCAAAAACCACGGTTGGGTCCTGGTCATTTATGACAGCGGTCATAAGCGCATTGTGGCAGGTCAGGGATATCGCCGGAATTCCCTGTTGCAACTGGTTTGCGATCTTTTGACCTTCGCCTGGATAGCTCATTTCCAAATCGCTGGTCTGGGCGGACGTGAGTTGCCGGCTCGATAAAAACCCTTTCATTAATTCGCCGGCAATGTGGTCGCTATCGGCGCTGCTTCCGCCATTGCCGCAGATCAGTATTTTGTTGCCGCGCTGAACGGCGTCGTACAAGGTTTGAACAGAGGATTCCAGTTGTGGGACGACGTCCAGAAGCCTCGGATAGGCCTGGGTAATTTCATTTATATACTTCAATTTTAGCGCCGATTATTTGCGATGGATGCGACGTCCGAATGAAACGAAGAGTTCTGGATGGGATGGTCTGTTCGGCGGGACAAACCCATATCTTGGCGAATTATATCCCAGGGGACCGACCCGGACATATCGATGAAGCGAGACCATTTTTCTCTGGGAAACCGCCAGATGCCGTTTTCGATATCCTTTAAACGTGATATCAGTTCCGCTGATGAATGAACACAGGCACCGGGGAAATTTCGATAATCCATAGCTTTCCATTGTTTGGGGGCATAATCAAAAACAAAGGAATTCAGGCCAAATTGAATGGCTTCGGCATTTAGAGTACTTCCGGGCGATAAAACGGTGTCACACTTCAAGAAAAGATCATAGGAAGAACCCGCATAAAACTCAATATTGCTGGGCGAGTTTTCAACAAATTCCAGGATATCTGCATCAAATTCAGATTGGACGGACTTTGTTTGCGGTTTGGTCGGTTTGTATTTTGTATTTATGTATAGAGTTCGGGACGGAAAGGCGAGAGCAACTTTGACCAGAGATTGGAGAATTTCACGATGCAGGAAATGTGGACTTAAATAACAGGCGATGCCATTTTGGTTGGGATCTCTATTCATGAGTTCCAGGTATCGGTCCCTGGACACGCCAAAGGATCCGATTGGCGTCACCTTCATTTTGGATGGCCAGTACTTTTTATAATAGGTTTCTGCCTGATAGCGACCCGCTACATAATAAATATCAAAATCAATATGACGAAACTGATGAATGATTGAAGCAACCGAGGGAATTCCGTGCATAATTCCCATAGACACACTGTTTTTTCGCCTCAGTTCAACGGTACGAAGGCTATGTTCCGGGTTGTAATCGTCCTTGCTCCAAAAGTATTCAAAACGAAATCGATTGAACAGGGCCCGGTACATAATTCTGTTAAAAGGTAAGCCGACAAGACGTCTGAAAAAATCTGATGGCAAGCCACCAGCGTACCACAAAAGGGCATTAAAATCGAAAATAGCTTGGCCGACCGCAACAGTTCCATCCAAGAGGGAAAAACGGCCATCGGTGGCCAACGCAAAGGGACGCCCATCAATTTGGTTTCGATATTGTTTTTGGTCTGCGCGGTTTCGAAATACGACAAGGATATCGGAATTGCTATCGGAAACTTCATCCCACAAATAGTAGTTGGTTTTGTGGTATATAAAGTCACTGCCTAAGCGATATGAGGTTTCCTGTCTATAAAAAGGTCGAATGCGGATAACTATGCTGAATATGGTGTAAAAAGCTGACAGCAGAAGTAAAAATAGGTTAGAGAAAATTGCCGGAACAGAGATTCGATGTGGCGTAATTTTAACGGGTCTAAAACGATAATTGAAAAAGTCGACGTCGAAGCGGTCCATACCCGAGATCTTTGCGCGAGCATGTGCATTGAGAATACCATAGATTAAATAGGCGGTGCGATAACGGTTAAAGGCTGCATTTGAACAACTGTGTCGGTAGGCAGTCGAATAGGGTCCCAATTCGTCTGCCGTATTCGAGAATTGCATTCTGCTTTCGAGCCAGGGTTCACATTCCGCGAAAACATTTGTCGATCTTATTAAATCGCCAAAAAATGGATATTGGATTAATTCTCCGCGATCCTTCTCCAAATCCTGGACGTGACCCCGAAAATGTAAAAAGTCGACTAATTTTTGCAGAATCACACTTGTTCTGCCGAGCAATAGGGAACGGGTTTCAATGATACACACAGGTTGTTTTCGCAGAACACGCAACAACAAATAAAGAACATTAAGCTCTGTTAGGATAAAAAAAATGGGACGGTCTTTCATTATTCTGAATCTGTAGACTCTGGATTTGAGGGAGTAGTGTTTGGTCGATTTGCCGGGGATGATTTTATTTCTGTCGTGATTTTAGCGTTGCATGCTCTCTTCCCTGCGAAAATTAATGGTAAAGCAAATGGAATATTAAAGGTAACTATATTCCCACCGGTAAACTATTTCGGCCGGAATAGAAGGTTTATACTCTCACCATGGCTTTCCAAAATGCCTGAGAAGCATTTTTTATATCCGAACGACTAGCCAAATACTGCAGTATTTCTTCGCGATTAATTGGTGTTTCATCAATGAGTGCCTGTTCCAGTTCCCCGGCATTTGCGTACAAGGGAACCTGTTTCAGGTACCCGGGTCGGTTCACACTCGGTTGTAACAACATGGCGTAAAAGGGCCGACCATAGGCCAAGGTTTCGACAATTGAGCTCGAAACAATCGGACCGACCACGATGTCTGCCCACTCAAGATGTGGGATTAGTCCACTAGGCTGATGTATCATTTTCACATCAACACCAGATAGGTCTAAAACTTTCCGGTAGTAGCTGGAATTGAATTTCTCTCCAGGGTGAATTTTTACATGGATGTTTTCGTACCCTTGACGGTGAACAACACGAACTGTTTCCACGAGATTCCAGAAAATCAAACTGGACATATTCACATAGCCCTCGGTGTCCGAGGAATAAGGAAGAATAAGGGCGTTTTTCTTTTTTTCCCCTAAAGATTTTTGCTTGAGGGTTTCGCCGGTATCCAAATTATCCAGCGCCGGATAACCAATGCGCACGACTTTGTCGGCAATGCCGTAGTCTTCCGCATAGTGAGACATTTGCCCGCCCCAAATGAGTGACCGGGAAATCTTCGCAGGTATGCGTTTGCTGCCGGTCAGAGGTTCGTGGCGTACTGCCGATACGCGGGCACCGTGAGGCAGATAGTCGACCGGGATGCCCTTAAGATAGGCCAGATCAATGTACTCCTGTGTCCCGGGGTTCATATAATCGGATACAACAATTCGTTTTGGTTTTGCCGTATTTAACAGTTTATCAATACTGCAGATGGCGCGCGCCGAGTGTTTTAATAACTCATAATCATCTAAAATCTTCGATTGCACGTATTGGCGCAGATACCGCTGTAACGCACTCACCGAAAGGGTGGCCCAATTTTTTTTTACGGCCTCAACGATGCCTAAAAGCTGATTTTTATTATGAGCATTTAATCTGACTTTTGGGAGGGTACATAACGAAACATTCTTTGCCCATAATTTCTTCAGGAATCCCAAATTTTTCTTTTCCCGTTCCGCAATTAGAAGTGGCGATATGTTGCTGGCAGGGTCGAAGTGCGCCAGCAGGTTTTCCAGCATTAATCCGGTCGGCAGCAGAAGTATGCGCTCTTGGCGGTGGTTCATAATCCAATTCGACCGGAATAGGAATGCAATGCCGCTGGCGTAGATGGACCGAAGGTTTTCGCGAATCCAAGACCCAGTACCTGGTGTAGAAAACTTGTGAGGTCGATGGGTGAAATCCTGAGTGTAGGGAAAAGCCAATGAGGCCTGACCGGGGTCGTCAAAGCGGTTGATAAAGCGGGCATTCAGATCGGTCGCGGCACTGCTCAAAATATCAATTTTAATCTGGCCCGGAATCAGGCCAAACTCCGTCCGAATATCATAAAGGACAACAGAAGTGGGTTTATAGGTTTCACATACCCATTTCGATGCTTTGGCAATTTGAAAAATCGACAGAAGAGCTAAGCTTGTTTCTCTGTTAAAAAGTCGGCCAATCGAAACGCCCTTAAACGCCGTAAGGTCCTGCCCCGTCCCGTCGTACATCCACTCATTAGCTTGTTCCAGTAAATCCTGACGAGCTGCGTCATTGATAACCTCTTCACACAAACAGGCATCTAAATGAACAACGTGTTCATCGCCTTTTAATAGGTCCTGTAAGAGTAACCAATCAGAAACGACAATAAGAACTGATCCGGGCGTGGTTTCTTCAGCGAATTTTATATAATGATCTTTATGAGATACAAACACGATTGTCTCATATGCCTTTAAATAACCGCATGGGATGATGAGCGGTGAAACCGATCCAGGTTCGTTCAGCACGTTGGCAATACCTAAGGAGATTTCGTAATTCGTCGCGCCGGGTTACCGGCAACAACCGTTCCGGATTCGACATCTGTGGTCACGATTGATCCGGCACCGACGACGGCATTCTCACCGACTGTAACACCAGGAAGCAATATCGCGTTTGCGCCAATCCAAGCGCCCCTGCATATTTTGGTTTCGAGAGACGGATAATACCCCTGATGAATTATAGGTTGATTAGGATTCTCAAATTTGTGATTATTCACATAAATATGAATACCGCTGCCAAGTAACACATTATCTTCAATGATGATGTTTCCCTCAGGGGTTTCGTCAGCAAAAAACATGCAATTGGGCCGTACGACAACATTATTTCCGATAAAAATTTTTGATGGATTGGAGGCAAACGCATGCGGTCTAAATTCGCTGTTGTCACCAAATGCGCCAAACTTATTTTTACAAAGCCTTGAGCCCAAACGTTTCGAGTAAAGTAACATATGTGTAACCGGTACATCTGGGCCAAGCCGATCACAAGTCAAATTCCAAATAAGTTTCTTTATCATATCGTTTCGGTACAATTACGCTTGGTCAGGTGCATGACGGGTTGAGTTTTTCAGCGGTCTTTTATGTCTGTCAATCCTCGCCACATGAAATATTTGCAATGCGAACAACCGGCGAGAACCGGATCGGTTGGTTTGCACTTAGATCGCTAAAAAATTACGGATTATATTTAACCCAGTTTCCCCACTTTTTTCCGGATGAAACTGGCACCCAACTATATTATTAAATTGGACAATCGCATTAATTTTGTGCCCACCATAACGGCAAAAGGAAAGGACGTGTTCCTTGTTTCGAGGTTCGGCATGGTACGAGTGCACAAAGTAAACAGACTTTTGAGCGGCTATGTTATTTAAAATCGCTCCGTCACTACAGCCATGATCAGGATACTCCATTTCGTTCCATCCAACATGGGGTACGCGCAGCGGTGTTCCATCGATACGGTGATGCGGAATACTCTTAACGCCGCCGGGTATCAGTGCTAAACCGTTGTGATGACCAAATTCTTCACTGCGATCAAATAACAATTGCATACCTAGGCAAACACCCAGGAGAGGATGCTCCGTTGCAACAAATTCGAAAATGGGATCGACCAGCCCCTTCGTTCTCAAATTATCCATGGCCGCAGAAAATGCCCCGACACCCGGTAACAACAACCGATCGGCACGTTTCAATTTTTCCGGCTCGGACGTCAACTCGACTTTTGCACCACAGTGTTCAAAGGCCGCCCTCAAACTTAGCAGGTTTCCTAGGCCATAGTCGATAATGGTTATCTGTGGCGTCACAATTCTCTCAAATTAATTCCGTTGTTTGATACATCAGTTCGAATTTCGTCAATGCGCATTCGGTTAAAATGAAGGATATCCGCCATTGCAATCGCACTGGCACCTCCTTCTTTTACAGCGGCAACCAAATCGTCGACATTTCCCATGCCGCCACTGGCAATCACGGGCACGGAAACGGTATTAGTGACTTGTTCTACAAGTGGGATATCGAAACCCTTGCGTGTGCCTTCCTGATCGATTGACGTCAAGAGAATTTCGCCAGCACCCAGTTCTTCGCCCCGTTTCGCCCATTCAATGACATCCAGGCCGGTTCGTTCCCGTCCATTGTCCGTATAGACTTCCCAATATCCGCCGGGTTGTTTTTTTGCTTCTATTGACAGGACCACACACTGTGCGCCGAACTGCCTGGATATCTCTGTAACCAATTCGGGCCGTTTGGTTGCTTCCGTATTTATAGCAATTTTATCGGCACCTGAACGTAAAATTTCCTGGGCATTTTCAACAGATCTGATGCCGCCGCCAACAGTAATGGGCACAAACACATCTTTGACGGCCTTTTGAATGATTTCGGTTAGGCTGTTGCGTTGATAGAGGCTGGCAACTGTATCCATATAAAGGAATTCATCTATTCCATCCTGATAATACTTCTTCGCATAGAAATTCGGATCGCCTATTACACGAAGACCTTCCAGGTGGGTACCCTTAATAATATTAGGCCCCTTAATATCAAGGCGGGCAATGAGTCTTATATTGGTCATTTGAAATTAATCGCCAACGGGTTTGAAAATCGCAGGGCATTTTGACATGCGGTAAACCTCGAGGGTCTTACCTGCCTTTTATAGATGAGTAGTTTATTTTGACGGGATATGGGTGACCGGTAGGGCTTAGTCAATTCTCACCAAATCCGTTACTTTTTGGGCTAAGACCCATTCGTTGCCTTCCCTGCGCCATAAGTGTTCCGGGCGATATCGATTGGCGATTTTCCAGAAGGTAGAGTCATCAATATCCAAATATTGCAGAAACTCCTCGTAGTATTTTTTTGGGAATTCCCCGTCGTACCTATTCACGAGGGCGACACCCTCTTCTCGAGTAATATGCCCGTCACGAATTTCATGGGCCGCATCAGACGTTGCCCGACCAATTCCAAATTTTAAGTAAGCAAGATAAAAGTGAAACCCATCGGTCTTGTCATCAATACTGGCGTATTTCGAGTAGGTTCCTTCGCTTCTGCCATCCGGGTTGGCTTCAAAATTCGTATGTTCGCGGGCATAATAGTAGTTATCCTGCGGAACCCACATTTGATAATAGCTGAACCAATGGAATTCAATATTCTTTTGTTTTAGGGTTTCTATAGGAGGCAATCGATAAAAATCGGATACCTCTTTAACTTCAGCATCCGAAAATACGCCGACGTCTTGTCCCCTCGCGACAATGTCGTCAACAAGTTGCCCCTTAAGATACACTTCGGCAAAATCGTCCCAGTTAAAGCTTGGCCGATCATTACTTTTTTCCGATCCCCCATATTCAGCTTCGCCGTTTTCCCCAAAAAACACGAGGTTAATGTTAAACCGTGACGCCAACTGGAACGCATAATTTAACTGCCCGTAGGCAAAAGGTTGCCATGCGTCTCCTAAAAACTCAAAACAAAGTCTTGCCAGTTTGCGGTGAGTTATGCCGTTGGGCCAACACATTAGATTGTCAAATCCTGAATGAACAAAATCAACGAAGTTCTTAAATCCAATGTCCGTATATATAAACGGAGCCCAGGTAACCGTGAGAGGATGCATCCCATACTCATGTTTTAGTTTGTGGGCAACCATGGAGCTGTCTTTCCCGCCACTGCCGGGAACGATGACGTCGTAACTGCCATCACTGGAGCGGTGTTGGTCAAGTAACTTAACCAGGGCTTTTTCGCGTCCCTCCCAGTCAATATGATTTTGTTTTTTGTCGGCAAATTGACAGGCGCTGCAAACGCCATTTTCATCAAAAGTAATTCGTGGCCGCTGGTTTGATACAACACATTTGGTGCAGTAAAAAATTTCCCTAGGTTGAACCGAAATTTGTTTATCCAAATTGGAGGCCCTCTGGTCCGACAGTTCCCGGAGTTTTACCTCGGCCTCTGGTGTTAAAAGTTTATTAAACAAATAGGTGCTCCTTGAAATGTGTTCGTACGAAACTTTGGGAAAAATGCAACATGATTACCAAACGCTTAAGCCGCCATCGACGGCGATGGTTTGGCCGGTTATGTAGGACGCTGCATTGGATGCCAAAAACACAACCGTGCCAACCATGTCTTCGCTGTCTGCCATACGACCGAGCGGAACCCGGTTCGAATAGGACTGGGAAAAAACAGTGTTCTGGCCGCTGGAGACGCCACCGGGCACCAGGGTGTTGACCCGGATGCCGCAGTCGGCCCAGTAGGTCGCCAGATAATTACTTAAGCCGACCACCGCTGCCTTGGACGCGGCGTAGACGGCGGGTGTGTTTATTTCGACCCCCATATATTCGGACCCATCATAAATTCTCTGATCCGGCGCCATAATGCCATAAATCGATGAGGTCTGAATAATGCTGCCGGCGACCTTTGCGGCTTTCATGCGTTTGCCGATGGCTTGTGAAACCAAAAACATGCCGTCGACATTGACCTCCATGATTTGCCGCCAGGTTTCCAGTGCGTAGTCTTCATAGGGTTGGAAAAATGCGGTCAGATCGTCGCCTTTGGTCGCTGCATTATTGAACAGGATATCAATGGTTCCCAACCGGTCTGATACTGATCGGGCCATCGCCTCGACACTGTCAGGATTGGCAACATCGCAGGCTACGCCGATAACAGTGGATTCGTACCGGTCGTTGAGCGAGTGGGCGAGCTCACTGGCGGCCTGTTGGTTGAGATCGACAATGGCGACGGCAGCGCCCTGTTCCGCTAACCCGGCACAGACTTTTGATCCAATGATCCCGGCCCCGCCGGTGACAACCGCAGCCCGGCCGCTTAAATCAAATCTACCGGTTTCCGACATGTTGACCCCGTCCGTCCCGTTGCCTAAAAATCAATTCGACCAGCGAAAAATCGAGTTCCGAATCGATATCAATGGATCGATTTTCGGGCATCACGAAAAGTCTTGTGTCGTCATAAAAGACTTTTGCGTCTTGCATAAACGCGTCGCGTTGCCAGACATATATGGATGCGTTCATGTCATAACATGCCGGTGCATCCTGGCGCCGCAATATCGGAGGATCGGTCGGTTTGGAAAGTCGAACACTGTCATTGGGACCGGTTTCAACCAAATTGAAATAAGGCGACCGACGGGCTGGGGCACCTGTGATAACGCTTTTACAGGCTGTGGTTTCCAGGAGCCGGACGGCGCTTTCGATATCAGAAACGAGCCGCAACGGTGACGTGGCATCCAGATCGACAAGGCTGTCAAATTGCAGACCCCGCGCCGTCTCGACTGTCTCCACACAATGACGAATGGCTGGGACTTTTCCGGAGCTATCGGACGCCAGGTCATCGGGGCGTAAAACCAACTCGCTGACACCATAGGATTTTGCCACATCGAGAATTGCGACGGAATCACTGCTCACGGCTATGACGTCGAACAGGTTACTGATTTGCGCCTGCTTGATGGAATGGGAAATCAGGGGTCGGCCCGCGAGGTCCCGGATGTTTTTGCCAGGAACTCCCTTTGAGCCGCCACGGGCACAGATCGTGCACAGTCTTTTTTTCATAGGCCCGCTGTCGCATCTATCCAGCGCTTTTCCGAAATCGACCGTTCAATGGCGCCAATGAGTTCGACGACGGCCTGGCCCTGCCCGGCCGTGCAGAGATCATCAAAATTTTCCTTTGACAGGGCTTCATGTTGCCGACGGTAGGACTGATTGACATCGGTTTTAACCACTTGGACCTGGTCATCAATGGTGACCGTTCCGGCAATAAAATCAGCTTTGATGGTCTCGTCCTGGGTAACGGCCACAATGTTGCGATGGGGGAATTTTTGCAGATAGTTCATGTGAATAGTGATCGCAGGGCACTTTTCCGTTTCCATTAGAACCGAGACCAGATCATCGCTTTCTATTTGCAAATGACTTACTTTTCCACCCAGGGCCGTCACCCGTGTCCATTTTCCCACTAACCAGAGGACATAGTCGAGCTCGTGACTGAGGTCTCTAAGGACTCCACCACCGGCGCGCTCCGCCGAATAACTTTCCTGATAACGGGTTCCTGGTCGCCAGTCTCCGAGAAACTGTCCGACATGCACCATGAGTGCGAGCACCTTCTGGTCCTTGAGGGCTTTTCGCAAAACCTCCATGACCGGATGAAAACGAAGATTATAGCCGACAAATAAACGTTCAAATTGTAATCCCAAAAGCGAGGCGGGTTTTGCAAGCAAAGGTTTTTCGACGAGGACCCGTCCCTTGAACCCGGCCTGATCAAGACGCTTTAGGTCGTCGATATGTTGTTCGGTGCGACTGGCGACAACCACATAGTCGGGTTGCCAATCGGCGACAGCATCTTTACAGGTGTTATAGGTGCTGGCAAACACGATCTGTCGCCGACTGACGACGGCAACCTGGAATCCCATTTCCGATAGGATTTTGGCATGGCGTTTGCCAATCGAACCGAAACCAATGACCAGCGCCCGTTTCATTGAAAATTTTCATCAAACTCAAGATTGGCCCGATCCAAATCGTCGTGCCGGCCGATATCCAGCCAATATTCCCGTACCGGAAAAACCGATGTTTGTTGCTGATCGTCGATGAGGATTTGAAAAAGATCCGTCATATCTTTGTACATGCCGGATGCCAGGTTTTCCAATACCCGGGGTTCCAGAACATATATACCGGCATTGACAAAAAACCGGTGAGTCGGTTTTTCATCAATGCTGGTAATTGATGAACCATCAATATTGACCACCCCAAAGGGGATCTGAAAATCGTATTCCCGGACGGCCATGGTCGCAGACGATGACTGCTCCAAGTGATACTCCAGCATCGACTGAAAATTGACACGAGTCAGCAAGTCACCGTTCATAACCAACAGGGGGGCTGTCGGAATATCACGAATTAAACTGAGGGCACCGGCAGTGCCCAGTCGTTCGTCCTCCTGCAGGTATTGGATTTCAACTCCCCAGCGATCGCCATTGCCAAAGTGCGCCTTAATCATGTCCGATTTATAATTGACGGAAATATAAAAATGGCTAAACCCCTGCGAAATAAAATTCTCAAGGATCGTTTCAAGAACCGGTTTTCTACCCACTGGGATCAGGGGTTTTGGCAGGTCTTCCGTTAACGGCCGTAGTCTTTCGCCGTCACCACCTGCCATCAAAACAACCCAATTGGCGTGATTGCGGTTTAGTCGAACCAATTCATCCACAGTGTCCAGGCCTACCACCACGCCGACCTCATCAACCACAGGAATTTGATGAATTTGCAATTTCGTCATAATGGCAAGGATTTCCTCTGCCCCTGTCCCGCAGTCGGTGACCTTCGGTTCCTTGTTCATTATTTTCGAGACCGGCTCCGACAATTCAAGCCGTCTGAGAATACCGCGCCGTATATCGCCATCGGTAATGGTTCCCAACAGTTTGTTCTGGTTGTCAACGACCAGACATATCTGAGCCGCCGCTTCATCGATTATTCGGATGGCATCAAAAATCTGCGCATCGGGAGATATCAGGGCTTTTTCCCAATTGGCTGTCATTGCAAAGGCCTCGCCGGTGTGCCGCCTACGAGGGCACCGGACGGAATGTTTTCACAAACGGTCGCCCCTGCGGCCACAAACACATTCGCCTCTATGGATAAACTTTCGATGATCGTTGAACCGGCGCCAATATGACACCGATCACCAATACGAACGGCACCACAAATCGTGCACCCAGGCGCAATATGTGAATGGTCAGAGATCACACAGTCGTGGTCGACCGATGCCCTGGTATTAATCAGGGAATTGTCACCGATCATTACCATGGGTTGGACAACGGCGCCGGCCATTACCTGCACGCCTTCCCCAAGGCGGGCGCTGCCAGCAATCACCGCACTGGGATGGAGGACCTGGCAAAACTGATATCCGCGGCCTTTCAGATTTTTAAATATCTGTTCTCGATCTTTGCCTCCAACACCATTGGCAAGTTGTATCTGCTTGGCGTCATATTGTTCAATCACCGTATCAGTCCCAAGCACAGGTACGTTAAGTACGCGGCGCAATGTGTCGTCGATATTGGAAACAGTCACTCCAAGAACAGTCTCTCCAGCACATTGCAGCGCATCAATAACAACCTGGGCATGACCACCAGCACCGATAACGATGACACTCATTTGCCGATGGCCTCATTTATCGCATAGTCTTTGTCGGCAGGTTGGTTCAGAAATTTCCAGTACTCCATGGGAGAGATCCCTGTCCCCGGCCGTTTGCTGCCCAGATTTTTGGCAGTAAATAATTCACCTTTGTTTATCGGCTGTATTGCAACAAGACTTTTACGCGCGATGGCAATGTTTTTAAGTTCGCTGGCGCGCGGTACTTTTTCCCCGTCGCCCATGGCCAACTCAATGTTACGTATGCCGGAGACCAACTGCTTGAGTTGGCCGGGCTCCAGAGACGCCGCATGGTCAGGTCCCGGAAGGGAACAATCCAAAGTCATGTGTTTTTCGATGACACAGGCCCCCAGTGCCACAGCAGCGAGGCAGATTGAGAGGCCGGCAGTGTGATCAGAGAAACCTGTCGGTAAATCAAAATGATTTGTCATGGTTTTCATGGCGTTCAAATTGGTATCGACAAAAGGAGCCGGATACTCTGTCGTGCAATGGAGCAGGGTTACACGGTTCTTAAGGTGTCCGAATGAAGAACGTCCTTGCCGATCCTCCAACGCCACATCAGATGCCAGATAACCGTCCGTGATCACCTCAAGGGCAGAAGCTATTTCTACCAGGGTTGACATTCCCGTAGACAGAATAATATCAGCCCCGGTCGCTGCCGTTGCATATAACAGGGGACCGTTGGTTATTTCGCCAGATGCCATTTTGATGGTTGGCAATTGCAAGCGGGAGGTCAGGAATTCCAGGCTGGGCAGATCAAAGGGTGTAGACAGGAATTGGATCTGTTTGATCTGACAATAATCGAACAGGGTCAGATGATCCTGTTCGGACAACTCCAGTTTACGGATCATCTCGAGCTGGCTTTCGGATTGATCCGTTGACCGTTTTTGGTAGGCGGCTTTTTCAGCTGACGGCGAGACCAGGGCATCCGCGCGGAAGGACTGGAACTTAACAGCATTAGCACCGGCGTCGGCCGCCACATCGATGAGCCTGTGCGCCAGATCCATATCACCGTTATGATTGACGCCGGCTTCAGCGATAAAAAATACGGCCGTCATCAAAAATCCGCCTGATCGTAAAAAGATTTGCTAAGAATTCCGTCGAGGGAAGTTGTCGCCAGAATATTTTTGATGTCGCCTGAGGCATCGCCCTGGCCGTAAATGGAGGTTGATTTTTTGCAGATATCGACAAATTCAGGGTCGCAGGCGCGGTGTATGGCGGCGACGATCTGTTTCTGGTTTTCCGGGCAATGAATGACGGAAGCGCTGGCCAGACGCCCTTTCTGGCGATTGCCGATATTAACCGTCGGAGTTTTCATTGCCGGGGCTTCAATTAGTCCGCTCGAAGAGTTGCCGACAACGACGTCGGCGATGGCCATGGCGCTCAAGTATCGAATATGCCCGAGGCTGCTGACATAACGGACGCGATCCGGATTTGCGTCTGCATAATTTAAAATGGCGCTGGCAATCGCCTGATTATCGGCGTCCGAATTGACGCCTGTAAAAATAATTTTATGGCCGGGAAATTGATCGAGAGCTGACAAAAGACAATTGATTCCGTTGGTCGTTTCGCCGTTCGCCACCGTTACCGGGTGATAGGTAACCAGAAAAAAAGGTCCCCGAAGGGGGAAATCCAAGGACCTGGAAATGGCGTCACGGTCTAATAAGGGGAGATTTTTCAGGGCGTCTAATCCGGGAGCACCGGTGTTAAAGACCCGTTGCGGATTTTCTCCCATTTGAACGATCCGTCGGGCATAGGGCGCGGCCGCAGCAAAATGCAGATGGGCAATTTTGGTAATGGCGTGACGAATAGAGTCGTCAATCGCGCCTTCTGTTGTTTCTCCGCCATGGATATGGGCGATTGGAATTTGCAAAACCAGTGCCGCAGATGCGGCCGCCAACATTTCATATCGATCACCAAGGATGACAATGATATCCGGCACCAAATTGTCGAGAGCCCGGGCAATTCTTTCTACCCCCAGGCCCACTGCTACGGCGATCCCTAGGGGTGAGTCATCCGTTTCATTGAGCGGTGCGCGGGCATCGATCACAAATCCGTCCGCTTCAATTTCCCGCCAGGTTTCGCCAAATCGCGTCTCCAGATGGGAGCCGGTAACTAAAAATTGCAGCTGTAATCTGTCGTCGACGGATATCTCTTTTGCCAACCAATGAAGATGTCCGTATTCGGCCCGCGAGCCGGTGATGAGGCAAATCTTACGCGCCATTATAAAAGGCTCTAACTTCGCTAATAATGTGTTCCTGATCCGGCGCGGTCAATTGCGTTGAACAGGGCAAAGTTAATACCCGTTGCCACAAATCTTCGGAAATATTCATTTCAGTTTTTGGTGCATCGGCGTAGGGCACCTGCAGATGGACGGGTTTCCAAAAAGGCCGGGCATCTATTTCCAAGGTACGCAGGTGATTTCTAAGGGCTTGCGTATTCTCGAAAGTGACCTCACATCCAGAAAACCAGTCCGCGCCCTTGGCCCAGGCGGGTAAAGGAAAGGGTTTTAGCGAAGAAATTTCGGAAAAGCCTTCGTCGTATGTTTGGCGAATACGTCGTTTTGCGGCGACCATATGATCCAGGCGCTCCATTTGAGCCAGGCCGACAGCCGCCTGCAAATTGGTCATTCGATAGTTAAACCCCACTTGATCGTGCGTGTAATCGGAACCGACCCGCGCCGTCGTCGACAAATGTCTGACAAGATCGAGGGCACCGCCTTTGTTGCCGACAACAACGCCGCCACCGCCGGCGGTCACCGTTTTGTTGCCATTGAAGGAAATCATACTTAGATCGGCGCCTAAGTTGCCGATTGGGCGGTCCCGATAGGTCGCCCCCAGAGCCGCTGCGGCGTCGGCGACGACGGGCAATCCGTAAACTGTTGCCACATCGATAATCGCATCCATATCGGCCGGCGTGCCAAGGGTATATACGGGCAGGATGGCGGCGACCCGGCGGCCCGTCGAAAGATGGATGAGGTCATTGTTTTTAACTTCTGTCTCGCGCTCAATCGAGCTCTGAAGAAGTTTAGGATCCAGTGTCCAGCTGGTCCTGGAAATATCCATTAACCAGGGTGTTGCTCCACAATGGGAGATGGCATTTGCCGTCGCAATAAAGGTAAAACTCGGCGTGATAACCAATTCATCACGTTTCACCCCAACGGCCGTTAAGGCAACATGTAATCCTGACGTACCGGAAGAGACGGCGACCGCCGACTCTGCACCTGCTGCCGTGGCGACAGCCCGTTCGAACTTGTCTACAAAGGGCCCGACAGAAGATACAAATGTACTTTCAATACATTCCTGCAGGTAACGGGCTTCGTTTCCCGTCAAATCAGGTATGGCCAAAGGGATCATATGGATACCACTCTCAGACCATATATCCGGTGCCGGCACGGACCCTGTCCAAACGCGTTTTCCACCAATCGATGGTTTTGCCCAGGCCGTTTTCAAGCGATGTTTGTGTGGTCCAACCGGCAGCGGCTTCAAACCGGCTGGCATCCGCTAAAAGGGTCATAACTTCGCTTTTTTGTGGTCGTTTTCGTTGTGCGTCATGAAGGACCACTTTGTCACATTGTGTCAGAGTTTTAACCATCTCGAGCATTTGCTGAATACTGACCATTACCCCGCTGCCGGCATTATAGGTTTGACCAAAATGGTTTTGCCCAAGCGCAGCAGCAGCCATAAAGGCCGAAACCGTATCGACAACAAAGTTAAAGTCGCGGGTTGGCGTCAGGTCTCCGACACGAATGGCATCACAATTCGGGTCCAGGGCCTGGCGAATGACAGCACTGATGACAGCCCGTTCCGATTGACGCGGCCCATAGGTATTAAAGGGGCGCAGAGTCACGACCGGTAAATCGAAGGAACGCGCAAAGGATTCGGCCATCATGTCCGCGCCAATTTTTGATGCGGAATAAGGCGATTGGCCCTGCAAGGGGTGGGCTTCCGAAATGGGTGTAAACTGAGCCGTGCCATAGACTTCACTGGTTGACGTGTGAACAATTTTGGAAACACCGGCATCCAGGCTGGCCTTCAATATATTTGTCGTACCTTGCACATTGGTTTGCACATAACTGCTCGGCGCGTCATAGGAGTAGGGGATGGCAATCAATGCCGCCAAATGGAAAACCACATCCTGGCCCTTGCATAACCCAGCCATTTGGTGTGGGTCACGAATATCACCACGAACAATATTCATGGCGGCTCTTACGGGGGCGGCGACATCGTCAAGCCAACCACAGGAATCGAAGGAATTATATAAAGCAAGCGCCGTGACCTCGGCACCACTTGCGGCCAACGCTTCAGCCAGATGGGATCCGATGAAACCATCGGCGCCCGTGACAAATACTTTTCGGTTTTTCCATTCTAGCGACATTAATTTTCCACGCTACCGCAGTCCGGGTGAAGCGCACTTCACCGGCGACCATTCTGTTGAACCCCACCACCCGATCGACCTGGACCTATTAAACGCCTGCCCGCCTTCAGGCGATGGCTTCAACTTTTTCAAGGGGGGTTCGGAGTCTTACTTCTCGTCCCATAAGATCAAGCAGAAGAGTCACTCGACCCTGGTCATCTAGGTGCTCAAACTTACAAAGCGTTGCACTAAAAGCGCTATCTAACAAACGCACGGTTTCGCCCTTTTGAAAGGGCATCACTTTAGAAAACTCAATCAGACCTTTTTCGTTTTCCAGTTTGCGAAAATTATCGATTATTTCCGATGTTACTTCTAGGGGCTGGTCGCCAAAACATACAAGATAGGAAACGCCGATCGTTGATTGCACGGCGCGCCAGCGCATTTGTTCCACATCCATGCCGACAAATAAATAACGAGGAAACAAAGGAGCCGGTATCCAATCAATTTTTCGCGCATGACTGCGGCGTTTTAGAAATTTTGGCATGTAAACGTCAAATCCCTGACGCAGCAGATGCCGCTGGGCTTTGACTTCACCATTCGGTTGTGTGTGGACCGCGTACCAGGCATTCATGACGGCTCATCCACAACAGGCACCGTGGTGGAAACGTTTAGAATACCAGGCGCGAAAACGCGGTCCCTGGAAAGTTTGCTCACCATTTGATTGTAACCATCTTGAGGTTTACCCAGGTCCGTAATGACGACGGCATCGACATCGGATAGTTTTTCGAAAGTGTCGACCACCGGGGCACCCGCATATCGCTCACGGGCCGAGGACCGGTCAATAACGCCGACGATTTGGATATCCGCATTGGTCGCCGACAAAACGGCGATTTCGGCGATATCGGTTAAACCATGCAAAGCCACCCGGTTCCAGCCGCGCAGGTTGCAGGTTTCGAAAATCTCACTGCATTCAGTTCTGGCAATCCGAAAAAATTTAAATCCCTGGGTTACATATTCTGCTGTCAGCCGGCTTTTTTCCGTAAAACCCCGAGGTGTCAAGTAATAGGCATATCGATTGGCCGGCGCTTGTTGCACCTTAATCAGGCCCTTTTTTACACACCGTTTGAGATAGGAGTTGGTCAGTCCGAGGGCAATTCCGAGGTCCCTGGAAACGGAACGCTGGGTCACTCGGGCGTTGTCATGAACGGCATTTAACACACCCAGTGTGATCTCAGTCTCTTCACTCATGCCAAACCCTCCATCCGACAAAAAGAGAATTTGCAGGGCAGGCGTCAGCGCGGGCTAGAATCGTGTTCATGGCGCGAACATTACAGTGTTCGCGGCGTGAACGTCAATAGATTATTTGTCTAAACCTACTGGAATCATTGGTTTTTTGAATTATCATCAATGACCGAGGTTGTTCCGACTGTAACCGCGTGACTAAGGGCTAAGGCGAGGATAAAGGACATTTGCCACCACGCCGACCAAAAAGAAAAATTGAATAGTCCGGAGCCCCAATAACCGGCGGAAACAGCAATAACCGAAATCAACGCAGGATTACCGCTGCGCCGATAGGAACGAAACAATTTAACGGTCATCAAAATCAAAAATAAAACCAGAATTGTCAGACTAACCGCGCCAATTTCCGCAAATAACTCAACAACCCAATTGTGGGGATGGGCGGGGATTACGTGCAGGCCGCCCGACCCCTGTAAAAGTTGATTTGCGCCGGGGGCAAAATTGATGGTGTTGGGTCCCCGCCCGAACCACGGAGTGCGCAGGGCGATTTCAACCGCATGGGTCCAGATGGTCTGGCGTTCAAAATCAATCAGCCATACGGGCAGAAAATAAACACCTTCCGGGGCGGTGGCGGTCAATTGTCCGCGGGTGATCCGCAACCAGACGACGACGGCGATAAAACAAAAAACGGCAAAACCACCAACCACAAACACTTGCAAGCGGCTGGCAAAGCGCAGACAGGCGGCGATAGCGACGCAAACCAGGGCACCAAGGAGTCCGGCAATGGAAGCACGATTTCCGACATCCCAAACCAGAAATAGAAAACCCAGTGCGGTAATCAGGGCCAAAGTTCGCAGACTGGCACGCATTTTATAGGCAGTCAGAAAAAACAAGGGTACAAGCAGCACCGTAACGGCAGAAAATCCCTTCAGAGCCCGATTTAAGCTGTCGACCTTCCATCCCTTTAGGTGCAAAAACCAATAAAGTTCAGGAAAAACATGTTGGGAAAATATCGCAAAGGTTATCGCCAGTGCCGATGCCAGGATCAGGCTTTTTGCCCACAGTTCCGTAAGTTCCGGGCGGTCTTTTAAATAGGCCCAGATTACGATCCCGAGATTGCAGAAAACAAAGGTTCGAAAAATCGCCTGCAGGGAGCGGGGAAAAAAATCCGTGGCCATCAAACTGGGCAGGCTTAAGGCAAATACGCAGAGCAGGCACAAACCCAGGGGTTGCGACCAAATTTTTAAACAATCCCGGCGATGGGCGGCCAGAGGTTTGTCTAACAATATCAAGAGAACGGCGATCGCTACCGCGATGGCGAAGACGGATCGCCCGAGAACAAGCAACGGGATTGAAATGCCCAACAGGACAGCTGCAATTTTTGGTAAAGATTTCAAACTTTTAGCCAACCGTACGCATTTGATATTATTGGGTCCTGACCCTTCATAGGCTTTTTCATATTCGGTCTCTGCCGTCAAGTCTTGCGGCGGAGATTATTGGACATCGCCCTATATTGTACTATTGGCAATTGACATTAGGTCCCTTGAAAACGAAAGTGTCGCCGCATTTCATGCCACAGGGTATTTCATGGGTCTGCCGCATATAAATAACATAAAAATTGTCACGGTGGGGCTCGGGTATGTTGGCCTGCCCCTGTCCTTACGTTTGTCTGGCCATTTCCCCGTGACCGGGTACGACGTTGATCCGTCAAGGATTTTGGAACTACAGGATGGTTACGACCGGACCGGTGAATGTTCGGATCAGGAACTGGCAACGGCAGCGTTTCATTTGACCACGGACCCAAAGGCAATTGCCGGGGCCGACGTTTATATTGTCACCGTGCCGACGCCCGTCGACGCCGACAACCAACCCGATTTGAGCGCCCTGTTGTCGGCCAGCGAGACCGTCGGCAGGGCTCTCAAACAAAATGCAATTGTGGTTTATGAAAGTACGGTTTATCCCGGCGTAACCGAGACCCTGTGCGGCCCGGTTCTCGAAACCGCTTCCGGCAGGGTCTGTGGCCAGGATTTTTATCTTGGATACTCTCCCGAACGCATAAATCCCGGCGACAAAATTCACACGGTCGACAAAATTACCAAGGTTGTTGCCGGGCAGACGCCCGAGGTTGCGGACTTTCTCATGTCGCTCTATGGCCGGCTAACCAACGGCAAGGTCTTTCTGGCCAAAAACATCAAAACCGCCGAAGCCGCCAAAGTCATTGAGAATGCCCAACGCGATATCAATATTGCCTTTGTCAATGAAGTGGCGATGATTTTTAATCAAATGGGCATTAAAACACACGATGTCCTGGCCGCTGCCGGGACAAAATGGAATTTCCTGAATTTCACTCCAGGCCTCGTCGGCGGCCACTGTATAGGCGTTGATCCCTATTATTTAGCCCACCTGGCACGGCAATTGGGACACAATCCGGAAGTGGTTCTGGCGGGACGCAAAATTAATGACGACATGGCCGGGTTTTTAGCCCGCCAGATTGACCGGCAAATCCAATTATTGCCCCTTAAAAGTGAAACGGCACGAATTATGGTCCTCGGTTTGACCTTCAAGGAAAATGTCCGTGATTTGCGGAACTCGAAAGCCGCGGACCTGATTTTGTCGCTGCAAAAGGCGGGCCATCATGTTGATGTCCATGACCCCTTGGCAGACCCCGGCGAAGCCAAGGCGGCGTATGGGTTTGACCTGCTGACAGGGACCGCGCAGCGGGCAGCCTATGACTGTGTGATAAGCGTTGTCCCCCATAAAACCTACGTTGCCTTTCAGGCCGATGATTTAGTGGCTTTGCTCAAACCGGGCGGTTTGGTTGCCGATCTCAAAGGCATTTGGCGGGACATCGAAATGCCCGGCGAATACGTCCGTTGGGAACTATAATCGGGTCTCAATTTTCCCGTGAAATACGCCATTTAACGATTGTATCGCCCGCTTGGTGCCGGATTTTTACAACAATTTGCTGGCATTGACGGCGCTGTAAACTGTCATAATAAAGACTTTGTTCAAGGGCAATTTCTGCCGCTGACGTCCGGAACCTCCAGCCGGCGGATTTGCCAAATTTCAACAACACGGAATCGCCGGCTTCGATCAGCGAGGCATGAACCGACGGGTGTAAATGAAAGCGAATTACGCCAGTGTGCGGCGAATCTCCCCGCAGGGTATCCTCACCGCGCAATTGATCACCGTCCGCCGACAGATAGAGGGCCCTTTTATGGGTCAGGCCGAACCGCGGCTGATAACCGTCGTGGGTCGCTTCCACTAGAATATTTTTATCAACTTCGCGTCGCAGTTCCTGGATGCGCCACGCGCGCCGTTTACCCAGGTCGCCGGTCTTGGTAATTTCACTTGAATTTGTTGCCTCGACCTCAAGTGTTGAATGGGCCGATGTGCCGCGAAGGGCTGTATTCAAGGCCGCATTATCGTCGGTTGCAGCGCCGCAGTTAACCACCAAACGCTGTTTACCAACTGTCATTTCGAAGGAATGGGTGCCGGCACTTTCCCGCACGGAACCGCCTGCGCGGTTCACGACACCGGTATCCATGACAATGGCCGTACGACGGGCCGCTAAACGTTGGAATCCACTATGTGGGCAATTGGTCGCGGCACGCACTTTTATTTTCGACCCGGACAAGGTTGCTTCGATGGCCTCGGCATCCGCAAATACCGCTCCATTAAAGCGGGCCAAGTTGCCATCGCCCATCTGAAAGGTACGGAGAACCGGCGTCATTTTATCGATTAACCCCTGTAGCCATACGGGGGGTCCCGACGGCGTTAATTCCATGGCATTGCGAATTTCGATGAGATGTCGCAGGGCATTCAGGTGGATCGACGGGTTCCGGGAACAATGGCCACCGTCGGCCAGGACTTCGCAGGCGCTCGAGCGTTTTAACAAGTCCAAACCGTGTTTAACATTTTTGTCGTGCCCCGACAGGGCAATGCCACAGATTATAAAGGCTTTTTGCACGGCGAATCCGTAAGGCACAGCGGCCCCCGCCCGTGTTGTCCAAATCAGATGGCGGCTCTGTCGCGCCAGGGCTCGCTTAAATCTGCGGTTAAACAGTTGGTCGGCGCCGTTCAACAGGAACCCGGCGGCGGCAATCCAGGCACAAAGGCGGTCCGCAAGAAGCCCCGGTTGCCAGAGGATTGGGTCCCAATGGTCGTGACCGGCGATCCACGCATCCAAAACATCACGGGAAATACGAGCCGAGGCTTCTAGGCCGCTGGCCTGCAGGTCCGCCAACCACCCAAATCGATCACCGTCGGTACGGCCCGCTGCCGCCGGCCCACAGTTTTGGTGAACGGTATCCATAAGCTCAGGGAGTTGCAGTGATTGTCCACGCAGTGCATTGCCCGGGAAGCTGGCTGGCAGGGTCGTTACCGCAGGTACCGGAGATCGCGACAGGATCCACGAATAGACCGATGATGCAAATATCCGGTTGCCAAACTTCGAAGCGAATGATTTCAAAAAACGTTCAGACATAACTTCAATTTTACAACGAAGGACGTAAAAACCCGGTTAATCACATTGTAAAAGGCAGGCAAAAAAACCATCTTTACCCCCTGTTTCAGGCTCGTCTGACGGTAACCACCGCCGCTGGTCGAGGACGGTAACCCGGGGGTGGCCGTCGGCCAGCCTTTGGATATGGTCCGGCCCCTCCTCGGCCTGCAAGGAACAGGTGGCAAATAAGACCTGTCCACCCGGCTTGACCATTTCCAGGGCAGCGGCCAACAACCGGCTTTGCAGGGCGACAAGTTTATCGACATCATCCTGAGATTTGAGCCATGAAATTTCCGGGTGTTTGCGGATCGTGCCGGTTGCCGAACAGGGTGCGTCGACAAGCACAATGTCGGTGCGGTCGGCGGGCCGCCACACGGTTGCATCGGCGGTGATAATTTCCGTATCAAATCGCAGACGGGCCATATTTTCCTGCAGCCTTTTAAGTCGATTGTCGGATCTGTCGACGGCGGTTACCCGAGCTCCTTCGTTGAGCAGGTAAGCCGTCTTACCGCCGGGGGCGGCACAGAGGTCGATGATCTGTTTTCCCCTGATGGCACCTAACATTTGAACTACCGCCCGTGCCGAGGTATCTTGAACCCACCATTCGCCTTCGTCAAAACCATCCATATCTGGAACATTTTGACTTTTTTGCAGACGCACGGTTCCGTTCGCCAGGACCTGACCGTGCAATTTTTCGGCCCAGCCTGCAGGGTCCGATTTAACCGATAAATCGAGCTTCGCTTCGTTTAAATGGGCTAAGGCAATCTTTCGCGTCGTTTCTTCACCATAGGTTTTGCGCCAACTGAACCACAGCCAGTCGGGTACGTTGGATCTTGCGAGATCCTGAGATTTTATCAACGCATCATGCTCGCGGCTCAGGCGTCGCAAAATGGCATTTATGAGTTTTTTAGTATGACCCTGCCCGCTTTGCCCGGCCAACTCTACGCTCGCGGAAACCGCTGCGTGATCCGCAGTCTGCAAAAACACCAGCTGACAGACCCCAAGACGTAAAATATCGTGACTGCGGCGGGACTTTTTAGCCAGCGGGGATTGCAGGCAATGATCAATTAACCCGTCGATCTGTCCCAACCGCCTTAGGGTGGTTGAGACGAGGTTTCGGGCAAACGCCCGGTCCCGTGGCATCAGTCGGTTATAGGATTGAAAATGATCAAGCGCGTCGTCAAGCAGACGCTTCCGCCGAACGACGGATTCCAATATTTCTAACGCGGCGAAGCGTGCATCGATCCCCGGAACCTTCATGATCTCTTCATGCCTTAGCTATCAGCCAAGTTCAAGGTCGGAAATGACGGCCCGTGCTTATTGCTGAAAAAACCAACTTAACCCCGGTGTTGGGTGCAAAACAACACATTGACATTTGATCCTTTTGAATAAGTTGTTATTTTACAACCAAACCTATTAATGGAATCCAATCACATGAATGGAAAAATTTCACCCTTGGCGGCTAACCAGCCAACCCGTCTTGGTCGAAGCCAGCGGCAGTTGGAGATGCAGGACAAATCTGTGTCGACGTTCGAAACCGCGGCAAAAACAGCGGGATCCGTCGTGCGCACTGACCCAGCCCAGGCTGTCCACAGCCAAGTGGAAATTGATGGACCGGAAGGTCCGGACCCAACCCGATATGGAGATTGGGAGCGTAATGGCCGTTGTATTGATTTTTAATGGACCTGTCAGGAACTGGTAAACTTTTTCGAATAGGGTTCCTGTGTCATGAGATAGCGAAAGAGCAATGTTTAAGGGAATCCTCGGTCTTTTCTTTGCCTCGGGCCAACCTAAATCGTCGAGTCGCAATAGAAAGCGCAAACGCAACAAGAATAAGGGCACGGAGCGCGTCTCCGGAGCATCCTTTGCGCCTGCCGATTCCGATGGCCCCGGCCTGCCAAAAATTCTTGTTGCCGATGTCACCGGCGACACTGCGGGAGACGCTGGCGCACGCATCGCAACCTGCCTTGATGGATTTCAAAGTTATGAGGTCTTTCGCACCAAACGGCCGTTAAAAATGGGGGGCAAAGGAATTCTCGTCGACCAGTTGATCGCCGCCGCCGCCGAGGGGCGTGCCTGGATGACAGAGGCAGAAGCCGATTTACTGGTTTGGGGGCGCATGACAAACGGCCTGTTGGAATTGCGGTTTTTGGCCATGGTACCCTTGTCTGATACCTACCCAGGGGCTTTTGGACTGGGTGACGTTCTCGCCCTGCCGTCCGGTCTTGATGGCGATTACACCAGTGCATTGCATGCAATTGTGTTGAGTGCCGTTGGCCCGACATTTAAAGGTATGCGGACCCGGGTCGGCAGCGAGCTGGAAAAGGCGCTTGCCCAAATCAAACCCCTCGTACAGGAAAAACCGCCCGAACTCAGCGGAACTTATTATGGAGCGTTTTTGAGCTGCCTGGGGAACGCCTTTGCCGCCCATGCCCTTTTGGGAGGAACCGCAAAACGCCTGGATCAGGCGGTGTCTTGTTACAAACTTGCATTGACCCATACCAGCTCCGAGGTTGACCCCGTCGTTTGGTCGATTACTCAAAATCACCTTGGCAAGGCCCTGAGGGTCAAGGGGGAGCGGGCGAAAGACGTTGATATGCTGAAGGAATCTTCGCAGGCCTATAAGATGATTGCTGACCAACTGAGCCGCATTGAACATCCCTTTGACTGGGCCCTTGCCAATATAAATCTGGGCATGGTTTTGTATCGGCTTGGCATGGTTTCCGGAAGAGGGTCCTATTTTCAGGAAGCTGCAAAATATTTTGACGAAGCCTTAACCATCTATACCAAAGAGGGAACCCCTGGGAAATGGGCAGAAGTCTGCAACCAGTACGGAGTCGTTCTGTTGGCCTTAGGCGAACAGGTTAATGGAAATGTTACACTGGAAATTGCCGTGAAAAAATTCAGGGCGTCTTTGCATGTCAGAAAAAAAGAAGTTGTGCCGGTTCTGTGGGCGCAGACGGCAAATAATCTGGGTGCCGCCTGTTTTTCCCTGGCCAAACGCAATTCCGAACTGGCCCTGTTGCGAGAGGCGTCGTCGTGTTTTGAGGGCGCAATCGAAATTTACAAAAAATCTGGTGCCGGTAAAAAGGCGGACTTAATTTCTAATAATCTGGCCCGTGTGCAACGGCTGCTGGCAAGCCGCGAAGGGGCCTGACGGTTAACCAGGTCTTGACACGCTTGTCTTATGATTATTGTGGAAGGTGCCGCACTGGGTGCCGGCCGTGCCTGTGTCCGCAAGACCGATGCGACGGACTTTTGCAAGCAGCCTGTAGGCGAGGCTGGAAAATCAAAATGAAAAGGGGCGGTACAACCCGTCGCTGCTAAATCGTTCTGTTGGCGACATCTTAAGCAATTGAATCATAACCGACAATAAGGGTATTGCGGTAACCGCTCATGAAGCTTGTATGTTAGCAGGCTGTTGCCCCGGAAATATCGTCATCTTTATCATTTGCGGAAGCAATATTTGTCAGTGTCAGAATCAACGTTTCATAGTGTATCGGCTTGGTCAGTATAAAATTCATGCCCGCCCGTTTCATGGCTTGTTTATTCGAAGTTCTGGCGTCGGCGGTCAGGCCAATTATTATTACCTGAGATACCTCAAGATTTGCATGGTTTCGAATGGCTGCGGCGGTAGCGGACCCATCCATGATCGGCATATGCTGGTCGAGTATAACAAAATCGACCCGTTGATGATTAAGGATCTCCAAAGCCTCATTGCCGCCGTTTGCCACGAACGTGTGCATTCCGCATTTCTTCAGAATCTCAGCCGCGACCATGGCGTTAAGTTTGTTGTCATCGACAACGAGTGCGGTTTGTTGGAAATGGTCATCCAGATCGCTGGTTTTGGTAATGGTATCGTCTTCTTTCTGTGCCCCGTCTTTCCTATCGATCTCCGTCACGGGGATGTCGACATTAACCATGGTGCCTCGCCCTTCTTTACTGACGATCGATAACTCTCCACCCATGGCGGAAAGTAATTTCTGAACAATCGTGAGCCCGAGACCAACCCCTTCAAAGGATCGCGTCAGACTGGTGTCTGCCTGATTGAAAGGTTCGAGAATTTTTTCCTGATCCTCATCGCTAATTCCCACTCCGGTATCGCTAATTGAGACCGACAGAATGGCTTTCGTGTTTTCACTTGCGCTGATGATTTTGGATTGGATATTTACAGAACCTTGAGGTGTAAATTTTACGGCATTGCCAACAAGATTCCACACAATCTGGCGAATCCTGATGGGATCGCCGAGGAGTCTGCTGTCCGGGTCGAGCATGCTATTGTATTGAATTTTGACGGAATCGCTCGCGGTTTGCTGGTAGATCGATAAAACAGGAGCAATAATTTCATCAATGCTGAATTCAACTTCTTCCAGCTCAAAGGTTTCGGATTCAATTTTCGACAAATCCAGAACATCTGTGAGAATTTGCAGCAGGCTTTCTCCGGCGGTCCGTGCGAGGAGGAGATATTCGGCTTGTTGCTCTGTCAGCTTCTGGTTCATTTCCAAAAGCTGTATCATACCGAGCATACCGTTCAGGGGCGTCCTGATTTCGTGGCTCATGATCGCCAGAAATGCCGCTCTTGCGGCACTGGAACGTTCCGCCTCTTCGCGTGCTTGCTCGGCGGCTTTGCGTGCCATCTCCATGTCGTGCGTTCGCGAGGCGATACTCCCGCTGGCGCGCGACAGGGCCTGGGATAATAAAACGAGTTCCTTGGGCCCGGTGGAAATGGCATCAATGATTGTTGAGGAAGGTTCGGTGTCATGTCGCATGAGGATGGCCGCCGATTCCGATATTTTTGCCAGTGGCCGGGTGAATGTTCGGGCCATCCAGATGCCGGAAATCATCGCAATCACGATGGCGGCAGCTGCCAGGGCGGTGATTGTCCTGGCCAGCTCGATTGACGGCGCGGTGATCGATGCCCATGGGACTCTGATAACAAGTAACCATGCCCGCGCACTGCCAAAGGTTTGAATGCCGATATCATGAAATATGACCAGTTCCTTTTGGTCACCGGGTAACATTTGGACGAACCGCCCGATCGGGCCGATCTGGTGGGCGCGCCTGAGAATATCCCGTTCGATATTTCGTCCCGCCTTGGCATCGGCAAAACCATCGAACGCGATGGTGGGGCTGCGTCGCGGTGGCGATGTCAGCAGTTCGCCATTTTCCTGTAGCAGGTAAGAAAAGGCATCTGTGCCAAGGCTGGTTCGCAATCGTTGCATTATGTCTTCCAGGATCGACAGCGAAACCCGACTGACAAGTACGCCGATGACAACCAGATTGCTGTCGTCGGTAACCGGCGACATTATCAGGATGTCTTTCCCGCCATTTTCCGATGTGAGAATGTCTGAATAAAAGACGTCGCTTTGTTGGCCATTGATAACAATCTCGAAAAGCCCCGGCTTCACACCAAGGTCCATGATATCACGTTTGGTACTGGGAACGGAACCGGATCGAGCAATCTCCGTGCCCGTATTATCGAAGAAATAAAGAGCGGTTGTCACCGGTGTTTCGGCAACCGCTTCACTCAGGTATCGTGCAATCGCCCGTACATCATTCCTTTCCAACACGTCTGATTGAGTTAATACCTTGAGATCAGAAGAAACGCGCTGAAACAGATCGTCAAACTCTGGCGCAATCAGATTTGTTTTTTGTTGAAAATTATTTCCGGTATTCTCTTCGACATAGCGGGTTATTTTTGTGATGGTGAAAAAAGTTAGCAAAAGCAATGGGAGCAGAGCCGCAACGCCGAAACCCAATATCAAACGCGTTTTCATGGCCATTTCGACATCTTTATCACAATTATAAGTATAGGCTGTCTACCATAGATATGCCTGAAGTAGGATAGTAGGACAATAGGGTAGTACTGTCACCTGACGCCGGCCTGACAGGAACCTCATTGGGCGGGTCGCCAATAAATCGACGGTTTGAGACCACCCGGATATGTGGTAAACGGGAAGCCGCAAATTCCAACTCTCACTAGGTCATCGGCCCGCAAAAGCCATGCCGCAAGTCACTCAAAACCAAATGGCGATGATTTTTTTTAGAATGCGGTTTCTAATGAAGGTGGCAGGCGACCCAATGACCAGGGCTGCCTTCTTTAAACGGCGGTTCTTCCGTTCGGCAACGGGTTTCGGCCAGCGGGCAGCGGGTATGAAAACGGCAGCCTTTTGGCGGATCACTGGGGCTCGGAATGTCGCCTTGCAAAACCCGATCCGCTGCCGGTTTTATTTCAGGATTGGGGATCGGAATCGATGCCAACAGGGCCTGGGTGTAGGGGTGTTGTGGCGCTTTAAACAATTCATCGCGGTTGGCAACTTCAATAATTTTGCCCAAATACATGACCGCAATGCGGTGGCAGACCTGGGCGACGACGGCCAGATCATGGGCAATAAACAGGTAAGAAAGGCCCAGCTCCTGCTGCAGATCCATGAACAGATTGATAACCTGGGCCTGGACGGAGACATCGAGGGCGGAGACCGGTTCATCGGCAATAATGAGTTTTGGATTTAGCGCGAGGGCCCGGGCGATGCCGACCCGCTGGCGTTGACCGCCGGAAAATTCATTGGCGTAATTGCGGGTTTGCGCGGCGCGCAGCCCGACCCGCCGAAAAAGTTCCCTGACCATTTCGTCGGCTGCTACACCGGAGGCGATGCCATGAATGTGCAGGGCTTCAGCGACAACTTTGCCAACGGGAATGCGCGGGTTCAGCGACGAATAGGGGTCCTGGAAAACCATCTGCACCTGGCGCCGATGTACGAACATATCGCGTTTATTCAGGCCGGTAATGGCAACGCCGCTGATTTTGATCTCGCCCGATGTCGGTTCGACCAGACGCATGATCGATTTCCCCAGGGTCGACTTGCCCGACCCGCTTTCACCGACCAGCCCCAGGGTTTCCCCTTCGCGCAGGTTTATCGATACACCGTCGACCGCATAGACATGACCACTGACCCGTGAGAAGACACCTGTGCGAATGGGAAAATGAGTTTTTAGATCGATCACTTCTAACAAAGGTGCAACCGGGGATTTTTGATCTGCTGCCATTAGCCGGGAAGCTCCTGCCAGCAGGCGGCCCAATGGTTCGGAGATTTTTTTTCAAAAACCGGTTTTTCGATCCGGCATTGATCCGTTGCGTAACCACAGCGATCGGCAAACGCACAACCCGCCGGCAGATCATAAAGCGGTGGCACAACGCCGGGAATTTCGGTCAGGCGTTTGCTTAAGCCATCGCCGTTGGTGATTTTATCAAGTCTTGGGATCGCCGTCATCAGACCGCGCGTATATGGATGGCGCGGACGGGCGAACAATTTTTTTACCGAAGCCTCTTCGATCTTTCGTCCGGCGTACATAACCACAACTCGATCCGCAACTTCAGCGATCACACCCAAATCATGGGTCACCATGATCACTGCCGTTCCCATTTTTTCCTGCAGTTCGCGGATCAACTGCAAGATTTGCGCCTGGATGGTTACGTCCAGTGCGGTGGTTGGCTCATCGGCAATCAAAACCTTGGGGTCACAGGCCAAAGCGATGGCAATCATCACCCGCTGGCGCATCCCTCCGGACATTTCGTGCGGGTACCCGCTCAACCATTTCCGAGTATCGGGAATTTGCACGAGGGCCAACATTTCCTGGGCCCGGTCGGCGGCTTGTTTTTTTGACAATCCCAAATGCCGCGTCAACGGTTCGCTGATCTGTTTGCCAATGGTCATCATCGGATTAAGCGAGGTCATGGGTTCCTGAAAAATCATCGAAATTTCGTTGCCGCGCACGGCCCGAATACGTTCTTCAGAAACCCGCGTTAAATCTTCGCCGGCAAATAACACGGAACCGCCAACAATTTTTCCGGGTGGGTCCGGTATCAGGCGCAGAATGGATAACGACGAGACACTTTTACCGCAGCCCGATTCGCCGACAACACCCAGCGTTTCTCCCTGACCGACGGCGTAACTGACGCCATCAACCGCGCGCACGATCCCATCGCGGGTGGCAAATTGGGTTTGCAGGTTTTTGAGTTCTAAAACGGCAGCCATGGCGTCCATATTTATGCCATGCCGACTTGTGTTTTTTGTGGGATCATATCATCCGGGCGCGACCGGATCATATCGGTTAATTCTTTTTGCAACAGGGCGTAACCTGGATCGCCAAACAGATTGTCCATTTCGTGCGGGTCATTACTCAAATCATACATTTCGCCAGCACCGGATATCTCTTCCAATGTCAGCTTTGCGGTCTTTGCGCGAACGGTCCTTAAATTTAAACGGACGCCAGATCGCGACGGCCTCAGATCCCATTCACTATGGGCAAAATCCCGGCTATCGCCGGATCCTTCCAGTAGTTTTTTCAAACTATGGCTATGCAAATTGGCAGGCGGCGATATGCCGGCATAGTCATAAAAAGTAGCAGCCAGATCCAAAGTTGATATGGGATCGTCAACAATTTTGTTGGTTCCAACACCGGGTCCCCGTGCGACGCAACCAACACGTAACAGACCCTCGTACAACATCGGACCTTTTAACAAAAGTCCATGATCACCCAACCATTCGCCATGATCGGAGGTGAACACAACTAGCGTATTGTCACTTAAACCCAATTCGTCAAGGGTTGTCAAAATACGGCCAACATTGTGATCGATGAGCGAAATCATGCCATAATAATTGGCGATGGTGTGGCGTAATTTTTGTTCATTGGGCGGCGTCACCCGGGACCAGGTCGCCCGGTGCGCCGCGAGTTTTTTGTCCGGCATATCCGGTTTTCCCTGCAGGCTTTTTGCGTGCCACCAGGGCCGTCGTTGCAGGTCACGTTCCTGGTGAAACGGCAGCTCGACTTCGTCCGGGTGGTGCAATCGGTTCCACGGTTCCGGGCAATCAAAGGGCGTATGGGGGTCTGGAAAAGACGCCCACAGGACAAAGGGATTATCTTTGTGTTGTTCCAGATAGCGGACCGTTTGATTGCCAACCCAGGTCGAATGATGCCACGCTGCTGGCAGCGCCGAATTCCAGGTTTGCGGCGCGCCGACATCCGGTGGCAAATGGGTTTCCCACAACTTTATCTTTGCCGGGCCCCGACCGTCCGCATAAAGCCAGCGCTCGTAATGCAGGGAATTGGGCGGCGGTGTTGGTCGTCCATTGGCATAGTGACCTAGCATCATGGTTTCCATATGATCGAATCCCATATAGGGCCCCATCCAGTCCCGAGGCAGCGTCGGGATCGTCGATTTGTCTTCCGGGGTTCCCGTTGGTGAAAAAGTGTGGTGGGTTGAAAAATGAGTTTTCCCCACATATCCACTTTGATATCCGGCGTTCGCCAACTGCCGACCGAACCCCAGTTCCCCTTGCCAGACCTCCAAATCGATGCCGTTATCACTGACCCCGTGGGTACAGGGTAATAAACCGGTTAAAAGCGAAGATCGCGCAGGCTGGCAAACGGCATTTGGCGTAATGCAATTGGCGAAGCGGGTCCCTTCTCTGGCCATCTGTTCGAGATGTGGGGTTTTAACCGATCGCCCTTCAAAACCATAACAATCGCCCCGGTGTTGGTCAGAGGTTATCAGCAAAATATTAGGTGTATCGGTCATCACTCGTTCTCCTATAAAACACTGCCACCGCGTGGGTCCAAATGGTCTCGCACACCATCGCCCAATAAATTAAAGGCGATCATCGTCAGGAATAAAAATCCACCGGGAAACAACGAGATCCACGGCGCGAAGGTCAAAAATTCATTGCCCTTGGCGATCATAGTGCCCCAACTCGGTGTGGGTTCCTGGATTCCCATTCCCAAAAAACTGAGCGTCGATTCGGTCAGGATCACGTTGCCCAGCAGAACCGAAGCCAGAACAATGATCGGGCTGAGGCAATTGGGCAGGACATGGCCGAAGACGATCCGTAGATTATTCATCCCCAGGGCATGGCAGGCCGTGATATAATCCTGTGACTTGACGCTCAATACCGAACCCCGGACAACCCGGGCAAACTGGGTAATCCGACGGATCGATAAGGCGAGAATAATCGACGGTAAACTGGGGCCCAATACACTGACCAGCGCCAACGCCAAGATGATACCCGGAACCGACATAAAAACCTCGACGACCCGCATGACGATTTCGTCGACCCAACCGCCAAAATAGCCAGAAACCGCACCGATAAAAACACCCAAAATCATACCGCACACAACCGTGACGACACCGATCAACAATGAGGTTTGGGTGCCATATAAAACACGCGAAAAAACGTCGCGCCCGGCTTGGTCCGTTCCCATCAAATGCTGCCAACTTGGAGGATCCAGACCATTTGACGGATTAACCTGCTCAAACGGAAAGGGCGCGATCCACGGCGCAAAAAGCGCGACAAAAAGCAAAAGAGCGGTAATTGCAAAACTGATTTGGTTCAATGGCAGGATTAAAAACCGCCTGAAACTTTCCGCCGCAAGTGACCAGCTGCTTTTGTATTTTTCCTCGAACGGGCGATCGGACCGGGTTAGGTCACTCATAACCGGATCCTCGGGTCAACGACCAAATACAAGATATCAACAAGTAAATTTGTTACGGCAAATGCAACCCCAACAACCAAAACCGCCCCCTGCATAACCAACAGGTCTTTCTCGTAAATCGATTCAATAAGCAAACTTCCAAGGCCCGGAATTGAAAAAATATATTCAACGGCGACGGCTCCCCCCATCAAGTTGGCTAATTGAAACCCAATGACGGTTAAGACGGGATTGATTGCATTACGCAGCGCATGAACCAGCAGGACACGCTGGCGGCTCAACCCCTTGGCAGTCGCCGTGCGCACCATATCTTGCGAAAGAACTTCCAGCATGCTGGAACGCATCATTCGTGCTATCAGTGCCGCCGGATGTAAAGCGATGGCCAGGGTCGGCAGAACCATGGCAATCGGGCCATGATCGATGACGGATCCGTTCATGGGAAAAATGGGTATGGCGAAAGAAAATAAGAGTATAAGCACCAGAGCAAACCAAAACGTTGGCGTACTTACACCAATAATTGCGATCATTCGGGCGATATAATCCCCGGTTTTACCCTGGTTTACAGCCGAAATAATGCCCAATGCGATGCCAACGATCGACGCCACGACCATTGTTGTTAATAATAAAAAAACCGTCGATGGCAGGGCATAAAAAATCATTTCGGCGACCAATTCAGTGGTAACGAAAGACCGGCCAAAATCGCCCTGCAGGGCTTTACCTAACCACAGTCCGTATTGAACAAGCATCGGTTTGTCCAAACCCAATTCGCGACGCACGCGCTCCAATTCGCCTGGTTCGATGGTTGTATACCCATCCATATCTAGACCCATGGCGGCTATTGCCGGATCACCAGGCGCCAGGTGTCCAAGCACGAAAGCCAATGTCGCTACGCCCAATATTGTGGGAATAGAAAGCAAAAGCCGTCTGAAAATAACCGTGGTCAGCATCTTGCAAACCTAAACCATTTGGATAAAAACTTTAGAATATTCCCACCCGACATCTGAGATGCCAGGTGGGAACGCCGATCAAGTTATTTATCTAACCAGACCCGGCGAAGATCTTCGCGCCCTTTCAGTTTGGCCGTTTTGAAGTTTTTCACATAGGTGTGGCGCGCTGTGCGGTGATTACGGAAGTTTAAGAAGACCACCGGCACATCTTCAAATACCAATTTTTGAAGCTCCTTGATTTGATCTTGTACGGCACTTGGGTCGTTTGTTTTTGCAATCTCGTTGGCCAGTTCGTTGGCCCGCGGATTTTGATATCCCCCTTCTTTGTTATAGAAGGAATGATTGTTGGTGCCGCCTTCAGAATACATGTTCCAGGCGTAATCCTTGATCGTCGGACCGCCCAACATTTGCCATAAAATCATATGATAATTACCGGCGTACATATTGGATAAGGCCTGGCCCATGGAGATATTTTTGACTTTAAGTTCGATCCCGACAGCTTTTAACTGCGCCTGGATCAACACCCCGCGCTGGACATGCGCCCCGCCTTTTCCGGTTTCCATGGTCAGAACAAGTTTCTCTCCACCCGGGCCATAACCGGCTGCGGCTAACAAGGCTTTTGCCTTTGTAATATTCTGGCGGATCGGCGACAGGTCGTCGGCTTTCACATAGGCCGGATGCCAGGGCGGGAAGATGCTTTCAACTTCGGCTCCCGCGCCGCCATAGACGTTGCCGATTATTTCTTTGCCACTGACAGCATATTGAATGGCCTGACGGACCCGCTTATCCTTCAACAAAGGGTGCTTTGTATTGAGCGGCAACAATGTCAAAGTTGACGCAATTCCTTCGTGTACAATGATCTCAGGCACGTCTTTAAACTGGGGAAATTGTGATTCCGGAAACGTGTTGATGACATCCAGTTCGCCTTTTTTCAGGGTGAGAATCCGAACACTACCCGACGTGATGACCGTTGACTGGAATCCGTCCAGGCAGGGTTCACCCGTGCGATAATAATTTGGATTTTTTGTTAATGCGATGTTCTTCTTAGGTTTAAAGGACTTAAAAACAAACGGTCCCGTGCCAACGGCACCCTTGACGCCGTAATCTTTCCCCAGTTTTTCGACAGCGGTCGGTGAAGCAAAACGCAGAGATGTCGCCACGTCCCACAAAAAGGTTGGCCATTTTTCTTTTGCTTCAAATTTTACCGTATGGGAATCAACAACCGTAACGGATTTTGAAAACTTTCGCCAGATACCTGAATAGGGCGACTTGATTTTTCCTTTGATCAACCGTTCGACATTGGCTTTGACGGCATTTGCATCAAAATCCGTGCCGTCGTGAAATTTCACCCCGGTGCGCAATTTAAACAGATAGGTCGTGTCGTTGATTTTTTCGGGCATTGCCGCCGCCAAACCCGGAGCAAGACTCAGGTCATCCTCAACGTCGAGCAATGTATCATAGATCAAACTCATAAAATAGATCGGGTTGGCACGTTGAGATGAGTCGATATTTACATATGACAAATCTACGGTTTTAAGCACGCCGCCCCGTTTTGGGCATATCTCATCGGCGGCAACATTGCCAGGGACAACAATTCCCCCAACAACCGCAGCGGCAATTGCCGCCATAGACGTTAGGCCTCGGCTTTTTTTATTTACTACTTTCCACATTCGACTGTCCTTTCCTTTGGGTAGTGGCAACCTCGTTACAGGCAACCGTTCTTTCTTCTACTCGTCCATAGGTCACGTCTCTACTTTACATCGTAGTAGGCATACATTTCGGGTGGTGCATCGTGGCGCTTAAATTCCTCTATAATAATTTTGGATAAATCATCAATCACCGATTGGTCTGAAATCGGCGTTTGTTGTCGTGGGTCAGAATGAAGATCATAAAGCGCGGTCTCGGCGTCGAGAAATTTTACGCCATGTCTGGAGGGTGGGCGTTTCGCATCTTTACGGGCAGCAATCCGCATGAGCTTGATGCCTTTTGTGAAATCAAAGGGTTCAGACATCGTCACGCCTTCAAACTCAAAAGGTTGGAAGGGAAAGGCCATATGATTTGGCATTAACGTGTATTCGAATATTCCGTCTCCATCGACATTTATCGGATACTTGAAATAGGTATATCGACCATCCGTCACACAAATGGGTCCGCCGAACATTCCCAGAATAATCCCTTTTCGATCAGAATCTGACCCCAACATTTTTTGCAGAAAAGACTCGCCTTTGACTTCGGCCGGGATATCGCAGCCGTGCAGGTCGAGAAATGTCGGCATCAAATCGGTCGTCTGGGTGAGCGCATTACAACGGGTTCCGGCGAAGTCCTGGCCGATGCCGGGATGCCAGGCGATTAACGGAATATGGGAAATTTCTTCGTAATAGGGCATTCTGTTTTTGCCCCACATATCATGCTCAGCCAACAAAAACCCATGATCGGTGGACAACAGGAGCGCCGTATCTTTCCACAAATCATGGGCATCAAAATGGTCCAGAAGTTTTCCCAGCTGTTCGTCACATAAGGCAATTAAAGCGCAATAATTGGCTCTGATCTCATCGATTTCGTCCTCTGTCTCTTCGACCTTCAGGTAGGTCGGATAGTCCAAAATTTTCCCGCTATAATTGGTCTTCAATGCGTCTCTAAAACGCGTTGGCGCATAGAACGGCTCGTGCGGATCGAAGGTTTCGATGTGCAAAAACCAATTGTCTGCCTGTTGGTTATCATCGATAAATTTGAGTCCAGCTTGAAAACATTTTACGCTGGGAAATTGACTTTCGTTGTCAATAATGGCTTCGCGATTTTTGATCGTTTGTAAACTGCGCCAGGCCACATAGGGAGCCGACCCCTCGGTTACGGTTTCAATGGTGTCGGGGATTTTGCTCAGTTCGTAATGGCGATCATCATAGGTTTCGCGATAACGCTGGACCGGTGGTGTCACCATGGCGGCCCATTTATCACTCGCCTGACCGCGTATGAAATCCCAGGTATCGTATTTATTTACGTAGCCGACACCGCCATCCTCAAAATAGTGATCATGATCGGTGACAATATGGGTATAGACTTGATTTTCGCTCAAACAGCGGGCGACCGAATTGTCGTATGGCTCCAACGGTCCCCAGGAACGATGCAAAAAATTCAGGCGTCCGGTATGGATATCCCGGCGGGCCGGCATACACGGAAGGCTTCCCGTATAGTGACGATCAAAGGTCACCGCTTTTTTGGCGAAACGATCAAAGTTAGGAGTTGCGACGGCGTCGCCCCCATAGGCCCCTAATGCCAAACGATTGAGAGAGTCAAATAGAACAAATACCGTCCGCATTTTTTGATCCCTATTGGTAATACATACCGGTGATAAACAAAGTCACAGATTTCGTCTAAAAACGTCCGGTCCGTTCAATGCCGGCTGAACTTGTCGCCATCACCGCATCCAAATGCCGTTGCAACAATTGCAGTTTCAAATCCTTCATCGTCGGATCGTACCACAGATTGGTAAACTCGCCCGGGTCGCTCTCCAGGTCAAACAGCTCGCCCAAATCGTGTCCGTGGTAAACCACGGTTTTATAGCGGCCATCAAAATTCATGGTTGCGTGGGTCGGCACGGATTCTTTTGCTGAACCGAGGGCATCATTAAATTCTGTTACGACACTTTGTTTGTGATAATCCGGCGACACCTCACCACGCAACAACGCAACCAGGGATTTTCCCTGCATGTAATAGGGAACGTCGAGCGCCGCCGCCTGCAACAGGGTCGGTGCCACGTCAACCAGTTCAACCAGCGCGTCGCTGACCAGGCCGGCCTTAAATTGACCTTTCCAGTAAAACACCAAAGGCACATGAACCAGGCCTTCAAAAAACCGGCATCCCTTATAAAGCAAACCGTGATCGCCTAACAATTCGCCGTGGTCGGAATGGAAAACAATAATCGTATTATCCAGTTGCCCGATATGATCAAGGTGGTCGACCAGCCGTCCAAATTGTTCGTCCAGGAGTTCGATCATGGCGTAGTAGGCGGCAATCACTTCACGACCATTAAAGGAGTCGGGTGGTAGAGTTGCCGTATCTTTGTGGTTTTCGCCGGGTGCCGGATCCACATTGACCCCATTGGGGTCGACCGCATGAACCGATTGCTGGCAAATGTTTCTGAACATTTTTTGGCGCTCTAAATCGGACGGCTGGAAAAGCGGCCCCGGCAGATCGGCGGCCTGGTAACGATCCAGATAAGCTTTCGGCGGATCGAACGGCGGGTGGGGATCAAAAGGGTTTAAAGATAACATCCAGGGGCCGTGGCGTTTTTCGTTGACGAACCGGATCGCCATTTCTGTCGTCCAGGTGGATTGATGTAATTCGGCTGGTACGCCGGCACAACAAAAGCTGTTGATCGAGCTGTACAGCTCAACCGGGTCGACGCCTTTTTCGTCCCTTAACCAGCGATGATAGGCGTGAAATTCCGGGTCCAATGTCGGCATCGGATGATGGCTCCACTGGAACAGGCGGTAACCATCGTCTGTGCGTTTTTCCGATCCGGCGGCGGCACTGGCCAAATGTAATTTACCGATCAACCCACAATCATAGCCGGCGTCGGCAATAAGTTTAGTGACCAGAACTTCGCCGTCGGGAAAATAGGCATTGCCATTGCGGTGCACATGGTTGGTCGCTGGATACCTTCCAGTCAAAAATGATGCCCGGCTGGGGGTGCAAATCTGGCTCTGCGCATAAGCCTGTTTGAAGGCGACGCCGCCTTGGACCAATTGATCGAGAAAGGGAGTGCGAATATGCGAATTGCCCAGCGTATGGATGGTATCAAACCGTTGTTGATCCGTGCAGTACCAAAGAATATTTGGCCGTGAAGCATTCATTGACGGGCCCCTGTATGACTATTCTCCCCATAGATACAGGATCTAATCCATAAAAACTAATCACGACTTATGCCATAATCATAACCATAAGATATGTCATTAAATAGGGATCATTTTCAACGGCCGTTGGACTGCGGCCGGAACGGATGATTCTGCGATAGTCCGCGTAAGGGTTATCATTTTGGGGCCGGACAGCTAAAGCCGACGCGGGAATTGTTTGGCGTCACATATTATGTCATGCTCGCCCTGACAATGGCGGCGACGTGACGTTGATACCTTTGCCTCCGCCCGACCATAACAGAATTCACGCAATCGGGTAGGACCGGCCCTTGGTTCAATCTCTGGAAAAACAACTGGATTCCCGGCAATTAAAAATCCTGTTGACCCTGCTCGAACAACAAAGTGTGACCCGGGCGGCGGAAATCCTCGGTCAGTCACAGCCCCGGGTTTCCATGGCCTTGCGGCGGTTACGCAAAATAATTGGCGATCCTCTGCTGGTGCGAAGCGGGGCCAAGCTGGTACCGACGGAGCGCGCCCTGGAAATCGTCGATCCGTTGCGAAGCGCCATTGCCGGCATTGAAGAAATAATAAATCCGGCCACCGGGTTTCAACCCGACGCCGCAACCGATACCTTCCGCATCGCTTCAGCCGATTGTATGGAAGCGTTTTTTTTGCCCAACCTGATTTCGTCCGTTCGAAAGGCGGCACCCCATACGCGCCTGCAAATCCGTTCCATTGACGAAGGTTATGACTATGCCATCGCCCTCGAAAATGGTGAACTGGACGCGGTCATCGGCAACTGGCCGAGCCCACCCATCAACTTAAGGACCGTTCATCTGTTTGCCGACAAAACGGTCTGTCTGTTCAGCCACTACCACCCGTTTGCAGGCAAATCTCAGATCTCCATGAAAGATTATTTGGCGTCAGAACACCTGGCCCCGGCACCGGCATCGAACGCAATTCCTGGACCCATCGACGGACAACTTTTGGCCCATGGCCTGAAACGCGATATCCGGGTTATGGTTCCTGAATTTAACCTTGTTCCCTATGTTTTAGAATCCTCAAATTTGTTATTCACCAGCTGCCGGCAATTTGCCCAGCATTATTCTGATTTGTTTCCTATTGCCTTTGCCGATGCGCCGGAAGAATTGGGTCAAATGCGGTTTTATTTATTATGGCATGAACGGGCGCAAGGTTCTTCGGCAAACCTCTGGCTGCGGGATCAAATTAAATCAATCGCAAAATCCTTCGCCGGCGGTGGCAGTGCCGGGCTCAGCTAAACGTCGCCTACATAAACGAACTGTTATAGAGTCCTTATAAAGTCACCGTCTTCCGATATGATCTCCGCCGCCTTACGCTGTTTCGATTGACGTAAGGTGTTTGGGACACACAATGAAGATTGCCTTGTGCGCGCCCGGACCTTTTAAAAGGGGCGCAGGCAATGGAAGCAAGTGAATTAGAAAAACAGGGGCGGTGGTCCGGCCGCAACCCGGATAAGGATGTGCTGAGAAAAAAAATCTGGGCCAAGCTTGAACAAACAAATGTAAACGTTGGTCCGGCCTGGAGTCGTATTCCAAACTTTGTTGGCGCTGACGCGGCGGCCAAACGACTTTCAGAACTCAAAATCTGGAAGGATGCACGGATTGTTAAATGCAATCCGGACCCGCCGCAAATACCGGTTCGGTTGCGCGCCCTATATGATGGCAAGTTGCTATATGCGCCGGTTCCCGAACTGGTAAAGGGTTATCCCTTTGTTATACTTGATCCGGAAAAATTGGCAAAAGATGGGGTTCAATTTGAACTGGCCGCGACCTCGCAAGGGTTTGTTGAACATGGGCAACCGGTAAATTTTGAAGACATGCGGCCCATGGATATTGCCGTTGTCGGGTGTGTCGGCGTGACCCGCAACGGCGGTCGCACGGGTAAGGGCGGCGGTTTTGCCGATCTGGAGCTTGGTATTTTTCGCGAGTTAAGGACGGTCAATGCCAACACACCGATCGTTACTACCGTCCACTCAAGCCAAGTCGTCGAAAATGATCAAATTGTTATGCTCGAATACGATTCCGTCTTAAACTGGATTTTCACTGAAAAAGAAACAATTGAAACCAACTCACCCTATCCCCAGCCGACGGGTGTCGCTTGGGATTTGGTGCAGACGGATCAACTTGAAGACATCCCCTTTTTAAAAGCACTCAAAAACGATTTGCTGTCTAAGCAAACCAAATAAGTCGCCTGGCTACTCATTTGTAAACTTCGTAAAGACAAATCATATAGGAGAGAAAAAATGATGGTACGCAGACAAGTTCTAAAATCAATTGCCGTTGGCGCACTTGTGGCGCTGGCGGTGGCCCTCAATCCTTTGGCCATTTCCATAGCTGCGGCCAAGGATACACGTGTTGCTCTCATCATGACCGGTCCCATAACGGATGGCGGCTGGGCGCAACTTGCCTATGAAGGGTTGGCTGAGCTCGGCAACCGGGACGGATTTGAGGTTGCCTATGCAGAAAACGTAAAACAGGCGAGCATCACCCGGGTTGTTCAGGGTTATGCAGACGACGGATATGATCTGATCATTGGTCACGGTTATGAGTTTGGCAGCGCCTTTATCGAAATTGCCCCCGAGTACCCAGATCAGAAGTTTTTTGCATCAACCTTCAAACCGGCAGACACCGTTCCTTCAAATACCGGATATGCGGATCTCGCCTACTATGATGCGTCCTACGGAGCCGGGGCCCTGGCCGCGCTCATTTCTGAAAAGAAACAAGCCGTTGGATATGTCGGCGGCGGTGACAATCCGACCCAACAGCGCATGATGAAGTCGTTCATTGCCGGAGCTGAAAGAACGACGAGCGGCATTAAGGGATTGGGCATCATCACAGGCGATTATGACAATGCTGGTCGGGGCCGGGAATCGGCCATCACCATGGCTGCAAATGGTGCCGATGTCATTTGGCATGGGGCAAATGTGACCGGGCTTGGTGCTATTCAAGGCGGCGTTTCAGCCGGTGCCAAAGTGTTGGGTTGTTATTCTGATCAAACAAGTCTGGCGGCGGATAAAATGGGCACAAGTTTTGTTATGAATCTCGGTTGGATGGTTCAGCAAATGGCCGAAGCCGTTGCTGCAAACACGTTTCCCAGCGGTCAGGAATGGCAACCAAAGGTCACAGATATGTGGTCGCTCAAGGCCGGCGACAAAGGCGATCATAATTCAGATGTCGTCTCCGACGCGGCGTGGAGCGCCTTTCAAAAAATATGGGACGATCTCGGTACCGGTTCCATTAAGGTCGCTGAAATTGTCAAATAACCTGATGGGCGGGCGGCTGATCTCGCTCGCCCTTTTTGCCCAACATCAATAACGGAGATTTTGTGTATTCCGGGTGGTTTGGTCCCTTGGCCAGGATTTGATACATATAGCTATGAGCTCTCCTTATTTAAGTGCGCAAAAAATCGTAAAACGCTTTCCTGGCGTCATTGCCAATAACCAGGTGGATTTCACCGTAAACCGGGGTGAAATTCACGCCCTGCTCGGTGAAAATGGCGCTGGAAAAAGCACTTTGATGCAAATTCTGTACGGTATGTATCAGATGGATTCCGGAAAGATTTCCATCGAGGGAAAACAACGTCACATTCATACCAGCAAAGACGCGATCAAGGCTGGCATCGGCATGGTCCACCAGGAGTTTATGCTGGTCCGCCGGTTTAGTGTGGTTGAAAATATTGTTCTTGGAATGGACAGCGACGGTATCACAGGCAATTTAACCCGGGCCCGCGAGCGCATTCGCGACCTCTCCAAAACCCATGGTTTGCATGTCGACCCGGACCAGGTCATCGAACATTTACCGGTCGGCGCGCAGCAACGCGTAGAAATTCTAAAACTGTTATTCCGCGAAGCCCAGTTGTTAATCCTCGACGAGCCGACGGCTGTTTTAACGCCACAGGAAACAGCTGCCTTGTTCCAAGTCCTCAGGCATTTGGCCGAACAGGGCCACGCCATCGTTATCGTTACCCATAAATTACATGAGATCATGTCGGTCAGTGACCGGGTCACCATCATGCGCGATGGCTGTGTCGTCAGCGCGCTTGAAACCCGCAACAGTTCAGAAAACCAATTGGCCAAATTAATGGTCGGCCGCGACGTTTCTTTGCGGGTTACCAGGTCCGTGCGCCCAAGGGGCAAGCCGATCCTCAAAATAAGCGATCTGCATGTCACGGACGATCGAAACCAAAAGGCCGTCACGGGTATCGATATCACCCTTCACGCCGGCGAAGTTCTTGGTCTGGCCGGGGTTGACGGAAACGGACAATCGGAACTGGCACAGGCGCTGCTTAATCTGCGCGCTATTCAATCCGGCCAGGTTAAAATGGCAGATGTCGATTTGACCCATAGGTCGCCAGCAGAACACCACCGCAACAGGCTGGCTTATGTGCCCGCCGATCGACGCCACGTGGGTGCTTTAATGGGGTTATCGATTGCCCGCAACGTGATCCTTGGCAGCCACGGAAAATATGCTTCGCAGTTCGGCTTACTGGACGAGAAAAAAATAAACCGGTTTGCCAAAGAGCTGGTGCGCAGGTTTGATGTACGTCCCAGTGATGTCGATTATATGGCCGGTAAATTATCCGGTGGCAACCTGCAGAAAATTCTGCTTGGCCGCGAGATTATGCGCGACCCCCTGGCTTATGTGATTGAACAACCGACACGCGGACTGGACGTTGGTGCGGTCGAAGCCGTTTGGCGAGAGATCCTGTCTGAGCGTGATGCGGGCAAGGCGATATTGCTGATTTCGGCGGAGCTTGAAGAAATTTTAAATCTGTCGGACCGGATCGCGGTCATCTACGAAGGTCGAATTATGGGTATTGTTGAGGCGGGCGATGCATCCATAGAAAAAATCGGATTGATGATGGCGGGAGTATTGCCGGACTCGGAAGCGCCGGAAATTAGGCGATGAAAGGTGTGTTAAAAAAACGACTGGAACCGGTCGAGTCGGTTTGGGTGATTGCAGCAACCACCTGCCTGTCGATTTTTTTGGCCCTGCTTTTTGGCGGATTGTTGTTCATTCCGTTTGGTGCAAATCCCATGGAAGCTTATGGCGCACTGTTTGCCGAAAGTTTTACGACCTGGCGCGGATTTGGTTTTACCCTGGTCAAGGCAACGCCATTGATCCTGATCAGCCTGGGGACGATTGTCGCCTGGCGAACCGGATTTGGTTATCTGGGATTTGAGGGGTGTTTGCTGATCGGTGCTGCGACGGCAACCTGGGTATCGCTTGAAACCGTACCCAACGGACTTTTTGGGCCCTTACCGTTCCCGATATTTATACTGCTGGCAATTACCGCAGCCTTGGTCACCGGAGGCATATGGGCGGGGATCGTCGGTGTCTTTCGCGGACGGTTTGGCGGCAATGAAGTGATTACCTCGCTGATGATGAACTACGTTGCGATTTTTGTAGTGCAATATCTGGTTTCCGGGCCGCTGCGTGCACCGGGTGATTTGCCACAAAGTCCGCGCCTGCCGCGGGAAACCTGGTTGCCGTATTTTTTGGAAGGTACCCGTGCGCATTCCGGGGTTTTCATCGCCCTGGCCTGTGTTCTGGTCGTCTGGATTGTTTTGTTAAAAAGCAAGATTGGCTACGAGTTAATCGTCACCGGTCTGAACCCGAAGGCGGCGCGCTTTGGCGGCATCAATGTTGGCAGCCGCCAGATTATGGCGGCCTTTGCCGCCGGAGGTTTGGGGGCCTTGGCCGGGTTGGTTGAAGTCCTGGGGGTCCACCATCGCTTGCTCGATGGTCTTTCTGAAGGAACCGGGTTTATCGGTATCGTCGCCGCCCTGTTGGGGAAACTTCATCCCCTGGGTGCGGTCATTGCCTCGATCTTATATGCCGGCATGGCCGTTGGTGCCGATGCCATGCAGCGCAAAGCCGGACTCCCCGCATCGATCATTTTCATTGTGCAAAGCCTGATTGTGCTGTTCATCCTGGCCAGCGATTTATTGCGTTATTATACCTTAAAATTCCCGTTTTTTCGAACCCCTACAACCCCTTCCGTACCTCCTGAAAAACCGGAGGTAAAACCCATTGGAACTTGATTTTTTCTCGGGCGCATTTTTTGCAAGTTGGCTGGCCGCCAGCGTTCGTTTGGCGGGCCCGCTTTTGTTGGTTGCCCTGGGTGAACTCTATTCAGAAAGATCGGGTGTCCTGAATATCGGCATCGAGGGAACCATGCTGCTCGGGGCTATCGCCAGTTATCTGGTCGCCTGGCAATCGGGCTCAACCTGGTTTGGCCTTATGGGCGGAATTTTGATCGGTTGTATTGCCGGCACCTATCTGTCGTGGATGTATATCACCGTGCAAGCGAGCCAGGTTGTTGTCGGAATTATTTTTAATATTTTTGCCTTGGGCGTTGCCAGTTATGTTTATCGGCTGGCCTTACGCGGCGTATCGGGTCCACAAACCGTTGAAATGTTCAAGCCGATCGCAATCCCATTTTTATCGGAAATACCGTTCATCGGGCCGGTTCTCTTCAATCACACAATTTTGCTTTACGCCACAGCCGGGCTTGTTGCTGTCGCCGGATACGTTTTGTTTCGTACCAAGTTTGGCCTCAATTTAAGAGCCGTCGGTGAAAACCCGGCAGCAGCCGAAACGGCGGGCATTCGTGTTTCTCATATGCGTTACATGTGTGTCATCATTTCTGGTGCGGCGGCGGGCGCTTCCGGGGCTTACCTGGTGCTCGCCCAGATCGGCCAATTTCGAGATACCATTGTCGCCGGGCAGGGATTTATCGCCCTTGCCATCGTTATCTTCGGTCGATGGAGTCCCTATAAAGCCGCCTTGGCCGCCTTGATTTTTGGTGCCGCCGATGCGCTGCAATTATCCATTCAACTTTTCCAAATCGATTTGCCGCCGCAGTTGTTTTTGTCCCTGCCGTATGTTCTCACCATCCTTGCCATGTCCGGACTGGTCGGCAAGGCGAACCAACCCGAAGCCCTCATGGTGCCCTACCGTAAAGAATAAATCATCGGTGCCGGCGACGGCCTGGAATGTGGATTTAATCGGTCTATGTGTGGCTGACCGCGTCGATCGCCGATTGGGCAATGGCCTGGTCCTGTTGCCAGTCACCACCGCTGATGCCGATACCGCCGACGCAATCCGCGTCAACAAAAATCGGGTAACCGCCTTCCAGGGCTGTCCAGTTCGCCGGCCCTGCTGCCAGCGCCAGTCCAATCGCATGCAAGGTGTCCAATTCCTGCCCCTGGGCCCCTTTGTTTGTTGTCGGTCGTTTGTTAGATGCCGCCGTCACGGCTTTGGTGGTCGACGAATTTACAGTGTGAAAGCGCCCGCCATCCATCCGTTCCAAAACCAAAAGATGACCACCAGCATCGACAATGGTGACGGTCACCGCAACGCCAAATTCTTCGGCCTTTGAAATGGCCGCTGCCAGCATCAATTTTGCCCCACGGGTCGTCAGGCGTTGGGTTTTGGCAAATGGCATTTAACTCTCCCTTGATAAATCTGTGTCGATGACAAAACAGCGTCTATGGGTTTGTTTTACAAGTTCGCATGTTGGAATATTGTGTCGCCAAATCGTTCGCGTGCGTCGTCATGTTGGGGTTTTACGGCGCCCACAAAAGCCTGCTGTTCTGCAGCCGTCAATTGTTCAATCAAACAGCCTTCGTCTTCGATCAATTGGCGGGCATCGCGGACCTCCTGTTCGGATAATTGACGCTGCCACAGGACGGCGTCCCGGGTTGCCTGATAAAGCGCAGTTCTCAGGTCTTCCGGCCAGCTGTCAAGGCTGGGCCGGTGGGCAAATAGGGGGCGCGAAATATAAAAATGGCTGGACAGGGTGTGATAGGGATGAAATTTGTGGGCACCGTAAGTCACCGTAAGTCACCGTAAGTCACCGTATTGGCGAGCGGGTTTTCCTGGGCGTCGAGACTTCCATCGACAATCCCTCTTATCGCTTCTGACAGGTCCATTTTCACCGGGGTTGCGCCTAATAGCGCGAAAGTCCGCGCCTGAACGTCGCTGGGCAGAACCCGGATTTTCATACCCTTTAGGTCGCTGGGCAGACGCACCGGTCGTAATCGGTTCGAGATATGGCGAAAGCCATTTTCAAAATAACCCAGGATGCGATAGTTAATACGGTTTTCAATTTTTTCCGTTAAATGTTGACCCAGGGCCCCATCGATGGCGGCCCGTGCCTGTTCATTGGAGGCAAACAAAAACGGCAGGTCAACAAATCCCAGCTCTGGAACCCGGTCCGTCAGATAACTGCTCGACTGGTAACCCAGGGTCAACAATCCATTTTCCACCAGCCACAGAATATCTTCGCCGCGGTAACCAAGATCCATAATGTTCCACAGGTATTTGACGTCAATCTGGTCGCCGAACCCGGCTGTCAGTCGGTCGCCGATGAATTTTAAGGATTTTGAGAACGCCGTTGTCTCTGGCCCGTATCCACCCATGCGGATTTGTATTTTTTTGTGCAAGTTGTGTTCCTCACCTGGGATCATCGCGAAACCAATTTACCGGTCGATAAAATGACCTGGTTGTCGCCGCCGCAAAATCGATCATTGGCGCAAGCGAAGGTTCTGCGGATCGAACGCCGGTGCTGCGAGCACTGTCGCGCGTATCGGTATGTCCAAAATATCCACATGGAAGGTCATCCCGGGTTTTGTATGGGCCGGTGTGACATAGGCAAACAAAAGGCTCTTTTGTGTGTGGTGGCCGTAACCACCTGACGTGGTGACGCCAATGACCGCGCCGTCCTTCAGCACCGCCTCGCCGCCATGGGCATCATGGTGATCGGCGTCCAGCTCACAATAAACCAGCGATGTGGCGGCCCCTTGCTGTTGGCTTTTTATGGTCGCCGCCCGGCCCGTAAACGCCTCTTTGTCAAATTTGATGAAACGCTCCATATTCGCTTCAATCAAGGTGATTTCATTGGTCAGTTCGGCTCCCCAACCCTTGTAGGCCTTTTCCAGGCGCAGGGAATTGACGGCGTAGGAGCCAACGTCGGCAAGGCCAAAGGGTTGGCCGGCTTTACACACGGCCTCATAAAGCGCCGGTAAATCTTCCATGGGAAGATGCAGTTCCCAGCCCAGTTCACCGACGTAATTGACCCGCAGGGCACGGACGGACCGACCGGCGAGTTGAATTTCCTGTCCTGACAACCAGCGGAAATGATCGTTGCCAAGATCCGCAGATGTCAGGCTGGCGAGGGTCTCTCTGGACTTCGGTCCGGCGACCACAAGCACGCCCCATTGGTCGGTAATGTCGTTGACTTCAACCTGTTCGCCAGGCGAAATTTGCAAGCGCAAATGATCAAGGTCACGATGCTGGGCGGTGGCCCCGCTGAGGCCGTAAAAATGCCCGTCGGCCAGGCGGGTTATGGTCATTTCACCGTGGATTCTGCCGTTGTCGCCAAGCAGGTGGGTCAGGGCGATGCCGCCGGTTTTTTTTGCCATTCTATTGGCGGTAACGCGGTTTAAATAGGCTTCCGCATCTCGGCCGACAATATCGAACTTGGCAAAACTCGACAAATCAACCAGCCCGACCCGTTCCCGAACGGCGGCGCATTCGGCAGCCACCACGCCATGGACATTCGTCCGGCCAAATCCAATTTCTTCGTCGCGCCCATCCAGGGAGAACCATTTTGGCCGTTCCCAGGATGCGGCTTCCGTATAAACCGCGCCACGGGATTTGAGTTTGTCATACAGGCTTGACTTTCTTTGGCCCCGCCCGGCGGGCCGTTCTTCACCGGGCAGGTGAAGTTTGTACATGTGGGAATAATCTTCAAAGGATTTGCTGGTCAGCCATTTGTCGTCAATCATGCCGCAAAACCGCCTTGGGTCCAGGCCGGCCATATTTATTTCGGCGTCGCCATGGATCATCCATTGCGCCAGATATTTGCCGCATCCGGCGCCTTGGGCAATACCAACGGACGAGCCGCAACAGTGCCAGAAATTTTTCACGCCCATGGCCGGACCCAATAGGGGATTGGCATCGGGCGTATGGGGAATGGCCCCATTGACGATCCTTTTGATGCCCGCTTCGGACCAGATCGGCATGCGCTCCAGTACTTTTTCCACAAAAGGTAGAATACGATCCAGGTCCGGCTCAAACAATTCGCTTTCGGAATCCCAATCGGGCCATCCTCCCCGGTGATCCCAGGCTTGTTTTGTGCCTGCGGTTTCGTAGATCCCGATCAGCGCGGATTTTTGTTCCTGGCGGTAATAGGCCGACATGTAGGGATCCCGCATTACCGGCATTTCCACGTCGCTTTGCAAAAATTCCTGGATTGGTTCAGTGACCAGATAATGGTGTTCCATATTGGTAATCGGTACATCGGTTCCGACCATTTGGGAAATCTGCCGGGCATAACAGCCGGCCGCGTTGACCACATGCTGACAGCGTACGGTGCCCTTGTCGGTGATCACATCCCATTCCCCCGTGGTCACCGGTTGAATGTCCTCGACCCGAGTGAACCGCTCGATTTTGGCACCGAACTTACGCGCTCCTGCGGCCAGGGCGTTGCAACAGCCGGCCGGGTCCACGTGACCGTCGCCGATCGTCAAGGCACCGGCCAGGACCCCGGTTATATCCACATGGGGATTATAGGTTTTAATCTCCGACGGGCTCAGGATATGCATCTCAAAGCCAATCAGTTTGGAGACCCCTTGCACATGTCTGAACCACTCGAGCTCGGTTTCATTTAACGCAAACCGGATGCCGCCACAGCCGTGCCAGGAGACATACTGACCCGTCAATTCTTCCAGTTTGGGATAAAGCCCGATGCCATAATTGTGGATTTTTGCCATGTTGTAGTCGGCGATAAAACTCGGGCACTGGCCAGCCGCGTGCCAGGTCGAACCCGATGTCAGTTCGGCCTTTTCAAGCAACAGGCAATCGGTCCAGCCTTCTTCCGCCAGGTGATACAACAGCCCGGCCCCCATCATTCCGCCGCCGACGATGACAACACGTGCATGGCTCTGCATGGTATTTCCCCCGCTCAAAAATCTGTTCGTGTATATCGACCACAAGATTTAGGCCGGGTCCTGACCCAAGGTTAGGCAACTGGAACCTGAAATGCATTCATTTTTCTAAAAAGCCGACCTAAATAGAGTGAGGCGACTATCATATGGCGTTGAGTGCTTTGGGATGGCACCGTAACTCAGATATTTAATGGGTGGCAGGGTAAGGACCAAGTCGTCCTGTAGTTTGTTTCCAATTATAATAAAAAATGACATTCAATCGAGCAGCGACATGAGTCCGCTCCTTAAACCGCACGGCATGTGCGGCCTACATCTTCAACAATACAGTCACGCCATAAAGGGCGATGAACAGGGTCAGGGCCCTGTTGTAGGAATGATTGCTGGTTCGGATGAAAATACGATTGCCGACCAGAAGGTATACCAAGGCTGCAATTATTGCACCAGGTATATTGGTAAATAGGAGATCAGGGTGCCCCATGACCGTCGTCAAAAGCAGCATTTGGACAATAATAAACGCCAGGTAATAGTAGGCGATGGTATACCTGATTGCCTCCTTTTTGGTGTTTGTGCCACCCGCCAGGATCGCCAGCAAAGCGCCGCCTAAATTTGTCAGACCGTGAATGACTCCCATAATGAAGTGATAGGTCGGCAAATGTTTTTCCAAAAACTTGGCAACTAGTTTCTGTGATGGCGACCAAAAACGAACCATCGCGGAAAAAAGGAGAGTTCCTCCGACCAGAATATTGGTCCACGAGGCCAATGGACTGGCATCCGTCAACCACAATCCAAGGCCAATTCCTGGCAGGGAGAGCAGATAAAGATATTCGGAAACCGGTATTCGAACCGATCCGCGCGACACCACTTGCAGGAAGGAAATCGCAAAGGAAGCCGGAAGAAGATAACCAAGGGTTGTTATGAAATCATAGCCCAACAACAACAGTGTCGGCGTGCCGAAGATCAACACCCCCATCCCGAAAACCGACTGCACAACAGACAGAACGGCAACCACAGCCAGTACAATAAGATATTCCAGTGTCATGGCTTCGATCGTTTATCCTTCTGTCACACCCGGGTGCAGAACATGCGCCGCTTGTACATCAGCGCCAATCCATTAGAAACGAAATTATTTGTTGCTAGGCGCGACTCATAAACAATTCACCGAATTGGCCTTCTTTTTTGGACTTAATGGAAGGCTCAAGAGAACACGAAAAAATCAAATAAATATTTTGGGTTATTTGTTCGATTCAAACCCGGGCCAGTGTCAGGGCGCTTTCAGGGCAGGCCTTGATGCATAAACCGCAGGCTTCGCACCGGTCCCCATGGACCAGGACCGCTTGGCGCCACCTGTGGGCAAAACCTTTTAGTTTGCCGCGAAGACTTAACCCTGCGCGCATTTCTTTGGGCAGAGTATCGACTTTGAAGACGCCAACCGGACATACCGTTACACATTCCGCTTTGCCTTCACATCGATTGCGGTCGATTATCGGAATAAACGTCCCCGCTGGTTGGTTGCATTCGTTTTGATCTGGCAAAAATGAGTTCCTTATGGGCCGTCTTTTGTCGGAAATTGTTTTGATCATAAAACGGAAAGACAGGAAGCGGCAAGGTCGGGAGACCCGGATTGAGGGCCTATCGACAATTAAAGTGAGTTGATTGGGAGCGAACATGTAAGCGGCAGTGCCGTTATTCCTCATACGTTGCGGCTAACGGCAGAAAGCGCTACAGGGTCCATTGCAAATGCCGTAAGATTCCGTTGCCAGCGTTGCGCACCTTAAATATCAGGAGTTGAAGTGATAAACCCATGAACAATTACAGCCGCAGTATCCAGATCGCAAAACCCGCCGTGACCTCGAAAAAAGGAATGGTTGTCTGCAATCATAAAGTCGCCGCCGAGGCCGGCGCCGAGGTATTGGCGGCCGGGGGTTCGGCGATGGACGCGGCGATTACCACATCGTTTATGCTTGGCGTCTGTGAACCCTGGATGAGCGGCTTGGGCGGCTGCGGACAGATGCTGGTATATTCGGCCGCAACAGGAGCTGTCGACTCCATCGATTTTGGAACCACGACACCCCGGTCCCTGGACCCGGCGGCCTTTCCCCTGGCTCCGGGGTCCGGTGGCAACCTGTTCGGTTGGCCAAAGGTTGTTGATGATCGTAATTTGATTGGTGCCCCGTCGGTTTGTGTGCCGACCCTGGTTCGGGCGATGGACGTGGCCCACAAAAGATATGGCCGGATGCCGTGGCGTGAATTGTTAGCGGCCGCCGCCCAACAGGCCGAACAGGGCCTTGTGATCGACGCCTACGCCAGTTTGTTCATTGGCAGTTCGGCCCGCGACCTGCAGACCAATGAGGTGGCGGCGCAGCTCTTTCTCGATGAAGATGGCCTGCCGCCGACCATTGCATGGTCTTCCGGCAATACCCTGCAACGCCCCATGCCCGCATTGGCGGCGACGCTTGGCGCCATTGCCGACGACGGGGCGGATGTTTTTTATGAGGGTGAGGTTGGCAAATGCCTGATTGACGATATTCAGGCACTGGGCGGTTATCTGTCCCGGCACGACCTGATCGCCTATCGTCCTAAGATTTTGCCGGCACGCCAACAAATCAGCGCCGGTCATAGGGTCCATGTGGCACCCGAGTTAAATGCCGGGCCCAGCCTGTTGCCGGTGTTGTCCGATATGGATCGTGCCTACGCTAAGTCGACCCCCGGCAGCGATGATTATCTGGATTTAATAAACGCCCTGCACAATTCGGCAGACCACCGCATGGCGACCATGGGGGGGGATGGCGACGCCAAGGGAGCGGCGTGTACGACCCATTTTAATGTGGTCGATCGTCAAGGCAATATGGTCGTGGTCACCCAAACCCTGCTGTCGGCCTTTGGCTCGAAGGTTGTGTCCGGCCAGACCGGCGTTTTATTAAATAACGGGGTCATGTGGTTTGATCCGCAACCGGGCCGGCCAAATTCCATCGCCGCATCGAAGCGTCCCCTCAACAACATGTGCCCGGTTATCGCCATTTCCCATGGCGATAAAAAACATCGATCCGTTGTCGGCATCGGTGCTTCAGGCGGGCGAAAAATTATGCCCGCCGTTGCGCAAATTCTGTGGCGCATGTTTTGGTTTGATCAATCCCTGGAACAGGCCTTTCACGCACCGCGCCTTGAGACCAGCGTGCGCAATAAAATTACTGCGGATCACCGCTTGGGCGACAGCGTTTTAGACGCCATCCGACAGCAGTTTGATCTGGACGTGACGGAACGGCATTTTTATCCTTACGCTTTTGCTTGCCCGTCTGCCATAAAAAGCCAGGGGGGTTCAAACGCCGGGTGCAGCGAAGTCTATTCGCTTTGGGGCGATGCGGTTTCTGAAGAACATGTGACGGTTCCGGCACCATGAAATCTCTTGTCTTTTAAAGGCGGAATTTAATCAGGCGGTTTCCGGCGATAACAATTCGTCAATGATCAAAGGCCAATTCCTGTTCAGCCCGCAGGGTATCGTGCTAAAAGAGTGATATCATTTATTTCAGATCCTCAGCCCGGCAGGGAAATAAATTCTTTGTTGTCGTCCGGCGGCAGGTGGAACGGGCCGTGCTGCCAATCGGCGGCGGCCCAGGCCTGTTTTGCGGCTTCAATTTTTACCTTCGACGAAGCGACAAAATTCCACCAGATATATCGCGGACCTTCCAGCGCGTCACCGCCCAGCAGCATCAACCGCGCACCGCCAGCGCCGGCTTTGACAGTGATGGCATCGCCCGGTCGGAAGACCATCATCTGTTGCGCATCGAAAACATCGCCGGCGATTTCAATGGATCCTTCTACAACATATAACCCGCGCTCTTCATGGTTTTCCGGCAGGGGCAAAAGGCCGTGGGGGGCGACCAGGGCATCGGCGTAAAACATGTCCGTAAAGGTGCGGGTTGGGGCCTGTTCGCCCCAGGCATTTCCAATGATCAAACGAACCTGTTTACCTTCGCCTTCCAAATAGGGCAGGGATTGTTTGTCATGGTGCTCGAACTGGGGATCCATTTCTTCGTGTTTTTCAGGCAGGGCGACCCAGGTTTGGATACCATACAGGCGGCTTGCGGCCTGGCGGGTTTTGGCACTGGTCCGTTCGGAATGGGTGATTCCCTTGCCGGCGATCATCCAGTTCACGGCACCCGGGTATATCATCTGGTTGGTGCCGAGCGAATCCTGATGTTGAAATTCACCTTCATAAAGATAGGTCACCGTCGCCAGGCCAATGTGTGGATGGGGGCGCACGTCGATCCCCTGACCGGTGATAAATTCGGCTGGCCCGGCCTGGTCAAAAAACACAAAGGGACCGACCATTTTTCGGCGGCGCGACGGCAACGCCCGCCTGACTTCAAAACCGCCGATATCACCAGCTCTGGGAACAATTAGGGTTTCGATGGATTCCAAGGCTCCCGTATGGGGGCATTGGGGTTCGATGGCGGGGTTCCAGCTCATTGAAATTCCTTTCAGCACGGGGTTGATTGCAGGTCACGGGGCAATTCAAGAAAGTGCCCGGGAGGTCTGGACAAGCTGTTCTACGGAGGATTGCAGCATCTGTTTTTGACGGGCGTCCTTGAGCTGAGAGCTATCGTCGAAGGCCTCCTTGCCATGGGCGATGGCGGCTTGTTTCGGGACGACGGTCACGCCGATGTTGCCAAGCAACATGCGCAGGGGAACAAGACCGCGCAGACCGCCAAGGGCACCCGCAGATATTGCCCCGATGGCGGCGACTTTGCCGGCGTAGGCCGATAAGGAGGTCTCGTTTTCCTGGTGCGACCGGGAAATCCAATCGAGGGTGTTTTTCAACAACGGCGACAGCGAGCTGTTGTATTCCGGCGACGCGATAAAAAAACTGTCGTGTTCAACAAAAATCTGTTTAAGGCGTTTGGCATTCTCGGGAAGGCCCTGGGCGGATTCTAAATCACCATCGTAAAGCGGCATTTCAAAATCTTTCAGATCGATCACCGTGGTTTCTGCACCGGCTTCTTCAGCCATGAGCGCGGCGCAATGGGCAAGTTTTTTGTTCATGGAGTGTTTGCGCGCACTTCCGGCAAAAAATAATATTCGGGGCATTGGCGGTTCTTTCATCGGTTCAAAAAAGGCGGATCACTCGGCGGTCAGGCGACCTGAAGGAGTGATCCTTTTTTTCAGTGGATTAACGGTTATTGGCGTCCTGGTTTATCCTTTTAGGGGTTGCGGAATAAAGCTGTCAATGAAGGACAGTTTGCCAACTGCGAAGGTGCCGTTGCCTTGCAGGGCGACGCCAACGGCCAGGATGACCAGTAACAAGGGAAACTCCCAGCCGCCACCTTCGCTGCTGAAGACCCAGGCGTTGCCGGAATGGGCCCACAGCGCGCCAATCAAGATGGGCAGGGAAAGAAGTGCCGCCAGACGGGTATAAAGACCCAGCAAAATTGCGCTACCACCGGCAATTTCTCCAAACACGGTCAGATAGGCGGTTATCGCCGGCAGGCCGAGACTTTCAAAATATGCAACCGTTCCCGCCATGGTGAAGACCATAAGCTTTAACAGGCCATGGGCAACGAGGATGGTACCAAATGACAGCCGAATGACCAGCGCGCCATAATTTGTAGATTGAACTTGAGACATGAGATTTTCCTTTCAAATGATTTTCCTGTTGGTGTCTGACTTAACCATTGCACAGCAACAAAAAATTTATAATATGTTATTATTGAAAAATATTAATTCCATTTAATTGATAATAGAATGGGCCTGGCCAATGGACCCCCTGTCGCGCATCGGAATATTTATAGCTGTTGTGAAAAACGCCAGTTTCGCCGGCGCGGCGCGGCACCTGGGCATAACAAGTTCAGCCGTCTCCAAACAAATTCAAAACCTCGAGTTTGAATTGCAGGTCAAACTTCTCAATCGAACCACACGCAATGTAGCGGTGACGGAAGAAGGTGCCGTCTTCTTCGAGCGCGCCGGGCGGGCGCTGGAGGATATAAGGGAAGCAAAAGAACATGTTTTTGAGCTCAAGGCGCACCCGCGCGGCCCCCTGAAAATCAGCATCCCCTCCAGTCTGGGGGACAAATATTTGGGTCGCGCCATTGCCGCCTTTGGCCGGCATTATCCGGAAGTTGAACTGGATGTGAGTTTTGATGATCGATTTGTTGATATTGTCAGTGAAGGATTTGATGTCATCGTCCGCATTGCGGCCCTCAAGGACACCACCCTGGTCGCGCGAAAACTGGCCTCATGCCCGGTTTCCCTCTGTGCAAGTCCCGCTTATCTGAAAAAACACGGCACCCCAAAAACCCCGGATGACTTGCGCCATCACAATGTGCTCGCCTATAGCCGAAACCAGGGGCTGCACGAATGGCACTACCGCGCGGTCGATGGTCGGCAGGGACGGGTCGGCCTCACGGGGAGTTTTAAAAGCGATTCCGGCCAGATGCTCTGTTCCGCCGCCATGGAGGACATGGGTATCGTGTTATTGCCTGTATTTTACGCGGCTGAACATCTGGCATCGGGACAGTTAACCGGCCTTTTGACGGATTATGAGACCTGGCCGGTGCGCGATATCCACGCCGTTTTCCCACCCAACCGGTTTGTCTCGACCCGGTTGCGTTTGTTTATCGATCACCTGGCCTGGGTCTGCAAAGACCTGCCGTGGGAAAAACCGACGCAGCAAACCCCATAATACCGACGCGTAGTGATAAGATCCCATTGCGTTAAATATTTGGCGGGTCTGCTGAACAGGGGTTGTCTGTTTGGCTTTGCCCCTTTTGCCATTCCCGATGCAGGGTATAGATACCCGTTGCAACGATGATCGATGCCCCCACCCATGTCCAAAAATCAGGAAGTTGACCGAAGACAACAAACCCATAAAAAGTTGCCCAAATCAGGATCGAATAATGGACCGGTGCGACAACCACCGCATCGGCCTCATCCAAGGCTTTGATCACGAAAATTTCGGCGATGGCGGCGAGAACGGCCATCGCAATCAACAAGATAACTTCGAGGGCCGTCGTCGGCCACCGCCAGACAAAGGCAAGCGGAACCGTCATAACGGCACTTCCCGCCAACGCCGTATAGGCAACCGTTGTTGTAATGGGGTCGGTTTTCGCCACAACCCGCGACAGGATTTGACGTAGGGCAAACAACAGGGCGGCCAAAAGCACCAGCAGGACGGCCGGGTGGACAACCCCAAGCCCCGGCCGGGTAACAATAAGAACCCCGATAAAACCCAGAGCCACGGCCGTCCACCGGCGAATTCCCACAGGTTCGCGCAGCACCGAAGCGCCGATGATGGTAACCAGAAACGGCGCGACAAAGGTAACCGCAATGGCGTCTACCAGGGGCACAAAGCTGATGGCAAAAACAAACAAAAAAGCAGAGCCCGCTGCCATCGCACCCCGGGTAATCTGCAGACCCAGGTTGCGGGTACGGAGAATGCCGACACCGCGAACCGCCAGCAATACCACAACACCCAACAACAAGCCAAGATGCCGTGACCAGACGATTTGCAGGGGATGCAGGGTTTCCGTCAGAAATTTGGCGATGGTATCAACGGCAGAAAACAAAAACATGCCGCCGGCCATATAGGCAATTCCCAATCTGTTGTCGGAAATCCGCAGGGAAACCTGAGGTTTCGAAATAACGACGTCTCCAGTATGCCTGATAAAAATAATCGCCAAAAACGAGGATTAGGAATTGGTGTCGACAGCGCCACGGCGTCCGACGGGCCGGTGACCCTGGTGATTGTACCAAACCGTTTGTAGTGGCGCGATAGCTGTCGCATTACATAGGACCTTACAGGAAAAGGGGCCAGTTTTTTCTCAGGTATTTCTAGTCGGCGATCATTGGTTGAAAAGGTTCTTTCAGGCCGAAACCCTGTGGGCCAAACAAATCAAGGGCCGCCGGGGATGTCATTATTTCAGGCACACTGACGGCCATAACGCGCACCCGTTGTCCGTACCTGAGAAACTCTGTGGTTATGGGTTCAGCGGTTTCAACGTCCATAATCGTGATGATGTTGGGGACAATGGCCAGCACTTGTCCATTTTTGCGGGCAATCAGGTTTTCGTTCTGGAACTCGATCATCAGACTGCCCTGGTCGACGCCGTCGATGGTCACGCGGCCGACCGTGAAACCGCGTTCGGTCGTCCGTTTGACGTCAACGACTTTTCCGGTGAACAGAATTTTCCCGAGCGAATAATGGGTTTCGGGAAGGAAATCGATGATCGCGGCAAACGGGTCTTGGCCCGACTGGCGGGCCAGCTCGACCCGCCTGCCGATTTCCATGGCCAGGGTCAGTGTATGTTTAACGGATGTTCTTTTGACCTGTTCGCCGGACATGGGGTATTCGGCAATATAGGCCGCGCCGCCAAAACGGATGGCAATCCCCCGGGCAATCCATTCCAGGGACTGGTTTTTAACGGCGTTGACAATGGCGTAATCCCCATGCTCGTTGGCGATCGCCAGCGGTGACCCGGAAACCCCGTGCACGCCAAAGGTTTCCATATGTATTTCAGGAAAGGCCCGGCCCATTCCGTCGGCGTCAATGACCGGTATTCCGAGCCGCGCCGCAACCCACATGGGGATCGTTGAATTGATACCACCAACTTCAATCGGCATGGTGGCAAAGGCTTTTCGATCCAGATGTTTTTCCAGTTCGGCGAATGCCCGAAGCACTTCATCGCCCGACGGCAATTTTTCAATCAAAACAGTTGGCGCGCCCATCATCGCCGTTGGGATGACCAGGACATCATCGTCGAGGTCATCCGGGTCAATGATTTCAACTTTCCCGCCTTCTTGCAAAGCTCGCTTAATCATCAAACCGCCAATATAGGGGTCGCCGCCGCCGCCCGCGCCTAAAAAGGCTGCGCCTCGGCAAAGGTCATCTATCTGATCATAGGCTAGTTCCATAAAATCCTCTTGCTGGTCATTTAAAGGGCGCAGATATTGCCAAATCACCGACCGCTTTGACCCTCAGTCGCGTCGCATTTCCAGGCAGATAGGCAATCGGTACTTCTTCGATTTCGACAATATCAATGGTCTCGTGGATCGCGCCGGCAGTTATCGCTTTTTCTATGGCTTCGGCTTTTGCCAACTCCAGGACCTCCTCCCGACTGGAGCCTTCGAGCGAGACAATCCGGTCAACTTCCCCCGCGACCTGCGCAATCGCCGCGCCAATGGCGTTGGCGACAGGACCGTATTTCGGCAGCACGATTTCTGACGCGGTGGTTAAGTCCCAGTCGACCAGGATGGCACCGCCGCCGACGATGACCACGGGCAAAAGTCCCGCTTCGGTTTTCATCCGGTCGATCGCCCTATCCAGTTTTAAGCGCATGGTTTCCTGCGCACCTCGCACCGTCGTCGGAGGAAGATGCGCCACCAGTTTGCAATCGCCGATGCCGGGACGGCCACTTGCAACGGCGATATCCGTTGCCGTTAAGGTGTCGCCGCCAAACACCAATGCCTTTTCCAGCAATTCAAAACCAACGGACTGGGGGCCGATGGCGCGGCCTTCGTCTTCTACCAGACTCCCGCCACCGAGCCCGATGGCCAAAATATCCGGCATTCTGAAATTTGTCCGAACCCCACCGACATCGACGAAAGTCGTCGACTGTCTGGGAAAACCGTTCCGCAACATTCCGATATCCGATGTGGTGCCGCCGATATCAACCACCATGGCGTCCGAAAGGTTGGCCAGCAACGCGGCACCCCGCATGGAATTGGTCGGGCCGGAGGCAAAGGTCAAAACCGGGTAACGCCGGATAAAATGTGCCTGCATCAATGTGCCGTCATTTTGGCTGATGTAAAAGGGTGCGGTGATCCCAAGTTCTATCAATGCCCGTTCGAAGGAGTTAACAACATGTGCGGCCAGATCGGAAAGGGCGGCATTCAGGATCGTCGAGTTTTCCCGCTGCAGGAGTCCGACCTGGCCGATTTCATGGGACAGGGAAACCTGCAAATCGGGATTAATCTCGCGCAGGATATTACAGACCGCTTGCTCCATGTCATTATTGACCGGAGAAAACACACCGGTTATCGCCGCCGCTTTCAAATTCAGGGATTTTATCTTATGGGCGCAGGCGCGAACTTCGTCTTCGTCCAGTTCGGAGATTGGCCGCCCGTCAAATTCATACCCGCCTTTAAGCATAAAAATATGACGGCCAACCGCTTGGGATAAATCCCTTGGCCAATCGGTCATGGGTGGCACACTTGCCGTGGCCGGAAGCCCGAGACGGATGACGGCAACTTCAAGCAGATGTTTTCTTTCAATCACCGCATTCGTGAAATGGGTTGTTCCGATCATTACAGAATCAATTTCCGACGCGATAATTTCCGACGTCGCAATGACGCTGGAAATTGCGTGGCGCACCCCGGTGCTGACATCCAATGTGGTTGGCGATTTGTTCCACGCCCGAACCGTGGTGTCCTGCATGACAACCGCGTCGGTATTTGTGCCGCCAACATCAACTCCAATTCGCATCCATCGTATCCATTCAAATTTCTATATATTGTGGCAATCCGTGCCAACTAGTCCGGCAGGATAACGCCCGAATCCGGGTGCCAGCCAAACCAGATGTCATCACCGGATTGACGCGTGACAAGTTCCGGTGTGTTGTGAACTTCAGCAACCAGTACGGCCTCATCAACCTCAATTTCATAACGAATGAGTGCGCCCTGGTAGGTTTCACTTCGAATGCGGCCCTTGACCGGCGTTGCATCCTGTCCAGCGGTATCACTGAGGATCATATTTTCCGGCCGGATCAGAATAGTTCCCGTGCCCAGATTCTCCGGAGTTTCTGGTGCGCGCCGCGCCATCAGGTCAACACCGCCGATCCTGACGCCGAGATATCCGTCTTTTTCAGTACCGAGCGGCAATGTAACGGTGTTTGACTCACCAATAAACTCACCGACGAACCGGGATTTCGGGACTTCATAAATTTCGCTTGGCGAGCCGATTTGCAAAATGGCCCCTTCGTTCATAACCGCAATGCGATCTGACATCGTCAAAGCTTCACCCTGATCATGGGTTACATAAACAGTTGTAATTCCGGTTTGTTGCTGGATGCCTTTGATCCAGTATTTCATTTCTTCGCGCATTTTTTTATCGAGGGCACTTAACGGTTCATCAAGCAACAGGATTTCTGGCCGGATCACCAACACCCGTGCGAGGGCGACGCGCTGCTGCTGACCGCCGGACAATTCACGCTGAAAGCGGTTTTCATATCCGCTCAAGCCGACTTGTTCGAGAACGGCTTCGACCTTTTGTTTGATGGCATCGTTGGCCGTTTTACGCATCCGCAAACCAAAAGCGATATTCTCAAATACGTTTAAGTGTGGGAAAATCGCATAATTTTGAAAAACAATTCCGATGTTGCGATGTTCGGGCGGCAGGTGGGTCATATCCCGGTTGTTGATGATAATGTCGCCGCTTGTCGGTTTCACAAAACCGGCAAGCATGCGAAGCGTCGTTGATTTTCCACAGCCGCTGGGTCCCAGCAGGGAAAAGAACTCACCCTGCTGGATTTCCAGGTCCAGGATTTTCACCGCCGGAACATCACCATAAAATTTTGAAACCCCGCTCAGGGTAACGTAGGACATATATTTCCGCCTTGTGGGAAAAGGTGGCGGAGCCACAAAAGACTCCGCCGGTTGGCAGTGAAGGAGTGGTTACAGGCCAAATATTTCGTTCGACCGTTCAACAATTTCCGCTTCGTTATCGACAAAGAAATTCCAGTCGGGAATCCAGAAATCTTTTGTCGCATCTGCCGTATTGCGCGCCCCACCCTTTTCCAGCAGCGCATTAAACGGTGCCTTGGAATTGGTTGGCCGCATGTAGAAGGTATCGCCGAATTTTTTGAGGAAATCCGGCGACAGGGTTCGGTTCAATAGGGCATAGGCCAACTTTTTCTGCATCGGGTTGGAATAGCGGCTTATGGTTTTGGTTTGGGTCAGGATTGCATGGTTGTCCCATTCCCAGACATCAATTGGCTTGCCTTTGTCTTTCATGCTCAAAGCTTCGCCCTCAAGATGAACGGCTATGGTTGCTTCGCCCCGGTCCAGCAGTTGCAGCATGTTGCCGGTAAACTCGCTTATTTTAAGGGGCATAGCATCTTCAATGGCCTTGAAGGCGGCTTCCATGTCGTACTGATCTTTGCCGAAGGCTTTCGCGGTCGCCATAAACCAGCAATGGTACAGACCGTTTGTCGTCACATAGGTGCCGCGTTTGTTGGCATATTGCGCTTCCCAAAAGGATTTGAAGTCGCCCGGTGCCGGTTTGGCAAGGTCCGAACGATAGGCATAAACGTAAGGTCCATACCCCCAGGTGACGCCACCGGTATTGCTGGCAAACGCAAAATCCCAACAATCCTTGGCATTGGGGACATTTTCACGCACTTCGTCAGCCGGCGTGAAAAAGTCTCCGGCTTTTGCCGTTTTCGTCAGTTCGGGCAGGTTCCAGTTACACACATCAAACACCGGGTTTTTGGCACCGTTGGTGACAAATTTTGGGAACCAGGGCCACGACGATTCCCAAACGACTTTGCAATTAAAGTCTTTTTCAAATTGCCCGACCATGGCGCCGCGAACGAACTCCTCCCAAAATCCACCCCACTCGCCGATATTGATGGTTGCACCGCCAGCGTCAAAAACTTCACCGTTATATACGACTTCTTTTGAAAAGGCGTGATTGATGTTGAACAGGGTTGGTAGGGCCGCGCCAACCCCTGCCGCCAATCCTGTTTTTATAACCTTCCGGCGCGATAGGCCGGAATGAGTTATCGGCACGCCTGTCTTTTTATCCATAGTCATTACTCCCTGTTGAGTTGGTTAAAGTGGATTGAGTGATCTTGAAATTACTTGAGCCGCCCTCCAGCCATTTTGTGCAGGTTGACCAGTCGGTTGGTAAGCAGAACCGATGCAATCACCAGGGTGATGGCAAAGATCCCGGCGGCGGCGGCGTCGGGCTCAAATTTGTATCTAAGCGAATTATACATGGCGATCGGTAACGGCTCGTTGTTTGGGGCGCTTAAAAAAAGTGAAACCTCGAACTGACCAAAGGAGACGATGAAAGCGAAAATCGATCCCGCTTGTATGCCGGAGCTGATATTTGGGAAGGTTACTTTCCAGAAGGCTTTCCACGGGCTCGCGCCAAGGCTGCGCGCCGCCTCCTCGACCGAGACATCATAAACCGCCAGGGCGGCCCCAACGGTGCCGATGACGTAGGGCGTCGAATAAAGAATATGCCCAATCCAAAGGCCCCAGACGGTGCGGACCAGGCCAATCCCGGTCGACAGGTAAAAGGCGTAGAGCGACAGCCCGACAACTACACCAGGTAAAACCAGGGGCGACAGGAAAAACGTGCGAAGCAATCCTTTGCCACGAAACGCCGAGCGCGAAAGAAAAATTGCGGCAATCGTTCCGAGCACCGTCGCCACGACCATGGTCATAAAAGCCAGACGGAAGCTGAACAGAAACGACGTCATGTATTTGTCGGATGACAGGAATTTTTTGATCCAGCGCAGGGAGAATCCATCCGGCGGAAACGACAGGAAATCGCTCGAGTTGAAACCGGCAAGGACGACGACAAAAATCGGTGCCAGCAAATAAACAAAGCCAAGAACTGCGGCAATTTTCAGGAAAATTGGGATGTCACGTTCCATTAGGCGAGACCTCCTGATTTTTTGACCCCGGCGCGCACATAGAACGCCACCGCCGCCAGGCTGATCACCAGCAGGACGACGGCGACGGCAGACCCGAACTGGAACCGCGCCATTTCCGACACCTGTTGGTAAATATGGATCGGCATCACACTGACTTTAAAGCCGCCCATCAGTGCCGGAACGATGTACGAGCTGATCGATAGGGCAAACACCAGCAAGGTGCCCGCCAGAACGCCGGGCATGCTCATTGGCAGGGTTATGCGGAAGAACGATGACCAGCGCGACGCGCCAAGACTGCGGGCAGCTTCTTCAAGGTTCGGGTCTATTCCCCTGATCACACCAACCAACGACAGGATCATGAACGGCATGGCAAACTGCACAAGCCCGAACACAACCCCGAGAAAATTGTACATCAGCGCTACCGGTTCGGTGATCAAACCGATCAGGATCAAGATCTGATTGATCAGGCCATTGTCACCCAGAATTACCATCATGCCATAGAGCCGGATCACCATATCAAGCTGCATGGCGACCAGGACAAGAATGGTCAAAAAGGTGGTCCGGGCGACGTTTTTTGTTTTGGCGATCAGATAAGCCATGGGGTAGGCGACGACCAAAGTGACCAGAGACACGGTTAAAGCCAGAACGACAGAACGAATTGCCGCCGAATAATAGGTCGAGCGGGCAAAGATCCTGGCAAAGTTTTCCAGGGTCAAAACCGGTTGCAATTCAATAACGCCGACTGCGGGTTTGTTCAGCGACGTACCGAGCAGCATCAGTACCGGTAAAACGAAAAACAGACCCATGAACAGGACCAGCGGCGCAACCAACAGCCATTGCTGGCGATAAAGGCGGTGCCATTGGAAGCCGGGATCGGTCAGGCTGACGGTCATGCATCCCCCAGGGGATCAAGCAAGGCATGCAGTTCGGGCCAGTCGCTCAGGCCCTGAAAACCCTTGCGTTCTGGATAGGGGTAATTGTCCTTGCTGTGGGACGCTCCGGACTGGACCCGCTCACAGGCCCGGGTGACGGTAAACGGTAGCGGGTCAATGACCGGAACATCATGCCCCGCATCCATCAGACCCGATTTTACACCCGCCCCCAACCCCATCATGCCGGTACAGCCAAATACGATGGCCTTGGCCCCATTGGTCTCGACCGCCAGGCAGGACTGTTCAAGGGTCGCGGCAAGGGTCGTTGCGGTATCGTGCGTCAGTTCAAGAACCGGAATATCGATCGAGCGAACGGACTTTAATCGGTCCTCATAGCCGTACAGGCGGGCCTTATCCCGGAACAACCGGTCCTGGCGATCAAGCACCGTAACAATCGAAAAATCGCCGGCCTGTTCGGCGACTTGGGTCATTGAAACCTCGCCGCATCCCAGCACCGGAATCGATACGGTTTCCCGCAAGGCGTCCAGCGCCGGGTCTAACATGCAATCGATAACAAGGGCCTCGGCACCTGCCGCTTCGGCCTTTATCGCCGCCGCAATCATTCCCGGACCGGCGAGAATTTCATCAACCGCGGATTCAACCGATACGGGGCCGGATTGGAGAAAATAAGAGGTCACCGTGAACGGACGCCCGGCAAAGGCTTCGGACAGAGCATCTCCGCGAAAACCGGTGGAAGTGATGGGCACCAGCACTGCAATTTGTATGGGTCGTGTTGCGACCATATGTGTAAACCCCGCTCCCCGGCTCGCCAATGTGCTACACGGTGCAACGATTATCGACAATTGTCGACTACTCATATGGGTTATATCAACGGCCGTGTATTAACCCAAGTTCACGGCCCCGAAAAACCGCCTGCGTTCGATTTGCAACATCAAGATCGCGGAACATATTTTTTAAATGATACTTCACGGTGTTTGAGGAAACGCCCAGGGTCCTGGCGATTTCCTTATTGGATTGACCAATTGCCAGCAACTGAAGGTATTGGCGGGCATAGGTGTCGCTGGCCGAATTTTTGCTCCTTACACCGACCGAAACCTCGAAGGGACTTTTGAGGTTTGTCCCATCGATGTTCAATTGATGGTTCAATTCGACGAGTTTTCGCCTGACGTTTCGGCTGACCCCATCCACACGACTGATCCGGCGAACCGCAGCTTTCAGCAGATCCGGTATTTGCAAACGCTCGTCGAGCACAAATCGGCTGAACTGCTGATTGCCGAGCAATTGCAGGGCGCTGCACAGGGCATCGACGGCGACTTTTTCATTGCGTAACTGCCAATAGGCCGCTGCCCGCATGACCCGCAATTTTGCCACGGCGAGAAGTTGGTCGCCACGCAGAATAATGCGTTCCGACCGGTCGAGGATTTTAATGGCTTTATCGGCGCGGCGCGATTGAATCAAAAACCGCGCCAGGGTGCCCGCCGTAACGCCCAGCCGCATCGACCAGTCGGTTTCCATATTCCCCATGGCCGGATCGAGAAAACGGTCCAGGTCGGCCCGACGAATTTCCTTTTCAGCCTCACCCAGTTCATTGCTCAGGGTCAGCACCCGAATGCGTTCGATTTGCACCAACCGATGGAGGCGCGGCATCTGCCGCTCTGTTGCGGTCTTTTCAGCGTTTGCCAGGGCGGAAAGGGCGCTGGGTAAACTTGATTTTAAATAGGCAAGGCGCGCCGAAACCCGGTAGGTTGCGGCAAGAACATCAAACCACGAATCACTGCCTTCTACCGATCGCATGGCCTCGGTCACCAGCCGCTCCGCCGCCGCGATATCATTCATTTCATAGGCGACCTCTGACATCAAAGCCTTGGAGATGGCGACCAGTTCGGTATTTTGTTCCGGCAGGGCTTCGGCGCGCCCGGCCATGGTTGCATATTCCCGTTGCGCCCCGTCCAAATCGCCACGGGCATAACAAATCTGCCCCAGGTGGGCGTGCAGATGGACAGCGCCAAAAATCGCCGACGAGGCTTCATAGTATTTGATCGCGTTGGTGCCATAGCGGTAACTCAGGGAAAATTTACCGAGGTGCAGGTTAATCAAACACAAGTGGTTCATGGCCAGGGCGCGGCCCAGAGAATCCCCGGTCGGCAGCGCCGACAGAACCGATTGCAGGCGCAGGCCTTCTGCCTCACCCATGACCCGGTCTTCATAAATCCCGACGTGGGTATCGACCAACTCGATTTCGCGCTGCAATTCTCCAGGGACGATTTCCGACGACGGGAACTCGCCTTCCGTGCGTTTTATTTCGCCTATGATTTTGCGCGCCGCCGACACCTGGCCGCGTTTCGCCAGATCGAACGCCCGTGTCAGAACACAGTTGGGATATTTTGCCCGATCACTGGATTTTATATGATTAACTACCGTTGACAACGCCGGGCCACCGCCCTGCATGACAAGCCGCCAACCCCCGTTGGCCTCGATAAGGTCAAAAGCCTGTTCGAAGTCATGCCGTTTCACCGCCATATCCAGGGCCAACATCAACGTCTCAAAGGCCGTTGTTTTGGCCGTTATTGACGTCGGGGCAGATCGCTGCGCGGGCTTTGTTACGAGGCCGGTTTCTTCCCATTGACGGACAAAGTCCTCGGCAAACCGAAGGGCCGCCGACCGCGATTGCGTCTTGGTACTTTTAAACTGATAGCGTTTTTCTCCGGCTGGCCGGTAATAGCGCACATACCAATAGGGCGACCTTTGTTGTTTATAAAGTGCCAGGCCCTTGCGAATTTGAAAAAGTTCTCGGTACGACATCAATTACCTTTAATACAAACTCAAGCGGCACAAAAGTATTAACCTGTTAGACAAAACCCGAAAATCGTCCGTACCCTTAAGGCGGAGCAGTCGAATTGGATTATGATCGGGCCGTCGGATGGTAAAGGATTGTCCCCCAAGGGGGATCTGTTACGCCTATTTGCCGCTCAGACAGATACAAAGTGCCCGCCAGGGACGCTCTGAATACCTGATCGCCGCCCGACGAATGCAAACACGAGACACAAATAGGGCTATTCGTCGATGCGTTAGTCGAGTGCTGTCGCACATTGAGATCGAATAAAACCGCAGAAGATCGAAGGAGGCGGAATAAGCGGGGCTCGGTTTAGGCCCATCCGATGGGCAGAGGCCTGTGGCCAAGGGTTGCAAGCTCTTAATAAAGCGTGTAACTGAAACGAGCTGCCTGACCCTATGCGTTTACCATCCCTTGAAAAAATGTTGCAAAATCACATACTAAAGCTATAGACTCCCGTCGGGGAACCGGAAAATCTATTTAACCAAAGGTTCTAATTATTCCCCACATTTGATTATTAATTAGGGAGGGGTCATGAAAATGACAATCAGAAAACAGGGCTTTAGTCTGGTTGCTTGGCTATGTGGTGTAGTGATGCTTTCACTGACACTGGGCGCAGTGACACTTGGCGCAGCACAGGCGCAGGAGGTTCAGGGTGGAACTCGCTATGGCAACATGGACGTTGTAACCCAGGACATGCTGGATCGCGCAGACGGTGACGCAAATAATTTCTTGCACACAAACGGTAATTACGCGCAGACCCGTTATTATCCGGCAAGCCAAATTAATAAGGACAATGTGAAAAATTTACGCCCGGCCTGGATTTTCCAGACGGAAATTGTCGAATCAATGGAAACTTCGCCGTTGATAGTCAATGGCATCATGTATGCCACAACGTCGTTTAATCACGTCTATGCATTGAACGCTGCGACGGGTGAGCAAATCTGGCACTACAAACACAAAATGGGTCCGATTACAACCTATTGCTGTGGACCTAATAACCGGGGAGTCGCTGCCTTAGGTGATAAAGTCTATATGGGCACCCTGGATGCGAGATTAGTTGCATTGGATGCCAAGAGCGGTAAAGTTGTCTGGGATGTGGAAATTGCTGACCCTGAATTGGGCTACAGCGAAACCATGGCGCCAACAGCTGTAAACGGAAAAATCCTGATTGGCACTAACGGTGGCGAATATGGTATTCGCGGCTTTGTAAAAGCTTTTGATTCTGAAACAGGTAAATTGCTGTGGACTTTCCATACGACACCTGAAAAATCACATGGTGTTTGGGCGACGCATGATGCAACGGGTCGCGATATGCATCGTGATATCGAGGCAGAAAAAGCCGCCCTCGAGAAATTGGGTGATCCCTACAAAACACTGGGTGGTGGTGTTTGGCAAAACCCCTCTTACGATCCAGAATTGAACCGCATCTTTTTCGTCGCCGGTAACCCGTCTCCGGATTTGGATGGTTCCATCCGTCCCGGTGATAACCTCTATACGAATTCATTGGTTTCTGTAGATCTGGATACAGGTGAATATGCCTGCCACTTCCAGTACATCGCTCATGATGTATGGGATTTGGATGCAGTTAGCCCAACGGTTCTTATCGATGTTAAAGATAAAAGCGGCAAAATGGTTCCGGGCGTCCTGCATGGCGGTAAAACCGGACACATCTATGTCCATAATCGCAAAGATTGCAGCCTGATCCGTTTCTCAGAGGCTATGGTTCCGCAAGAAGACATGTGGTCTCTGCCGACCAAGGATGGCCAGCGGATGCTTCCGGGCGCAAATGGTGGTGTTGAGTGGTCACCATTGACAACGGATACGAACTTAGGCCTTGCCTATGCGATCAACCTTCACCAGCCAATGACTTACCATGTGGAAAGCACGCCTTATCCAGGTGGTAAATTGTGGCTTGGCGGTGCCTTCAAAGTGATTGAGTCTGAAGAGCAATGGGGCAACGTCTCGGCAGTTGACTATAACACCGGTAAAATCCGCTGGAAGGTAAAAACTCAGCAGCCGATGATCGGTGGCATTATGGCAACAGCCGGTGGTGTTGTTTACACCGGTGAAGGCAATGGCCTGTTTAAAGGCTATGATTCAGCAACAGGCAACTTGCTTTGGAAATTCCAGGCAGGTGCTGGTGTTAATGCGCCACCCGTGTCCTACACCGTTGACGGCAAACAGTACATTGCGGTCGCTGCTGGCGGAAATGTTCAGTTGAACTACAAGCGTGGTAACAACATCATTGCCTTTGCACTTGGTGATTGATTTAAGATCTGCGTTCGACCTACTCTGGACGGTCGCCTTCGGGCGACCGTCTTTTGTTGTCGATGGCGAAGGAGCATGACCCCTTCTGATGTTATGCGTCAAAAAGGACTAATGATGAAATACCGTAAAATACTGAGTTTGGTTTTACTGCTCACAGGCGCAAATTCCCACCTGGCCTTTAGTGCCGGCGACCGGGTCCCGGCAAGCGCCAATGAGAGCAAATACTCAGCCGTTGCAGATTTGTTAGAACAATGTGCGGGATGCCATGGAGACAAGGGGGTATCAACAAGCTCGGAATTCCCCATACTGGCAGGCCAGCATTTTTACTACCTTTATGTGCAACTAAAAGATTTTAAATCAGGCTCACGTAAAAACGAAGTCATGGGGCCGATCGTTGCTGACATGGCAACGTCACAAATGAAATTGCTCGCTAGCTATTTTTCCGAACAAGAATGGCCAGCAATCGGCTTTCGCGCCAGTGACGCTGCCGCGACACAAGGCGAAACGGCGACAGGTGCGGGACAATGTGTGCAATGCCATTTGGGTGGTTATGAAGGTAACAGCCGAATTCCAAGGCTTTCCGGACAACACCCTGAGTATCTAAACAAAACCATGTCTGATTTTAAACATAAAAAACGGATGAACTCGGCGGCAAAGTCCTCGCTTTTTGTCTCCTATGGTGACGATGACATCAAAGCGATGTCCGAATTCCTGGGTGGAATGTAGCGGGTTGGTGTGGTGCGATATTTAATTCGCACCGGAGGATTTATACCAACGAGCAGTGATAATGACCCATAGAGACGGCAAGGCAAGGTTTTCGACAAGGAGCGTGTGGCGCGGCGATACGGGTATCGCAAGCCGCGCGCGACGCTGCTCGAAAGCCTTGCCCTGCCGCTCTTTTGGTCGTCCATGCACCCCGCCCGACGGCGCCAAAAACCCTTGACGATGGTCCCACTGCCCGGCAGGGCCACACCGTGGCCCGAGAGGGCATCGCCTGCGTGTTTCTTCCTGCTCAGCAGAGTGCTTGGACGATCTCTATCGGTTATTATCACTTCTCGTTGGTATTTAGCGCTGTTATCGCTTTTTTATGACCGAGTGCGCTGGCGAGGATGACCGCCGATTTTCCATCCTTGGCCTTGATGTGTCTGTCAGCGCCCGCCCTCATCAAGGATTCAATGACTTCTGAATGGCCCATGTGCGCCGCAATCATCAAAGCTGTCCAGCCCCGATTGTCTTGCATATCCACTTTTGCACCGTGTTCAAGCAACAGGTCGATCATACGAACAGCATCAGCAGGTGGTACATCATTGCTGTATCCTGCAGCCCACATTAACGCCGTCAGATCGTTGCCATAGGGTCTGTTAACGTCTATCCCCGATGCCAAAAGAGTGCGAACAATACCAATAAAGCCCTTCGCCGCCGCATACAAAATGGCGGTCTTTTGACTGTTATCAACAACGTCCGGATCGGCCCCCCTATCAAGCAGCAACTGAAATATTGCCTCATTGCCATTAAAGGCAGCGGCAACAATAGGAGTCAGTCCTTTATTGTTTTTGACTTTAAAGTCGGCACCGGCATCAAGCAGTATTTTGACATTTTTACTCCGGTTTGCTGTCGCTGCCCGTAAAATGGCTGTGCTGCCAATCAGGTTCATATGATTAATGTTTGCACCCATCTCGATCAGTTTTTTTACCAGCTTTGAACGAGCTGTTCGTGCCGCGAGTAACAATGGCGTGTTGCCAAAACGATCCCGAGCTTCCAGGTTTGCACCATTCGCCAACAGGGCTAATGATTCTTTAGTGTGCCCCCTGGTTATTTTATCAAATAGATTGGTATTTAAATCCCGAAAGATCTTGTCTGTGGCACCTGCCGGTGAAGCCAATACCCATAAAAACCCAATCGCAATTATCCAGCGCATCAAATACCCCTGCACTCATTCCCGTGATCTGAACTTTATAAAAAATGTATGCGGATTGTAGTTGAATTGATCGCATGATCTAGGCCTTAATATGTATATCTATTTATAATTTACCTGAACCTTGTTGATGCGGGTTACAGGAACAGAGGCCATCATGAAGCAATTTCCCCCAGCGCTGGAAATAACTGAAATGACCTTTCAGTTTGGGTCGAAATTAGCGCTGGATGGTGTACATTTTTCAGTAAACATGGGACAGTTCAAAGTCTTGCTGGGACCTAACGGAGCTGGGAAAACCACCTTATTCTCACTCATAACACGCCTGTACGACAGCCCACAGGGCGAAATAACCGTTCGGGGGTCAAATTTACGAAAAACCCCACGTCGGGCCCTGGCGCAAATGGGTGTTGTATTTCAGCAGCCAACGTTGGACCTTGATCTTAACGTGCGCCAAAACCTGCTTTATCACGCTGCCCTGCATGGGATGAAAAAAAGCCATGCAATTGAGCGCATCGAAATCGAATTAACACGCCTTGGAATGCTCGACCGCCAGGGCGAGAAAATACGCCAACTTAATGGCGGCCATCGCCGGCGAGTCGAAATTGCCCGGGCTTTATTACATCAGCCCAAAATCTTACTGCTTGATGAACCCACCGTCGGCCTGGATGTCCCAAGCCGTCGCGAAATTGTCGATCATGTTCACAGATTAACCCGCGAAGACAATATTGCCGTGCTTTGGGCAACCCATTTGATTGATGAAATTTATGAAGATGACAGCGTCATCATTCTTCACCAGGGTCAGGTTCGTGCGGACGGCACGTTGCCTGAGATATTCGCTCAAACAGGAGCTGAAAACATTGCCGGTGCTTTTGATCAGATTGTCGGCAAAGCCGCGGCATGACGTTCATTCATGCATGGCGTTGCCTTTTGGGTGTATTGGTTCGGGAATCACTTCGCTTTATACATCAACGCGAACGGTTCATTGCAGCATTGATACGACCGCTTGTCTGGCTGCTTGTTTTTGCCGCTGGTTTTCGTTCGGCCCTGGGCGTGTCGATCCTTCCACCCTACGATACGTACATCCCTTACGAGGTCTATATAGCGCCTGGACTTATTGGCATGATCCAATTGTTTAATGGCATGCAAAGTTCTTTGTCCATGGTTTATGACCGGGAAATGGGCAGCATGCGGACCTTACTGATAAGCCCTTTGCCCAGATGGTATTTATTGATTTGCAAATTGTTAGCCGGAACTTTTGTATCGGTTCTTCAGGTTTATGCTTTTCTTGTCATTGCATCGGTTTTCGGGATCACAATGCAGACAATCGGGTATGTCTATTTGCTGCCAGCGTTGTTTATAAGCGGGATGATGCTGGGTGCCTTTGCGATGCTGCTGTCATCCTTAATCAAACAATTGGAAAACTTTGCCGGGATCATGAATTTTGTAATTTTCCCTATGTTCTTTCTGTCATCTGCCCTTTATCCCTTATGGAAAATGAAGGAAAGCAGCAATCTCCTTTATCAGCTTTGCGCATTTAACCCATTCACTCATGCCGTCGAACTCATTCGGTTTGCGCTTTATGGGCAATTGAATATGGAAGCCGCCATTTATACAGGCTCGGCACTTGTCATTTTTTTGGGTGCCGCCTTCTATGCTTATGACCCGGCCCGGGGAATGATGAGCCGCAAAGGAGGGCCAGGCGGCTAAGCCTGTGATAACGAAAGCTATGCATCGCGATTTAGCATAAAGTTTATAGTGAGTTGCAGCAAAAACAGGAGAGAACAATTAAAAATGTTTGAAAATTTGAGGCGTCGTTTCATTACAATTTTGGCACTGGTCCTTTTGACCAGCCAAGGCATCGGGCAGGCTCGGGCAGAGAGCGCCAAAATTCGCGTTGGTGTTCTTGCTTATGGCACCGTTAATTGGGAACTCAACACCCTCAAATACCACGGGTTAGATCAAAAAGAAGGGGTTGAGCTGGAAATTACAAAACTGACCGGAAAAGGCGCCAGTGCCATTGCTTTGCAGGGCGGCTCTGTGGATGCCATTGTGTCGGATTGGATTTGGGTATCGAGACAACGCAGCGCAAACAAAGATTACACCTTTGTTCCCCATTCGATTGCTGTAGGTGGTTTGATGGTGCGCCCGGATGCCGACATCAAATCGCTCAGTGATTTACGAGGCCGGAAAATCGGCATCGCTGGAGGCCCCGTTGATAAAAGTTGGCTGATGTTACGTGCTTATGCCAAAAAGAAAATTGGCGGGGACCTTAAGGAACTTGTCGAACCAACCTATGGAGCGCCGCCATTGCTCAATAAACTTATGTTGAAAGGCGATATCCCGGCCGCACTGAATTTTTGGCATTATACGGCACGGCTAAAGGCCGCAGGCATGACAGAGCTTGTCAGCGTTGACGAACTTTTGCCGGCCCTGGGTGTTAAAGGCCAACCGCCTCTTATCGGGTGGGTTTTCAGCGAAAAATGGGCGGCCTCCAAAATTGGCCCGGTAAAAGGCTTGCTCCGCGCCCTGCGCGCCGCCAAACACATAATGGCAACGTCTGATGCGGAATGGGATCGTTTGCGCCCGCTGACCAAAGCCAAAACCGATGCAACATTTAGAGCGCTACGGAATTCCTATCGCGCGGGCATTCCGAAAAGTTTTGACGACAAAGACATCAACGCCGCAAAACAGTTATATGCGACGCTGGCTGAATACGGAGGCAAAGATTTAGTCGGCGATAGTCCGACCCTGGCTCCGGGTACCTTTTGGTCAGGTTTCAGGTATTAGAAATCAGCTTGGCCCACATGCGCTCTGATATACAAAATTCATCGACGATTGTAATACGTATACTTTCTGTGGTCGGCTTTCTGGCGGTGTGGCAAATCTCTACCGGGTTCGCTGACGCTGATCTTCTTCCTGCGCCTCTCAAAGTATTGCAAAGTCTGCTTGGTCACATTCAAGACGGGGATTTATTGTTTCATGTTGGCGTCACCCTTGTCCGGGTCATCATCAGCTTTTCCCTCGCGATGGCTTTTGGCGTCGCATTGGGTATCGTCATGGGGCGATACAAAAAATGGGATGCGGCACTGGATGGTCTTCTTGTGCTGGCTCTCAATTTGCCAGCCCTGGTGGTTATCATCCTTTGTTACCTGTGGTTCGGGCTTGGCGAATTTGCCGCCATTCTTGCGGTGATGATTAACAAGTTTCCGGTTGTCGTTGTAAATATGCGCGAAGGGGCACGGGCTGTTGACCAGGACCTGTTACAGGTCGCTGAAGCCTTTCGTATCGCACCACAACGACGCTTATTTCAGGTCTATTTGCCTCAGCTCTATCCCTATTTGCTGTCTTCGGCCCGGTCCGGTTTGGCACTTGTATGGAAAATTGTCCTGGTTGTTGAATTGTTAGGACGCAGCAATGGAGTTGGTTTCAAGCTGGGGCTCTATTTCCAGTTCTTCGACATCACAAGTATTCTTGCCTACAGCTTCGCATTTATCGCCGTTGTCATGGCGATTGAATATCTGCTTATTGCCCCTCTTGACCGTCGCCTAACGGGGTGGCGGGCATGAGCCAAATTCAAATCGATATTCATTTGAAAAGCTACCCGCAAAATCTCGATAACGCAGATTTGCAGGTTTTGAAAGATATTCGTTTTGATGTCAAATCTGGCGATTTTTGCTGCATTGTTGGTCCATCGGGAAGTGGCAAAACAACGCTTTTGAATTTGCTCAGTGGTCTTGATCTAAATTTTGACGGATCCATTCTGATCGGCGGCAATACTCCAACCGAAGGAAGCGCGCCCGGTTATATGTTTCAGTCGTCGCGCCTTATGCCTTGGCTGACAGTTCGAGAAAACGTCGGCCTTGTCCTTGCAGGCGGAGACACCACAACACAAGTGGATGACCTGTTGCGCGAAATTGGTTTGTTCGAGTTTGCGGAAGCCTATCCCAATCAACTCTCCGGTGGCATGCGTCGTCGGGTTGCCCTGGCACGGGCGCTCATTATTGAACCGCCCCTGCTTTTATTGGATGAGCCCTTTTCATCACTGGACGCACCCGTCGCAAATCATTTGCGCCGGCTTTTGCTTGATGTTTGTGTACGCCGGTCGTCGACGGTAATTTTTGTAACCCATGATCTGCGTGAGGCGTTGTATCTTGCTGACCGGGTTTTGTTTGTTTCCGATCGCCCCGGTACGATTGTTCTGGATCATCAAATCAACCTGCCACGGCCGCGCGTTCCAGAAGGTGAGGCGATTGAAATGTTGCGATTAAATCTGTTAAACAGACACCCACAATTACTGGCCGGATTGGTTGAAGAGATCGAAACGTCGACTGGAGTCGAAGGCAAATGAAGCTGTTCCCTAAATCTATGAGACTAAAATTTGTTCTTGGGACAATGGTCACCGCACTCGTGTTGGCATCGTCATTGCCCTCCGACGCTGCCATTAAACAAGTTTACGTCTCCAACGAAAAAAGCAGCACCCTGACGGTACTGGAGGGTCAGGACTTTACGGTCGTACGAACGATCAAAACCTGCAAACGGCCACGCGGGGTTCACTTCAATCTGGATAAATCGCGGTTCTTCGTCGGCTGTGCCGACGACAATGTGATCGCAATCTATGACACGGCAACCGGTGACCGGGTCGGACGCCTCCGTAATGTTGAAGAGCCGGAAACTTTCGACTTAACACCGGATGGAAAAATCCTGATCATATCCAATGAAGAAGACGCCGCAGCATCGTTTGTTAATATCGAGACCGGAAAATTTGTCGGAGATGTGGAACTCGGTGAGGAACCGGAGGGGGTGCAGGTTACGAAAGATGGTTCAACGGTTTACGTCGCGTCGGAAGCCGCTAATCTGGTCCACGTTATTGATGTTAAATCAATGGAAGTGATCTCGGATATTCTGGTTGGAACCCGGCCCCGGCGGTTTGCTCTGACACCGGACGAAACCGAACTTTGGGTTTCCGCAGAACTGGCGGGGCTGGTTGATATTATTGATACCAAAACTCATAAAGTCATAGGCGACATCTCATTTCTGCCCACCGGGTTTCGACGCAACGAAGTAACGCCCGTAGATTTACTCATGACGCACGACGGAAAATCCGCTTTCGTCGCACTTGGTCGTGCCAATCATGTCGCCGTTGTTGATGTAAAAAGTCGCAAAGTCCTGAACTATATACTGGTCGGCAAGCGCCCTTGGGGGTTAGCCCTTTCATCGGATGAGAAATTATTATTCGTCGCTAATGGTCTTTCTGATGACATTTCGATTATTGACGTCGACAATCAAAAAGTTATCAAGTCCGTCGCCGTTGGCCAGGTGCCTTACGGCATTCTGATTGTCGATTAGGGAGGCCACGCTCTAATGCCCATGACGTTCAAAATTCATTTTCCTGTCGTCCTGGCCCTGTTGTTTTTAGTGCACAGCGAGACGGCAATTGCCCGCCAGGTTCAGGAATTTAAAATCGGCTATCTGGAAATCTCTGACGACATCCGTTACGAAGAAAAACGGGCCTACGCGCGGATACGGGTCAAACCTCATAATCGCCCTTATGCGGGTGCAGAACTCGCAATTGGGCAAAGCCGCATACCCGGCCGTGCCATGGGAATGAAATTTGAAATGGTGCGGGCCGAGGCCGAAAATGCAAACGAATTGATTGTTCAGATTCGGCGCATGAAGGCAAAGTTGAACATACAATTCTACTTAATCGATGCGGACTCTGATGTGTTGAGTACGATCGCCGCAGAAACCGCCGGAATGGGCATACAGGTCTTTAATATTTCTAGTTATGCGAATCAATTGCGGGGGCCAGAATGTCAGGAACATCTCATGCATACGATCCCCAGTCACGCCATGTTGACCGATGCCTTGGCGCAATTTTTGGTTTTCAAAAAATGGCGCAATGTCTTGTTACTCAAAGGCGAAGATATTCCTGATGTCGAGTTCGCCGCAGCATTTGTTCGCTCGGCCAAACGCTACGGACTGTCCATTTCAGAAAGCCACAATTTCAAACCGGGTAACGACCCGCGCCATCGTGATAAAAATAATGTCGCCTTGATGACGTCTGGCAGTGATGCGGATGTGGTTTTTGTTGCTGATACGGAGGGTGAATTTGGACGATACGTTCCCTATCAAACAAATGCCCCCCTCCTTGTTTTGGGTACCGAAGGCCTACAGGCAACGGCTTGGCACTGGGCCTGGGAGCGCCATGGGGCACCACAGCTCAATCAACGCTTCGAGAAGCGGGCCAAGCGTCGCATGCAGGGCCCCGACTGGGCCGCCTGGGCAGCGATCAGATCGATCATCGAATCGGTCATTCGAACCGGTTCGACAGAATTTAGAACCGTTGAAAATTATTTGCGAAGTCATCAATTAAACCTGGATGCCTATAAAGGTGCCGCCGTCAGTTTCCGCCCGTGGGACAACCAATTGCGCCAGCCCATCCTCTTGCATACTTATAACGCGATCATTGACCGGGCACCGATCCGTGGATTTTTACACCAGACCGAGAATATGGATACGCTCGGTGATGATATCGGTGACAAACGATGTAAGTTCGCAAACACGAATTAAGGCGGCCATCAACAACGCGCGAGGATGAGACGGATGGACGTTTGCCAAATTTCCCTCGCCCGACCAAGTGTCGGGGCAACAAGTCCGATGATTAATTCCGTCCCGATATGTGTGCCTGTAACGGCTTTTTGGTATAAGTTCTGTGCCCGTGGTTTGTTTGTATGCGTACCGCCTCTTACCCCTTATCATTTCCGGTTTGACCTGTAATTATGTGTTTCCTAAGTGGATACCTGCGCAAATGCGCGTCGGACGCACACGACGATATCGAGTTTTTCTATAATCCGAAAAGAAAGCATGGTAACAACGGAATGGTGTCGCCAATAAAGATCGAACGACAGCAAAAATGGAAGTCACCGGGTGTCTAGGTAACCGGGGGCTATTCAAGGAATAGGACGAGGTCATTTATAATGAGGCTACAAAATAAAGTCGCTATCGTTGTTGGTGCTGGCCAGCAGCCTGGTGAAACAATTGGCAATGGCCGCGCCACGGCGATCCGGTTTGCCGAGGAAGGCGCAACGGTGTTGCTTGTTGACAAAGATGAGACTTCCGCTGACGACACGCGCATGATAATCGAAGAAAAAGATGGCACGGCTTCCATCTTCGCCGCCGATATCACCAGCGAGACCGACTGCAACGCCATTGCAAACATCTGCATCGAGCGCTACGGGCGGGTTGATATACTGCACAATAATGTTGGCCGCTCAGAAGGCGACCGAGAAACAACCCAGCTTGATGCTGACATGTGGAATACCCTGATGGCAATGAACCTCAAGGGCATGTTTATGACCTGCAAGCATGTGTTGCCGATCATGCGAAAACAGGGATGTGGGTCCATCATCAATATTTCGTCGACCGCATCCACGGGCACCTGCGAGACAGTCGCCTATAAAACCAGTAAGGGCGCTGTAAACACCATGAGCCAGCATATGGCCCTTGAAAACGGCCCCTATGGCATCCGCGTGAATGCCATTCTACCAGGCCTCATGGATACACCGATGGCTATTGAGCGCCGGGCACGGGAACAAGGTGTTGATCAGCAGGTCATCCGTGATCAACGTAACGCGCAAATACCGCTTGGCGGAAAAATGGGAACCGCCTGGGATGTTGCCAATGCGGCTGTATTTCTGGCATCCGATGAGGCCGGATTTATTTCGGGTATCCTACTTACCGTGGACGGGGCCCGGAGCTGCAAGGTCGGCTAAACACGACCTCCTGCGATAACCCACCTAACAGTGGCGTCGTTCAACAAAATATTCCTATGGGCCGTTCTGACGTAACAGCAGAGCGGTTTCTGTGATCTTGTCAGGGCGAATCAGCGGCTATCGCCTATACCCTGATGGAGACGGCCAAACTTAACGGCGTTGATCCGCAAGCTTGGCTGACTGACATCCGCAACAGAATTGCCGATCACAAGATCAATCATATTGATGAATTCACGCCGTGTCATTACGCCCAGGTTTGAGAAAATATATTACCGTCAGGCCGTCAAAAATATTTGCCGGATGTGTACGTTTGTTTTAAGGGGCCCTGATTTTTTTCCAGAGGATCGGCAGGGCGATCACCGAAATCAGCATGACCCCGATGACGATCGACATGACGATACCCGGAATGTTCAACAGACCCAGGCCGAAGGTCACCAGACCCATGACAAAGGCAGCGATAACAACGCCCGGGATCGAACCCGAACCGCCCAGGATATTTACCCCGCCGAGCACCACCATGGTGACCACTTCCAGCTCCATGCCCAGGGCAATGGTCGGCCGGGTCGAGCCAATCCGGCTGGTTAACATAACCGCCGCCACCCCCGCCATCAGGCCGGAAACCACAAACAGGATGAATTTGACCCGCTCAACCCGAATGCCGCTGAACCGGGCACCGACCGGATTGTTGCCAATGGCGAATATCCACCGACCAAAAACCGTGCGGTGCAGGATGATGCCAAAAACCACGGCCATGACCAGGAAAAATACGAACTCAAAGGAGATTACCCAGAACACATACTCCTGGCCAAAAAAAGCAAAGTCCGCCGGGTATCCTTTGTAAACGCCGTCGCCGAGGACGACGTAGGCAATACCGCGAAACAGGCTCATGGTGCCAATGGTCACGACGATTGATGGCAGGCCGAACCGGGTAACCAAAAAACCATTAAAAGCACCGGCCAGGGCACCGGTTGCCATGCCGATCACAACAAGCCCCCAGGTACCGACGCCGGCCTGGGCCGCGGCACCCATGGCAACGGACGCCACGGCAATAATCGAGGCCACACTTAAGTCGATTTCTGCGGCGACAATCAGCAATGCCATGGCCAGGGCGATGGTCGCTTTTTCAGTGAAGTTGAAGGTCGCGTCGGACAGGTTCCAGGGGTCGAGGAAATAGGGTGAGGCATTGGCATTAAACACAAAAATAACAACTGCCACGGCAAACAACAGGGTTTCCCAGCGCAGCATACGGGGTTTCCAGCCGACGTCCAGTCGGTCCGGGATATGGTTATCTGAAGCTCGATCTGTCATTTATTTCCCTATCCGGCCTTGTGTGATGAGCGCAGGATCAACTTGCCCACGGTTTTTTCCTGGCGGGCATTGATGACCACAGCAATGATAATGACAGAGCCGGAAATGGCCAGCTGCCAGAACGGCGATATGCCGATCACCGGCAGGGCATTTTTAACCACCCCCAGGAACAAAGCGCCCAAAACAACCCCCGGAATGGTGCCGATTCCACCGGCGATACTGATCCCGCCAATGACACAGGCGGCAACAACCTCGAGCTCAAATCCGCGCGCGATATCGACATAAGCAACGGCGTAGCGGGCGACCCAGAGATAACCGCACAATCCGCTTAACATGCCGGAGATGCAAAAGGCGATAAATTGTGTTTTTCCCACATCCAGGCCGGCATAGACGGCGGCCACCGGATTGCCGCCAACGGCGTATAGCGCGCGGCCCAGTTTGCTCCACCCAAAGAAAACCGCAGCGGCGGTGACCAGCCCGATGGCAACCCAGGCCAGCACCGGCAATCCAATAATTATGTTCCGCGGCGCTTGTAAAAACGCCGGGCTCATTTCGTGGGCGTTTATCCATTGACCGTCGGTCAATAAAAAGATGATACCGCGATAGATCGCCAGGGTTCCCAGGGTGACGACGATAGGGGGAATGCCCAGCAACCAGACAAAGAGGCCGTTCACGGCACCCAGGCAGAAGCCGACAATCAGAGAAACCCCGACCAGCACAGCGATCGATAATTCCGGACTGGAGGCATTTATCATGGCGACAATCATGCCGGTCAAGGCGAGGTTTGAGGCGATCGATAAATCAATGCAGCGGGTCAGAAGAACGATCATCTGAGCCAGCGCGAGAATGATCAAAATGGATGTATCCGTGAAGATCCCGCGGAGGTTTTCAAGCTCAATAAATCCGGGGAATCGCGCCGCGATGGCCAGGGTCATCATCACCAGTATCAACCCCAGAACGACGTCGCGGTTTTTGAGTAGTGCTTTTATCATGCCGCTTCTCCGCCAACGGGTTGGCTCGTCCCGATGGCCGTGCGGACCAGGGTTTCCGCATCGGTGTTTTTGCGATCAACGATCTCGATCAGGCGGCCTTCGCGCATCACTGCGACCCGGTCCGACATGCCGAGAATTTCCGGTAACTCGGAGGAAATCATAATCACACTCAATCCGGCTTTCACCAGTTCCGTCATAAATCCATGGACCGCCGCCTTCGAGCCGACGTCGATCCCTTTGGTTGGCTCATCAAGAATAATCACCCGGGGTTCCGTCGCCAGCCATTTTGCAATTACCACTTTTTGCTGGTTGCCGCCGGAAAGGGTGCTTACCGGATGGGACAGACTGGCGGCTTTTAATTGCAGGCGCTCGGCATAGGAACGGGCCAGCTCAAACTCCTTTGCCAGATCGAGAAACCCCTTGGGCGATAATCCGCTCAACGACGGCAGGGTAATGTTCTGGAAGATGGGCAGCGCCAGAACGACCCCCTGGCGGCCCCTTTCTTCCGGTACGTAGACAATACCCCGGCCGGTGGCGTCACCCGGGGAACGGATGGAAATTTCTGCCCCATCGAGAAGGATCCTTCCGCCGGTGGGTTGCGAAATACCGAATATGGCCTGCATCAGTTCACTGCGCCCGGACCCGACGAGGCCGTAGAAACCGAGGATCTCCCCGCGGTTTACGGAAAATTCGATGTCTGCAAACTCCGTCGGATGGCAAAAGCCTTGCACGGTCAGAACCGGGTTTCCAATTTCCACGGATTCCTTTGGAAAAATCTGGTTGACCGTTCGACCGACCATCATGGCAATGAGATCGTTTTGGTTGGTCTTGGAAACCCGCCCCTTTCCCGCAACGACCCCGTCCCGAAACACCGTATAGGTGTCGGCAATCCGGAAAATTTCCTCAAATTTGTGGGAGATGAAGAGCACCGCCTTGTTTTCGGATTTGAGTTTTTCAACAATTTCATAGAGCTCTTCAATTTCCTTGTAAGAAAGCGCGGCTGTCGGTTCGTCCATGACGACAATTTTTGAATCAACACTCAAGGCACGGGCAATGGCGACCATATGTTTTTGTGCGATACCCAGCTCTTTCAGTTTACTGCCAGGGTCAATATCGGATTCCAGGCTGGACAACAGGGCGGCTGCCCGCTTATGCATGGCGCGCCAATCAAGACAGTTGAACCGGCCTTTGATCTGCTGACCCATGAAGATATTTTCGGTGACACTGAGGTCATCAAACAGCACGGTTTCCTGGTGAATAACGCTGACCCCCTGGGCCATGGCCTGCTCGGCTGACGCCAGGGTTATCTCCCTGCCGGCCAGTTCAATCACCCCGGAATCCGGTTGATAGATGCCGCACAAAATTTTCACGAGGGTTGATTTTCCGGCCCCATTTTCGCCGACCAGGGCGGTAACTTCGCCGGGCACCAATTCAAGATCAACGTCGGCAAGGGCGATCACGCCGGGAAATTTTTTACCGATCCCGCGCATCCGTAAAACAGGTTCGGCCACGGTTGGCAATCCATAACTGTCGGCGTCCTGTTTCTGCATGACCCGGATTTCCTGTAAAATTTCGGTGGCGGGGAATGGAAAAATTCGGTGTGCACCTGTTTGTACCCAGACAACAGGTTCGCACAGATACACACCTGAGACCGACAAAAATCAGAAGATTTTTGCAAACTCATCGACGTTGGAGGCGTCATAAACAAACGGATCCGACATGGCACCATCCATATTCTCGTCAAGCTGCAAGGTTCCCATACGACCCATGGGGACGGATCCACCGGCCTTGGCGTCGGCTTTGCCCTTAACAAGGTTGTAGGCGATCATGGTTGCCGAGTAACCCAGATCAATGGGATTCCAAATGGCGAAACTTTTTGTTGCTTTGGAATGCACGTGACCGGCCATCTCTGAGGGCAGGCCAAGTCCGGTGACAAAAACCTCACCGATCTTTTTCTGGTCCGCAACGGCCTGCGCGGCGGCGACGATGCCGACGGATGTCGGCGCAATAATGACTTTTACGCTGGGATGACTTTTCAGAAGACCCACCGTTTCCCGGTAACTTTTGTCGGCCAGATCATCACCATAGACGGTGGCAACGATGTTCAAACCCGGATAGTTGGGCAGAACCTTTTTCATTTCTTCGATCCAGATGTTCTGGTTGGTTGCCGTCGGCGTGGCGCTTAGTATGGCCGCATCCCCTTTGCCACCGGGCAAAACATCAGCCGCCATTTTAATATTCATATTGCCAATCAAAGCGTTGGATGAGGGATTCAAATGAATGGACCGACCTTCCGCGGACACCCCGGAATCCCAGCTGATTACTTTTATTCCGCGACTCATGGCTTTTTTCAAAGAGGGGACAAGGGCGTCCGTGTCATTGGCCGAAATGGCTATGGCATCGACTTTTTGTGCGATCAGGGAATTGATGACCTCGATCTGTCCTTCGGCCGTGGTCGTCGTCGGACCGGTGTAAATCACTTCGACGCCACCCAGTTCCTTGGCCGCTTCCTGGGCACCTTTGTTGGCGGCTTCAAAGAAACCAATACCCAGAGCCTTAACCACCAGGGCGATGCGAACTTCGGCGGCCTGGGCCGTTGCCGTTGCCATTCCCATAACGAGGGCGGTCGTTGCCGCCAATGTTTTTAGAAACCTCATTTTCTTTCCTCCTACATTAATTGCTTCGATTTAAATATCCAATGCCCGCCAAAGCAATTAAAGGACGGCCATCGGTTCAGGTTATGCGGTTATTTTTAACGCCCCATGGCCATCGGTGACTTGGGATCGATCGGGTTTTGTTTTTTTAGTTCGGTCCAAAATTCCCCTGGAATGGGGTGTTCGAGCGACGTCCCCTTCTCGCTGATATCTGCGGGCCGGGCGGGGTATTGTCGGTAAAAAATCACTCAGGCGGTGTTCCGCCTGATCCCGACCGTAGCACGGTGCCGTGTCAAAATACCGGACTCCACAGTCCCAGACGGCCTGCAAAGTCGCTTGCGGCTGCGTTTCATCAACTTTGTTATGAAGTTCGGCCAAATGAACGCTGCCAAATCCAAATACCGGCAAACGCAAGGGGGTGTGGCGAACCGGACGGGGGGCGGAATTCAGGTCCGTCACTGCAATTGTCTCCTGTTGGTCGACCGGTCACTGAATGACACAAAACTGGTGGATGTGTAATTTGTCAGACAAAAATTAATTTGACAAGTTGTTTTGTTCTGGCAAGTTTTATCCATCTCATAACCCTAAGAATGCCGAGCGGCAAATGAGAGATGACAACGAGATGATAAATGCCAAATTTTCCGATCATTGATACGCACCTGCATATTTGGGATTTCGACCGGCTGCAGTATTCGGCCTTTCAGGGCCATCCACTGTTTGGCAAATCCTATCAGATCGAAGATTACCAGCGCGACTGCGGTGATTTAGATATTGAAGCCATGGTTTTTTTGGAATGTTACGCTGATTTCACGGCGACCGGTGGTCAGTACATGGAAGAAATAAAGTTTGTCGAAGAGTCTGCTCTGCGCGACCCACGCCTGCAGGGAATTGTCCCCATGGCGCCGCTGGAATGGGGCAGCCGGGTTGAACCGCTGCTTGCGGAAATGGCCGAATACCATCCTGCGGTCAAGGGCATTCGCCGTATTGTCGAATTCGACGACGACCCCCGCGCCCTGACCCTGAGCGCCAAATTCATTGAAGGTGTTAACTTACTTGAAAAATTTGGGATGCATTTCGAAATTAACGTCAACCATACACAAATGGATATCGTGCGTGAATTCGTCAAACACATCCCCAAGGTGCCGATGATCCTCGATCACTGCGGCAAACCAGGCATCGAAGAAGGGCAAATCGAGCAATTTCGGGAGGATGTAAAAGAATTGGCCGAGCACCCGAACCTGTGCATCAAACTCTCCGATTTACCCGTCGAAGCCAACCATGACACCTGGACAGAAACTGACCTGCGCCCCTATATCGATGCAACGTTCCATGCCTTTGGAACCGACCGGGTCATTTTTGCGAGCGATTACCCAATTCTTTTGCAGGCAACCACCCCGCAGCAATGGGTGGCGGTGCTTGACCGGGCGTTGGCAGATTTTTCCAACACAGAACAACGCAAATATTACCGCGATAATGCCAACCGGTTTTATCGCCTTGGTCTTTAGATTTACGGGTCCCCAATGGCAAAATCAACGAACAAACAAAAAAACCAAAGTCCGGGCCCATCGGATGCGTTTTCCCAACTGGTGGCCTCTGCCAACCGACGGGATTCAGGGGACGAATTTTCCGGCAGCAAACTGGTGCGGCGATCGCTGTCGGAACAGGTCGCCGACCGGATCATGGCGATGATCAAAAGCGGCAACTTAAAATCCGGCGACCGCCTGCCAACGGAACAAAAAATGACCATCGCCTTTGGCATCAGCCGACCGTCGCTCAGGGAAGCCTTGAAGGCGCTTAGTCTCATGGGCGTCCTCGAAAGCCGGCAAGGGGGGCGTTACACGGTCACGGATCTTTCCCCCGGCCGCTTGGTTGCACCCCTGAACGCCATGTTTGCCGTTGCCGACTATGACGCCAACGAACATTTTGACTGCCGGGTTGTTATTGAACTGGATTTAATCCGGCGGTGTTCGGAACAGGCATCTCCCGAACACAAACAACGGATCATGAAACTCGCCGTTGATGGACGGGCCTTCTATGACGATCCCGTCGCCTTTCGTCTGCTGGATATGGAATTTCACGAAGCCTTATATGCCGGCGCCAACAATCGGATGTTATCGGTGATGGCCCATTTGGCCTATGATATGGTTTTGGATGAACGACGGATCGCCACGGAAATGCCGGGCGTTATCAAAACCAGCGTCACCCAGCACTGTGAAGTCGCCGATGCCATGGTGGCCGGCCATACGGATCAGGCGGTGGCCGCCTATCACCATCATTTGGAACATATCCGCGATTCCACCATCGACGTTTTGCAAAACAACGCGCAAACAAATCAAGGCCTTTAAATGTCTGAACAAATAGCCTTTCGCATGAACCTCAATCCCGGCCAGGCGGCGGAATACGAAAAACGCCACGACGCGGTTTACCCCGAACTTAAAAAACTGCTGAAAAAGGCCGGTGTTTCCGACTATTCAATCTGGCTGGATCCGCAAACCGATCACCTGTTCGCCATCCTGACCCGCACCGATGACCATACCATGGAGCAAATCCCGGACACCGAGATTTGCCAAAAGTGGTGGGCTTACATGGCTGATATCATGCAAACCGACGTCAACAATGTGCCCACTCAAATTCCCCTGAAGCGGGTGTTTCTACTGCCGTGAATACGGAACACCTCAGGTGCCTGCTTCGGGTCAGGGCCCACTCATTTCATCCATTCTGCGGAGGCGATTTTTCATATCGGTTAGGTGAAAAGACACGGGACACCTCATGGTTTTCAAGTCTCGATACCAGAGAGAAAAACCATCCCGTCCCGCAGGGTTTGTCAGGAAGCACACGCTAACTCAGGGACAATTAAATGACGAAACGGTACCAAGACGGATCCGCAATCAGGCCTTTTAAAATTGACGTACCGGAGCAAACCCTGGCACAGATTTTCACCCGTGTGCGCGACTTTCCCTGGTCGGCCATGGCGGATCTGGAGGGTTGGGAATACGGCAGCAATCTGGATTACATGAAAGAGCTTTGCGCCTATTGGCTCGATGGTTTCGATTGGCGCAAACAGGAGGCGGCGATCAATCAATTCGATCACTTCGTTGCACCGGTCGACGGCCTTGATCTGCATTATATTCATGAAAAAGGCAGCGGACCGGCGCCCCTGCCGCTGATCATCAGCCATGGCTGGCCGGGGACGGTTATTGAGTTCCTGGAATTAATCGGCCCCCTGGCCCATCCGGAACGGTTTGGTGGCACCGTCGAAGATGCCTTTGACGTGGTCGCCCCGTCACTGCCGGGATTTGGATTTTCCGGTAAACCACCGCGCCCCTATGGCCCGCGAAAAATCGCCGACCACTTTAATGCCCTGATGACCGATGTTTTGGGGTACGAAACCTATCTGGCCCAGGGCGGCGATTGGGGCGGCGCCATTTCAAGCTGGCTGGGGTTTGATCACGCCGCCGCCTGTCAGGCCATTCACATCAATATCCTGACCATGCGCACCCCGGGTGAACCCCAGGGCCCGGCGGAAAAAACCTGGGCCGCCCAGTTCGATCGGGACCAGATCATGCAGAACGGCTATCGCACCCAGCAGGAGACAAAACCCCAAACCCTGAGTTACGCCATGATGGACAGCCCGGTTGGCGTTGCCGCCTGGATCATTGAAAAATTTAATGCCTGGTCCGATACCAAAGGCGACAACATTGAAAGCGCCCACAGCAAGGACGCCCTGTTGACCAACATCATGGTTTACCTGGTGACTGGTACCTTCAACTCCGCATCGTGGATCTATTACGGCCGCCGCGAAGAGGGCGGACGGGTGCTTTCAGCGGACGGCAAACGGGTCGAAGTGCCAACGGCCTGCGCCCTGTTTCCGGCCGAACTTTTGGCTTGGCCGCCGCGCAGTTACGCCGAACGCCTGTACAACATAAAACAATGGAGCGAAATGCCCCGCGGCGGCCACTTCGCCGCCATGGAGGAACCGGAGCTTCTGATCAATGACATCCGGACTTTTGCGCGGACACTGCGCTGAGGGCCCCGGTAAAAAAAGGATATAGGGCCGGCGTCACCTAGTCATCTGAATCTAAAGTTCGGCACATAAGTTATTCTCGACACGATGGCAGAAACGTTTCACCGAAGCCAGTATTTCGTCGGCAGATTTTGTCCATTTGAAAGGCTTTGGATTTTCATTGTGGAGATCGACAAAATTC
>JAJFII010000084.1 GCA_021775095.1 Rhodospirillales bacterium
TTGGCAAGGCGGCATCACCGGCACCGGCTATTGGGTTCTTGCGCGCGCGTATTTGCCAAAACGCCTGTTTGAGGGCAGGGGTTCCGTCAAAGATGTTCCCTACGAAATCAGGGCTAAGAGCGATTCGCTGATAGCCTTCGAGCGCCGCATGGGTGGAGCAGTGCTTGGATTGGGCGTACTCGACCATTTGTCCGGTGGCCAAATCGAGCGCGCGTTGAAATAATAATTATTCCTTTTCAAGACCTATCCCGTGTTTCAATGCTCGCAAAATCAGGGGAACTTGAAGAGAGTTGGGCTTTTTTCAATCGGGTAAAATACTGCCTCATCCTGCCGGATTCCCAATCTATGCCGTCATAGTATTTTCTGAATACCGTGTCTCCCATTAAGGCGTTAAACCAAGGTTCTTCCTCACTCACTTTATTGGGGGGCGAGGCAAATGTCTTTCCCGAAAGGGATTCGATGATTTTCTGCCTTTGCACAAGGGTCATCACCCCAGTTCTATTCCAAGCATCATAATTGCCTGTTCCTCGCCCCATCAGGACTTTGAACACGGCCATATTTCGCGACTGTATTTCGTCCGACTCCATGAGCTTGGCGTAATCCTCGCCGTAATTTTTCTTGTTATAGATCATGAAGAGAAGTTTTTCCTGAAAGGAGAAAGTATCGATATCCAATCTCACATTAGAATTCGCCGGTTTAATGCGCTCAAAGGTGTCTTGCACCGCAGTGCTCAGTTTTGCGTCCAGTTTGGCAAAAGCTTCGGGTGATTTCGTCTTGAACTTTCCCCAACTCACGGCATCCAGGGCAATCCTTCCTGGAATTCCGGTAATAAAGCTAACACCCGCATCCACAGCCAAAATCATGGACCGAACAGTTATGTAATCACCCCTCGCAAAGGTGTTCGAGTCAGGTTTCATGTCCAATTCCCTTACGAAATCCCTTATAGCCCCCATGTCATACCAATCGGGAATGATAAGTCCCTCATGGCCCATATTTTCGCGAAGGTAGCGGGACATCACGGGGTTGAGGGAGGCTGGAATTGAGTCGAATGGAACTATGCTAAGTGCTGGATGAAGTGCAGTAGATTGACGAATGACATTGATGCCGGGAAAATTGGCTTCATTGTAGTCGTGGCTGGCATGGCTCAGCATGACGTCATCAATCATTCCCCGATCAATGACATCTTGGAATTTCAATACATCGATCTTTGAGATATGAACAGCCTGATCTTCCGTTGCTTCCAGCGTGCTGGCATGACTTGCCTCTGCCGGGAAGTGCTGCCCTACAATTCGCACTCCCTCAAGACGCTGGAAAGAGGCAAGCCGCGACATGACAACCAGATCAAGTTCTTCCGAATTTATCCGGGGAAATCCTTTTCCAAGAAGATTTGTGCCGAGCTTTGCCAACGCTTCGGCTGAAAGGCCGTATCCTACTGTGGAGCCATCCGGACCCAAGCGGAAAAAGCGCGTTTCATCCAAGGGAGCCATGACGCTCGAAAACGACTTGGGAAGCCTGTTTGCCCTTGCCGTGAGGTATTTCAGCAGGGCCACGTTTCCTGTCTTCAAGGCCGATTCCATTGTTTCCGGGGTTATCTCCAACTCACTTCCTGGCTTTAGAAATCCAATGTCAGCCTGAACCTCTTCGGAAAGCGAATGGAGGCTATCGGATACCTCCGCCCTTTCTGCATCCTTTTGTGCAAGAGCGACCTTAAGGTTTTCGAGGCCTCTTTTCTCTCTATCTTGATCTTCGTGTGTTTTTCCTGTTTCGAATGGTCTTCCCATTTAAATTGTTATTTTTACATTTAATAGTTCCGCTTCATTCGTGCGTATGGTGATCATTATGCAGATGGAGGAGCATGGAGGGAATTTCGCTCCGGAGATTTCTTTGTCAGATATTTCTGCAAGTCCTCGGCGGTGGCATCCCCAGTGAGATAGGTGGTTTGGGTGTAGTCGCCAAAGGCCTTCAGTGCGTTCGGTTCATCCAGTCCAAACTTCTTGACCATCCGTTCGGTCGCCGCCTGATCGTTCTCCCACCCCGTGGCTTCGCCGTCTTCCGATAGCAGGCGCATCTGATATCGGATCAAACCTTTCTTTTCGCGTACGTCGAAAATGTCGCCATCATACCCCTCGAGACCGCCGACCAGATAGGTGAGTTTCTGGCGGATTTCGGTGAGTTTTATCGGATCGAAGGCGTCGCTGCTGAGGATGCTGAAATCGATTTTGTAAACGCTCTCGACGAAGCCGGTTGCGCCGAATTCCTCGGTTCCTGTCCAGAAGCCCAAGGCTTCTGCAAGGAGGCCGATGTCTTCGTCGCTCCAGCCGGTCACATCTTTTTTGATTGTAGAACTACCCGCATGGGCTTTCAGGATGATTTCGTCTCCGGTGACGGTGTGGGCCGTGACGCCGGGCCGGATGGGGGCCGGGTGTTCTTCCGTATGGGCGGGTTCTGCCTCGCCCGTCTGCGGGTTCACTTGGGTCTTGGTTGCGGCTTCGCGCACGTCTGAGCCTGTGTCAATGGGTTGAGGGCGGTCCAAACCAAACTCCTGGGCAATGGCGTTTTGGGTTTCTTCTGATATGCCGGTGTCATAGCCGGATGAGGAAAATATCTCGAAACTGATGAAGGTCGCAGGGTCGGGGAGCGCCGCCAAGTTCTGCTCGTTCAATTTGCCCTCGATGAGGCGGCGGTCTTCCGCTGTACGGGCTAGGGCAATGATTTTGGATAAGGCTTGAAGTTTGCCCCTCTCACTCTCCGGCGTATCAGGATGCTCTGCCAGTTGTCGGATAATATCGGTGGTCGATTTTCCATCCTGGCGCAATTTTTCGACCAGGGAGACGTACTTGTTTCGGTTGGTTTCGGTGCTTTCCACTTCCTGCCTTGCCTCGACTTTCTCGGAATGACGATCAAGGACACCGACAATAATCGCTACTGGCTTTTTCGTGATGTCATACTCAGGCTTCGTTTGCTGTTTTTTCTTTTCGTAGGCGCGAAGCGTATCGGTTACCTGTTCCGGGAATTGGCCGTTGTCTTCATAGGGTTCCAGAAAGGCGCGGCTCGATGGGTCCACGTATAAGTCCATGAGAAAACCCGCAATCTCATTGCGACGGCCTTCTTTTTCAATTTCCGTTTGTCTGATTTCGGCTTGCTGTTGCAGGGATTTATCATGCGAGGCTTCTATTGCCTCCATGGAATGCTTCGGGCGTTCCGCCGTCCGCTTCGGATGGTCTGGGGATTCAAAGGCGGAAGGCAGGATTTCGTTCATTGATGGGATTTATTTGAGGCCGAGGTCCTTTTTGGCCTCTGAGATCAAGCGGGCCGTAACCTCGGCCATATCGGCTTTGGCCTTCGCGGTTCGGAGTTTGAGGCGCATGATCTCATCGCAGTGAGCTTGCCCCTCCTCAAGAAACTCTTGGCGTTCATCATTATCTTTTAGTTGCTTAGCGACCTCGGTCTCTCTGGAAAGGCACTTGCTGTAGGTCTCGGTGATGAATTGGAGTTCGTCGGCCTCTTGGGCCAGCACATGATCGGAAAGGCTGGCGGCAAACACGACCAAGGATAATCCGAGTACTTTCATATTGTCCGCCTAACCGCTTTTTCTGTCAAAAAAATCGACGAGGCGGGAAACCGTCTTGGTGGCAATGCGGTCGATATCCTGCTCACTAAGCCGATTTAATTTTCTGGCGGACTTGTTCGGTGACGCCGCGAACAAATCATTCCGCCGGGCATCCTCCTGTGCCTGAGCTAAGGTGACGCCCAAATAAACCAGCGTGGTCTGCGTGTCCTTGTGACCAAGCAGCTTGGCGATGCGCTCAACGGGGACGCCGCAACGGTAAAGGTGGATAGGTTTTGTGCGGCGGAGAGAATGGGAGCTGTATGGACTTGCATTCAAGCCGATAGCCTCGACCCAGGATTTGACTAATCCGCGATAGACGCTTGTTGAAATGGCTCCGGCGGTCGCAGCCTTGTGGCCAGTGAAGAGAAAATCATCCGGCCCTTTGCGGCTGTCCTTAATCCATTCGAGGGCTGCCTGTTTGGACGTGGGGGTCAGCGCGGGGAAGACACCAAGCTTGGTTTTGCTTTGCTGCCAGCCGAAGGTATCGGAAACCGCATTCTGTGGGTCTTCAATATCCGAGACACGCAAGGCTAAAAGGTCTTTTGCGCGGAGCATGGTGTCGATGCCGAGGGTAAACAGACAAAGCTCTTGGCGTCGATGTTCGGTGAATAGATAAGTAGCGATGACGCGGACTTGATCGGGCTCGAAGGCCTTACGCTGGCCAACGGCGCGGGCCTTGTTCCAGGGTTTAGTGGTGTTCATGGGAATGGGAGGAAAGAGAGAAAAAAAGGAAAAATCGGCCCGCCCATCGCTTCTTAGAAAAGCGATAGTACTTTATGGGGATTAGGCCTTATTTCATGGGCATGAGGTTATTTGGACTATGCTATGTAGCTTATCAGAAACTGAAATTAACATTAAGAAACCGCCCTTCGCGCCTATCGCTTTTCTAAAAAGCAAAGCTATATTGAGCATTCCTTAACCAAATCATTATGTTGATTAATAATAATCAAGCCCAATTTCTTGAAGACAATTACGCCGCAATTCACCGATGGGTTCACTACAACGATGTTCATCGTCTCATCTATCAGCAATTAGAGCCAGAAACGCCTCTGTATTCACAGGCCATTTCGTTTGGGCAGTTTACCGAACTTGATACCATGCTCGATGACAGGTGGTTTTGAAGGCTAAAATTTCGGAAAAGTAGCTCACATTGTAGCTTGAATCATTACCGGAAAACCCCTATTTATCTGCGTACTTTCCACCTATTGCGTTGATAAGTAAGAGATGGCGGAATATAAACTTGTTTGTGGATAGGAAGACCTCACGACCTCTCCTGGGCACCAAACCTCAGTCAACGGACCGAGGTCTCCGGCTAACGCAGTGAATCCAATTAGGAGCGGTTCCAATTAAGGACGACTGGCTTTGGCGGACGGTAGAGATTTTCTTCAATTAGATAATGCCGAACAGCATCAAATCTATCTTGCTGTTGTATGTGGGCAGGAATAGGCAACGGTCATATAAGTCGAGGACTCTTTTACACTAGAATCGCGTTCTTTTTCGATATAATCAGGAAAAATGGCATGCGCTTGTTGTGTTTTCAACATTTTATAATGCCGCCTTGCCCTTTCGATAACAAATTGAATTGACCGGTTTATGTACCCTGTAGTTTGTCCGGTTTTAAGATTTCTCTAAAAGGGGGGATTTGATGAAGCGGACAGAACTGTTGCAAGGGATACGGACATATCACTTGATTACTGACAATAACCAATAGGAAATTTGCCGAAATCCTCAATCAACGTTATAAGACCCCTATGACAATACTTCTTGAACAAGCCATCGAAAAAGTCCGCCTTCTGTCTGAAAACCGACAGGATGAAGCAGCGGAAATATTGCTTAGCGTTGTTGCTCAAACGGATGCCGACGCCCCCCATTTGAGCGATCAGCAAATCGAAGAAGTCCGCCGCCGTCAAGCTGACCGCACCTATGCCAGCGATGAGGAAACGACAGCCTTCTTTACCTCCGCTGGCGCATGAAACTTGTTTTCCGTCGGGCGGCGCGAACCGATTTTCAAAACATTTACGACTATATTCGGCAAGACAATCCACAAGACAATCAAAAGGTTGCGACAGCAGTCGTTAAACATATCCGCTCGTCTTTGAACCGCCTGCGACAATTTCCCCGTTCCGGGCGTGTCGGGTCGGTGCCGGGAACGGACGAATAGGTCATCCATGGTCTCCCTTATGTCGCCGTATACGAAATCACACCGGATCAAATCGATATCATTGCGATATTTCATACGGCGCAAAACCGGCCTGAGCTGAATTTGATAAACGCCCAGGTCAATACGCCGAAAAATCGAAAATAGGGATAACAATCGGACATCATATCGGTTTTCCATGCGGGATGGTTGCCAACCGCCGATTACGGATGTCTTTCTTCTTCCTCAGAAAATCCACCGATGAAGCGGAAGAGCGCCAAACACGCTCCATTGACGACCAACGTCACGATTGTTTGAACCTGACAATCGTTGATGAGTTTGTTGGGGCAAAAGGCGCCAGCCGCCCGAACAATCGCCCGATCTTCAAATCCGTGCTGTAGGAATTGTTTTACAAAGACTCGAAGCGATGACGGGCGGACAGTATTTTGACCTGTACTCCGACCGTTTGTCCCGTAATGGCGTGGAAGCCGGGCAGGTAATTCAGATGATCATGACCGTCTTTTTGCCGCAATCAAAACAGGAACCGGGCGCAATGTGGCCTGGCGCGGCGCAAAGCAACGAAGCATAAAATCAATTCGAAGCATTCCACCAGAATTGACAACCCTTCGACAGTTGGAAACCGGGCTGATCAAGGGACCATAAAAAATCTGGCTCCGTGCAACCATGCCAAGAACCCGATGAGCACTCCCTTCATTTTTGCAGAAATTGCAACCTTGGGCAGGCATAGTACGGCTTGCAAAGAATTATCAATAATCGCTTGGTTTGTCGTTATACCCGGTACGGGCATGGCGCTTGTCTGCGCAGACTTTTTAATCTATCTCATTGATAAAGATACAATGATGGAGTTATTAGTGATATGTACACGGGAAAACCTTGTGACCTCTCCTCGACACCATATCTCCCTGTCTCGTAGCATTAAAAAAACGGTAAGGGGGGAGTTTTATGAAATTTGTAGCACGAAAAAAACCAACGGCCATTGAATTACACCAGGGCGACCTGCCGGCCGGATTGAGCTTTGGCGCAAGCGTTGCCGTTGATACGGAAACCCAGGGTCTGAACCCCAACAGGGATCGCCTCTGTGTCGCCCAGCTGTCTTCCGGTGATGGGGTTTGCCATCTGGTTCAATTTGCCGCCGGCAGGTATCAGGCACCCAACCTGACGGCCCTGATGGCCGATCCGGGGGTAACGAAAATCTTCCATTTTGCGCGCTTTGATGTGGTGATCCTGAAAAAATTCTTAGGCGTTGAGATCAAACCCGTCTATTGCACAAAAATTGCCTCCAGACTGGTTCGAACCTACACGGACTATCACGGTCTTAAACATGTCACCCGAGAACTCCTGGGGATCGAGCTGTCGAAGGAACAACAATCATCGGACTGGGCGGCGAATAAGTTGTCGGGCGATCAATTAAAATATGCGGCGATGGATGTGGTCAACCTGCACGCTCTCAAGGAACGCCTGGATATTATGTTGGTCCGGGAAAGCCGAATGGAATTGGCGCAATCGTGTTTTGATTTTTTAAATGTCCGCGGTGAACTCGATACCGGCGGCTGGGGCGACGTCGACATCTTTGCCCATTAACCACCGGCGCGCCCGGAAAATTCATGTATCGCCAGGGTTAAGCTCATGCCAATGCCGCTAAGGGCCCGGTTTCATTGACCTGTTGCGGCGTCGGGCGCATACTCACTCAGACATCACAACGACCAATAATATCGACAGGGATTATTTCTTATAATGACAACCAATGCCGCAGTGGACCTGTCATCGGCGATCGATTTGACGGACAACGATGATTTAACATCGGCGCGTAAAGTCCTGGCCATTGAAGCCCAGGCGCTGACCGATTTAGCCGCCAGTCTGGCAGCAGAATTTGTCGAAGCTCTGGATATTATTTCGGCGATCGGCGGTCGGGTTGTGATTTCGGGCATGGGCAAGAGTGGCCATGTGGGCAATAAGATCGCGGCGACATTGGCTTCCACCGGGACGCCCAGTTTTTTTGTTCATCCCGGTGAAGCGTCGCACGGTGATTTGGGAATGATCACCAAAGAGGACGCGGTTTTGGCCCTGTCAAACTCCGGCGAGACGACGGAGCTTGCCGATTTGGTCGCCTATTGCAAAAGATTTGAAATCCCCCTGATCGGCATGACGTCGCGCCGTGGCAGTACCTTGCATGCGGCGTCGACGCTATCGCTGATTTTGCCCGATGCGCCGGAAGCCTGTCCGCTCGGATTGGCCCCGACCACGTCAACAACCCTGATGCTGAGTTTGGGCGACGCCCTGGCCGTCGCCCTGTTGGAGCGCCGGAATTTTTCGCCGACGGATTTTCAAACCTTTCATCCCGGCGGAAAACTAGGGCTTAAACTTTTAAAAGTCCGGGATCTCATGCATTCCGGTGACCAGTTGCCGACGGCACCGGGTATCATCGACATGGCCGAGGCCCTGTTGGTGATTACCGAAAAACGATTTGGGTGTCTGGCGGTTGTTGATCAACACGGTGCCGTCGAAGGGGTTATCACCGACGGCGACATCCGACGCCATATGGGGCCCGACTTTTTATCACTTCAGGCCAAAGACGTTATGACCGCAGGGGCACAAACGGTTGGCCCCGATACCCTGGCCAGTGAAGTGGTCGCCCTCATGAACGCCAAATCAATAACCAATATATTTGTCGTCGACGCGGGCCGGGTGGTTGGTATCGTGCATATCCATGATTGCCTGCGGGCCGGCGTGGTATAACGGGAATGGCTGTGATGAATTCCCTGTCTACTGATTTCCAAACCAACGCAGGTGGCCGCGGCGCGGCCCGTAAGATTCGCACCTCGCGTCTGCCGCGCCGCTTCTCGCAAACCTATAGCCGCTTTGTTTCCATGATGAAGTTTGTGCTGCCGGTGACGGCCCTGGTTTTGATTTCACTGGTTGTCCTGTGGCCGCACCTGGCCGCCGATGACCTGCGGTTCCGGATTGGTTTTGCCGCCATTAAGGCCAGCGTCTCAAAAGATCCCAGTATGGTAAACCCGCGTTTTGTCGGTACCGATTCGGAAAACAAACCCTACTCGATCACCGCCGATCTGGCACGCAGCCTGGGTGATCTTAAATCGAAAGACGACGCGGCATCGATTGAGCTGGAAATGCCAAAGGCGGACATTACCCTGGACGATGGAACCTGGTTGGTGCTGACGGCGGAAACCGGAACATTGGCCCATCAGGAAAAGGCCTTGAACCTGGAGGGGGCGGTTAATCTGTTTCACGATTCGGGATACGAATTCCGGACGGAAAAAGCCGCTATTGATCTGGCGACGGGCATTGCAACGGGCAATCTACCGATCCAGGGGCAGGGGCCTTTTGGCATCCTTAAAGCCCAGGGTTTTAAGCTGGTAGACAAGGGAAAAACCATCTATTTCAGTGGTAAATCAAAGTTGATTTTGCACCCTGGAGCCGGACAAACAGTAAAATGATAAGGTTTTGGCCGATCCTCGTTGGGGCGTCTTTGATCACCCTGGCTGTCGCCCAGGTCAGGGCGCAAAGCCTCAACTTCGGTACCGGTGACGCGCCCATCGAAATTGACGCTGACAATGGCATTGAATGGCAACAAGACAGCCTGGTTTTTGTCGCGCGGGGCAATGCGCGGGCGGTGCGCGGCGACGTTCGGGTGCTGGCCGACGAATTGCGGGCCTATTATCGAAAGTCAAGTAACGGGGCGACGGATATATGGCGTCTTGATGCCATTGGCTCCGTGCGAATCAAGTCGGCCGAAGGCACGGCATTTGGCGACAAGGCGCTTTACGACGTGGACAATTCCGTCCTCACGATCACCGGCGAAAACCTGAAACTGGTATCCGGCGAGGATTGGCTGACGGCGCGGGATCAACTGGAGTTTTGGGAAACCAAACAGATGGCCGTCGCCCGCGGTAACGCCGCAGCCATGCGCGAGAATAAAAAATTGAATGCCAATGTTCTGGCGGCCTATTTCAGGAAAGACAAAAAAGGCGAAACGGGCATTTATCGGGTAGATGCCTTCGAAGATGTGAAAATTACCACTGATAAAGATCAGGCAACTTCAGAGCGCGGTGTTTATAATGTGGAAAGTGGTATCGCGACGCTGAGCGGATCGGTTAAAATTAGGCGCGGCGATAACGTGTTGAACGGATGCAGTGCCGAGGTTAACTTGAACACCGGTGTTTCCAAGTTGCACAGTTGCCCATCGGGCATTTCACGTGCCGAGGGTCGTTTCCAGCCCGTCAAAAAAAAGTCTAAGTGAATAGAATATTAAGGGATGATAAGTCCCGCAGATTAGAGAAGTAAATCGCTAATGCAGGCGAAGTTTGGGGAGCAAAAATGAACGATAACCCGGCGTCTCAGACGAAAAGCGGGCCCGAGCTGGTCGCCGATAATCGGGGCCTGGTGGTGAACAACATCGGCAAACGATTTAAAAAACGGCCGGTTGTTCGCGGCGTGAGTTTGGAATTGCAACGCGGTGAAGTGGTTGGCCTGTTGGGGCCCAATGGTGCCGGAAAAACCACCTGTTTTTACATGATAACCGGATTAATACCGCCCGATCAGGGGTCAATTGTCCTCGATGGCAACGACATTTCGGATTTGCCCATGTATCGCCGTGCCCGCCTTGGGATCGGCTACCTGCCACAGGAAGCGTCAATTTTCAGGGGCCTTTCTGTTGAGGCGAATATACGGGCGGTGCTTGAAGTCGTGGAAAAATCGCGGGAACGCCGCGAAGCCATTTTAGACGCTTTGTTGGCTGAATTCTCCATTACTCATTTGCGCCGCACGCCGGCACTTGCCTTATCGGGCGGTGAACGGCGGCGCGTCGAAATCGCGCGGTCGCTGGCTTCCAACCCGCATTTTGTCCTTTTGGATGAACCGTTTGCCGGTATCGATCCAATCGCCGTCGGTGATATTCGGGATTTGGTTGCCCATTTGAAAGACCGCGGAATCGGTGTTTTGATCACGGATCACAATGTCCGCGAAACCTTGGATGTAATTGACCGGGCCTACATCATTCACGACGGAATGATGCTCATGGAGGGGGCGCCAAACGACATCGTCGGGAACGAAGATGTAAGGCGTGTTTATTTGGGTGATCGGTTTAGTCTTTAATCTCAAAATTCGAGCGATCTGATGGTGTTGAGCCCGCGCCTCGACCAGCGCCAATCACAGTCGCTCGTGATGACGCCGCAATTGCAGCAGGCGATCAAACTTCTGCAAATGTCAAATATCGAGCTCAGCGAATTCGTCGAGACGGAATTGGAACAAAACCCAATGCTCGAACGCGACGAAGGCGACCGACGGGATGACCGCATCGATGGAGACGACGACCCGCCGAGCGAAGACAGCGCAGCGACGGAAACTGCGGCGCTCGAGGATATCGACTTTTCCACCGCTGAACCGGCCGAAATTCCCGAATCCAAGGCCCTGGATGCGGAGTTGGACAATACCTATACCAATGACAGCGGCAGTGACGTTGATGGGCCGGCCTTTGACGCCGGCCCCTACAAGGAAACCGGTGGCGGCGGCGGCTTCGATGGCTTGCCGCCGGACCTGGAACAGACGCTCTCGGAGCAGACCTCCCTGCGTGACCACCTGATGGCGCAAATCGGCATGGAAATCGAACATCCCGTCGACCGCATCATCGGCAGCCATTTGATCGATTTGCTCGACGATGCGGGTTATCTGCGTGGTGAACTGAGCGATGTTTCGGAGATTCTGGGGTGTGATGTTGCACGGGTTGAAGCGACTCTGAAGGTCATGCAGCGGTTGGATCCGCCGGGAATTTTTGCACGCGATCTCAAACAGTGTCTGAGGTTGCAGCTTGAAGATCTGAACCGCTACGATCCCTGCATGCAGGCGTTGCTTGATAATCTCGAGATTCTGGCCAGCCGAAACCTGTCGGAGCTGGCAAGGATTTGCCAGGTCGATGCCGATGACCTGGCAGAAATGATACAGGAGGTGAAGGCGCTTAACCCGAAACCGGCGACCGCCTTTGACCATACGGTCAGTCAGCCGATAACACCTGATGTGTTGATGCGGGCCAAACCCGGCGGCGGCTGGTTGATCGAACTGAATTCCGAAACCTTGCCGCGGGTTCTCATCAATAATCACTACCACTCGGAAATCCTCGGAAAAACCAAGGATCGCCAGGACAAATCCTATATTACGGAACAGTTTCAATCGGCCAACTGGCTGGTCAAATCCTTGCACCAAAGGGCGACAACAATTCTCAAAGTGGCAACGGAACTGGTCGCGCAACAGGATATGTTCTTCCGCCTGGGCGTTCAGCATCTTAAACCGCTGGTGCTGCGTGATATTGCCGAAGTTATCGAGATGCATGAGAGCACGGTCAGCCGGGTGACGTCCAACAAATATATGGCAACACCACGGGGTATTTTTGAATTAAAGTATTTTTTCACATCGTCAATTGGCTCGACGCACGGTGGTGACGCCCACTCGGCCGAAGCCGTTCGGTATCGAATCAAAGCCCTGATTGACGGCGAACTGCCTAAAAAGATTCTTTCAGACGATAAACTGGTTGTGCTTTTGAAATCCGAAGGAATGGATATCGCTCGCCGGACCGTTGCAAAATATCGCGAATCCATGCGGATTCCCTCGTCCGTACAGCGGCGACGCGACAAAGCGGCTCCTAGGTGATTTTTTTTATTTTTGCAAGGTAGAAAATGTAAAAAAACCGGTGTATTGACAATAGTGAGGCTGGGTTCTAGTTTCCCGGCCTTCCTGACAAAAAACGGCGCAACTCAATTTGTTTCGCCAAATTCGCAGTCAGGGTCGTGAAGCAGCCAATGGGCTCAGGGTTTTCAATCCGCCAAAGATTGGAAATTCGATGACGTAGAGACGGGACCGCGCGTATTTATGGAAATATCCGTTAAAGGCAAAAATATGGATGTGGGTGATGCTTTAAGCAGCCACGTTCAGGACCAGTTAACACCAGCTGTTAATAAATATTTTAACCAGGCGATTGACGCGAGCGTGACCTTTTCACGTGAAGCGCACCAGTTGCGTGCCGATATCTCGGTGCACCCTGGCCCTCGCGGTCTGTTAATTCAGAGCAAAAGTGAAGGGGTCGATGCCTATGGGGCCTTTGAAGGGGCCCTGGAGCGCATCGCCAAGCAGCTGCGTCGCTATAAACGGCGCTTGTCTGACCACCACAAGGGATTGACGGCGGCTGACGAATATTTGCAGGCACAGCAGTACGTGATTGAACCCGAGCAGGAAGATTCGGATATTGAGCCCGAGGGTCAGCCAACGATTGTTGCCGAAATGCAAACCCATATTGCAACGCTTACAGTCAGTGAAGCGGTCATGCGGATGGACCTGGCGGATGCCCCTGTTGTGATGTTCCGAAACAGTGCAAATGGCGGTTTGAACGTTGTTTACAAACGCAATGACGGAAACATAGGCTGGATTGATCCGTCAAACATTAAATAGAGGTATGGCGATAATCCATACCTGAGATGTTAGGGAAATTCTATGGAGATCAATGATCTTGTATCGACAAGTGGTGTTGTTTCGAACCTGAAGGTGTCGAGCAAAAAACAAGCGATACAGGAGTTGGCGCGCCGCGTCGCCGAGATTTCCGGGCAGCCGGAACGGGCTGTTTTTGACGTTTTGATGGAGCGTGAGCGCCTCGGAACCACCGGTGTCGGCAATGGCATTGCGATCCCCCATGGTAAACTGGAAAACCTCGACAGTTTATATGGTTTATTCGCACGGCTTGAAACACCTGTTGATTTTCAGGCCATCGACGACCAACCCGTCGATTTGATCTTTTTGCTTCTGGCACCGGAATCTGCGGGTGCCGATCATTTAAAAGCCTTGGCCCGGGTATCGCGTTTGTTGCGCGACAAACCCACCTGTAAAAAACTCAGGGGGACAAATACCGTAGACGGCCTTTATGCGATCCTGACGGAGAGCATGGAAAGCCGGGCCGCCTAGGCAACTGACACTTCGCTGCGCCGGGTTGGGCGCCGCGCGACAGGGCAGGCCCTGTTTTGCAACGAAAGATCCCTTTCACGCGACGAAAGATCCCTGTCTCGCGACGAAAGATCCCTGTCTCGCGACAAAAAGTCAGAGTCAAAGCGCCTCATAACCCGGCCCTACCGGCGGCGTCAATGCACGTAGACGGGCAACAATTCGTTTTGCATAACCAGGACCTGTGCCGCATCCCGACTGGCGACAAACGCCAAGTGGCGTCCGTCTGCAGCGTAGATGGCATAACCATTGATCCCGCCGTCCGTTTCCGGTTTGACATAGGCGAATGCCCCGGAACCCCATTCCGCAAAAGCCTGCTGCGACATGGGCAATTGTTTTCTTGGCGATTGAATTTCTGATTTTTCCATATCTGAACACCTTTCTGTAGGGTCCCCCGGTAACGGGCAGACCCTTATGCTGGTTTCACGGTTGTTATCGTCTATTCGACGTTAATGGTGGTCGGTCGCTTTTTTTTGCGATCAGGTGCTGCGTTCTCGATCTTAATCGTACGCACATCCGGTTCCGGAACGATGCGTTCCAAATCCACATGCAACAATCCGTTATCAAGGCCAGCGCCGGTGACTTCAATGCCCTCGGCCAAAACAAAACTTCTTTGAAACTGCCGTGCCGCAATGCCGCGATGGATAAATACCCGGTGGGTATCGTCTTCGGCATTTTGTCCCCGCACAACCAATTCGTTATCTTCGACGGTCACATTCAGGTCATTCATGGAAAAACCGGCCACCGCAAGGGTTATTCGCAGCCCATATTCGCTGGTTTGTTCAATGTTGTAGGGCGGATAACCTTCGGCAGACGCTTTCGACGCCCGATCCAGAACCCGTTCAAAGTTTTCAAAGCCAAGTAACAGCGGGCTGTTAAAAGCAGACATTCGAGACATTACGCGTGCTCCTCCTCAGTTTGAGCGAGTACGAATTGCGGGCCCACACGATTGGCACCCAAAACAGGCCTTCCCATCAAAAGCCTCTTTTCATGGCTAAATTTGGCGTAAAAAATCGGCCTGTCAATAGGCCTGCCGCGATAGCGCTGAACAACGCTTGTTTGTGTTCTTTTTAGGGGTGCCGGCGATTGATCTCCTTGGCCAGACGGGAGCAAAGATCCACAGGGGCCGCTAACGACCTATTAACCGGTTTCATGGCAAAAAGGTGAGGGTGACGCGGTCCGTCGATTACCGAAGAAACCGTCGCGTCCATTAGGATTTAAATAAAAAGATGACTGAAAATAAACGCGTTTTCCTGGTTACCGGATCGATTGCCGTTTTGGCCGTTGGCCTGACGATCCTGGCAACGGTTGTCTTGTATGACAGATCCCTGGATCGACAGCGGACCCGTTTGACGGACCTGGCGATGGGCCAGGCCCGGTTGATTGAAGGTACCGCCGGGTTGGCAACTGCGTCCGTCAACGACAGTCGGCAATCCCCCCCTGGAACCGTTCTTTCCCGCTTGCAAGAAACCTATGGCCAAATACCGGGTTTTGGCCAGAGCGGAGAGGTGGGGCTCGCCCAGGCGGCCAATGATCAGATCAATTGGATCTCACGCCGGCGGTTTGACGCGGGCAATCCGCCGAAATCCGAACCCCTGTCCGGGAAGGAGAGATCGCCCATGGCTGCGGCCCTAAGCGGTCGTTCAGGGACCCTGGTCGATCTGGATTACCGGGGCGTCAAAGTCCTGACAGCGCATCAGCCCATCGGACTTCTCAACCTGGGCCTGATAACCAAAATCGATTTGGCAGAAATCCAGAGCCCCTTTATTTTGGCCGGATGGGTGTATTCGATGATTGCCCTGTTGGCGACATTTGGCGGCGTTTATTTTGCTCAACGGGGGGCCAATCGGGTACTCAAACGAACAACGGAAACCGTCAATCAACTGAAAAAGTCCTCCGATCAACAAAAAGCACGGGTCGAAGAACAGACAGCCGAACTTACCAGCGAATTAACGATGCGTGAAATGATCCAAAAATCCCTGGTCGAGGCCAAACGCGAAGCCGACGCCGCCAACCACAGCAAATCGGAATTTTTGGCAAACATGAGCCATGAGCTGAGAACCCCGCTCAATTCGATCATCGGATTTTCTGAAGTTCTCAAAGAGGAAATGTTCGGGACGCTGGGTAATCCGAAATACAAGGATTATGCCGGTGATATTAACCGTTCCGGCAGCCATTTGCTGCAACTCATAAACGAAGTTCTGGATGTCGCAAAAATTGAGGCCGGTGCCTTGTCCCTAAATGAGGAAACCTTTGATCTCCGTCTGATTGTCGAAGAAAGTGTAGCCATGGTCGCCGAACGGGCACGTCAGCAGGAGTTGCAAATCACCAGCGCAGTGCCCGATCACCTGCCTTATCTGATCGCCGACCCATTGCGGGTCAAGCAGATGGTCATAAATTTGCTGACCAACAGCATTAAATTCACAGCGCCCGGCGGACACCTGCATATCGCCGTTAACGGGCACCTGGACGCCGGTATGGAAGTGGAGGTTGTGGATAACGGCGTTGGAATTGCTGAGGAAGACTTGCAGAAGGTCCTTGAACCCTTCTGCCAGGGCGGTCGGCAGTCGACTCCGAGGGTCGACGAAGGGACCGGACTGGGCCTTCCTTTGATTAATATGTTGATCGAACTCCACGGCGGAACGATGAAATTGACAAGCACCAAAGGAACGGGCACCCAGGTTTTGCTGCGATTCCCGAAAAATCGCGTGGTCAGGCGACCGAACGCCTGAAGATAGCGGGCCTAGGACCCGGCTTTTTTGTCTTCAATGATTGCCAGCAGTCGTTTATTCAGGCGTGAGGCTTTGTAACCGGGAATCCGATAGGCCCAGCCGCGCGTATGGCCGTTAATGTCCTTTGCCGACTGAGCCGCGTTTGCCGCATCCGCGACCGCCGACAGGCGGATCCAGGATTCAACCCCGATTTCATCTTCACCAGCATCGGCAATTTTCTTTTCGATCATTTGCACTTCTATGGAAAGGCCGTCAAAGGTTTTGAATTCGGCAGTCAGGCTGGTGGCCGTTGCGAAATCGAATTTCGACGCCTTGCGGACATCTTCCAGATCCAGGCTTTCAAGCACGGTTGCCATATTCTGCGGGTCGGTCTTAAATTTTAGTTGTTTCCCTTCGGGGAGATTATGCAGAACGAAGGTCTCGGCATTTTCAGAGGTCTTTTCGACCCGCAGGACTTCGCCGTCAGAGTGTTTGAAGGTCGCGCTTTTAATGCGGTTGCCGTCAATGTTGGTGATCGGTGTTTTTAACCAGTCGCTGGGCGATTTGCTGGCCTCCAACTGGCCAATGGCCAGCCAGGACTGGGTTTCGTCGGGAAACCTCAGATAGATCCCGTCGCGGGTCGTGCCCGGCATGTTATATCGGGTTTTGCCCAGGATAACATCAGCCAGGGTTTTTCCGTAGGTACCGGTTACCTGGATGTGGCGGCTACGCGATTCCTTGTCGGATGGGTCTCTGAGGTCAAGTTTGGCGTATAACTCAGGTTTTTTTGTTTTTGCTTCCATATAAACCAGGTCAGCCAACCCGATCAGGGCCTTTTCAATGCTTTTAACCTCTGCCTCGTACCCATCGCTTTCCTTCACCGACCAACCGTCGGTATCGCGAACCAGGGTTATTTGCCGTTCGTTGGTGACAATCGACAATTGGGTAATGTCATTTAATTGATCCCGCAGTTCCGGAAACACCTTGGTATTTGCTGATAGGGTTTCAAAACCGCGCTCCGTGCTGACGGCGTAAGCTGCAGCAGCAATAGCGACTACCGATGCCACGGCAAGAACGGAAAGAAGACGTGGGGACATTTGGATTTCCTTAACCCGAAAACGGGACCTATTGGTTTACGCTTGCGGTGCGCCGACGGGTTTGTCGTATCCGACCGGTGACCATAGCGATAATGAGTAATACCAGCGGGATGGCTGCGATGTTGATAAACTTCAGCCAGGAATCGAGTTTATCGATGTCCTGACGGAGCGCCAGTTGGACATTTCTCAGCTCCTTGCGAATGGTTGTCATTTCTTTCCGAAACTGGTCAACGGAGGCTTTTTCGTCGGCGTTCATAATGACTTCACCCGTGCTGTCTTCGCGCCGGAGGACCTTGTTTAACTTGCCGCGCAGATCGACCAGTTTGTCCTGCAATTCCTTTTCTTTATTTCGGTACTGCATTTCGGCGTCGCGCTGGATGTTTTGCACCAGATGGAAGGGCCGTTGGGTGCGTGTACGCCCGCGCAAATCAATCAAATCACTGCTGCCACCAAGATTGTCTATGGCGTTGATGACAAAGTCACCGTTGTTGGCATGGGGAACCAGGGTCATGTTGCCAAAGACATCCTGACGATCCACCCATAAGCGGTCCTGCAAAAAATCCGTATCAGCGACGACAATCACATTGATTCCCGTGGTCGATTGGCTGAGGTGAGGGGCGACATCGTCCGCCAGTTTGAGTTCCTTCGCCGGCCCGTCGGGATAAGCCGACTTGGCCGGGCCGGATATGCGGGTCGCCAGGGTGAGTTTTTTATCCTGCGGAACGAAGCTTCGGAAAAGTTCGACCACATCGGGCCGAAGCATCACTTTGTCGCGGTCAATGGCCATCGACTGGGCGCTGGTTTGCATTAACGGCGACACCGTGGTTGTCGCCCCTTCGATGGTTTCCAGGATCCCGGAGGTGCCGAAATTGACCAACTGCAGTTCGCCGGTTATGACGTCATCCCTGGCCATGTTTTCAGCCGTCAGGGACAACCAGGCGACATAACTGGTAACGGCCAGTTTTCCGCCCTGTTGCACATTGACCCGCCGCGCTGTCAGGATATCACCGGCGACTTTATCCATAACCAGTTTTATTCCCCAAGCCCCTAACTCCGCATCAAAATCCGATACCGTATCCTCCTGGTTTGGGCTTCCCGGTCGGGCTGCCAGTTCCGCATTGGTATCGACAAAGACAAGCGCCCGCCCGCCCCGAAGAACAAATTGGTCAATGCTGTATTTCATTTCAGGAAGCAGGCCCTTGGGGTGGACCAGCATAAGAATATCAACGTCCTTGGGGACGTTTGGCATTTCACGAGGAATTGGCAGGACTTCAAAAAATTCACTCAACTGATCGACGATCGCCCAACGGGGCTGGCGGGCGGCCTGGGGGCCGAGGCCGCCATTGATCGGCAGCGGGCTGAGAATTCCGATCACAAGTTTCTTGGGATTGGCGATCGCATGGATCAATTTGGTGATGTCATATTCCAGAAATGTCTCTCGATCCGGCGATAGAAAACCAATCAGGCCTTCGTCATCGGTGCTGTTGTAGGCGGACAAACCAAAATAGCCCAAATCACCCGCCTGATTGATCGGCACACCTTTTATTCCCGAACCGACGGCCAGATCTTCGGCATCGGAAAAGGGTTCCGGGTTGAATATTTTCAACTCGACCTTGCCGTTTGAGATTTTAACATATTGCCCGAGCAACTCGCGTACCCGTTTAAAATAGGTGGCGTGTTGGGGGCTTTCTTCGCCCAGGCTTTTGCTGAAAAACAGACGTATTTTAATCGGTTCGTCAATTTTCGCCAGGACATTGCGGGTGCCGTCCGACAAGGTGAACAACTGGCCTTCCGTCAAATCCAGTTGCAGCGCCTGGAACGTGGCATTGGAAAAAACGTTGACGGCCAGCAAAAGCACGACGCCCAGGAACAATCCGGCGATGGCGAAAATACGGGGTTTGGATTTAAAAATCACAACAGGGCTCCTCAAGCCGATTTTTTCAGGTCGACAACGATCACGTTGGCAAACAGCCAAAACGCAATCAACGAGAAAAAGTAAATGAAATCACGCAGATCAATGACGCCGTTGGTCACCGCCTGAAAATGCGTGAGAAAGCTAAAAGAGGCGATGGTATCGACCAGGATTTCCGGGGTCCAGCCGCGGAAAAAATTGAGCACCAGATCAAGCCCGCTCATGGTGAACAAAAAACAAACCGTCGCCGCGACAATAAACGCGATGACCTGATTTTTTGTCAGCGCAGATACACACGATCCTATTGCCAAAAAAGCGCCGGCCATTAACAAGCTGCCCACATAACTGGCAAGAATGACGCCGTTATCCGGTGTACCCAGAACATTCACCGTGATCCACATGGGGAAGGTCAACGACAGGGCGATGGCGGTAAAAGCCCAGGCCGCAAAAAACTTGCCGAGGACGGCTTCGGTCGTCGACAGGGGCAGGGTCATCAATAGCTCGATGGTCCCAGATCTTCGTTCCTCCGCCCACAACCGCATGGAAATTGCTGGAATCAACGCAAGATAAAGCCACGGATGGTAACTGAAAAAGGCCAGCAGGTCGGCCTGGCCGCGGCTAAAAAAACCGCCGATAAAAAAAGCGAAAGCGCCCGTCATGGCCAGGAAAATGACAAGAAATACGTAGGCCACGGGGGTCGAGAAATAGGCACCAATTTCCCGCTTGGCGATGGTTATGACGTTACGCATGGTTCAGGCCCTCCGGGTCGGTGATTTGGCGGAATACGTCGTCCAAAGCGCCGCGGTCAACATACAGGCCCTCAATTGATAACTTTGCATCGCGAATGGCCGCAGAGACAGCCTGATTGGTCGCCCCGCTCAGGCGCAGTTGGGTATCGTGGCCAGCAACGGAATCCAACACCCCCAGAGGGGCAAGGGCTTTGCGGACCCGGTCTTCGGTACCAGCCTGCGGGGTGATGAGATGGGTGTTGTGATGGGGGTCGCGGGCTAACAGTTCTTCCGGTGTGCCGTCAGCCAGTAACTTTCCGTGGGCGATAATGACGGCCCGAGAACAGACGGCTTCGACTTCTTCGAGAATATGGGTTGAGATGATAATTGCCTTGTCCGCTGCCATTTCCTTGATCAGACCACGCACATGGTGTTTTTGATTGGGGTCAAGTCCGTCCGTCGGTTCGTCGAGAATAAGAATCTGTGGATCGTGCAGCATGGCCTGGGCCAGGCCGACACGCCGTTTAAACCCTTTCGACAAGGTTTCAATCGGTTGATTAAAGACTTCCGTGAGACGAACTCGTTCGACGGTTTGATCAATCAACCGGTTTTTTTCGGCACCATTAAAGCCTCTGATTTCAGCAACAAACCGCAAAAACCCGGCGGTTGTCATGTCGCCATAACTGGGCGCACCCTCGGGCATGTATCCGATATGGCGCTTAACTTCTACAGGCGATTGTGTCACATCCAATCCGGCTATTTTGGCACTACCTGACGACGGCTCGAGAAACCCGGAAATCATTTTCATGGTTGTCGATTTTCCGGCACCATTTGGACCCAAAAAACCCAGTACCTGACCTTTTGGTACGGATAGATTTATGGAGTCGACTGCGGTAAAGGCACCAAAAGATTTGGATAATTTATCGAGAACTATCATTTGTGACATACAGGCATCCCGTTTTTATGCGTTGGCAAATGTTGGCGTCATTGTCGTAAGTCATCACAGATGCTGCAGCATTATTTGATTATTTTATGGTGCCGACGTAAAACGCGTACTGTACGCTGGCGGGTGAAAATATAGGCGGTGAAAAAGACGGATCAAGTCTTTGCGTAGGAAAATAGGTAATATTTTCATAATCTTCCGGCAAAGGGCCGGTTATACCCGATCGATGGCCCTGTACCTTTATCAGATGGCGGCATTGTCTTCGGTGCCAGCGTCTACGGTGCCAGCGTCTTCGGTGCCAACCTCTTCGGTGCCAACGTCGTGCCTGTCGGCCGATACCCCGCCCGGTGACGACATAAAAGGTCGGGGCCAGAGGGCGTCCGATGAGCCTGCAAACGCACCAATTCCTTACACGGTAGTTGGCGTGCGGGCGGCGGCCCGGCGCTTCACTGTTCATAGCGGTAAAAAACAAAAACTGCCGATCTATGACGGTTGGTGGTTGTGGCATTATGCGGCCGGTGGACAAGCCCTCGATTGCCTGTTTGTGGTGACCGGCCAATCCGTTATTTGCGGCAACCGACACCAATGATTTCGGTCGCAGATTGCCAATTGACGTGTTAAGCCTACCTGTTCAGCAGAGTCGCGTGGCGCTTTAGGCCTCTGCCCGCCCTCTGGGAACGGGTTGCAGACAGATCATGGTATTGGATTTTACACCACAGCGATGGACCCGCGTGGTTCAAACGGGGTGATGATGTTTAAAAATCGTGAATTCACCAGAATTGAATTTTGGCGGGAACTGGCACCGCAGATGAGTGTGCAATCACCGGTCATCGCCGACGACACCATAAAACTCAGCCGGAAAACCCTGGATTCCCTATCGGCCAGCATGGGAAAAGACGGGTTTCTTCAACTGGCTCCGGTTTTGGATATGGTAGAAATCGCGCTGGTTCGCGGCGCCATACTTGCCCTGCAAAAGGCCGGCCTGCCACCGGTCTTTATCTATATGTTTGACCAACCTTGGGCCCTTTTTCACCGTCTGCGGCCATTGGTTAGCCACTTCCTGGGCGTCAATTATGCGCTGCTTCCGAATTTTTGGGCGTGGCATATTCCGACGGTGGAAAAAAGCTCAGGTTGGCCTATTCACTGCGATTGCAATGGACAAACGCGGTTCGAAAACCCGACCTTGGGACAGACTCTGATGAGCCTGTCCGTGTGGATAGCCCTGACCGATGCGACCCTGGACAACGGTTGCATGTATGTCCTGCCAAGGACGAATGAGCGGTTCTATCCTGCTCCAATAGACACTTCAACGGGCATAGACAGCGCTCATAGGCTGGCCTTGCCGGTGGCGGCCGGCTCGGTCCTGGCGTGGACCCAGGACCTTTATCACTGGAGCGGACAGGTCACAGCGAGAGCTGAGTGTCCGCGAATAAGCCTGTCGCTGGAATTTCAAAACCCGGCGTTTGAACCGCTGGCTCACCCCCTCCTTGATCTCTCGGCTCCGCCTGCCTTTTTAAATCGATTGTCCCTCGTTCTTCGGCAATTTGAAAAATATAAGCACATGGAGACCGCTCTCCCGGTAAGGGAGGGTCGGTTGCCGGGGCGGCGTTGACCCGTTGAATGAGGATGGCATTGACCGCTGTGTCATGCAATTCTAGTCAAGGTAGGGATGATGAAATGACAACGCGCGTCCTTTATATAGAAGATTCGATCGGCCTCGGGCAACTTTTTCAACGGGTCATAGAAGCCCGCTGCCAGTTCCAGGTAGACTTGGCGGCGACCGGGCGCGAGGGAATCGACATGTGGCGGACCGGCACCTATGATGCTCTGGCCGTCGACTATCAACTCCCAGACATAAACGGCCTGGAAATATGCGCGGAACTGCTCCGGGAAAACCCGAATGCTCCGATCGTTATGGTCACTGGTTTTGGTGACGAGGAAATTGCCGCAACGGCCCTTAATCTGGGGGTGTCCAATTATGTCGTGAAAGGTGCTGGTTCCGTTTACCGCGATATTTTACCGAGCATCATTGAACAACTGGTTAAACGATCTCAGGAATTTCGCCGGGCACTTGCAACCGAACAGGCATTGAATAAAAGCGAAGAAGTTTTGCGCGTGGCTGTCGAAAGTTTGGACGAGGGTTTTGCCCTGTTTGATGCCGATGACAAGCTGGTCATTGCCAATCGGACCTACATCGAAAAAATCCCGAAGATCAGCACCTATGCAACGGAAGATTTCTATTTTGAAGACGTCGTGCGAGACCACTTTCGCAACCATATTGTTTTAAGTCCGTCGATATCAGAAGACGAATTTGTCCGCCGGCGGATGCAACAGCATCGAAATCCCAAAGGACCGATTATCCGACAGGTTAGAGATGGGGGCTGGCTCTTGGTGAAAGAAACACGGACGACGGACGGCGGCACCGCGCTGATGTTTTACGATATTTCAAAACTGAAAAATGCCGAACAGGCTGCACGAGATGGCGAAAAACGGTATCGGGCGTCGTTCGAAAATACCACTGTCGGCAGCATCGTAATTGATGAATTTGGGTCTATTGAAGTTTTTAATTCAGCCGCGGAACAGATATTTGGCCACCGGTCCGAACAGGTCGTTGGCAAGAGCCTGAACCTGCTGATGCCGGCTGCAGTAAGCCAAAATCACGATCAATACCTGCAGAATTATCTGGCTGGCGGCCCATCAACCGTGATTGGAGTTAATCGCGAAGTGATCGGTCGCCGAAAAAATGGTGAAGAGTTTCCCATGCAATTGGGCGTTGGCGAAGTGCGGTTGGGCGACCGTCGGCTGTTTATCGGGTCGGTCCATGATCTGAGTGAAACAAAGGCCCTGGAAGCAAAGTTTCGGCAATCTCAAAAAATGGAAGCGGTTGGCCAGCTTACCGGTGGTGTTGCCCATGACTTTAACAATCTGCTGGCGATCATCACCGGCAATATAGAACTTCTTTCTGACGCGGTGATCGATAATGCGGAAAATCAGGACTTGATCGACCGTGCATTGAGGGCGGTTGACCGCGGTGCCGTTTTGACCCAACAGTTGTTGGCGTTTTCCCGTCGCCAGTCACTGAGCCCCGAAGTCATTAACATTAATACGCTGATCGAAAATACCGTTGAAATTTTGAGCCGTACACTGGGCGAAAACATAACCATAAAGACGAAATTGGCCAAGCCGCTTCCGGCGGTGGAGATCGACCCGCATATTCTGGAAAACGCCCTATTAAATCTGGCGATAAACAGCCGTGACGCCATGCCAGACGGCGGTGTCCTGTCGATCGAGACTTCGGCGAAAGATATGACCGGAGAACTGCTGGGGCCTGATTTGGTGGCGGCGTTTGGGGAGCATATTATCTTGAGTGTCAGCGATAATGGGAGTGGAATATCGCCGGACGACTTAGAACATGTGTTCGAACCTTTTTTCACCAGAAAACCGATAGGCCACGGAAGTGGTTTGGGACTGAGCATGGTCTACGGATTTGTTGTCCAGTCGCACGGCCATGTGAACCTGGAGAGCGAAATTGGCAAGGGCACCCGTATCCAAATCTATTTGCCGACGACTGACGTAGAATCGTCGGATAAACCGGCCCCCGTCTTGCAGACAGATAACCAGTTTGCTGTGGGTAAAACCGTTTTACTCGTCGAAGATGACGTCAATGTGCGTGAGACGACGGCTTCGGCACTTACAAATTCCGGACTTCACGTGGTTGAAGCAGAAGATGGTCAAAAGGCGGTTCAAATATTGCAGGGTGCCCGGGTTGACGTCGACCTGGTGTTTAGTGACATCGTCATGCCGTCTGGTATGAGCGGACTGGATCTCGCCCGCTGGGTTCGCGATCATCGTCCGAACATCCATGTGCTTTTGACGTCCGGATACCCGGAAAAGGTCAACGAAGATCCCGATGGCCAGCAGTTTTCAATTATCGCCAAACCCTACCGGCGTAAGGAACTGATCGATCAGTTGCGCCATATTCTAGAGGGCGACCGTTAACCGAAGAATTGCCGCCGCCCTGGTGCGAAGCCTTGCGTCGGGCTAGCCCTGCCATTAGGTTATGACAACAGAATTTAACGAGGTTTGGTTGAGATTATGAGCGTTCTTTTAGGCCCTTTACTGCAGGTTCTCATTATTATTGTTGATCTCTATATGTGGATCATCATCATCGGCGTCGTTTTGAGCTGGCTGGTTGCATTCAATGTCATCAATACACAAAATCGATTTGTATATATGGTTGGCGATTTTGTCCATCGGGCAACGGAGCCTGCGCAGGGGCGCATTCGTAACTTCTTGCCAAATTTGGGCGGCCTGGATTTGTCTCCCATGGTCCTCATTTTGGGTCTGATCTTCCTGAAAGGTGTGCTTCAGAACATCTTTCGACAGGTCGTTTAACGTTCTGTCACCCTTTTCCTTGCGCCATGACGGCATTTGCGTTCGCGTTCGATTGACCCCGAACGCGCAAAAGGACCACGTGGTCGGAATTGTTGCCGATGCCCAGGGAAACGGAATCCTGCGGGTTGCCGTAAATGCCCGCGCCGAACACGGTCGTGCCAATTTGGCTTTGCTGAGTTATTTGGCCCGGCAATGGCGATTGCCAAAATCACACCTTATTTTGCGGTCAGGGTCGAAAAATCGCAACAAAACGCTGTTGATTGAAGGCGGTGATGAAGATGTGTTAAAGGACTTTGTGGTTTGGGCGGACCGGCTCGACCCTCTACTTGCAAAACAATAAGGACAATGAAATGTCAGCAGCCAAAATTATTGACGGCAAATCCTTTGCAGCGGACCTGCGCGGGCGTGTCGCCCATGTGGTCGGCGGCCTGAAAGACGACCCTGGTCTGACGCCGGGCCTGGCGGTCGTGCTGGTTGGTGACGACCCGGCAAGTCGGGTTTATGTGAAAAACAAAGGGCTGCAAACGGTCGAAGTCGGCATGGCCTCCTTTGAACATCGTCTGGCTGCAGATACCCCGGAATCGGACCTGCTGGCAGTTATAAAAAACCTCAACACAGACGCGACGGTTCACGGCATTCTGGTGCAATTGCCGCTGCCGGATCACATTAACGAAAATAAAGTTCTGAGTGCAATAAACCCCGACAAAGATGTCGACGGATTTCATTTGCTGAATGTTGGCCGGTTGTGGACCGGTGGTGAGTCGCTGGTGCCCTGCACCCCGTATGGATGTTTGATGATGTTAAAAAACCAACTGGGCGACTTGACCGGCAAACGGGCCTTGATCCTGGGCCGGTCCAACATCGTTGGCAAACCGATGGCGGCTTTGTTGTTGCAGGAAAGTTGCACGGTATCGATCGCCCATTCGCGGACGGTTGATTTGCCAGACCGATGCCGGGAAGCGGATATTCTGGTCGCCGCCGTTGGCCGTCCCCTGATGGTTCAGGGTGACTGGATTAAACCGGGTGCGACGGTTATTGATGTGGGGATAAATCGAATTGCCGCGCCTGAGCGCGGTGCCGGTAAAACCCGCCTTGTTGGGGACGTTGACTTTGCGAGCGCCGCCGAAGTTGCCGGTGCAATAACGCCGGTTCCCGGTGGTGTCGGACCGATGACCATCGCCTGTCTGTTGCGCAATACGGTGGTCGCTGCCTGCCGACAGGCCGGTGTCGATCAGCCGGGGCTATGACGCCGGGCCGATGACGCCGGACCTAGAAATATGTGCCCGGAAATACCCTAACCGATTGAAACCGTTCCTTTTGCTGCACTTTTTTGGGCGCAGCAAAAGTGCAGCATTATTGAGCGGCAGCGACAATTGTTTCAGGCGGAGCGGCGATGTTTTCGGTCTGCAAAAATTGTCTGTATTGGTTTGCCGCCAGGGGTTTGCTATGCAAATATCCCTGTATTTCGTCGCATCCGATATTCGACAAAAAGGTCAGTTGTTCCGATGTTTCCACCCCTTCTGCTGTTACTTCCATGCCAAAACTATGGCCCAGCGTGACCACCGCTTGAACCAGGGCATCAGCGCTTTCATCGACAACGACATCATCGACAAATGCTTTGTCGATCTTGATTCTCTGGACCGGAAATTGTTTTAAGTAACTGAGGCTTGAATATCCGGTACCAAAAACATCGATGGCCAGGGAAACCCCAAGTTTGGACAGTTTTCGGAAGACACTGGCGGCGTCTTCCGCGTTGTCCATGGCAACGGTTTCCGTAATCTCCAGTTCCAGGAACTCTGGCGGGGTAGTGGTTTCGACCAGGGCGTCGCGCACCAGTTCCACCAGGTTTTTTTCCCGAAATTGTACGGCAGATAAGTTGACGGCGACTTTTGTTGGTGAGGGGCTGGCGTTGACTTGCTTTAGGGCTTCGTGAAGGACCCAGGAACCGATAGGAACGATGAGTTTTGTTTTTTCGGCGATCGGAATAAATTCCGCCGGTGACAGGAAACCCTGCTGCGGTTGATTCCAACGAATCAGGGCTTCAGAACTTCTGGACCGCCCGGACTGCACATCAAGTTTGGGTTGGTAATGGAGAATAAACTCCTGGCGGTCAATGGCGAGGCGCAAATCCCTGGCAATGGCGTTGTGTCTTTTAATGGCTTTGTGCATATCCGGCTCAAAGAAGCTGTAGGTCGCACGGCCCTTGCCCTTTGCCCGGTATAGGGCGGTATCGGCGTCACGCAAAACCTGTTCGGAATCGGTTGAATTTCCTGGCAATACGGCAATTCCGATGCTGGCAGCGGGATGCACCAAATGACCATCAATTTCCACAGCCTTTGAAATGTTTTGCAAAATGGAATGGGTCAGAGAGCCAATGCCATCCAAGTCCCTCGCTTCCGTTTGAATGACCGCAAACTCGTCGCCGCCAAGGCGGGCGACCGTATCGGATTCGCGAACCGTTCGGTGTAAACGATCACTTATGGTTTTTAACAAGAGATCGCCCGCCGCATGGCCCTGAGAATTGTTCAAATCCTTAAAGTGATCCAAATCGATTAGGTGGACGGCTCCGGTACCGCCGTATCGCCGCAGGTGGTTAAGGGTGTTCTCTAGACGGTCATTGAACAAAATGCGGTTTGGCAATCCTGTCAATTCATCATGATTGGCCTGATAAAAAAGCCGCTGTTCAACTTCAAACCGATCTTCAATTTCACTGCGCAATGCGGATTGTTGATGATGCAGGCGCTTGAACAAAGGATTAAAAACAAAAACAGCAACGGCAGCCAAGGTGCTAAGAATCAAAGCCAAAGTTCCCATCATGGCTATTTTCAGCTGGTCGATCCTTTTGGCGCCAATATCCTCCATTTCCTCGATGAGCAGGTTCAAGGGTTCGGTAAGCGAGGCGTCAATGGTGGTCTTTCGGGTATCTATTTTCAGGTCTTTTCCAATATCCGGCCCCCAGGGGCGGTTGAGAATGGATCGGTTGACGGCAATAAATTGGCGCATTTTGGTATCCAGCGTGTAGGGTTGCGCGGTCAGGATCTGATGAATTTTCGGCGACGAATGAACAAGCGTATCGGCACCCGTTGCCGTATCGGCCAAAATGTCATGCGCCGCCTCCATGCGATCAATAATTTCAAGCGCCAATGAACGGGTTTCTTGGCGCCGTTGAGAATTGCTTTCGGTCACATAAGCATTGACCAGCCGGTTTACCCGACTGGGGGTCAGGCGTTGCTGATCAGCCATCGTCGCATATTCCGACATGACTTCCTGATCGGAAATCATATAATCTGTGACCACGTGGGCAACCACCGCCATGGCGGCGATAAAAATGAGGGCCCCCATCCATAAGGCCTGGTCCCGGGTGCCTGAGGTATAAAGACTGGATTGAGTTAACGCCATTTTTTGGGTTCCAATCCTCAAAGGGCTCAGTTGCGGGTGCGAAGTGTATCGATCAGAGAGGTCAACATCACCTGTGCAAATTGTAGATCCATAGACGCCAGGCGTTAAATCAATGCACATCAACTTTATGTCAAACCGCCGTGATGCAATTGGCCCATGACATTCCCAGACCAGTCTTTTAAACTGCAGCTGACGATAAAAAGGACCTCTCTAAATGGATCAGATCTATCCCGTAGCCTGTCCAATTTGTGGCGAATGCCAGAATATCCTGCCTGGGGGTTTTGAACCCTTTTCAGAACCCTTTGGTAAGGTCAATTGCATGGTTTGCAACCATCAGTTCTCAAAGATCGAATATCTTGCCGGATTGGATGCCCGGGCCCGGGCCCTGGCCGCCTTGCCGGGACCCCAGGCCCTATAGGGCCATCCCCATGGCCGTGCTGATCCTGGCGTCGTTGGTGTTTGTTGCGAGCCATTTGCTGCCGTCCATCGGACCCCTGCGCCAGTCCCTGATAAATCGATGGGGCCGCTCCTTATACCTGGGGGTTTATTCGCTTGTCAGCATGACCACCTTGGTATTTGTCGGTTGGGCCTATGCAAATGCACCCTATCAGGCACTTTGGCCACCGGTTGACGGGATCCCTTGGGTCGCAGTACTTGCAATGTTGCCGGCCTGTGTATTAAGCGTTGCCGGATTAACCTCCGCAAATGTTTTTTCCATGACCGTCAGCAGCCGCTCCTTTGATCCGGTCCGGCCGGGGATCGTCCGCTTATGCAAACATCCCGTACCCTGGGGGTTGGGGCTCTGGGCGGTTTCCCACTGCGTCGTAAACGGTGACCTGGCCAGCCTCATTGTCTTTGGCCTGTTTGCCGGCCTGAGCGCGCTCGGTCCGGTTTTGCTGAATAGAAAATCAAAAAGATCCCTGGGTCAGGACAACTGGCGGCGGCTTGCCCAGGAGGTCGATCAGACTTCGGTTTTATCGGCATTCACTCAGATCGGCGCGGCCCGTTACCTGTCCGGGTTGCTGTTATATGGTCTTTTGCTGTTCGGCCACGGTCCTGTTATCGGTATTTCGCCCCTGGACGGGTTGTAATTATAACGCACAAACGGGCAATCTGGGGATTGAGCCTTCCGCCCGTGAATGATAGATAGCCGGGCTATGACCACAGACCTCGATAAAATCCGCAATTTTTCCATTGTTGCCCACATTGACCACGGCAAATCGACCCTGGCCGACCGGCTGATCCAAATGTGTGACGGCCTGAGTCTGCGGGAAATGAAAGAGCAGGTCCTCGATTCCATGGAGATCGAGCGTGAGCGCGGCATTACCATCAAAGCGCAGACCGTTCGTTTGGATTACAAGGCGAAAAATGGCGAAACCTATATCCTCAACCTGATGGATACCCCGGGTCACGTGGATTTCACCTACGAGGTCAGCCGATGTCTGGCCGCCTGCGAAGGGTCATTGTTGGTTGTTGATGCCAGTCAGGGGGTCGAAGCGCAAACCCTGGCCAATGTCTATCTGGCCATGGAAAACGACCACGAAATTATCCCCATTTTAAATAAAATCGATTTGCCGGCGGCGGAACCGGAGCGGGTCAAGGAGCAGATCGAGGAAGTCATTGGCATCGATACGGCCGACGCTTACATGATTTCCGCCAAAACCGGGCTCGGCATGGACGCGGTCCTCGAAGGCATCGTCCATCGGTTGCCGGCACCGACCGGCGACGTCTCTGCCCCTCTGAAAGCGCTGCTGGTCGACAGCTGGTATGACCCCTATTTGGGGGTGATGATCCTGGTGCGGATCAAGGACGGCATTTTAAAACGCGGCATGAAAATCGAGATGATGGCCTCTGGCGGCACCTATCAAATCGAACAGGTCGGATATTTTCGCCCCAAACCGGAAAAAGTCGACAGTCTCGGACCGGGCGAAGTCGGATATTTTACGGCGGCCATCAAAACCGTCGCCGATACCTCCGTCGGTGATACGATTACCGAAGAAAAGCGCAAGGCATCGGCACCCCTGAAGGGATTTAAACCCTCCGTGCCCGTGGTGTTTTGTGGCATGTTCCCGACCGATACGGGCCAGTATGACGAATTGCGCGACTCCCTCGAAAAACTCCACCTCAACGACGCCAGTTTTCACCACGAAGCGGAAAGTTCGGCGGCCCTCGGGCTCGGTTTTCGCTGTGGATTTTTGGGCCTGTTGCACCTGGAAATCGTACAGGAACGCCTCGAGCGGGAATTTGATCTGGATTTGATCACCACGGCACCCAGCGTGGTTTACCGCCTGCATCTGCGCAAGGGCGAGATTATGGAAATGCATAATCCGGTCGATATGCCCGATGTCACCCAGATCGAATATATTGAAGAACCGTGGATCAAAGCGACGATCATGGTGCCCGATGAATATTTGGGGCCAATTTTAAAGTTATGCCAGGAACGGCGCGGTGAACAAACGGAACTGACCTACGTGGGGTCCCGCGCCATGGTGGTTTACAAACTGCCGCTCAACGAAGTGGTCATCGATTTTTATGACCGCCTGAAATCGATTTCACGCGGTTATGCCAGTTTCGACTACGATCTTGACGGTTATATGGAAAGCGATTTGGTCAAAGTGTCGATTCTGGTCAATGCGGAACCCGTGGACGCTTTGTCGTTTATGGTTCATGCCAGCCATGCGGAATCCCGCGGCCGGGCCATTTGTGACCGTCTCAAGGAACTGATCCCGCGTCAGTTGTTTAAAATTGCCGTGCAGGCGGCGATTGGCGGCAAAGTCATCGCCCGGGCGACCGTCAATGCCATGCGCAAGGACGTCACATCAAAATGTTACGGCGGCGATATCACCCGCAAAAAGAAACTTCTGGAAAAACAGAAGAAGGGCAAAAAACGCATGCGTCAGTTCGGCAATGTGGACATTCCCCAATCGGCCTTTCTCGCCGCCCTCAAAACCGGCGAAGACTGACCCGGGCCTGTATCGGGCCCTGCAAAGGCCTACGGCTGGCCGTCGCCATGGCGGTCCTTGAAGGTGCCATCACGGGGGTCGAGTTTGACCTCGATGGTTTGCGGGTCGGATATGGCAATATCGATTTCGCTGACCATTTCCTCATCCGTCGGTACGGCAAGGTCTTCCATGGCCACCAGGGTCTCGTGGCCGTCGTGGTCGGGTGACATGTCATCATCTTCGTCGGCGTAGCCCTGGCGTTTGGCGTCGGCCGCCAGTTCATCATAAAGAAACAGGTTCTCCACATGTTTCCTGTGGTCTTCCTCCTCCGCCGGGGTCAGGCGCCGACCGGGTCGGAAACGCCAGGAAAGCCAGGTTCCGGGGACGGCAAATATCAACCAGGCGGGAACCGACAAAAAAGTCGTCAGAAGCGGATTCCAAAGGACCAGGGAGATCCGTTCCACCCGGATCTGGGTAATGGTGAAATGTTTGGCCGACAGGGCATACCACAGGTCGTGGGCCGACATAAACAGCCCGGGACCCGAGATCACCGCTTCTGCGGACGCCGCCGCAAAGGCCAGAACCAAAAACAACCAACCGAAATAAAAAAGACCAATCATAGGCCCCATATTAGCCGAACCAGCGGCAATCGCGAGGGCGATTTTTTAATTTGCGCAAAATAGCAAAAACCCGCGCCTAAATGGTTGATGTTCGGGGGTCCGTCGGCTACGTTGCCGCCCGCACCGCCAGGATTGGGCGGTTGCCGACGATTTTACGGAGGGGTGGCCGAGTGGCTGAAGGCGCACGCTTGGAAAGCGTGTATGCGGGAAACCGTATCGCGGGTTCGAATCCCGCTCCCTCCGCCAACATCGCTTGGGTCCGTTCTGGACACATGGGTTACCGTTTATACCGGAGACATGGGTAACACTTTTATGCCGAAAGGCCTATCAAGCGGCTCTAATCTGCATGTCTGGTGATCAAAGTATCCCAAGTCGCATTACCTAAAGGGTACGAGCCAGATTTTATCCGCCACTTCCTTTACGCCGATATTTTTTCGCAGCGCGCCCCTGCCGCTCATCTTTTTCTCCTTTTGTCAGATCGATTGCTTTATGTTTTGGCAAAAAACTGATCAGGCCTTCGCTGGCATCGCTAACGCCGTTAACACAAAGGTCGGGTCGCACCTAAGCCGCAGGAGGCCGTCGCATGGGAATTCGTTTCATATTTATGCTTACACGCAACGACAAAACCGTCGAAAGTGCTGAGGTTCATCTGGAAACAGCCCTTGCAGAGGGAGTGCATCACATCGGTTTCAAGGACATCGGTTTGCCCTTCGCGCGGTTGAAAAAACTCAATGACGCGATCAAGGCGGGCGGCGCAACCAGTTATCTGGAAGTTGTATCCCTCGACAAAGAAAGTGAAATCGCGTCGGCAAAGGCGGCTGTCGACATCGGTGTCGATGTCCTGCTCGGTGGGACCCATGTGGATGCGGTGCTGCCGATCCTCAGGGCAACCGGAATTGAATATTTCCCGTTTCCCGGCAAAATATCGGGCCATCCCAGTGTGCTTGATGGATCGGTTGAAGAGATCGTCTCAAGTGCAAAAGACCTGACGTCTCGCGATGGCGTGCACGGACTTGATCTGTTGGCCTACCGCTCTCCGGGCGATGTCGAAGCCCTGATGGCGGCGGTTTGTGCGGCCACCGACAAACCGGTAATCATGGCCGGATCGATCGACAACCGGGACCGGGTTGCCGACGTGCAAAAATCCGGCGCTGCGGGTTTCACGGTCGGCACGGCGGCGCTGGACGGCGACTATCCGGCCCAGGCCGGTGATTTGAGTTTCCAACTGCAAGCGATTATGAAAGATGTGGCCGAGGTTAATAACCATGTCTCTAATGTTGTGGTTAAGAACCTTGATGCCGCCTTCGCTAAGTTTGACGAACCCTGGAGCCCGAGAGTGGCCGGGCGCATCAACACCATGTTGCTCAAGCTGGTGAAGCTGGAAGGGGCCTTTACCTGGCATTATCACACCATCGAGGATGAGTTGTTTCTCGTCCATCGCGGCAAAATGCTGATGAAGTTTCGCGACCGTGACGAAGTGCTGAACCCGGGCGAATTTATCATTGTGCCCCATGGTGTCGAACATTGCCCGGTTGCCCTCAGCGATATCTGCGAAGTGCTGTTGCTGGAGCCCGAGACAACGCTCAATACGGGCAACGCCACGGATCAGCGCACGGTAAGGGAACTAAAACAGGTCTGAGAACGGACTTGTGACGGGCCAGAATTTTTGAAGGTGCCGGCACCGGCCCGAAACTTCGAATTACAGGAGAATTCGAAACCTAAATCTCTCTGCGACCCTCAATCCGCATTTGCATTAACAGCTTTAATTTTACCCTGGCAACGGCGCAGGTGCCATTGAGTGCTTTACATCATCACTTTCGACTCTGGCCACGAGAGCACCGCGAATGGAGTGAAAACCGTCTTGTCAGGTGCGGGGGTTGAATGTAATGATCTCACGAAAATAGCCAACGAGGCCATCGAACGCGGAAGACTTACAATGGCAACAACGAGTTACGACGCGGTTCCTTATGAGAGTGTTCCCTTCGCTAAAACACGCCCGGAAAATCTATATACAATTGGTCGATTGTTTGGCGTCGATGCGCCCGATTTTCGTAGCGCCCGGGTCCTCGAACTTGGCTGTGCCAGTGGCGGTAATCTTATTCCCATGGCCCTGGAATACCCCGACGCGACCTGTGTCGGGATCGATTTGTCGTCCGTGCAGATCGAAGAGGGGCGCATTCACAGTCAGGCCCTGGGCCTTAAAAACCTGAAACTGAAAAGCCTGTCGATATTGGATATCAAACAAGATCTGGGCATCTTCGACTATATCATTTGCCATGGAATTCTGTCCTGGGTCCCGGCCCTCGTACAGGATAAAATTTTTCATGTCGTCAAAGACCATTTGTCGGCCAACGGTATTGCTTATATCAGTTACAATACGCTGCCCGGTTGGAATATGGTGAAAAGCCTGAGAGAAATGATGTTTTATCACACCGATCGGTTTGATGATCCGGCGACCAAAGCCGTTCAGGCACGGGCTCTTTTGTCGTTTATCGATGGAGCGTTAACGGATACGCAGTCGGCCCATCGTGAAGCGATAAAATATGAAATAAACCTTATTTCCAAACAACCTGATTCCTATCTTCTGCATGATCATATGGAAGAAACAAATGTACCTTTTTATTTTCACGAATTTATGGCACGCGCCAGCGAAGTTGGTTTGCAATACCTGGCAGAAGATATGCTGCCGTCCATGTACTCTGGAAATTTACCCGTCAAAACGCAGGAAGTACTGAAAACCAGCGAAGACCTCATACGTACAGAACAGTATATGGATTTTATTTCAAACCGGCGGTTTCGTTCGACCCTATTGTGTCATGAGGGTATTCAGCTCAATCGGCTGCTTGATGGACCCAAAATTGAAGAGTTCCACCTGTCGACAGTAATGGCGCGCGACGACGAGAAGGAAAGTGACGACGCCAAACCCGACGGTTCTGCGACTTTCAAGGACCCCGTCGGAGGAGCAATGTTTTCGGCACCGACGCCGATCCCGACAATATTGGCCCAAACTCTTGTCGACGCGCGGCAAAAACCGATCGATGCCGGCGCGTTGATCGAAAAAGTGCGGGACGATCTCGAACTCGCCGACGGTGAGCCTGTTCGACAGGTTTTGCATAAAATTGGCATGCAGTTGGTTTTGGCAGGAGCTGTCCAGCTTCACTCATGTTCGGGAAACTATATCCTGGACGTTTCGCGCCGGCCAATCGCGTCGCGCCTTGCTCGATATCAGGCGACTTACGCCTCGTGGGTAACCAATCAGAAACACGAAAGAATTAACGTCGATATATTTGATGCGGCCCTGCTACAGCAATTGGATGGCAAAAAGGATCTGGACGCCCTAAGCGCAAATATCCTCCGGCAAATCGAAGAGGGTAAACTTTCGATCCAGCAACATGGCAAGCAGGTAGAAGACAAAGATGTTATGCGCCCTCTGGCCAGAGAAGTCATTGAGGCAACGCTCCAGTCATTCGCCTTGAAAGCGCTGCTTTTGCCGTCTGCTGATTGAAGCGGCCTCGGTCGCCAATTGCCCACCAGATAACTGCCGCGACACGGCACGATTAAGCGGTTTCCCAGGAGCTTAGATCCCCTTCAGAATATCGGATTTGCGATATAGCCAAGGAAACACATTGCGCCTAGGATACCGGTGAGGTCAAAACCACATAGGACATCCGATAATGCTTGAACAGGCGCGCCAGCGTACCGTGGAATTTCAGGACCGGCTGCGGGCGGCTGGTCTGGAGATCGCTGTCATAACCGACGAAAGTTCGATCGCTTATCTGGCGGGTTTTTGGGGTTATTTGTCGGTTGAGTTTGGCCGTCCGACCTTTCTCATCATTCGGCCGGACGAACCGCCGGTTGTGATTACCCCGGCCATGGAAAGTGAAATGGTTTCGGCAATGACCTGGGTTGACGCCATTTTGACCTGGGAAGATGCCGGCGAAAACCGTTGGCAACAGGTGTTGGCGCGCGCCCTTGGCCCGGTTGGCGGCCCCGTTGGCGTTGAGGCCGGAGCCCTGCCGGCGGTTGTTCGCAACTGGTTTGATGAGGCCTTGCCGAGCACACATTTGAGCGATGTGTCGCCGCTGCTGGGTACTATGCGTATGGTGAAATCGCATGAGGAGATCGAGGTCATGCGTCAAGCCGGCGAAATTGCTGCGGCCATGATGGGCGCGGCCGAAGGTGCCTTGGCGGCAGGTGCGGCGGAATTTGAGGCGGCGCTCGCGGTTATCAATGCGGGCACCCGCAAAGCGGCGGGATTTCTGACGGATCGGGGCTGGGAAGCGTTTATATCGCCGATGATCCATAATCTGCAGATCATGCAATCGGGCACAGACACCTCAATGGTGCACCGCCGGGCCAGCGTAAAACGATTGGAAAAAGGCGATCCGGTGTATTTTTGTTTTTGTAATATGGCGCAGTTCAAATTGTACAAACTGGGGTTCGACCGTATGTTTTTTGTGCAACACATAACCGACGAGGCGGCCCGCGTGCAGCAGGCAGCGATCGATGCGCAACAGGCGGCGATCGCCGCCATTCGACCCGGCGTCACCGCCCAGTCCGTAGCCGCAGCGGCCGATGCGGTCTATGCAGAACGCGGTTATACAACCGGTTATCGCACCGGCCGATCCATCGGTATGTCCTATCTGGAGGCACCGGAACTCAAGCCCGGCGATACAACGGTGCTTCAGCCCGGCATGACTTTCGCCGTTGATGGCGGTATTTCCGTCGATGGAAAACTCGGCGGCCGGATCGGTGATTCCATTGTCGTGACAGATAGCGGCTGCGCCTATTTAACCAACTACCGCCGTGACATCCTGACCGTTGGCACCTGACCATGCGGCTTGGCGTTTTTCAATGTGCGGGCGGCGGATGGAACCAGGATCAACGTCTGGCGCACCTCGATCAGGCCCTTTCCGACAAAACCCTGGACCTGATCCTGTGCCCCGAACTGTTCGCGTCCGGGTACAACGTGGGGCAACAACTGGCTGAATATGCCGAACCTTCGGGGGGTGGGTTTTCGGCCCGGGTATCCGAAATTGCCGTCAAATACGCGGTTGCCATTGTTTATGGATATCCGGAGCGCGATGACAACCGGTTATACAATTCGGCGGTTTGCATCGGCAGTCGGGGTCAAGTGGTCGCCAATCAACGCAAATTATCTCTGCCGCCGGGCCGGGAATCAGACTTTTTTACCTGCGGTGACAAACTGACGTTGTTTGATGTGCAGGGCATCCGCTGCTGTCTGTTGATTTGTTACGACGCGGAGCACCCGGAATCCGTTCGAGCTGCGGCTGAAGCGGGGGTACAATTGATCCTTGTGCCGACGGCCCTTGCCGATATTTGGCCGACCGTTGCCTTGCAGATGATGCCGACGCGGGCCTTTGAGAACGGTGTCTGGCTGGCCTATGCCAATCAAGCGGGGCTGGAAAACGGCCTGGCTTATTTGGGCGGCAGTTGCATCATTGCGCCGGATGGCCGTGATGCGGCACGTGCCGGGACCGGACAACAGGTGATCAGGGCTGATATTGATCTCGACAGCGTAACCCGGGCACAAATCCGCTTGCCCTACTTGGACAGTGTCCGGCAATTGCGTCCGTTATTGAAAAATTCAATTGACCAGACCTGACGTCTCCGGACGTTGCGCCTTTTATCGCGGAAAAGTTCTGGACGGATCGATTGCCGCACTGGTCCCGTCCAACCCATAGGAACCTGACCCTTCCCGGCGGCGCGACGGCCCAAAATAATGGTGTATTTTGGCCGTCCAACCCATTCCCTGCTTGGTTCGAGGTGGTCCCCCGTGTTACATAAACCGCGGTTTCAAGGGGGCGTGGCCCGTTGTCGGACGTCTGACGGCAACGCCGACCAATACCAATAGGGGTTCACCCGACCAGGTCCCGGAACCCGATGGCAGTTTTTCTTTTGCAGGCAAACAGCGTTTGCCGCGAGCAGTTATTTTGATCTATCCCACGACGGAGTTTTCCCAGCATGCCCGATATCATTTATACCAAAGTTGACGAAGCGCCGGAATTGGCCAGCGGTTCCTTTTTGCCAATTATCAAAGCGTTTACCGGGGTCGCCGGTGTCACCATCGGAACCCGCGATTTATCCCTGGCGGGCCGTATTCTGGCGAATTTCTCCGAGCGGTTGCCGGCCGATCAAAAACAGTCCGACGATCTCGCTTATCTGGGGGAACTGGTGCAAAAACCCGACGCCAATGTCATTAAACTGCCGAACATCAGTGCTTCAATCCCGCAGCTCAAAGGCGCAATATCGGAATTGCAATCCCAGGGTTATGCCGTTCCCGACTACCCGGAAGACCCACAGACGGACGATGAACGGGCGGTGCAGGCGACCTATGACAAAGTCAAGGGCAGTGCCGTAAACCCGGTTCTGCGCGAAGGCAATTCAGACCGACGGGCACCAAAAGCGATCAAGGAGTTCGCCAAAAAGCACCCGCATCGCATGGGCGTTTGGAGCCGTGCATCGAAAACCCACGTCTCGACCATGGAAACCGGCGATTTTTTTTCCAACGAAAAATCCGTGGTCATTACCGAGGCCCAGGCCGGCGATGCAATCATCCAGTTTGTTGCTGAAAATGGCGATGTGACGGAACTTAAAGGGGCGACCCCGCTCGGCGTTGGCGATATCGTTGACGCATCGAAGTTGAGCGCAAAGGCGCTCCGCCGGTTTTATCAAGAGCAGGTCAAAGACGCCAAATCCCAGGGTGTGCTTTTTTCTCTGCACCTAAAAGCAACCATGATGAAAGTCTCTGATCCGGTCATTTTCGGCCATGCGGTATCGGTGTTTTTAAACGACGTTTTTACCAAACACGCAGATGTCCTGGCGCAAATTGGTGTCGATCCGGATAACGGCATTGGCGACTTGATGGCCAAGGTTGGTACCTTGCCGACCGATCAGAAAACCCAGATTGAAGCAGATATCAAATCCTGTATGGCTGCCCAGCCCGATTTGTTCATGGTTAATTCCGACCGGGGCCTGAGCAATTTACACGTGCCGAGCGACGTCATCATTGACGCTTCCCTGCCGGTAATTATCCGCTCCGGCGGTAAGGCCTGGGGACCGGACGGCGCAGAAGCCGACACCAAATGTGTGATCCCTGACCATGCCTATGCCGGCGTCTATTCGGAGGCCATTCGGTTCTGCAAGGAAAACGGTGCCCTTGATCCATCGACCATGGGCAGTGTCTCGAATGTCGGATTGATGGCCCGCAAGGCCGAAGAATACGGCTCGCACCCGCAAACCTTTATCGCCTCGGGCGCCGGTACGATCCAGGCAGTGGATGCGGCGGGTCAGGTCATTCACGCCCATACGGTCGAGGCCGGCGATATCTGGCGGATGTGTATGACCCGCGATATTCCCATTCGCAACTGGGTTGAACTGGCCGTTAAACGGGCCCGGGCAACCGCTGTACCCACTGTGTTCTGGTTGAACGAAGAACGCCCGCACGATGCCCACATCATCGCCAAGGTCGAGCGTTATCTGTCCGACCATAATACCGATGGTCTGGATATTTCCATCAAAGCGCCGGCCGAGGCGACCTGGTTTTCCATGGAACGCATGAGCCGGGGACTGGATACGGTTTCCGTTACCGGCAATGTTTTGCGGGATTATCTGACAGATTTGTTCCCGATTCTTGAAGTCGGGACCAGCGCCAAAATGTTGTCGATCGTGCCGCTCTTGAACGGCGGTGGATTGTTCGAAACCGGGGCCGGTGGATCGGCCCCCAAACATGTTCAGCAATTGGTCGAAGAAGGCCATTTGCGCTGGGATTCCCTGGGCGAATTTTGCGCCTTGGGAGCCTCACTCGAACATCTGAGTGAAACCAAAAACAATAAAAAAATCGCCGTCATCGCTGCCGCCCTGGATCAGGCGACGGAACAACTGCTCGATAACAACAAGTCGCCGAGCCGCAAAGTCAATGAACTGGACAACCGGGGCAGTCACTTTTTCATCGCCAAATACTGGGCTCAGGCCCTGGCGGCGCAACAGGACGACGCCGAATTAAAAGCCCATTTCACCCCCATGGCCGAGGCCCTTGCCAAAAACGAACAAAAAATCCTCGGTGAGTTGCTAAAGGCACAAGGCGCTCCGGTCGATCTTGGCGGTTATTACCACCAGGATGCGGCGAAATCACAAGCTGTGATGCGCCCGAGCGCGACCTTTAACGGGATTATTGGATAATCCAACTGACGCGCAGCTTCGATCTAAATAGGGCGCTGTTTCAACTGCCCAAATAGGCTTGAAAACGTTTCGCATCGTCCGGGTTGAGGGCGTTGTGGGGCATTTGTTTTTGACTGACGGCGCGCACTTGGGCGACCGTCTCCAGGGCCTGGAATTCGGTCGCCGGCGCAGTCTGGCCGCCGATGTGCGGTGTCGCGATGACGTTCGGCAATGCGGCCAGGGCAAGGGACGGTTTTTGGTCGGCGGCCCGGCCGACGTCGAGGGCCGCGCCGGCGAGCGGGCCATTGTTCAGGGCATTGGCGAGGGCCGCTTCGTCGACCAGATTGCCGCGCGACACATTGATGAAATAACTGCCGGGTTTCATCGCTGCAAAAGCCCGGTGGTCCATGAGGTTTTCCGTTTCTTCCGTGGCGACAGCCAGACAGGCGACGAATTCACTGGTCGCCAGCAGCCCCGGCCAGTCGATCTGAGTGACATGGTTATCGCTGATCGTCTGATGGGGATCGAAGACAACCACCTCCATCCCCATAAAAGCCCCTATGGCGGCCAGGCGTTTGCCAATACTGCCGTAACCGATAATGCCCAGGCGACTGCCGGACAGTTGTTTCCCCTGGTGCGCCTGGGGTTCCTGATGGCTCTGGTAAATCGCCGTATAAGCGGCCGTGGAACGGGCCAGATCGACCATCATGCCAACGATCAGTTCGACAACCGAGTCAACAAATCCGGGGCTTGCGTGGGTCACCAGTACACCGTTTCGCGATGCCGCATCCAGATCGATGTTGCGCCGGTCAACGGCACACCGGTGGACGGCGATGACCTGCCGACTGTGGTCGAAAAAAGCCGCCTCAATGGGGGTATTTCTGTCCACCACCAGGACCTCGCAGCCCGCTGCCTGTTCGAGCAGGCCGGTGGTATCCAGAACCTTGCCCATCTGATTGAGATGGACCCGGGCAAGGGCCCTGAGACCCGCCAGAGCTTTGGTTCCGTAATAATTTTCAAGGGCGTCCGGCGTGTGGGTTAAAAATACATTCAGCAAAACAATTCTCCAGTTTTCAAAACCACGGTAATGGCGAGGCAAAATATTGCAACGTCTATTTCTACCCAAAGGGCGGATTAGCCTTTGACCTGCCGCCAGCCTTTCTATAGTCGTAATTGGCGTGGTTTTTTGCAAATTGTGGAGAAAAAAATGTCTGAAGATCTGACATTTGATTATATCGTCGTCGGTTCGGGCTCGTCCGGTGCCGTCGTTGCCGCCCGGCTTACGGAAAACCCCAAAAATCGCGTATTGTTATTGGAGGCAGGAGGGCGGGATCGCAATCCGTGGATCCACGTGCCCATCGGCTATTACAAAACCATGTTCAATCCCAACACCTCGTGGAATTACGAGACAGAACCGGAAGAGGCGCTGGGTGGCCGTTCCGTCCCCTGGCCCCGGGGTAAAGTCCTGGGCGGCTCCAGTTCGATCAACGGGTTGTTGTACGTGCGCGGGCAACAGGGCGACTATGACCACTGGCGCCAGCTTGGCAACGCCGGATGGAGTTGGGAACATGTCCTGCCCTATTTCCGCAAGGCCGAACATCAGGAGCGTGGCGAGGATGAATTTCATGGCAAGGGCGGACCCTTGAGTGTTTCCAACATTCGGTTGAACCATGAACTCTGTGAAGCCTTTATCGCCGCCGGCCAGGAAGCTGGCATCAAACGCAACGACGATTTTAATGGTGCCGACCAGGAAGGTGTTGGTTATTATCAAATGACTGAACGCAATGGATTGCGCTGTTCTACCGCTGTTGCCTACCTGCGCGATGCGGAAAAACGCGCCAATTTAAAACTCGAAACCAAAGCCCTGGTGAGCCGGGTTCTGATTGAAAATAACAGGGCCGTTGGCATCGAATACAGCCAGAATGGAAACCAGCATCGGGCCAAATGTTTAGGCGAAGTGATCCTCTCGGCCGGCGCCATCGGTTCTCCGCAAATCCTCCAGTTATCGGGCGTTGCCGATGGTCAGTTCCTGAAATCCAAAGGCATCGACGTCAAACATGATCTGTCCGGGGTTGGCCGCAACTTGCAGGACCATTTGCAGGTGCGCATGGTCTACAAAGCCAATCGACCCGTATCGATCAATGATACGGTGCAAAACCCCCTTAAAAAAGTAATGATGGGCCTGGAGTTTTTATTTAACCGGACGGGCATCTTGACCATTGGTGCCGGACAGGCCGGTGGATTTGTCAAAGTCATGCCCGATGCGGCGACACCCGACATGCAGTTCCATTTTATGACCATGAGCGCCGACAAACCGGGGACCGGATTACACAAATTTTCCGGTTTCATGTCGACAGTCTGCCAATTGCGACCGGAAAGCCGGGGGCATCTGCAGATCAAGTCGACGGACCCGGCTGAAAAACCGGCCCTGCATCCCAATTATCTGTCAACGGATCTGGACCGTCGGTTTTTTGTCGAGGCGCTTAAGTACGGCCGTCGGGTCGCCGAGCAACCGTCCTTAAAAGCCTATATTTCCGAAGAGTTTGAACCGGGCCCGTCGGTGCAGACCGATGACCAGTTGCTGGCCCATACCCGGAAAAAAGCGACCACGGTTTTTCATCCCGTTGGCACCTGTAAAATGGCACCGGAAAGCGATGCCGGATCGGTTGTCGACGAACGGCTTCGGGTCCGCGGTATCGAAGGCTTACGGGTCGCCGACGGATCGATCATGCCAACCCTGATTTCCGGCAACACCAATGCACCCTGCATCATGATCGGCGAGAAGGTTTCCGATTGTATCAAGGAAGATGCCCGTTAACCCCTAAGCGGGCCCGAGCCGAAATCAACCCCTCAGGGTCCCGGTCCGTAGGGGGCCTGCGGCGAATACGGTTGACCGTTGGCGGGTTGATACCTCTTATCTCTTGGCATCCTGCAAGATCATGTCAGCGGCTTTTTCGCCGATCATGATGGTCGGGGCATTTGTATTGCCCGATGTCAGGCGCGGCATGATCGATGCGTCGGCGACCCGCAAACCCTGCAGGCCATGAACCCGCAGCCGGGGGTCAACAACCGCGCCGCGTTTCGGGTCGGGACCCATGGTGCAGGTGCTGACCGGGTGATACATGGTCGCGCCGGTTTTCAGCGCGTGGTCTAAAAGCGCCGCGTCAGTTGCCACATCCGGGCCCGGCAGGGTTTCCGTGTCGACATATTTGGCCGCCGCCGGCGATGCCATAATCGTACGGGCGATGCGCATGCCGGCCACGTGAATTTCCTGATCCAGGGGGTTTTGCAAAAAATTCGGGCGAATTTTTGGTGCTGCCAGGGGGTCGGCGGAGGCGATATGTATGGTGCCCCGGCTTTCCGGGCGCAATTGACAGGGCGCGAAGGTCAGGCCGGGAAATTTGTCGAAAATGCGTTTTTTAGGGTCCTTGAAACTGGCGTGGGCCACATGGAACTGCACATCGGCGACTTCCAAGCCTTCGCGTGATTTGACGAAACCACCCAGAATGCCGGCCGACATGGTCAGCGCGCCGCGGCGGAACAGGGCAAACTTTACCGCTTCGCCCATCAAACCCAGGCCACGAACTTTTTCGTTGAGGGTGATCTTTTGGTTGATCCGCCACTGCAGCCGGGAGACATAATGGTCCTGATAATTTTCTCCGACACCGGCGAGCGCGTGCCGGGTCTCAATTCCGCAGGAACGCAACAGGCCCGGTTGACCGATACCGGATAACTCCAGCAATTGCGGCGATTGAACGGCGCCTGCTGAGAGAATAACTTCACCGTCGGCGCGGGCTTCTTTTAAGCTGCCCCGGTGCTGGTATACCACCCCGACCGCGCGTTTTCCATCGAGCAGAATTTTCGTTGTTTGCGCATGGGTGAGGATCGTTAAGTTGGTCCGATCTTTTGCCGGATCGAGGAAGGCCCGTTTGCTGCTGTGGCGAACGCCGCGCAACTGGGTCAACTGAAAATATCCAAATCCTTCCTGAGACTTGCCATTGTAATCGGGATTGTCCGGGTATCCGGCCTCGGTTGCGGCTTTAATAATGGCGTCGAGCAATTCATAGCGTTCCGTCAGATCGGCAACATTTAACAGGCCGCCCGATCCCCGGTAGGTGTTGCCGCCGGTTTCCCGGTTTTCCGACTTCTTAAAAAACGGCAGAACATCGTCATAGGCCCATCCCGAACAGCCGAGTTGGGCCCAGCCGTCATAGTCTCTGGCGTTGCCACGCACATACAACATGCCGTTGATCGAACTGGAGCCACCCAACACCTTGCCGCGCGGCACCGGTATGGGTCGGTTGTGGGTATGGGCTTCGGGTTCCGTATCAAACATCCAGTTGAGTTTGGGATTGACCATGGTTTTGACGTAACCGACGGGAATGTGGATCCACGGGTTTGTATCCTTGCCTCCGGCTTCCAGCAGCAACACCCGGTTTTTCGGGTTATCGCTCAACCGGTTTGCCAGCACGCAGCCGGCGGAACCGGCACCGACGATGATGTAATCAAAAGAATCCATTTAGTTGTTCGCCCACTATTGCCATCGGCGGAGTTAAGACAAGGCGTTAACCTATCGACTTCGATTACCAAAGCCCACAGATAATTACCGGGGCACGAATTCCGACCGGGGCTACAGGCTATCGGGCTGCGCGGCGACATGAACGAAGGGATAATCGTCCACCGTATTAATGGCCGTCATGCCGGTTTCCGTAGGCAGGGATTCATGCACGCAGACCATATTAATGCTGCGGATGTCGCCGAAAATATCCTCGGCATGACCGAAGTAGTTGTCCGGATTAAACAGCGCCGGCTGATGCCACCACAATTTGTAACCGGCATCGAACAGCCACTGGATGAGGGCCGGCGAACTTTCCCGCCGGTCATTCTCCAGGTATATATTGGGGTGGTGTTTTTCGATGCTTTTTGCCGCCCCCTTTAAAACATCCAGTTCCATGCCTTCGACGTCAATTTTTATCAGGTTCAACTGTTCGTAAAAATAAATGTCGTCAAATCGGTGTTTCGGCACGGCGATCGATCCGGGCGGTAAATCGATCATGGAAATACCGCCGAAATTATTCAGTTTGGCATAGTCGAACGACGGCAGGGCAAGCATGCCCGGTTCCGCCGACAGGGCGTAGGGCAGACAATCGACATTCATCAGGCTGTTTACGGACATGGTTGCGGCCATGGCCTGGAACAGCACCGGTTGCGGTTCAACGGCAACAAGGCGACCGCTTTGGGTGATGTGTTTGGCCAGGCGAACCGCGTGCGCTCCGGAGTTGGCGCCGATTTCAGCGACATAATTACCGACCGTTGACAGGTGTTTGAGAATTTCAATTTCCTGCTCACAATATTCGCCGTAGGTCAGCAGGGATCTGCCCACATAATAATCCGTCTCAAGGGCAACATAAGTGGCATCGCGGCCATGGACGATGTGAGTAAACCCGTCGAGGGTGATGATTTTGTCTGCGGGATGGCTCATCGGTCAATTAAACACTATCCGTGGCGCAAAAAAAAGCGCGGCACTGGGGCCGCCCTCTTTTAATGTCAAAGTGAGCTCCGGGTTAGCGCGGCAGGTGGGTTGAACCGGTCAGATAGGTGTCAATGGAACTGGCGCACTGGCGGCCTTCGCGGATTGCCCAGACGACCAGGGATTGCCCTCGCCGCATATCGCCGGCGACAAAAACTTTTTCGACCGACGACTTATAGTCGACTTCCGTCGCCAGCACGTTACCACGTCCGTCCAAATCGACGCCTAAGGATTTTAACAGACCCTCGGCAACGGGGTGGACAAATCCCATGGCCAGCAGGACCAGGTCGGCTTTCATTTGAAACTCCGATCCGGCAACGGGGACCATCTGCATGCGTCCATCGTCACTTTGTTTCCATTCCACTTCGCCACCGTTCAGTGTGGTGACGGTGCCGTCGGTGCCGGTGAAGGTGTTGGTGGTCACCGCAAACTGGCGCTCACATCCCTCAAGATGGGAACTCGAGGTGCGCATTTTCATGGGCCAGTTGGGCCAGGTCATGGCTTTGTTTTCTTGTTCCGGCGGTTGCGGCATCAGCTCCAACTGGGTAATTGACAGCGCCCCCTGGCGCCGCGAAGTGCCGACACAGTCGGACCCGGTGTCGCCACCACCGATGACCACAACATGTTTGCCGCTGGCGGTAATCGCCACATCATCGGCAACACGGACACCGGCATTGCGGTCATTTTGCTGTGACAAAAATTCCATGGCAAAATGAACACCCTTCAACTGCCGTCCGGGAACCGGTAAATCGCGGGGCTGTTCAGACCCGCCAGTCAGGGCAATGGCGTCAAACTCCTGCAACAACATTTCCGTCGGAACATTTCCGCCGACATGGCTGTTGGGCCGAAATTCCACACCTTCGGCCTGCATTTGTGCCATCCGTCGGTTGATGTGAATTTTTTCCATTTTAAAATCTGGAATACCAATGCGTAACAATCCGCCGATGCGGGCACTTTTTTCAAACACCACAACTTTGTGCCCGGCCCGTGCCAATTGCTGGGCGCAGGCCAGACCGGCCGGCCCGGAACCGACGACGGCAACTGATTTTCCGGTGCGGTGGGCGGGAATGTCGGGTCTGATCCAACCTTCTTCCCAGCCCCGATCGACGATCGCACATTCAATGGTTTTGATGGTTACCGGCTCGTCGGTGATATTTAGGGTGCATGCGGCTTCACAGGGCGCCGGACAAATGCGACCGGTGAACTCCGGGAAGTTATTGGTGCTGTGCAGGACTTCCAGGGCTTCGCGCCAGTTCTGCTGATAGACAAGATCGTTCCATTCGGGAATGATGTTGTTGACCGGGCAGCCGTTGTGGCAGTAGGGAATACCACAATCCATACAGCGGGCGCCTTGCTTGGCAACTTCGTCGTCACTGAGGGGAACAAAAAATTCTTTGTAATCCTTGATCCGCTCCTTGGCATCCGTGTAGCCGCGCTCGTTGCGCTCAAATTCCATAAATCCGGTTGTTTTTCCCATTTTCTTATTCCCCTGCCGCAGCGCTAATGAGTTCCGCCGCGTCGGTTTCAGCCGCCGCCCGCATATCCAACAGGGCGCGGCGGTAATCAGTCGGCATTATCTTTTTGAATTTAGGCAAATAGCTGCCCCAGTCATCGAGGAGTTTTTTCGCCTGGGCGCTTTTCGTGTAGCGGTAATGGTTTTCAATCACGCCGCGCAAACGTTGGGCGTCATGACCCAACATGTTTTTTGCCAGTGACGTGCTGTCCTTGGTGAACGGTTCGTTGATATCGATGGTTTCGATGGCAACCATACTGGTGTTGCATAACTTTTCGAAATCACCGTCCTCATCGAGCACATAGGCGATGCCGCCGGACATGCCGGCCGCAAAATTCCGACCGGTTTTGCCAAGAACCGTAACAATACCACCAGTCATATATTCACATCCATGATCGCCACAGCCTTCGACAACCGTTGTCGCACCCGAATTACGAACCGCAAACCGTTCGCCGGCAACACCCTGGAAATAACTTTCGCCGGCGATGGCCCCGTACAGGACCGTGTTGCCAACGATGATGTTTTCGTGCGGCACAAGCGGGCTGTCGGCTGCCGGATATACAATAATTCGTCCGCCCGACAGGCCTTTGCCGACATAATCATTGGCGTCGCCGGCCAGCTCCAGGGTCACCCCACGGGCCAGCCAGCCGCCAAAACTCTGTCCCGCATTGCCGGTGAATTTGATATGGATACTGTCATCGGCCAGTCCGCTATGGCCATGCACCTTGGCAACTTCGCCCGATAACATGGCACCGACCGTGCGGTTGATGTTTTTGATGGTCGCAGAAATTTTAACCGTTTGGCCGGCATCAATCGCCGGTCGGGCCTGTCTGATGAGCTCGTGGTCGAGGGCTTTTTCCAGGCCGTGATCCTGAGTTTCACAGTTGTAACGGGCCACCTTGTCGGAAACCGCCGGCATATGCAGAAGGTTCGAGAGATCGATGTTGTGGGCTTTCCAGTGGTCAATGGCCGGTCGCATGTTTAAGGCATCGGTTCGTCCAACCATTTCATTGACGGTTCTGAAACCCAGTTCTGCCATGATTTCGCGCACGTCTTCAGCCAGGAAAGTGAAAAAGTTAACAACATGCTCCGGTTCACCGGTAAACCGTTTGCGCAATTCCTCATCCTGGGTCGCGACCCCGACGGGGCAGGTGTTCAAATGACACTTGCGCATCATTATACAGCCTTCGGATATGAGGGCCGCCGTGGCAAAACCAAATTCGTCGGCCCCCAACAGGGCCCCGACGACGACGTCGCGACCGGTTCTCAGGCCACCGTCAACCTGCACCGCAATGCGACCGCGCAATTCATTGAGGACCAGGGTTTGTTGGGTCTCCGCCAGCCCCATTTCCCATGGCGCCCCGGCATTGAGCAGCGAGGTGATCGGACTGGCACCGGTGCCGCCATCGTGGCCGGAAATTGTGACGTGATCGGCATGGGCCTTGCTGACACCCGCTGCAACGGTTCCGACGCCGCCTTCTGAAACCAGTTTGACGGAAATACGGGCCTTTGGATTGACGTTTTTCAGGTCATGAATGAGTTGTGACAGATCTTCGATTGAATAGATATCGTGATGCGGTGGCGGTGAGATCAACCCCACACCTGGGGTCGAATGGCGGACCGCAGCAATGCGCTGGTCAACCTTGTGGCCGGGCAACTGGCCGCCCTCGCCGGGTTTCGCACCCTGCGCCATTTTAATTTGGATATCATCGGCATTGGTCAAATATTCGGTCGTCACGCCAAACCGCCCCGACGCCACCTGTTTGATGGCGGAACGTTTGGAATCGCCATTGGCCATGGCCTTGAACCGTGAGGCTTCTTCACCCCCTTCTCCGGTGTTGGACTTACCGCCCAGGCGGTTCATGGCAACTGCCAGAGTGGTGTGGGCTTCCCAGGAGATCGAGCCAAAGGACATGGCCCCGGTGGCAAAACGTTTGACGATCTCCGACGCCGGTTCAACCGCGTCCAGTGGCACCGCATCGCCAACCGGTTTCAGCTCAAACAAACCGCGCAGGTTCTTTAATTTGGCCGATTGATCGTTGACCTTTTGGGTATATGTTTTGAACAGTCGGTAATTGGCCGAGCGCACGGCATGTTGCAAGGTACCAATGGTTTCCGGCGTCCAAACGTGCTCTTCGCCACGAATGCGGTAGGCCAGATCGCCGCCCACATCCAGGGTGTTGCGATAGATCGGTGCATCACTATAGGCCAAGCGGTGCCGGGTTTCCGTTTCCCGGGCAATTTCCGCCAGCCCAATACCTTCAACCTTTGTCGAGGTCCCGGTGAAATAGGTTTCGACAAATTCACTGGACAGGCCGACCGCGTCAAATATCTGGCCACCGCAATAGGATTGATAGGTCGAAATGCCCATTTTAGACATGACCTTCAATATCCCTTTGCCCAAGGCCTTTATATATCGATTATGAACCTCCTGCTCACTGACTTCGTCAATGCCTCCGGCGATGTTGGACAGCACATCAAAGGCCAGATAGGGATTGATCGCTTCCGCCCCATAACCGGCGAGCAGACAAAAATCATGGACACGGCGGGCTTCGCCGGTTTCCATCACCAGTCCGACCTCGGTCCGCAATCCTTTGCGGATCAGGTGGAAATGAACCGCACCCATAGCCAGTAGGGCGGGGATCGCCGCCTGATCGGCATTCATCGCCCGATCCGACAGGATCAGGATGTTAAAACCCTTGCGGCCGACTTTTTTCTCGGCCTTCAGACAGAGCGTCGCTAAAGCCTCGGCCATGGCCGTGCCGTCATCACCGGCAACGGAATAACAGATGCTCAGGGTCGAGGTGCGGAAGGATCCGTCGACGTGGTTTTCAATGCGCCGGATTTTTTCCAAATCCGCATTGGTCAGGATCGGCTGGTTAATTTCCAGGCGTTTTGACGACCCGCCGGAATCCAAATCCAGGAGGTTGGGGCGCGGGCCAATCAAACTGACCAGCGACATCACCAGTTCCTCACGAATGGGGTCAATCGGCGGGTTGGTAACCTGGGCAAATTTCTGGAAAAAATAGTCGGATAACATCCGTGACTTGTCGGACAGGGGGGCAATGGGAATATCGCGCCCCATGGAGCCGATGGGGTCCTGACCCTCCGTCGCCATGGGGATAAAGAAGGCTTTGACGTCCTCCTGGGTATATCCGAAGGCCTGTTGCTGGTTGAGCAAGGTCACCGGGTCCGGCGTCATCGGCCCCACTTCTTCGGGCAGGTCATCGAGAATGATCTGGTTTTTATCCAGCCATTCCTGGTAGGGCCGCGCCGTCGACAGTTCGGATTTTAATTCTTCGTCGGAAATAATACGGTGCTGTTCCAAATCGACGAGCAGCATCTTGCCGGGTTGCAACCGCCATTTTTTAATGATTTTGCTTTCCGGGATCGGCAATACGCCGACTTCCGACGCCATGATGACCATGCCGTCATCGGTCTCGATATAGCGGGCCGGACGCAACCCGTTGCGATCCAGGGTCGCGGCAATCTGTTTGCCGTCGGTAAAGGCCATGGCAGCCGGACCATCCCAGGGTTCCATGACGGCGGAATGGTATTCGTAAAACGCCCTGCGGTCGGCATCCATGAGCGGGTTGTCGGCCCAGGCTTCGGGGATCATCAACATCATGGCATGGGGCAGTGAGTAACCGCCCATGACCAGCAGTTCCAGGGCATTGTCAAAGGTTGAAGAATCCGACGATCCGTCGCCGATCAGCGGCCACAGTTTCTCCAGGTCTTCGCCCAGCACTGTCGAGCTCATATTATGGCGCCGTGCATTCATCCAGTTGATGTTGCCGCGCAAGGTGTTGATTTCGCCATTGTGGCTGAGGAACCGGAACGGTTGTGCCAACCGCCACGACGGGAAGGTGTTGGTGGAAAACCGCTGGTGGAACAGGCCAATCGCCGATTGAAAATCGGGATCCTGGAAATCCAGGTAATATTTTGCCAGGTTGGGGGCCAGAACCATACCCTTATAGATAATCGTCCGGGTCGACAGGGAGGGCACGTAAAAGTCCTGCCAGGCATTTTGGTCATAGTCCCAAATGGCGTGATGGGCCTGCTTGCGGATCACATAGAGTTTGCGCTGGAAGGAGGCTTCATCGGGCGTGTCCGGGCCGCGACCGATCAGAATTTGCCGGATAACCGGCTCGTTGGGTTTAACGGTCTCGCCCAATACGGAATTATCGCAGGGCACATCGCGCCATCCCAATACGGCCTGGCCTTCGACGGCGGTTACCCGGTTGATGGCTGCCACACATTTAGCCCTGAGGGTTTGGTCGCGCGGCAAAAAGATCATGCCGACGGCGTAATCGCCAATTTCAGGCAAGGCGATGCCTTTTTTGCCAAACACCTTGCGGTGGAATTTGTCCGGTTGCTGGATTAACAATCCGGCCCCGTCACCGGCCAGGGGATCGGCACCAATGGCACCGCGATGGTCCAGGTTTTGGACGATTTTTAAGGCATGTTCGATGATATCGTGGCTCGGTTTGTTGTGGATATTGGCAATAAAACCAAAACCGCAGGCATCGTGTTCATCGGCCGGGTCATACATACCTTGGGCTTGCGCCTCACCAGCACGATTTTTAGCAGGTGTCTGTTGGTTTTTTTCCATCGTTCTAATCAACTCGTTCATGCGTTACCTCAGGAGCGGTGGCAAAAGTCCGCCTTGATAGCAAGACTGCCCGGTTCATCCAATCAGAAAATGCGAGAAAAAGACTCGCGAAGCCTTATATGCGCTGGGTTTTGAGCCGTTCCGCCGCCTATTACCCTGCCTAAATACAGAAATAGGACGTTTTTTTTGGGTGAAATCCGGCTATACCCCCAATCTAAGCACTATATAACACTGAATCCAGATTGGACAGTAGCAAACGATGATCAAACTTTCCGTTCTCGACCAATCCGTAGCCATTCACGGCCAACCCCAGGACCAATCGATCCGCGATACAGTGGCTTTCGCCAAGGTTTGTGAAGATTTGGGTTATGCGCGTTTTTGGGTTTCCGAACACCACAACCACCCAACCATTGTCGGATCGGCACCGGAAGTGATGATGGCGGCCATTGCCGCGATCACCCAGCGCATTCGGATCGGCAGCGCCGGTGTCATGCTGCCGCATTATTCACCTCTCAAGGTGGCTGAACAATTCCGGATTTTGGACGCCCTGGCACCGGGACGCATCGATATGGGCCTGGGTCGCGCACCGGGCTCCGACGGCAAAACGGCCTACGCCCTCAACCCAAACGCCGGTACGGCGGCGGACCAGTTCCCGGCGGCTGTTCGTGATCTGATGGCCTGGGTATCCGGCGCACCGCTCGCCGATGGCCACCCGTTTGCCGGTATCCGCGCCTTCCCCGAAGGCGCCACCAGCCCGCAACCCTGGATGCTCGGCACCTCGGACTATGGGGCCCAGGTTGCGGCGCATTTTGGCATTCCCTACAGTTTCGCTCACTTTATTACCGACGGACGCGGCGTTGCCCGGGCGTTGCAGATTTACCGGGAAAATTATCAGCCGAGCGCGGCCTTCCCGCAGCCCTTGGCATCGATTTGTGTCTGGGCTTTGACGGCGGAATCCGAAGACCAGGCGAAATACCTTTACGCGTCGAGGGCTCATAACAAGGTAATGCGCGATCATGGCCAGTTGTCAGCTCTGATATCGCCAGATGAGGCTCTGGCTTACTCCTATACCAGGGAACAGAAACTGCGCTTCGAGCAACTTACGGCCGAGGCCGTGATAGGTGACGTCGCGCAGGTCTCCGATCAGCTAAAATCCCTGGCCACGCAATATGAAATCGATGAAATTGTCGTCCTCAGCTGGACCTTCGATCAACCGGCCCGCCACCGTTCCTACGAGCTGCTGGCCGAGGCATTGCACCTGTCGGCTGGCTAAACTCCAGAAGCGCCCGGCTGTCTGTTTGTGCCGTTTTATATAAAAAGTGGGCGGTCGGCCTGCGCCGAATAGGGAACTCGTTTTATTCCTGCCAATAGCTGTCTGCTGGTGGGCCCCAATCGGTTAACATGCAGGAATAAACAGCGGTTTCGTCAAACGGATATCTGGCTTCCATTTCCGGCGTTAAGGTAACCCCCAAACCAGCAGCCGTCGGGCGCAGCAGGCGTCCGCCTTCGATCCGCCCCTGGTCGCCGATCATTTCCGCCGCCAAGGGAAAAGCCAGCATGGGGTATTCCACCAGGGTACCGCCGGCGGCCGCGAAGGCGGCCTGGTAACTGGCCATGATGGCAGCGGCACCGCCCCAGGCATGGACCACCACGCCGATCTGTTTTTCCCGGGCCGCCCGGTAAATATCCATCACCGCACCAATACCACCAATGACGGAAGCATCGGGTTGAACAAAATCGTAGACCCCGTCATTGAGGCGGTCGATCATTTCCTTCGGTGTGGTAATCACCTCGCCGCCGCAGACCTGGACGTCCGTGCGCCTCCGCAGTTCCTTAAAGCCCTCCGGACAATCGGGGCCAATGGCTTCTTCGACAAAGACCATCCGGTGATCGGTTTTTTCATGAACGGCATCAATAAAGGCGACGACGTCGTCAACGGCCTGCGGCGGATCGGCCAGGTTCTGGCACATATCAACGCCAACTTGAATGCCCCGCGCCGCCGCTTGTTGCAAAGCCCATACGGTCCGCCATATATCGGTTTTAATGGAGCGAATCTTGTAAAGGGTAATGCCCAGGGAACTCAGCAGGTCCAGTTCTTTCTCGAACTGCCCCTTTGCATCGCAACAGCCACCGCTGCCGTAGACCTGGATGGTATCGGTTTTGGCACCACCCAGCAGTTCAAAAATCGGTACCCCCTGGCTTTTTGCCTTGGCATCCTGCAGGGCAATTTCGAAGGCGCTGATCACGTGCCGCGCGGCACCCTGCAGGGACCAATAATCGCAGACACTGCGCAAATCACGCACCCGTCGTTCAATAGCGAACCCGTCTTTGCCCTGCACGTAGGGTTGGCAGAGCTCAACAATGGATTTAAAAACCAGGGGTGCAAACACCGCAAGATAACCTTCTCCCAGGCCCGTCACACCATTTTCTAGAGTGATTTCGACCATGCCGACGGTCCGTTTTGGGCCGTTGGGGAAACACTCCTTTATCTCAGGATCGTCCGCATCGGCATAGGGCGAACTGAGTAAAATACAACGTATATTTTTAATGTTAGACATCAATATCCCCTGGTGAAACTTACAATGCCATTGAGTTGGTGTTGGCCGCGGTAGCGTTTCAAGTTGTCGATAAATACATCGACCTTGAGATCCATTTCGTCACCGGTTCCGCCGCCGCTGTGTTGGGTTAATATCAGATTTGGGCAGGTCCAGAACGGGTGCCCGGTTGGCAGAGGTTCGTCCCGGGTTACGTCAATCACCGCACCACCGAGGTCGCCTGAAGTTAAGGCACCGGCAAGCGCCGCCTCATCAACAACCGAACCGCGACCAAAATTAATGAACAATGCCTGTTGCGGCAACAGGGCCAGGCGGCGCTTTGAAAACACATCCCGGGTCAGAGGGGTGTCCGGTACGGTGCTGACGACAACATCTGCCGTTGCCAGGGCCCGGTCCAAATCTTTTTCCTGCCATTGGCTGTTAAAGCTTTGGGTATCGCATCGGAAAGGGTTCAGCAGTTCGGCCAGTCGTTTGTTGATGGCACCATATCCAAACAAAACCACTTTGGCGTCGTTGAGGGTTCGGAAGGATTTACGCAAATCTTCGCCAAGCCATCGCTCCTGGTGGCGCAACTCAGTTACCTGATCGATGCCGCGGTAAAGACCAAGGATGCCTGCCAAAATGGATTGGGCGACGGGCTCGGCGAAAAACCCCGACAGATTGGTTACGGTGATCTGGTTACCCAGAGCCGGCCATTGGCTATTGTCGTATTCACCAAATCCCACGGACTCCAATTGGATCCATTTGAGGTCGGGACATTCGGCCAGCCAGTCCGTTGGCGGGTTGCCAAAAACCACTTCGGATTTTTCAAACTGGGCGCGATTTGTTCGCGCGTGAACTGTTGCGTCACCGGCACTGGCGTTCAGTCGTTGCAGCTGTTCAGGGGTAAGATCGGCGCAGACATAAATTTCCATAATCGGCGTTTCCTTCAGGCGGTTTGCGAACGTCGCCGGGTATCAAAAGTGAGTTGCTACGCGGCCATACATGGCTTGTTTAGGTTTTGTTGCGGCGTACGGATATGTGCCAGGGAATCAGCATCCGTTCGGCCAGGGTGACAATACCAAACAGCGCCAACCCCAGCAAAGTTAAGAAAAAGATGCCGGCAAAGGCCAGGTCGGGTCGCATATTGCCCGTTACGATTTGGATGTAAAACCCCAGTCCCTGGTCGGATCCGATAAACTCGGCAATGGCCGCGCCAACCGTTGCGTTGATGGCGCCATATTTAAACCCGACAAAACATTGCGGCATTGCTGCGGGCAGGCGGACTTTTATAAAGGACAGGACCGGACCGGCGCCCGTCGACCGGCAGAACCGGGTCAGTTCTTCGCTTAAGGAGTTGAAGGCCAATATGGCGTTGAGAACAATCGGAAAAAAACAGACCAGAAAGACAATAATGACCTTGGGCAGCAAGCCGAACCCGAGCCAGGAAATGAACAGCGGCGCAAAGGCAATTTTTGGCACCATTTCGATGCAGACAAAAAACGGATATACGGTCCGCCGCAGGATCGATGAAAAGGCGATGGCCAGACCCAGGGGCAAACCGATGACAACGGCGGCGACATATCCGATCACGGTTTCTGAGCCGGTAATATAGGTATAATAGAGCAGGCGATCGAGATCGGCCCAACCCTTTTCGACCACCAGAGACGGGGGCGTCAAAATATAACGCGGGATATCAAACAGGGTAACCGACCATTCCCAGACCAGGAAAAACCCGATAAAAAAAACAATGAACATCCAGGACCTTTCGATCCAGGTAAGGACGCGCACGCCAAAAGAAGTTTTTTTAGATGACGCCATAGCCGCGGAATATCTCCTGAATGTCACGTACATAAGAAGCAAACTCCGGAGAATTTTTAACTTCAAAGTCGCGTGGGAAGGGAAGGTCTATGGGGATGATTTTTTCGACCCGACCGGGCCGTGGGGTGATGATCGCAACCCTGCTGGAGAGCTGCACCGCTTCTTCTATGGAGTGGGTGACAAAAATCACCGTCGGTTTCTGTTGCATCCACAGAGTTTGCAAATCCGTTCGAATTTGTTCGCGGGTCATGGCGTCCAACTTGCCCAGGGGTTCGTCCAAAAGCATGATTTGCGGATCATGGACCATCGCCTGACAAAAGGCGGCGCGTTGCTGCATGCCGCCGGACAGTTCATAGGGAAATCGGTCGGCGAAGTCCTGCAAATGGACCGATTGCAAAAGCACGGTAATGCGGTCAGCGGCCGACGTCGGGTCGATCCCGCGCATCTCCAGTTGCAGTTCAATATTGCCCCGGACAGTGCGCCAGGGGACAAGGGTATTGTCTTGAAACATGATGCCGATGTCGGTCCTGGGACCATCGACCGGTTGGCCGCCCAATACAATCTGCCCGGAGGTTCTTTCCAGCAGGCCGGCGACCATCAGCATCAACGTCGACTTGCCACACCCGGACGGGCCAAGAAAAGAAATAAAATCACCGTCATCAATGGTCAGGTCGACCGGGCCGAAAGCATGGACGGCGTCGGCACCTTGGCCGAAGGTCTTCGCGACATCGGTGAGTTCAATAAGAGGGTTCATGACGGATCCGGACGGCGTGTTCTCCCGAGAGTCGAGGGCCAAACGGCGACCCTCGACCCGACCAGGGAGCTATCGATTAGTTGATGAACTGGTTGGTGTAAAATGACTTCGGATCGGCTTTCGGATCAAGGTCATTATACTTTTTCATGAGATCGACCATGCTTTTCCAATCGGCAGGAACATTGAGGCCCAGTTTTTTGTCGGTATTTGCGCCCGAATACAAGATCCCCAAGGTGACGTCCAGGACCGCCCTGGACTGGGCTTTGCCCTGTTCTTCGGCCATCGTGCCACCAACAATGTCGGCCATGGCGTTGACGGCAGAATCCGGGTTTTTCGCGGCCTCCGTATAGGATTGGACGGTCGCCGCGACAAATCGTTTCACCAGATCCGGTTTGTTTTTGACCGTATCCTTATGGGTCGACAGGCAATATCCCACTTGATTGACGCCAAAATCCGAATAGGGGAAAGTGACCGGTGTGTCGCCGCCATTGGCTTTGATTTCAGCCGGTTTATCATCGAGCCCGCCCAAAATTCCAACGGCCCCGCCGGCGCCCTGCAGATAACTGGAAACAAGTGCGCCGTCGGGAACATTGGTAATGTTCACGTCGGCGGCCGACAGGCCGGCGTTTTTAAGGACGATGGGAAAGAAAGTGTTTACGCCGGCGTTGGCCGTGGTCAGCAGTTTTTTGCCTTTCAGGTCCATAATGGATTTTACGCCGGCATCGGGGCGCACGATGACCGCTTCCGTGCCCATGGCATCGATAACGCCGACCGAGATCAGGGGTGCGCCCTGGGAAATCAGGTTGACCAGGGCCCCACACGAGCCATAGGCAAAATCACTGTCGCCGTTGGCAACCAGACGGTGGGCCGAACTGGACCCGTTGCCCGAGCGGATATCAAGATTGATGCCCGCATTCTTGTAGGCACCGTTGTCCTTGCCCAAGGCGAATCCGGCATGGGACCCGTAATACATCCAGTTGAGGCGAAGCCGGACATCATCTTGCGCCAGTGCGGCGGTTGAAATTCCTGCAAGCGCAATTGCGACGATGCCGGAATATACTTTATTTAAGCAAACCATTTGTTAACTCCCTTCTCTTTTTTGATGGCGCAGCACCATGCTTACGCCGGATTTTGCCCTGTTAGTTTGGCCAGGTGATGTTTTTTTAGGCGCAACATTTGTCTGGCTGTTATTGGGCAGTATTGAATTTCTGCTTTAGCGATTGAGCGCGTTATGGGGTTCATCCGCCGCCTCCGTCTGAGCCCGCACCAACGATGTTGGGGGCACCAATCTGGTGCAGCATGGCCCGGGTCTGGGCCCGGTAGATTTCGCGAATATCACGGGTTGGCGGGCGGCAACGGCTCGATGGTAAGCCAACCAGCTCCATACACAATTTGTCGAGATAACCGTCGCCACTGGTATAGGTGTTTTCAATGTCGACCCACAATTTGTAAAAGGGCATGGCTTCGTCGACCAGCATGCGGGCCACTTCCTTGAAATTCTCCCCGTCAATTTCGTCGATCAGTTTGACACCCCATTCCGGCCAGAAATTGCAATTGTGAACTTCGAAGGCGCGCGCACCCAATGCCGGCATGGCGCTGTAAGCGAAAAACAGGTTGTTGTCGATGATCGTGAACCGCTCAGAAAAATGCGAGGTAACGTCTTCGAACTCCATGGCGTCGGTGCGTGGCGTTGCCCATTTCAGGCCGACAACATTTTTAATTTCGGCCAGCCGTTCGACCAGGGCAAAGGAGATATTGGTGGTGTTCCAAAAGGTGTTGTAGATGATGATGCCGGTATTTGGCGCGGCCTGTGCCGCGCTGCGGACGAACTCTTCGAAGTCACCTTCCGTGTGGGCAAAATAATAGGGACACGATACCTGAATGAAATCCACACCGAGGCGCTCCGCCGCCCTGGCCAACTCTATGAGCTCCAGAGTTGATGTGGTTTGAGCACCCATGGCAACGGGAACCTGTCCACCCACTTCGTCGACGACAATTCCGGCGACAGAGACACGTTCTTCAAGGGTCAGGGTCGAAAAATCACCGGCCGCACCTGCCGCCAGCAAGGTCGCATATTTTTCGTTCAATCCGCGGCCGAGAAGAAACCGCACGTAGGTGCGCAGGGTTTCCTCGTCGACCGGAAAACCGGCTTCGTCCTTAAAGGGGGTCGGGATCGTAACGTAACAGCCCTGGAGACGTTTTTTATGGGTTTCAAAGGTCAATTTTTTTCTGCCCGATGTTTAATCCTGGATCGCGGTGTCTTTCCGCAACTGATTATTGTGTTCGAATTTGGAAAAATAATTGATCATAAATGCCATTTAATTTACTTTGAACGACAAAATTGACGAAAATTACACCTTTTTTGACCTAATAGGCGTTTGTTGGGTTTACTGGTCAGAGGAAGTCGATGAGCGCAGAGTGTCCGGTTTTTGAATTTATCCTGCAGCCCGAGTTTCCCATGAATGCTTTTATTTTGGGGATCGAAACCCTTCGAATAGCCAACCAGCACGACGGAGTTACCTACTGCAATTGGCAAATCACGGCGATCGATCGGGCCCCCGTGCGGGCAACCAACGGGATGACACTGATACCCGATTTTACCTTCGATCGGGCACCGCCGGCGGATTATTATCTGGTATTTGGCGGCAACCTGCCGACCCAGGTGTTGTCGGAAAAATTGCTTTCCCATTTGCGCCATGCGGCACGATTTGGCAGGTATGTGGGGAGCGTCGATACGGGATTGTTTGCCCTGGCACAGGCCGGTCTGCTGTCGTCAGATAAAGACAATCAGGCGGTCATTCACTGGGAAGCGGCGCCGAGTTTTTCGGAACGTTATCCGCAAATCGAATTGCTCGATCTGACCTATTTGATCCGCAACCGATTGTTGTTTTGCGCGGGTGGTGTGGCCATTCTCGATTTGATGCTGGCGCTGCTTGAACAGATGGTTTCTCCGGTCGTCGCAGACGGCGTTGCCCATGCCCTTATTTTTCACCGACCCCATGCCAATGCACCCCAAAAAAGTGATCTTGACCGGGTGAGTTCGGACCGCAATATTTCCGACCGCCTGACCGACCTGATGGAAAATAATATCGAAAGCCCACTTTGTTTAACGGAAATTGCCGGCATTCTAAACCTGTCCGTGCGGACCCTGGAGCGAAAGACTTTTAAGTTTTTTAACCTGTCGCCCATGCGGCTTTACCTGGAGATTCGATTGCGCGCGGCACGTAATCTTTTGTTCTACGAGGAACATCCGGTAAATGTTGTCGGATTGTTGTGTGGTTTTTCCTCATCATCGGTTTTTACCCGAAGTTTTAAAAAGCGTTTTAACATGAGCCCCAATCAGTTTCGTAAAAGTTATCGGCGCGTGCAAATGAAAGGGGTGGGGTAATCACCATCCGCTGTCGGGTGCGGCCAGATCGATAGGATCCGGGCGACGCCACTTTCGACCGCCTTGATGTCGAAGACGTTCTTAGTTGGCAGGTCGATACATCTTTTTATTGACCAGTCTCCCTATTCCGCCACCTGTCATTTATCGTTATTATCGCCTTAGGCAATCCCCTTATTGACGGCCTGCTGAAAGTCGGTCCACAGCAGTTCTCTGTTTTCCAGGCCAAGACTGAGCCGTACAAGACCCGGCGAAATGCCGAAATCGAGCATGGAATGGGGTGATTTTGCCTGCGCCAGGGCGGCCCGCGCCGGCAGAATTAAACTCTCAAACCCGCCCCAACTGACACCGATTTTAAAATGTTTCAAGGCGTCGCAGAACCGAGGTATATCAACGGCGCTATCGAACTCGACCGACAATAACCCGGACCGACCAGACAAAGGCGAGGTGCTGTCTAGGCTTGGAAAATGCAGCTGCCTGACGGCAACCAGATCGGCCAGGCGTTCAACGAAATAATCGGCCGTTGTTTGATGGTGGTGCATGCGGGCATCGAGGGTGCGCAGGCCGCGGACCAGCAGCCATGCTTCGAAGGGCGCCAATTTTCCACCCAGCAGGGACAGGCTTAAATTGCGGATCTGGTCAATCAGTTGACACCGCGATATGGCCACACCAGCCACCGTATCCGAGTGACCGGAGATGTATTTGGATGCGGAATGGACAACAATATCAATGCCCAGGTCCAGGGGTCGCTGGAAGACCGGCGTTGCCCAGGAATTGTCGATCATCGTCAAAATACCAAGCCGGCGGGCCCGTTCGGCGACTTTTCTCAGGTTCAGGGTTTGAAAAACCAGCGAATTTGGACTTTCCAAATAAATCAGGCGGGCACCCCGGATGACCTCTTCGTCCGCCTCAATTTCCGCCATACTGTGGTAGGTCGTATCAATGCCGAGAGGCCGCAGCATGCGTTCAAACAACCGGTAGGCGTCGCCGTAGACATGTTCGACGCAGGCTATTCGATCACCCGGGCGGACAAAGGCCAGCAGGGACGACGAGATCGCCGCCATACCCGAGGCAAACCCAACCGCCGCCTCGCCGTTTTCGGCTTGCGCCATTAAAGTTTCGAAGGCGGCGACGGTGGGGTTTTGTACCCGCGTGTAGATCGCCGTGTCGGTGTGGCCGCTCAAGCGGTCTTCAAAGGCCTGGTAATCCTTAAAAGCAAACAACGATGATTGCACGATGGGTGGCGAGATCGCGCCGTTTGCATCACCGGTGACCCCGGCCAGCAGGGTCGCCATGTCGAACTCGGGATTCTCAGCCATTGCCCACCCGCCGGTTCCTGGCAGCAGAGCCCAGGCTCCGCCGTCCTATGACAAAATCACTCAGCGATGTTGCGGGTGGTGTCTTTGATATTTCCGTTGTCGCGGCAGGCGGCATGGTCGAGTTCTTTTCTGTTTATAGACGTGTACGGGTATAACCCACTCGGTGCCATATCATAAAAACTATTTTCTGCATTTTAGAAAATGAGGAACCTTAGGGGGACGACGATTGGAGCCGATTGATAGATCACCCAGCCTTCGGAGTTGCCCCGACAATAGGCTTGAAACCAGAAACCTACCTTGGTACCAATCTACCAATAACTGACAAAACAATGTGAGGAGTTTTGTCGTGGCGGCACTAAAAAAAGGTTGAACGGGTTCAAACCGGCGTTCGCATTGAAAAACGTATTCTGAAGGTACTGAAAGCCATCGCGGCGCGCAATGAAATGCGCTTAGGCGATCTGATTGAAGGCATTGTCCTGCACAGCTTTGCGGGGATGTCGGCTTTTGGTGCGGAGAATCTGGCATTTATCGAACAAATGCAGTCGGCCTATGGCCTCGATTTAAACGCAGCCGACAGCCACAAATTGACGGGAGAATATACCGCTATGGCATTCGATGGGAATTTCTGGGTTTTTGTTGCGGCGATGGCCATGATGGCGTTTTCGCCGGGCCCCGGTCTGGCGGCGATTGTTGCCACGGTTTTTGCCGGCGGTGCACGACGGGCCCTGTGGTTTTGTCTTGGTGTCATTGCCGGCGACCTGGTGTGGTTGACCTTGTCGTTAGGTGGTCTGGCGCTGATTGCCCAGCAAATACCGGCGGTGTTTGATACGATCAAAGGCGTTGGTGTGTTATACCTCCTGTATTTGGCGGTCAAAACCTGGAAGTCCTCTGACGCCGGCGGCGGTAACCGGGGCGGTGCACCCGCGAAATCCGTATTCGCTACCGGTGTTGCGGGGTTTTGTCTGACCATGGGCAACCCAAAGGTCATGCTGTTTTATCTGGCCTTGCTGCCAAATCTTGTCGGCGCTGATCCCCTGTCAGTGTCTCAGGCCCTGGTGCTTTGTTTGGTGGTAATCACCACTTTGGCGACGGCCTTCACTTTTTATGTGGTGGCCGCCGCAAAAACCCGCACCGCCTTGACCAACAACTGGTCCGGTAAAATATTCAAACGCATGAGCGCCTTTGTATTGGGTGGGGTGGCGGTTTGGATCGCCGCCAAATAACCGGCAGATGGTTACCTTGGTCGCCTAAAGAAAGGGGGGCCTGCGAACCAGGCACCCCCTTGATGTATCGGTCGCCTACAAGATCTTAGAGGGGCAGGGTATAAGCCGTTTTGACCGTCGTATAAAACTCGGCGGCGTAACTGCCCTGCTCACGCGCACCGTAGCTGGAACCCTTGGTGCCGCCAAAGGGCACGTGATAATCGACGCCGGCAGTCGGCAGGTTGACCATCACCATCCCGGCCTGGGATTTGCGTTTAAAATCCGACGCGTATTTTAACGACGTTGTACAAATGCCGGCGGACAAACCAAATTCCGTATCATTGGCAACGGCCAGGGCCTGGTCGTAGTCCTTGACCTTGATCACCGTGGCGACCGGTCCGAAAATCTCTTCGCGATTGATCCGCATGTCGTTGCGGGTCTCCGTAAACAGGGCGGGGGTCATGAAAAAACCGTCCGTATCGCGGCTTACCTGATCGCCGCCACAAACCAGCGTGGCCCCTTCCTTTTTACCAATTTCGATATAGCTGAGGTTCTGATCCAATTGGCTTTGGTCGACAACCGGGCCGATGTGGGTTCCGGCTTTCAGGGCGTCGTCGATGACCAGGCCGGCAAGCCGGGTCTTTACGGCTGCAACAAACGCATCGTGGATACCGGCGGTGACAATGAACCGGGACGACGCCGTACAGCGCTGGCCGGTGGAAAAATAAGCGCCGTTGACACAGGCCTCGACGGCCACATCCAAAATCGCGTCATCGAGCACCACCATGGGGTTTTTGCCGCCCATTTCCAGTTGGAACTTGGCACCGCGGGCTGTGCAGGTGGCGGCCACATGTTTGCCGGTGGCGACCGAGCCGGTGAAACTCACGCCGTTCACGTCGGGGGAAGTTAACAGGGTCTCGCCGACCACCGAACCGCGTCCCATGACCAGGTTAAACACACCGTCAGGCAAACCGGCCCGAGAAATAATATCGGCCAGGGCCCAACCGGATCCGGGAACCAGATCGGCGGGTTTGATGACCACACAGTTGCCGAAGGCCAGGGCCGGGGCGATTTTCCAGGCGGGAATGGCAATCGGGAAATTCCAGGGGGTAATAATGCCGATGACCCCGAGCGCTTCGCGGGTGATCTCAACGTCGATGCCCGGGCGCACGGAATCCAGCTTGTCGCCAACAATACGCAGGGCTTCACCGGCAAAAAACTTAAATACCTGGCCGGCGCGGCCGGCTTCACCAATGCCTTCAGGCAGGGTTTTGCCTTCTTCGCGCGACAATAAGGCCCCCAATTCCTCCTTGCGGGCCAAAATTTCCGTGCCGATGGCATCGAGGGCATCGAACCGCGCCTGTGGCGTTGAATGCCGCCAACCGGCGGATGCGGCTTTGGCGGCGGCTATTGCCTGGGTGACCTGAGCCGCATCGGCGCGGGCGTATTCGCCGACGACTTCAGAGGTGTTGGACGGGTTCAAGTTCTTGCCGACTTCGCTGCCGGCAACCCAGCTGCCATTGATATAATTTTGTTTTACGGACATGATTGATTGTTCCTGTAATTTGTAAAAATTTGTTTGCGTATGCCTATGGCAAGGATGTAGGCGGCGAAGGCCGTTCTGTCTACCGTTAAACCCGCATATTTGCTGATTAAGGGAATTATTTTACACCGTTTACCACTGACCGAAATAAATGCCCCTGGTTTTGTGGTTGTCGGTTCTGGCCTCAACGGTCTCCTGAGTTGCGGTGGCGCGAATTTTTGCCGATTTAAACCAATCCGACAACCGGGTTTCCATATCGGTGCGGATCGCGGCATGGGCCTCCGATGTGCCTAAGTCGACCCGTTCTTCCGGGTCCCGTTGCAGATCAAATAACTGCGCCCGGAAACCCAAAAAGGAAATGTATTTAAAGCCCTCCGTTCGTACCATAAAAGCCCGGGTTTGCCCGGGTTTAAGCCCCAGATTGCGCCGCGCCGCCCGAAATCCGTAATCGGCTTCACTGAAAACCGCCTGCCGCCACGGCCCGACCAACCGGTTGTGCAGCAGCGGCAACAGCGATCGACCCTCCAGCACATGGTCGTGCCGGTTTTGGCTTAAGGCATCGGTAATCGTTGGCAACAGGTCGATGGCTTCGACCAATCGATCATCGACCTGACTGCGGCTGGCATCGGCGTTGCGGCTGGGATCGATGACAATCATTGGAATGCGCACCGCACAGTCATGAAACATCTCCTTTTCCCCGAGCCAGTGATCGCCCAGGTAATCGCCATGGTCGCTGGTGAAAATGATCATCGTATCGTCAAGCCGTCCGCTATGTTCCAGAAAACCCATCAGCCGTCCCATATGATCGTCAATTTCACTGATCAAACCCATATAGGCGGGGATCACATGGTTGCGGATTTCATCGTTGGAAAAATTGCGGCTTTCCTCGTGCTGACGAAAGGCCGCGATGACCGGATGAACATTTTGTTTTTCCTCCGGGCAACGGTTGGCGGCGACCACATCACGGCGGCCATACATGTTGTGGTAGGGGGCCGGTGCCATATAGGGCCAGTGGGGTTTGATGTAACTGAGATGCAAACACCAGGGGTGGTCGCCCAGGGCCGATATTTTTTCCATGGCGCGGTCAGTCATGTAGGCGGTTTCAGAATGATCCCGATGGACCTCGGCCGGCAAATGGGCATTTTGTAAAAACCAACCACTTTGCAGCTCGCCATCGGCGTCCCGGCCGGAGTTGGCAGCGCTGTGCCAGGGGTTATCACCGGCGTACCCGTGGTGGCGGAGGTAACCATTGTAGGCCAGATCGGGGTCAACGGAGCCATCCGGATGCAGGCCGTCGTCCCGTTCCCAGGGCTCGAAGCCACATTGGCTGGCCAGCAGGCCGGGCTCGGACCGGCGATTGACACCGAGCCGTTGCATCGCCGCCAGATCGGCCGCCATGTGGGTTTTGCCAATCAACCCGGTTCGCAGGCCGAGATCACGCAGATAGTCGCCCATGGTGACCTCGCCAAGGGCCAGGGGAACACCGTTATAAGTGGCGCCGTGCGAGCGCATATAACGGCCGGTATAAAACGACATGCGCGACGGCCCGCATACCGGCGCCTGACAATAGGCACGGCTGAAGTTGACGCCACGGTTTGCCATGGCGTCAATGTGCGGAGTTCGTAGGGTGGGATGGCCGTTACAGCCCAAATAATCAGCCCGCAATTGATCACACATGATAAACAGAATATTGCGCACATTGGCCATGGGTATTTTCCTGTCGGTCCGACGGGGTCCGTCAGGGACCAACCTAACCCGCCTGATTTAAGCGATAAAGGGTAATTGCTGCGCCCGGCCACCGGCCGGTTCCGGTTAACCGGATCCCGATAACAGTTTCGGCAGCAGCAGGGCCAGGGCCGGAAAGGCCAAGATCAGGGCGATGCGAACCAGTTCGGCGGCGAAAAACGGCACCACACCCTTGAACACGGTTTTCATGGCGACGTCTTTGGCCAGGGAACTGATGATAAAAACATTGAGACCAATGGGCGGTGTGATCAGGCCCAATTCAACAACAATCAGGGCCAGGATGCCAAACCAGATTTTAAGCTGCTCCGTATTCATGGCGTAGGCGGCGGTTGCCGCGAGCACATCGTCGCCGCCGTTCAGTTCAATCAGGGCCGGCCAGAAAAACGGAACCACCACCAGTATCATCGACAGGGATTCCATAAAACAGCCGAGAACGATCAACAAAATAAGCATAAGTATTAACACCAGCCAGGGGTCGATACCGCTGGTGGCCGACCAGTTGGCGAGGGCCGCGGGCAGGCCGGCGCGGGTGAAAAAACTTTTGATCACCTCGGCACCAAACAGAATAAAATAAATCATCCCGCTGGTTACCGCCGTATCAAGGATCGATTGCCGGATCCCATCCATACTCAGACCCTGGCCCGAGAAGCGCAGGACAAGGCCGTAGGCGGCAATCGCCAGAACACCGACGGCGGCGGCCGGGGTCGGGGTAAACAATCCCAGTCCCAAACCCAGAATGATCGCACCGAAAATCAGCAGAACCGGGAGCAGCCGACGGATTGCCCGGCGTCGTTGTGCCGGGGCCATGGGTTCGGCCTTCGGTGCCAGGTCCGGGCGCAGGCGGACAACCAGGGCAATCACCACCACAAAGGCGGCAACCGCCAGCAGACCCGGCAGAATCGCCGCCTGGAACATCTCGATAATGGAGGCTTCGACGATGATCGCGTAGATCACCAGGGCCACCGACGGTGGGATCAAAATGCCCAGGGTGCCGCCCGCCGCCAAGGCACCGGTGGCCAGACTGGGGGCATAATTCATGCGTCGCAATTCCGGCAAGGCGACCCGGCCCATGGTCGAAGCGGTTGCCAGCGACGATCCACAAACCGCGCCAAATCCGGCGCAGGCGCCAATCGCCGCCATGGCGACACCGCCGCGAAACCGCCCGACGAGGGCATTGACGCCCTGAAACAAATCGCGGCTCAAATTGGCATGACTGGCCAGATAACCCATCAGAATAAACAGCGGGACAACCGACAGTTCATAGTTGGCGACAACGTTCCAAAGCAGGGTTTTAAACTGTTTTAAATAGGGGTCAAAGCGCAGGTAGGGCAGGGCCAGGCTGAGCGCGTAGTTGCCAGCAATGCCGACGCCAACCATCGCCAGACCGACCGGAACCCTGAGGATCAACAATACAAACAACCCACCGAGGCCAAGCAGACCGATGACTTCCCGTTCAATCATGGTTTTGGCGGGTCGCCGAAAACAGCTGCCAAGCAGAAACCAGGGCCCACAGCAGCAGCGAGACAATCCCGGGCAGATAAAACGGCCACTCCGGCCAGCCGAGAACCCGCGACAGGGCGTGGTCGGCTTTTGTTTCGAACATCCCCAGGGTCATCCAGTAGGCGAGAAACAGGGCTAGCAGGGCGGTCCCTGCCAACGACAATCGGTCGAGCAGAGATTTCAGACCACGCGGTATTTTCGAGCCGATCAAATCGACCGACATGTGGCCGTGCCGGTATTGGCAATAGGGGAAAAACATCAGGGCCGCACTGGAAACCACCAGGCGGACAAAATCTTCGAACCCGGGCAGGGCGGGAAAATGCGTGCCGAAAAGCCGGGCCAGACGATCAACGGCAAACGCGCCGACGTTGGCCGAGGTGACGCCAACAATCAAAAACAGGGCGAGGCCGCCGAGGGTTGCCCAGGCGACAACGGTCTGCTTGAGAACCATAGGCATTAATCCGGTCCTTCCGGGTGGCGGTTGAATAGGTTTATTCCCTGTGTAACAGGCACCACCGGTCAGGCAAAGGGTCTGTTATTTGCTGTGTTTGGCAATCGAAGTGCGCGCCGCCTCGACCAGGGTTTCGCCATCGATGCCGAGTTTTTTTGCCGCATCGACCCATCGGTCAACGACCTGTAAGCCACGCCGATCAAAAGTCGCTTTGGCGTGCGGGTCCAGGGCAATGATCTGACTGTTGTCCGATGCCGCCTGCAGCCGGATGCCGGCGGCTTCGTTGTTGTCCCAGACCTTGCCAATGGGCCCGGCCCAGGCTTTCCCTGAATTGTCGTCGATCACCTTTTTTAAGTCGTCCGGCAAGGCTTGGTAACGGTCTTTGTTCATGGCAAACATAAATACCGATGTGCCGAAGCGTGAGTTGTCGGCACCCTCGATGGAATATCGGGTCAGTTGCTGGAGTTTAAACGGCGGGAAAATCTCGAACGGCACCAAAGCCCCGTCGACGGTTCCTTTGGAAAGCGCCTGGGGTAATGCCGGCAGGGGCATGCCAACGGGTTCCGCCCCCCAGGCCTGGATCATCCAGGCACCGGTTCTCGACGGCGTCCGCAGTTTCAGGCCCTTAACATCGTCAACCGATCTGACGGCCTTTGCGACCGTGTGCAGGGCGTTGCCCGCATGGACGTGAATCAGGATCGGATGCACGTCCTTATAGTCGGCGGCAATCTGCGCAAAATTTTCCTGAATGGCCAGGTTGGTGGCTTCGGCGCTGCCGCCGTGGACCGTTGGCAGCTCGAAAACTTCGGAGCGCGGGAAAACCCCGGGCGTATAGCCGGGCAGGGTCCAGACAATGTCGGCAACGCCGTCGCGAACCTGACGGTACAGTTCCGGCGGTTTGCCGCCCATCGACATGGACGGGAAAACTTCAATTTTAATGCGGCCCTTTGATTGGGTCTCCACCTGACGCGCCCAGGGTTCCAGGAACTTCACCTGGGTCGGGGTTTTTGGGCTGAGGAAATGGTGCAGGGTCAGGGTGACTTCAGCCGCCGGGGCCGAGGTGATACAAATGGCGGCACCCAGCAGGCCCATGGCGATGCGGTAAAAGGATTTCATGATACCTCCTCTGACGGGTTTGCGCTTGCCCCGTAAGGCGCTGATCGTCGCGCCAGCGGCAATAGATACTGCAATAAATCAATTGCTGGCAAAGGCAATAGAAAACCCGGTTGGTGTTTTGCGACGCTTTGTCATGGAACCGAAAAGCCCTTTTGGTGGTCCGTCCGCGGACCACCAAAGGAGCCTTGGTAAATCCCGCTGATCGGGTTAAGACGTTTCCATGGGAACTCAAAACGCGCGCCGCGAATATGAACGCAGGATCAATCAGGCGATTGATTTTATGGGTGCCCACCTGGCGGATAATCCGTCGCTGGATGAAATTGCCGCCGCCGCGTGTTTTTCGAAATTCCATTTCCATCGGTTGTTTCAGGCCCATGTGGGTGAAACCGTCCTGGAGTTCACCCGCCGCCTGCGGCTGGATGGCGATGTTCAGCAACAATATGTCCCGGCGGGGCGTTACGCAGTGCATCAGTTCGAAGCGGTCAACAATGACTTTCAAGAAGGCTGGGATGTCCTGGTCCGGGACTGGTTGCCGTCCAGTGGATATCAACCGGCCGATGGTCCGGCCTATGAGACAATTATAAAAAGCGGTGCCCATGACCCGGAGGGGCGGTGGACCGTTGAGATCCATCTGCCGGTAAAACCGCTCTAAAAAACCCGTTTGCGACGGCTCTAATGAAAATCCCGGCTCGGGAACAGCCGCCGGGCGGTGTCGCGGGGGTGGCCGCGCTGGGCCGGCAGCACCGAGGTGTACGGGTTCCGTCGTTGTTGCGGCTGCCACGTCTGATGATCGGGTAAGGGGCTGTCGGGGACCGTGCCGGCGGCCAGTTCGTCGAGCATCCAGGAATGGTTTTCCAAACGTTCGACAATCACATGGGTGACGATGCCCTGGCGTTGCAGGCGGCCCTGGACTTTCATCAGCCGGGCGGTGAAGACGTCCCGCCGGTGACGCTCGAAGACATCGGACCAGATCACCAGATTGGCCGTTCCGGTTTCGTCCTCCAGGGTCACAAAGACCACGCCGCGGGCGGTCCCCGGGCGCTGGCGGGCGAGCACCAGACCGGCCAGATGGACCCGTTTGCCATCGCGGATCGTCAGCAGGTCGCGGTTTTGTATGAGCCCGGACAGGTGCGGTCGCAGGGGTTCCATGGGATGGGCTTTTAAGGACAACCGGTGGCTTGAATAATCGGCAACCACTTCTTCGCCCAGGGTCATTTGCGGGAGTTCGACAGGGGCCTCCGGGCCCTGGTCAAATTCGCCCATGGCATCAAACAGCGGCAGCGGTTTGTCGCCGCCAAGGCTTTTGACCTTCCACAGGGCTTGGCGCCGGTTAAAACCCAAGGACTGAAAAGCGTCGGCCCGGGCCAGCACATTCAGCGGCCGGCGGCTGACCCCGGCCCGGCGCCAGATATCGAAGGGGTCCTGATAACCGTTACCACGGGCGGCGACGACCCATTCGCCATCGTCTGCCGACAACCCTTTGATCATCCGCAGGCCCAACCGCAGGGCATACCCATCTTTGTGGGATTCCAAGGTGCAGTCCCATTCCGAGGCGTTGACGTCAGCCGGCAGGACGGGCACCCCGTGGTTGCAGGCATCCTGAACGATCTGTGCCGGGGCGTAAAAACCCATGGGTTGTGAGTTGAGCAGGGCGCAGGCAAAGGCCGCCGGGTAATGGCACTTCATCCAGGCCGAGACATAAACCAACAGGGCAAAACTGGCGGCATGGCTTTCCGGAAATCCGTATTCGCCAAAACCCTCGATTTGTTTAAAACAGCGTTCCGAAAATTCCAGGGCGTAGCCGTTTTTAGTCATGCCGTTGATAAATTTTTCGCGCAGGGAGCTGATCGTTCCGGCGTTGCGGAAGGTTGCCATGGAGCGCCGCAACTGGTCGGATTCAGCTGGCGTAAAACCGGCACCGACGATGGCAATCTGCATGGCCTGTTCCTGAAACAACGGCACACCCAGGGTTTTCTCCAGGACCTGGCGCAGGCCTTCAGAGGGGTAACTGACCTCCTCTTCCCGGTTGCGGCGGCGCAAATAGGGATGCACCATATCGCCCTGGATCGGGCCGGGGCGGACGATCGCCACTTCGATCACCAGATCATAAAAACAGCGTGGTTTCATGCGCGGTAAAAATGACAGCTGGGCCCGGCTTTCCACCTGAAACACACCGATGGCGTCGGCTTCGCATAACATGTCATAGGTCGCCCGGTCGCTTTGCGGGATCGTCGCCATGCTATAGGTCCGCCCGTAATAACCGCGGATCATATCAAAACATTTGCGAATGCAACTGAGCATGCCCAGGGACAACACATCGATTTTTAAGATACCCAGGGCGTCCAGGTCATCCTTGTCCCACTGGACAACCGTGCGGTCCTCCATGGCAGCGTTTTCAATGGGCACGACCGCATCCAGACGGCCACGGGTGATCACCAGACCGCCCACATGCTGGCCCAGGTGGCGTGGGAATCCCCGGATCTGGCGGGTCAGCACAAGGGTTTGTTGCAAACGCCGGTCGTCCGGATCGAGGCCGATCTCGAGCAGCGATTGGCGGGCCGGGCTGTCTTCATCGATCCAGCCAAAGGACTGCGACGCCAGCATGGTGATGGTATCTTCGCTCAGCCCCATGGCTTTGCCGACATCACGGATCGCGCCGCGGGTCCGGTATTTGCTGACAACGGCGGTCATGCCGGCCCGGTGGCGACCGTATTTTTTATAGACGTATTGAATGACTTCTTCGCGCCGTTCGTGTTCGAAGTCGACATCGATATCGGGCGGTTCGCCCCGTTCGGCGGAAATGAACCGCTCAAACAACAGATTGGACTGGACCGGATCAATGCTGGTGATACCCAACATATAACAAACGGCGGAATTGGCCGCCGAACCCCGCCCCTGGCACAGGATGTCGAGACTGCGGGCAAATTTGACCAGATCGTAAACGGTCAGGAAATAGGGGGCAAAGGCCAGTTGGTCGATCAACTGCAGTTCGTGCTCCAGCATGGTTCGGGTTTTTTCCGTGAGCCCGCCCGGGTAGCGCTGTTTGGCCCCGGCCCAAACCAGTTTTTCCAGGGTAACCTGGGTGCTGACCCCGGGTTCGGCGATTTCGTCGGGATATTCGTACGCCAGTACATCCAGGGAAAAGGAGCAGGCCTCGACAATCTCTAAGGTGGTGGCCAGGGCGTTCGGGTGATCGCCGAATAAGGCGGCCATTTCGGCCGGACTTTTGAGGTGCCGTTCGGCGTTGCGCTGGGTCAGCAGACCGGCATTGTCGATGGTGGTTTTTTCGCGGATGCACGACAACACATCGGCCAGAGCGCGGCGTTTCGGGCTGTGCATGAGCACGTCATTGGTGGCCAGCAGGGAGATGCCCACAGACCGGGCACAAGCCGCCAGGCTGGCAATGTGTCTGTCATCAAGGCCGTTCAGCAAATGGCTGGCGGCCAGGTACAGGCGCCCGGGGAAGGCATCGCGCAGGGTGGTGAGCTGAAAATCAAAGGCCTCGCTCAGGGGTTCCGGCGCCAAAGCGATCAGGCGCAGGCCCTGGCCCCAATCGAGGATGTCCTGTTGAAAAAGTGTGCACTGGCCCTTTTCCGCCCGCCGCCGACCGAGCGTGATCAGTTGCGACAAACGCCCATAGGCGGCGCGGTCTTCCGGGTAAACAATCAGGCTGGCACCGTCCTGCAAATCGAGACGGGCCCCGACCAGCAGGCGCATCTGGTGTTGTTTGGCCGCCTTGTGGGCGCGGACAATGCCGGCCAGGGTGTTGGGGTCGGCAATGCCAAGGGCCGCCAGGCCTAAGGTTTTGGCCTGTACGATCAGCTCTTCCGCATGGCTGGCCCCGTGCAGGAATGAAAAATTACTGACCGCCTGTAATTCCGCATAGGCCGGTGGCTGTATGGGCGGCATCAAGCGAACAGGCCATGCAGATACCAACGGTTTTTGTTGTGCTGGATTTCCCGGTAAATCCAGTATTGCTGGCCGGTCTCCACCTGGATTCGAAAATAGTCCCGGGCCCCTTGTTTCCAGTTGGGGTCCTGTCGCCACCAGTTGGCGGATATCCGCTCCGGACCCCAGGCCCGTTTGACGTGATGGTCGGCACCCTGGCAATGGATGTTCTGGGGCGCGTGATCTTCCGTGCTTTGGGAAAAATTGTATAAAGGTTCGGGCGATTTCAAAAGCTGTAATGGCCGCTCGGGCATGGGCGGCCAGTGGGTCGCCTGGTTTTTGCTCTGGATGTCCGCCGACGGTCGCCAGGCCTGCGCCCGTTCGGGTAAGTGGCTGGGTACGGGCCGGAAGACACCGACGGTTTTTTTGCCCAAACGGTTCTCCAGATTATCAATCAGGACGGACAGGTTGCCGGTCGGTTTTTGCGGGCCGTCGGACGGCTGCAAATGCAGGGAGATGCCGTCTTGGTGGGGGCTATAGGTTTCAACAACCGGGGCGCTCAGCTCCATGGCATCAATGCCGTGGCGGGGTTCGATCCGGGTCAGTTTTTCGGCGAACAGATGGAACAGGTGGTCGGCTGTGCGGTTGGGACTGGCGGTGCCGATTTCCGCAGACTGGGTGCTGTTATCGGCCCGCAGGCAATGCAGGACCAGCCGGCGGCAGCCCTGGCCGGTGGTGTCCAGGTGCTGGCACAGGCGGTCGAGCAGCAGGCGCAGGGCCTGGGCGATGGATTCGGCAGTGCCGATCGGTTCGGGGAACCGCAATTGCTCGCGCAGGGGTTTTTTGTGGGGCCGTGGGGCGATTGGATCGGGGCTCAGGCCAAGAATTTTGTCGAGCCGTCCGGCCAGTTCCAGGCCATAACGCGCGGCCAGACTGGCGCGCGGCATGGCATAAAGGTCGCCCAGGGTTTTCAGGCCCATCAGGCGCAGACCTTCAAGGGTTGCCGCATCCATGCGCAGGGCCGTCACCGGCAGGGGACCCAGGGTTTTACGGGTCTCGCCTTTGCCGGCTATGGTTTGGCCGTCGCCAAACCGGGCCAGGGCCCAGGCGGCGCCTGGCGTATCGGCAATCGCGCCGTGACAGGAAAAGCCAAACCGCCGCAGGCTGTGGGTGGCGGTTTTTAACAGAGCCATTTCCCCATCAAACAAATGGGCACAGCCGGTGATGTCCAAAATCAGCCCGTCGCTGCCGTCGAGGGCCAAGCTGGGGGTATAACGGCCGGCCCAATTGGCCAGACGTTGCATCAAGGCCGCATCGGCAGCGGGATCGTCATCGCGCACATCCAGTTCGCTGCAGATGGCCCGTGCCGTCGCCAGAACCATACCCGGCTGCAAGCCCTGGCTTTCGGCGGCCCCATTGACCGCCACCAGACTGACCCGGTTGTGGACCCGCCGGGTCAGGGCCAGGGGATGGGTTATGGGGTGCGCTTCAATGCGGTTCAAACGGTCGATGGCCACATGTGGCAGCCACAGGGTCAGGTAACGTTTGTGGAAATGTGTTGTCATGGATCAGACTCCCAGGGGTTTTGCGGGTTGGGTTTGGGGATGGCGGAGGGGCTGGACCGACCAACTGGCGCTGCTGGCATTGCGCAATTTTAAAAGCCGCACCTGCCACAGGGGCGGGCCGTCGGCGCGGGGATTGGGGGTCGGGCTCACATGCCAGCGGCTGGTCAGGGTACTCGGGCTCAAGGGCCCGACGGATTCATGGGAGCTCAAGGGCCCGGTTTGTGCCCCCCGGGGCTGTCGACTGAGGATCAGGCCCAGGGTTTTGCCCCGCTCGGCCGCCAGTTGCAGGCGGCGGCTGGCGGTCATGGTCAGGGCCGCCGTCGGTTCGCCAACGACCGCGTCAACGGCACCCGAACGCAACCCTTCTTCCAGGCCCCATGACAAATCCTTAGGCGTTGCCGTATAGGCAATGAACCACCGCTCAACGGCACAGCCCATGGCTTGCAGGGCCGGGGCATAAAGCCGGGCCCGTTCCGATTTGGGGCGAAACCACAGCACCGGACCTGATAACTGGGTCAGAATCCGCACCGCAAACCCGTGCGCCAGGGGGCCGCTGATTTCGTGCACGGCGCCGAGCGCCAGGCCGCCGTCGGGCAGGTCCTGGTCAATCGCCGGAAACCCGGTGGCGACCAGGCGAGGCCGGCCACATCCCTGGGTGCCGCGTTCAATATCGGCAATGACCCGACGCAGGGCTTCCCTTTGGCTGTCGTCGGATCCCAGAGGATCTGAGGGGGGCAGGGGGTCTAAAGGTGTGACTACCACAGCTTCGGCACTCCTTCTCGGGGTTTCCAGCGATTGTTCTTGGTTTTATCTATTTGTTCTCTTTATGTTCTATTTTATGTAAGCCGGTTCGTCAATGATTAGTGCATAGAGCTGAATGTATAGATTTATCACTTTTGGACGGGCCCTTGCTTGATAAACACGTGCATCACCTCACCGTACTGTTACAACTCGGAGGAAAAAATTGACGCCGTCGTTGCACAAGTCAGCAGAGTGTTGGAAGGTTTGTAAGTGAATGTTCGCTCAGGGCCACCCGGGGGGGCAAAACCAAAAAACCAGTTGCCGCGCCCTATTGAACGTCCATGCCTTCAAAGGCATAGGGGTTGAGGAATTGTCTGTGCCACAACAATTGACGGTCTACTTGGTTGAGTTTGGCTTCATGACAAAGGGCCTGCCAATGGGTCTCAATGGTGGATTTTTGCTGACTAATGAGGGTTTTGGCGTCGTCTTCCGACAAGTGGAAGTGGTGGGCAGAATCGAGGCAAACTCTGAGTTGGCTAAATCTGTTATTGCCTGAAATAGACATGGCCTGGGTGGCTTCACCCCCCGTGCGGCCTTGCGGACAAATGTCATAGGCAGGTGTGAGTGACAGGGAATTACCATCCCAAAACGCCGCATGATTTCTCGCGTGATCGTCGGTGTTGCCACACAGAATATTAAAAACCAGGCGCGCATAAAGTTCCCGAAGAGTGTTTTTTGGGGCCGTGAAACGCCGCCGGATAATTTCGGCAAACTTTTCATAACTGGCATACCGCGCCATCATTTCATCAAGTTCCAAAAGGGTTAAGGCTGAAACGATGGCCGTGCGGCACCATCCTGTCCCGGACCGCTCCCGGTCAAACCGTTTGATCAATAAAACATCTTTGTTTGCCGCCTCGACAAGTTTGACAGGGGCAACATTTATCCCGCAAATTTTGGCCAACCGCATGGCAATAAATTCCGCTTTCACCACACTGTAGGTGTCAGAATTTGCTGAGAATTTGGCGATATATTTATCCTCTCCGTCATCAATCAGCGCCTTTGGTCGCGCCCCACCGATGGAACTGCCGTGCAACAGGGCCTGATCCAACTCCGCAGAAAGTGGCATCCCTTTTTCCACCCGCTCGGCAGAATTTAAAAGCTGCTCCAGGGTCGTACCTGGCGACTGGCGTGCAACATAAGTGGTCGGCGAGGCTTGGAAATCCAGGGCACCAATACGGTCGGAGCCAGATACCATCAAATAGGTGAGTTCACTCAAATCAGAGGTCACTTCGGTATTCCACCCGCCCCCCATGAGGCGGTTGATAATGACGCGTCGACCCCAGGCATCAGGAGCGGCATCTCTGATACAATTGGCAAGGCTGAGGCCATTTAACAAAGGCAGAGTGCCGGGCCGCAGGGGCAATTCGGGTTGATAAATGGAAATCGCGTCCGGCCGTTCCAGATAACTTCGCCCATAGGCAAAAACCAAGGTATCGCCCTCTTGCTCCAGTTTGCCAGCAACAACCGGAGCCGTGCCCTTGGGCAACCAAATCCAAACATAGGATTCTGTTAAATCCGGTTCAGAAGTCATCATTGATAATCCGGGGTTTTTTGTGGATGGCTTTTGGCAGCAAGGTCAACTTGTCTTCAACCTGTTTGATATGGCCTGCCAGGCCAGTTGCTTCCGTTGCAAACAAGGGCACGCCGACAAGATGCGCCAATTCGAAAACCATCCCAACACCACAGGTCATATCTCCTTGTTCGACCCGTTGAATAAAACTCCTGGACACCCCGGCGCGGTCGGCCAGCTCATGCTCGGACATTTTTTTTGATTTCCGCTCAGCCCGGATCAGGGCACCAAGCAAATGCATAGTTTGGCGGCTGTAGGCCGAATAGGAGCGGTTTCTTGTCTTCGGCACGGGAATGATCCTTTGCGGGGGGCTCACACATCAGAATATCACAGATCGATCTATTTAGAAAATTATGAATTATTTATAACTCATAATAGTTAAAATGACTTATAAATAATACAATATACTATAAACATCACCCCCTACCTCATATTATAAACATCACCCCCTACCTCCCAGCAACGATCCATGATTCTCAAAGGATTGTGCAGAAAATAAGGACGCCGATCCGCTGAAAAGAGCCGCAGGCCGGATGTGCCGCCGGGACTTGCGATAAACCCGCGCGGGCGACATGATAGGGCAAACGGCGGGGGCCGTGCGGTGACAGCATTTAAAATCAGACAATTGACGTGCGGGTTGGTGGCGGTGACCCTCACCCTGCCAGGGGCCACGTCAGCGACCACGTCAGCGACCCTGTCAGTGGCGACCGAAACCTCCACCCCCGATTACCAGTGCCAGCCGACCCTGCCGGTGTTTTGCCGAAACATCCATGTGGGATGTTCCGGAAGGACACCCATCGCCACCGCGCCGATGGCGATTATTATCCGGGGTGCGGCGGCGCACCTGACCTTTGCCGATGGCCAACCGCCGGCCCGGGGCCAGGTCACAAGTGGCGGTGATCTGGTGATCCGCCTGACGGGTAGCCGCGACTGGATCCGGATCGAGCCCGACGGTCGTTACAGCCATCGCATTTACCGCAGCGGTCGGGCGGCCATGGGCTATGGGATCTGTCGATTGATCACCCCCTCTTAAAACAACAACCGGCCGCAAAAAAACATTTACAGTCGACTTGATCGCGGTGCTGGCTTATGAGGGAAAGCAGATTTTAATCGGCAGGGGAAATTCGCATGGACCATTTGTCACCGGCAGAGATTGCCAATCATTTGTTGCAGGCCCGGCGCAGCCAGGTGGCCTGGGACCCGGCCGCGACCGCACCCATTCCCCTGGACCAGGTTTACGCCGTCCACGACCTGGTCACCGACCAGTTGGGACGGGCGATTGGTGCCTGGAAAACCTCGCCTCTGGAGGATCCGGCAGCGCCCTTTGCCGGCCCCATCTATGCCAATGACATCCATGCCAGCGGCGCCGAAATTCCCGCGTCGTCGCTGTTTGTGATCGGCATCGAGGGCGAGATCGCCTTTCGTCTGAACCGCGACCTGCCGGCCCGGGCGAGACCCTACGACCGCACCGACATTCTGGCGGCGATTGCCGAGATGGTACCGCTTATCGAAGTGGTCGATAGCCGCATGGTCAACGGCATGGCGCAGGATCCGAGCCTGAAAATGGCCGACAATCAGTCAAACGCCGGGGTCGTCGTTGGCAAAGGGGTCGCCGGCTGGGAAACGGTCGACGCGACAACCGCTGCGGTTCATTTGACGGTCAATGGCACCGCCGTCTATACCGGCACCAGCAACAGCCCGATTGACGACCTGTTTGCCCTGGTGGCCGGCACCGTCAACGTTTGCGCGGCGCGCAATCGCCCGGTTCGGGCCGGCGATATCATCACCACCGGGTCCTGTACCGGCCTGATCTTTATTGAACCCGGGTCTCTGGTAAATCTGGAGTTTCCCGGAATGGGTCAGGTCACGGTGTCCTTTCCCACAGACTGACGGATCGGGCAAAATGTCTTTCCACCGGTCCTGGGGGCCGGTTTTTAAGTGCCGGCCGGTGAAAGGCCCGGTCGCACCGGGGAAGATGCCACAAAATATCAAAAATCCGGTCACAACTCTGCCATAATCGCTTGTCATACCTTGATCCGACACCCATTGACCCCCACTATTCATCTGTTGCTATGACCAATAACGGAAGAAGGAAGACTTAATGCGCCGCATTTTTGCTGTCTGTATAATGTTTCTGATCTCGCCCATCGGTGCCCTGGCAGCGGAAGCACCAATCGCCCATGGAATTTCCATGCACGGGGATCTGAAATATCCGGCCAATTTCACGCATTTTGACTACACCAATCCCAATGCCCCCAAGGGCGGCATGGTTCGGTTGGGGGCGGAGGGTACGTTCGACAGCTTCAACAGTTTCATTATAAAGGGCAATGGGGCAGCCGGCGTCGGGCTGATCTACGATAATTTAATGGCCCACGCCGCTGATGAAGCCTTTACCCAATATGGGTTGTTGGCGGAATCCATCCAGGTCCCGCAAGACCGGTCGTGGGCGGCCTTTACCCTGCGCAAGGAAGCCCGCTGGCATGACGGCCAGCCGGTCACCGTGGAAGACGTGATCTGGACCTTTCATACCCTGATGGCAAAGGGCCGGCCCCTGTACAAATTTTATTATGGCAGTGTGGCCGACGTCGTAAAAACCGGCGAACGGACCGTGCGGTTTAATTTTAAACCCGGCGAAAACCGCGAACTGCCGCTGATTATCGGCGAATTTACCATCTTGCCCAAACACTATTGGCAAGACAGGGACTTTGACAAAACAACGCTCGAACCGCCGCTCGGCAGTGGACCCTACAAAATCGAAAAATTTGAGGCCGGCCGATCGATCACCTTCAAACGGGTTGAAAACTGGTGGGGCCAGGATTTACCGGTCAACAAAGGCCTCTATAATTTTGACCGCATTCGCTACGACTATTACCGCGACGGCACGATTGCCCTGGAGGCCTTCAAAGCCGGCGAATTTGATTACCGGGCGGAAAATTCATCGTCGTCCTGGGCGCGCGCCTATGACATTCCTTATGTCGACCAGGGGCTGATCAAAAAAGAAGAAATCAGTCACAACCGTTCGTCCGGTATGCAGGGTTATGTGTTTAACACCCGTCGGGAAATTTTTAAGGATCGGGCGGTGCGCAGGGCCCTGGCCTACGCCTTTGATTTTGAATGGTCCAACAAAAATCTGTTTTACGGTCAATATACCCGGACCCGCAGTTATTTCGACAATTCGGAACTGGCGGCGACGGGATTGCCGAGCCCTGAAGAACTGGCAATCTTAGAGCCCTACCGGGGCCGCATACCCGATGAGGTGTTTACCACGGAATACAACCCGCCAAAAAACGAGGTGCCCGGCAAAATCCGGAAAAATTTACGGATCGCGTCAAAAATTCTCACCGATGCCGGTTGGATCATTAAGGACAAAAAACGTGTAAATGCAAAAACCGGCACCGAACTGAAGTTTGAAGTTATGCTGAACAGCCCTATATCCGAACGGATCCTGCTGCCCTATGCCAAGAATCTGGAACGCCTGGGCGTCACGGCGACGGTGCGGACCATCGACACCTCGCAATATCGACGGCGTTTCGATACCCGGGATTTTGACATGATGATTGGCAGTTTTGGTCAGTCCCTGTCGCCGGGGAATGAACAGCGGTCCTTCTGGGGTTCGCAGGCGGCGGACCTGGAAGGCAGTTACAACTCGATCGGCATCAAGGACCCGGTGATTGATGAATTGGTCGAAAAAGTCATTGCGGCCCCAAGCCGTAAAGAACTGGTTACCAGCGTCAAGGCCCTGGACCGGGTTTTGCAGTGGGGCCACTGGCTGGTTCCCAACTTCCATTCGACCTACGACCGGATCGCCTATTGGAACAAGTTTGGCCGGCCCAAGGTGACACCGATCCAGGGCAACCAGATCATGGCCTGGTGGGTCGAAGCCAACAAAGAAAACTTGCTGAAAAGCAAGTTGTCTTCAGCCAAGTAATCCCCGACGCCCATGTACGCTTATATTCTCCGCCGCTTGTTATTGATTGTACCGACCCTGCTCGGCATCATGGTCATCAATTTTGCCGTCGTCCAGATTTTGCCCGGCGGGCCGGTCGAACAAATGATTGCTGAGTTGACCGGTGACGCCATTGATGCCACGGCCCGGGTTGGCGGCAATGCGGGAGCCGAAGCCGGGGCCGCATCGCAGGCCCCACAGGCGGCAAAGAATGTCGGTTTGTCGGGGCGTTATCGCGGCGCTCAAGGATTGTCGCCGGACCTCATCCTATCCATCGAAAAACAGTTCGGCCTGGATAAACCGGCGCATGAGCGTTTTTGGTTGATGATCAAAAGTTACATTACCTTTGATTTCGGCGACAGTTTTTTTCAGGACCGCAGTGTCACCCAACTGGTCATCGACAAAATGCCGGTTTCCATATCACTCGGCCTGTGGACAACGCTTCTGGTCTATTTAATCTCCATTCCCTTAGGGATCGCCAAAGCGGTGCGCGATGGCTCGCGGTTCGACATCTGGACCTCGGGTTTGGTGATTTTTGGCAATGCGGTGCCCGGGTTTTTGTTTGCCATCCTGCTGATTATCCTGTTTGCCGGGGGCCGCTATCTGGACTGGTTTCCGTTGCGCGGACTGACTTCGCCGAATTTCGACGAACTCTCCAGTATCGGCAAAATCATCGACTATTTCTGGCACATCTCCCTGCCGTTGTTGTCGATGGTCATCGGCGGGTTTGCCGGCCTCACCATGTTGACCAAAAATTCCTTCATTGAAGAAGTTAACAAACAATACGTACTGACGGCGCGGGCCAAAGGCCTGACCCAGCAGGCGGTGCTTTATGGTCACGTGTTCCGCAACGCCATGATGATTATCATTGCCGGCTTCCCGGCGGCCTTTGTCGGCATTTTGTTTACCGGATCCATGCTCACGGAAATTATATTTTCCCTCGACGGGTTGGGTTTGTTGGGATTTGAGGCGGCCCTCAAACGGGATTTCCCGGTGATGTTCGGGACCCTTTATTTTTTTACTTTGTTTGGCCTGCTGTTAGGGATTTTAAGTGATCTGATGTATCACGTCGTCGATCCACGGGTTGATTTCGAGGCCCGCGATGTCTAGCGCGCCCCGGTTTGATCGGGTTTTGGGTCTGCCGGTGACCGCCATCACCCGCCGCCGGATTGATAACTTTCAGCGCAATCGCCGGGGCTTTTGGTCGAGCTGGATATTTATGCTGTTGTTCGTGGTCAGTCTGTTTGCTGAATTTATCGCCAACGACAAACCGCTGATGGTGGTGTTTGACGGTGAGCTTTATGCGCCAGCGCTGTTTGCATATACGGAGACGACCTTCGGCGGCGAGTTCGAAACCGAAGCCGACTACCGGGATGAATTTGTCAGTGATTTGATAAACCAAAAAGGCTGGATGATCTGGCCGTTGATTCCATTCAGTTACGACACGGTCAATTTGGACCTGCCGGTACCGGCACCAGCGCCACCCAGCGCCGTCAATTGGTTGGGCACCGACGACCAGGGCCGCGATGTTCTAGCCCGGACCATATACGGGTTCCGAATTTCCGTACTGTTTGGTCTGACCCTGACCCTGATCAGTGCCGCCATCGGAATATCGGTGGGCGCCTTTCAGGGCTTCTACGGCGGTTATCTCGACCTGCTAGGTCAGCGCTTCATGGAGATTTGGGGCGGTATGCCGATGCTCTATTTGCTGATCATCATGGCCAGTGTGATCACACCCAATTTCTGGTGGCTGCTGGGGCTGATGCTGTTGTTCAGCTGGATGGGTTTTGTCGGTGTGGTGCGGGCTGAATTTTTAAAAGCCCGCAACCTGGATTTTGTCCGGGCGGCCCGGGCCCTGGGGGTTGGCGATCTAAAAATCATTTACAAACACGTCCTGCCCAATGCCCTGGTCGCCACCATCACCTTCATGCCGTTCACCCTGTCGGGCTCGATCACCACCCTGACGGCCCTTGATTTTCTGGGTTTTGGCCTGCCCATCGGCTCGCCGTCACTCGGTGAATTGCTCAACCAGGGCAAAGCCAACCTGACGGCACCGTGGCTGGGGATTACCGGTTTCGTTGTGATCGCCTCGATGCTCAGCCTGCTGGTTTTTATGGGCGAAGCCGTGCGCGACGCCTTTGACCCCCGCAAGGTCTACCGATGAGCGCCCTGCTAAAAATCGAAAACCTGTCGGCCAGCTTTGGTCACGGGGAGGCTGCCGTTGACGCGGTACGTGGCGTGTCGTTCCACATCAACAAAGGCGAGACCGTCGCCCTGGTCGGTGAATCCGGTTCCGGTAAATCCGTTACCGCCCTCTCGGTCATGCAATTGTTGCCCTACCCCCTGGCCCACCATCCGGCCGGCAGCATCACCTTTAACGGCGAACAACTGGTGGGTTTGCCGGACAACCAGATGCGGGTCCTGCGCGGTGATCAGATCGCCATGATTTTTCAGGAACCGCTGAATTCCCTGAACCCCCTGCACGCAATCGAAAAACAGATTTCTGAAGTATTATTTCTGCACAAAAAGATGACCCCGGCGCAAGCCCGCGAACGGGTCATCGAGCTGTTATCTCTGGTCGGTCTCGACGAAGCGGTCAGCCGCCTCAATGCCCTGCCGCACGAGTTTTCCGGTGGCCAGCAGCAACGGATCATGATCGCCATGGCCCTGGCCAATGACCCGGACCTGTTGATTGCTGACGAGCCGACAACAGCCCTCGACGTGACCGTCCAGGCCCAGGTCCTGAAACTCCTGAAAGACATTCAGTCAAAGCTCGGCATGGCGATCCTGTTTATTACCCATGATCTGGGTATCGTCCGTAATGTGGCGGACCGGGTCTGTGTCATGAACGACGGGCTGATCGTTGAGCAGGGGCCGGTCGCCGAAGTCTTCGACGCACCGTCGCACACCTACACCCGACACCTGCTGGCATCGGAACCCAAGGGACAAGCCGAGGATGCCGACCCCGCGGCCCCGGACGTGATGACCGGCGATAACCTCAAGGTCTGGTACCCCATCAAAAGGGGTGTGTTGCGCCGCACCGTCGGTTACGTCAAAGCGGTCGACGGCATATCGGTCCGCGTCCGCGAAGGCCAGACCCTGGGTGTGGTTGGCGAAAGCGGGTCGGGAAAGTCAACCTTGGGCCGGGCCCTGATCCGCCTTGACCGCAGTGAAGGGGAAATAAAATTCCGCGGCTCTGCCATCCATGGAATGGGCGGCAAGGACTTACGGCCCCTGCGTCGGGAAATGCAGATCGTTTTTCAAGACCCCTATGGCTCCTTGAGCCCGCGCCTGTCGATCCGCCAGATTATCGAAGAAGGACTTTTGGTCCATGGTTTGGGTGGCAACCCGGACCAACGCCGGGTGTTGATCGACGAAGTGCTGCGCGAAGTGGATTTGCAGCCGGACATACAGGATCGCTACCCACACGAATTTTCCGGCGGCCAGCGCCAGCGCATTGCCATTGCCCGGGCCCTGGTTTTGAGGCCGAAATTTATGGTCCTGGACGAGCCGACAAGTGCCCTGGATATGTCCGTGCAGGCGCAAATTGTTGAACTGCTGCGGGATTTACAAAAGAAACATAATCTGGCTTATCTGTTTATCAGCCATGATTTGAAGGTGGTCCGTGCCGTCAGCCATGACATTATTGTTATGAAGGCGGGCAAGGTGGTGGAAAGCGGATCGACCGCCGATGTCATGGACAATCCGCGCCAGCCCTATACCCAGGCCCTGATGGCCGCCGCCTTCGAGCTGAAAGCCGACGAAACGGGTGTTGTAAATCGTTAAAATTTGCGCCGTTGCTTATCGGCCCATGGCGCGGCGCACCCACTGGTCGGTAACGACCGTTCCGTAATCGGCCAGCATTTTGCTGATTTTCTTTTGCTCAAGCAGAAATTTCGAGGTGTGAAACAGCGCCCTGGCAGCGCCGCCTTGCGCCCCACCGCCAAGCCAGAGGTCCGAGGATTGTTCGGTGAGGTTCGGGAATTTGTAAAGGAACAGGGATCTCGGAATGTCCTGGGCATTGCCGCCGACCAACTGGGCTATTTTTTTGACCGGTTCCGATGTGCGGGTCCAGGCGCGGCGGTCATTTGTGTAGGCGGCGTCAGCGGCGGCGATGGTTTCGACAAAATTGACCATAAATTCAGGGTTGTCCCGGGCCCAGGATCGGTTGACAACCAGACCATCAAAGGTCGCCTTGCCCCAACGACTGAGTTGGCCAGAAGTGATCAGCACATTACCGCTGCGCTCAATCTGGCTGAGCACCGGATCCCAGATAAACGCCGCGTCAATGGTTTTGCTTTTCCAGGCGGCGCCAATGGAACTCGGTTGTAAATTAAATATTTTCACGTCTCCCAGGCCAATACCAAATTGTTCGAGGGCAAAAAGGGTATGGAAATGCGCCGTCGATCCGACCGGCACGCCGATTTTTTGCCGACAAGATCACGCGGCGCAATGATCCCGGAGCCACGGCGGGCAACCAGGGCTTCGCCGGCACCAATGTCCTCAACAATCGCCACCTTCCAGGCGTTGTAGGTGTGTGCTGAGACTGTATTCACCTGACAGTTAATGCCACAGACGGCGCGCGCTTTTTATAAGGCTGGCGTGTCGGCTGTGGCCATGCCGCTCCTGTTTTGGGGTAGGATTTGTTTTGCAGAACTTATCCACGCAAAAAGGAATTAGACATGACCACGAAAGACAAGATAGCACGACGTAAGCTGAGCATGTTGGAATTAGCAAGCGAACTGAACAACGTTTCCAAAGCCTGTAAAATCATGGGTTATTCCCGCCAACAGTTCTATGAGATCAGGCGCAACTTTCAGACCTATGGAACTGACGGATTAATCGACCGTTTACCAGGTGCCAGAGGACCACACCCCAATCGGGTGGCGGAAGAAATCGAGGTGGCCATATTGGCACATTCACTTGATCACCCTGGTCATGGTCCGTTGCGTGTTGCGCAGGAACTGATGCTGAAAGACGTCCAGGTTACTTCGTGGCTATTTTGGGCAGGCGGTATGGTAATCCTGCGTGTTTGGTGCCTACGGAGGGTTTATAAATTAAATCAATTATTTTTAAACCCGTTACTCGAACGAGAATAGTGACTTTCAATATTAAATGGCGAAAAGCAAAATGATGGACCAAAACTAGACGTCAATTTTTGCTGTAATTGCAATATCGGCATTATTGTTTTGGCCTACGTATGATGAAAAAAAGATCTCTTATAGCACTCTAATTTCGTTCAATCTGCCAAGCTTGAACCTTATAACGATGAGAGATTATTGCCAAAGAATGCGACACGATTGGCTCATTCAGTATTTTCCAAAAGGCGCCGGATTGGGTGAACACAATAGTAAGATACTCTGACGAGGCGCATCTGCTCGCGAGTCGCCGACATTGAAGGTTTTATTAGTATTCTTGTCCGGTTTATCAGCAAGTGTTTTCAATTGTTGTACTCGAAAACCTAAACGGTCTGACTGAGTAGACGGCAGGTCTACCGTGCCATTCCATTCTCAAGCCTTGTCACGTACAATCTTTTTGGCACTTCGCTCCTACTCGGTGGCCAGACCGGAATTCAACTTTTTTAGATGAATGGAAAGATGATCCGTTTCCCTACAAATCATCTGGACGAGAAAGGGCTTGTCCCTGTAGTCGGTACAGGAATTATCATCACACCTGGGAAGCCCTAAAAGGTTCTGGATTTGGTAACTCATTTTTCTGGCTTGAAATGTCATGACCTATACGCGCTCTACAATTACCTTTGGAATTTTGTTGTGTTTGGGAGCGGTTGTTCTCGTTGCTCATGTTATTGGCTGGACCGATTTATCCGTGGAGCAGTTCGAAGATGTCGTCAAAGCTTGGGGTGCCTGGGGTGTTATCGGATCTATAGGATTAATGATCTTCCATTCGTTTGTGCCGTTCCCGGCGGGATTTTTAGCAATGGCCAATGGTATGGTTTTTGGGCCCTTTATAGGCGTCATTGTCACCTGGGTAGGCGCAATGCTTGGCGCATTCCTTGCGTTTGGGCTCTCTCGTATCCTTGGACGTCCTTTTGTCGAGCGTATGCTATCCAGAAAAAACTGGCAGGCAATTGATAGCTGGACCGGAAAAAATGTTACTGTCCTTCTCTTGCTTAGCCGCTTTGTTCCTGTAGTCGCATTTAACCTTGTCAATTATGCTGCCGGTCTTACTCGGGCGACGAAATGGACATTTGCGTGGACCACGGCAATTGGCATTTTACCGGGAACGATGATTATGGTGATTATGGGTGACCAAATTGGCGATATGGATTGGACACTATGGATTTCCCTGTTGGGGATAATTATGATTCTAACTTGTCTTTTTTGCCATAAATTTTCCTTTTCAAAGGGCATCAAGTGCACGGAATTCACCCCTGTGGACCGGGCCGACGATCCTGAAGATATGAAGATCTAGGAAAAATTAGGGTCGGAATCTTCGTTGACCGTTACATCCCATACCCTGGTGGGGGGATGAATTTTTGCTGAACTAACGGCCAACAGCGTCAATAAAATTATAATCAGATAAGTGCTTGCTCCTTTAGTTGGTACAGGAACTAGTATGCAACAATTCGTTCTGTGTTGGTGTTCCTAAATTTTGATGATCGGCGATCTTATGAAGGATAGTAACAGCAAAGGTGTCTTTAAACATATCGCGCCTCATGCCGTGTGTTGTGGCGGCATGGGGCTTTTGATCTTGGCAAGTACGACCGGTTTAGGTGCATGGCTGGCGAGTGGCGGGGCTGTAACTATCGGTTTGTTTTTACTGCTTGCCGTCGCCGGAATGCTTGTCTGGCGGCGGCGTAGCCGAAGTATAAAACAGGTCGGCAGAACAGCTGATTGACCAGGTGGTTGCTAAGTACATGTTCACTGGAGGCGACGTCGTGAGAAAAAATCGATATTTGGATTTGACCAGCGGACTGGCGCCATTTGTTATCGAAACAGCGACCGGTAAAGCGCGCGTTACTTTTGGGCCCGATTTAAAATTCATGACGGAAGCACGCCAGCAGCTGGCAAATGATGCGCTTCTTTTAGGCGCGGCCCAAAATGACCTGACTAATTACCCGGAACGCGATTTTGATTCGCTGGATCAAAGTAGCGATAAGGCGACGGCGATGCTGGTAACAGCAGCACTCATTACGCCGATTTGTTCCTTCTGCTTGCTAGGACCCGCAGTGCTTACAGGCTACATGTACGGGCTACTTGGATGGATTGGCGGACTTAGTCCACTTGTCATCGCCGGCCTCGGAGTTATTACGGCGATATGTGTATGGCGACGGCTGAGGCGACGATCTGGTCGCAGTGGCGTCAAATCAAATGAAGCCGCCCGTGGGCATTGTGAGGATGGGTTCGCGTCACATTTGCATAACTGATTAAAAATTGAAACGATTGAAAGGCTTACTAATGAATACCAAAACCGACACCTGCTGTTCTCCATTGCATACAGAGACATCAGATGGAACCTACGATCTGGCCGTAATTGGTGCCGGGTCCGCAGGGTTTTCTGCTGCAATCACCGCTGCGGAACAAGGTGCGCAGGTGGCTGTCATCGGATATGGCACGATTGGCGGCACGTGCGTAAATGTGGGTTGTGTTCCATCGAAGAACCTGATTCGCGCTGCCGAAGCCGTTCATCGCTCCAAGTCTGCTGATCGTTTCTCGGGGATACGCGGTGATGCCCAGATGTTTAACTGGGGCGATCTTAGGCGCCAAAAAGACGGGTTAGTAAAGGACTTGCGGCAAGCCAAGTACATTGATGTTTTGCCCGCGTACAACAACATAACCTATATCGAAGGCCAGGCAAAACTCCAAAATGGTGGTGTTCTGGTCAACGGAAATTTGCTGAAAGCGCCCAAAATAATCGTTGCTACTGGCTCGTCGCCAACGGTTCCTACGATCAAGGGTATTGAAGATGTCGCTTATCTTACCAGCACCACTACTTTCGAACTGGCAGAATTGCCAGCATCAATTCTTATCATTGGTGGTGGATATATCGGAGTTGAAATAGCTCAAATGCTGTCGCGGCTGGGTGTCATGGTTACAATCGTCTGTCGGTCTCGTTTAGTCCCTCACACGGAACCCGAAATCAGCTCGGCGCTCGCCGAAATATTATCTGATGAAGGAATCATTGTCCGCCTAGGGCTCACTTACGACCGAATTTGGGAAACAAAAGAAGGAGCGTACTTGGCGGTTGAATCAAAGGGCAGCGAAGAGGTTCTTACTGCAGAAAAAGTGCTCATTACTGCGGGACGTTCCCCTAATACAAAGGATTTAGGTCTGGCGGAACTAGACGTCGAAATTTCGGTCGCAGGTGGCATTAAGATCGATCAACATTTACGGACAACAAACCCAAATGTTTTTGCCGCAGGGGACGTAACAGGGCGGGATATGTACGTCTATATGGCGGCTTATGGTGCCAAGCTGGCGGCAAAGAACGCGCTCAACGGGACGACACCCATCGCCTATGATGCAACAGCGATGCCCGCCGTTACCTTTTCCGATCCGCAAGTCGCAACCGTTGGATTGACAGAACGTCAGGCCATTGCGAAGGGCTATGATACGAAAACCTCCGTGTTAACCCTTGATCATGTCCCCCGTGCGTTGGCCGCCCTGGATACAAAGGGCTTGATCAAACTCGTTGCAGACAGAGAAACGGATATACTGCTTGGGGCTCATATCCTGGCTCCGGAAGCTGGAGACAGTATTCAAACGGCCGTCATGGCGATCAAGTGTGGCATGACCACTGTGGACCTTGGAAGCACGATTTTCCCGTACCTCACCATGGTAGAGGGTCTCAAGCTGGCTGCTCAGACTTTCGATAAGGATGTATCCAAACTTTCATGTTGCGCTGGATAGGAGGTTAAAATAAAAAATCAAAACAACGATAATGGACCAAGTGGTGTCAAGTTCGCCCTTATTGCCATACCCGCAATGGTGCTGTGCTGTGCGGCCCCCTTAATACTCGCGAGCGGTGCTTTGGCAGGGTATTTCGCGTGGCTTTCAGACGGTGGGCTCGTTACGATGGGTCTTGCGGTCATTGCCGGGGTACTCGCCGTTGGTTTCTATAAAGTGAAATCACAGCGAACATGTCATGCCGACGCCGTAGATATAACGTCTGGGAAGAACTAGAGATCAACAACATCTGGCATCTGGTTAAATGTTTGGGCATCTATTCTATTCTTCACACTCTCCTTGAACCTCGAGATAATTGAAGTTTTGTTCTCGGCCTGAATAAAGGGAAGCCACTAAGGCCGTCTATAACTTAATAGAGAAGGTATGCGCATGGGAGCGGAAACCCGAAAAGACACCCATGAGGCGACGGTATCGGGCACCCCCTTGGCGTCCTGGTGCGGCAACAGCATGGTCGAATGGTTGCTGGTCGATGGGATAAATATCAAGTCTACCGACGAACTTCTGAACGGGCTCTGCCTCCGAATGGTGGGACTTGGCATTCCAATCCGGCGGATGTTTTGTCTTTTACGAATTCTTCACCCTCAAGTGTTTGGCGAGAAATTCATTTGGCTTAGGGAAAATGACGGTATTGAAAAATTCTCTGATTCCCATGATGTATTAGAAAAATCGTTGCGTCGTGAATGTCCTTGCATCCCTGTTGTTGACCTAAATACAACCGTACGCCGACGCCTGGATATTGCAAACCCTGTATTGGATTTCCCAATTCTTGAGGATCTGGTTAAAATGGGTGTTACAGATTTTGTCTCCTACCCGCTTCGGTGGTCAAACGACCAGGTTAATATCTTCAGTATTGCTACAGACCGGCCAGGCGGGTTTACTTCGGCCGAACTGACTGAAATTAGCGGGATGCTGCCAGTACTCGGCAGACTTATAGAAACCCAGTCGCTTCGCCGGACCGCAGTGACTTTGTTAAACACCTATTTAGGTTCCTATACGGGAGAGCGTGTTCTTAAAGGTTTGGTGAAGCGTGGTGATGGCGAAGATATTTCTGCTGTAATCTGGTTCTGTGACTTGCGCGGATCAACGCCGCTCGCAGACTCTATGGCCCGAGTTGAGTTCCTAGGCATCTTGAACGAATTTTTCGATTGTATGGCGGGGGCAGTGCTCGACCATGGGGGAGAGGTATTGCGATATGTCGGTGATGCCGTCCTCGCTATATTTCCTATCGAGCAACTGCCACCGAACAAGGACAGCGACCGGTCACAAACGAATACCGCCTGTATGGAAGCATTGAACGCCGCTATCGACGCAAAAAAACGAATGGTAAAACAGAACCAAGTTCGATTAGAACAAGGCAAACAAGAACTCGGGTTCGGGATCGCGCTACATATGGGCGACGTTACTTTTGGAAATATAGGCGTTGAAAGGCGTCTTGAATTCACCGTCATCGGCGCCGCTGCCAACGAGGCGGCACGTCTTGAATCGATGTGTAAGACGCTGGACCAACCGATATTGATTTCTGAAACTCTCGCACGATGTGTACCAGGGAAATGGATGTCATTAGGGCACTTTCACTTACGGGGCATATCCTCAAGCCAGGAAATTTTTGCTCCGGATTATGCCCATTATAAATAAACCCAGAATGTCAATATGATACGACTGATCAATACCCGTGCCCAAATGACTCCATTCCCAACTTGTTGTGCATGAGGATCATTGTTTTGGCGTCAAACGAGGTCATATGACATAAGGGTTCGACTCATCCTTCTTCCGTGGGTAGCGTATCGGCAAAGGCGGGGTGCTCAATAAAGTAATTGATCAGCGCAACTGATTCCGGAGCATCCCATTCAGCTCCTCCTTCTAATTTACCTATTTGACGCCCTTGAGTATCAAACAGATAGGTGGAAGGCATGCCACGTATTCCAAGTTTGCGGGCCGAAAGAGTCTTAGGGTCGATAAACAGATCGAGTGCTTTCAATCCCAACTCACGGGCTTTTGGCCCCGCCGTCTGAGCGCCGTTTCGATCAATATTAATTGCAATAACTGTGAATTTATCACTCGCCATGCTCGCCTGAACCCGGTTAATGCTAGGAAGTTCTTGCATACAGGGGCCACACCATGTCGCCCAGTAGTTGAGCATGACAACCTTGCCTTTGTAATCGCTCAAAGAGACGGTTTTGCCACTAAGACTGCTCCAGGAAATATCAACAACAGGGGAAGATCTAGTAGCCGGTTGGAACGGCCTCATATAACCAACAAGTTGCGGCCCGTTTGCAGATGCCGTTGGCAGTGTCAGAAGAGAGGTCGCACCGCCTAACGCAGCGACAGATAGCAGTACAATTAGTAGGACAATTTTTTTGTTCACTGATGACCTCCGACTATCAAAAAATGGCAACGATATTATCTTTTCCAATTTACTTGTGGCGCGTACGCGGGGCTATTGTGTAAATTCCTTGATGTGCTGCGGTTTTGTTTTACTTCGTTTCCAGAAAACCCAAATTGTCGAGGCGACAAAACACCCGAAAAGGCTGAATAGGACGGCCTGCCCAACGTCGCCACCAACCCACATCTTTAATGTGCCGGAAATTTGTTCGCCTTGGGCGATCAGCCCCGTGGAACTGGGAATTTCGGACGACATCAAGAGAGAACCCCAGTAGAAAACGATGTAGGCACCTGCGAGCAGCATAACCGCGCCGCCAAATTTGTTGGCATAGGGGAAGAATTTCTTGAAGGTATTCGCCAGCCCTTCATGCGACAGGGCCGCCGTCACGGCAATGGCTGTCAGTATTGTTCCCATGCCCAACCCGAATGCGATGAAACTGAGTGTGCTTTCAATCAGGCTTTCAGTGGTGGCCAATGCGGTAATCGACAGAAAAATCGGTAATGTACATGAAAGTGAGGCGACGCCATAACCAAATCCAAATAGAAAATCACCCTTCAGACCGCCACCGAGCGGACTGACTTTGGTTGCAAAAAACCGTAAGCCGATGTGGTTTCCCGCCAACACATACAGTCCGACGCCAATCAAAAGTATACCGATAGCAAAACCCGCCCAGGGAAGGACGCTTCCGAGCCAGGCGGCACCGAGAGATGCCGCCCCACCCAGCAGACCGAAGGCCATCACGCCACCAGTGGTCGTAATTGCGCCTGCGGCCAAAGCAACGCCTGCCTTCGATGGAATATCGTGGGTATTGTCATCGGCAAGGCCGAGGCGCCTCGCGAAATACGCCGGCAACAAGGCAAACCCGCAGGGATTCACCGATGATACGGCTCCAACCATAAAGGCGAAAACAAAATTACCAGTCATGACCAAAAACCCTTAGACATACCCAATCCAAACCAGTGCAAAATTCCAAAGCGAAAGTCGTTCCTTCCAGGCCTTTGGGTGCCAGCAAATAATTAAGAAGACCCTCCGTTCTGAACTGGGAATATACATCCTGTAGCCACTACAGGATCAAGTTGATTTTCTTGCCGGGCCATGAATGCACGAACAAAAGTAATTTTAATCTAACAAAATGGGCGGTATTTGGTTCAGAGGAAAAAACATGGCGTTTCAGAAATCATCCTGACTGTCGTTCCGTACTGCCCAATTCGCGTAATATGGCGCACGTTCTCCGTCTCAAATTGGTCTTCATAAGACAGTTGATATTAGCATTAGAAATGAATTCATGATGGTTTCGATTTTCGGTTGATAACCGCTTTTTCGACCGCATCGACCGCATTGAGTGGGCAGTAGATGGTGTGGCGAACGCGAAATATAAGGCTTGGAATTGAAACAACCTCGCAGCCGCCGTACCCCATGAAAAATGATACAATCAGTGAAATTCCGATATAGAGCAAAATACCCTGACGCAATTCATCGGGACCGATTTGAAAAGAAAATACGGCGAACACCGGTGCCAACAGTATTACCGTTCTTGCCCATGCATTTAGCTCAGACAAGATTCGATTACTAAAAAAATAATATGACAGGATGTAAACCGCTAGGACGGCAATGAAATAGATCGCCATCTCAATACCGGCATTGAGCGCGTTGGAATGAATGACTTGTAAGACCATAGCGCCGGTAAGCCAGGTCCCACCTAATAACCGTACCCAACGGCCAGCGATCCCTACATTCAGGCCAATCTGGCGGCTCGAATTCTTTTTAACAACTTGTGGCATTTTAATCACTTCTAAGCAGCATGGTTCCGTTGAACAGTCGCTATTAGGGATAGATTGAAGAAGATGCTGTTGCCTAGTACATTTACGTGATATCAGGCAATTCGTTCGTCTGTGCGTCACATATCGGGTTCACGCATCGTGAAATTTGATCGTACTAATGAATAATTTAAAACAATGGCTTCGTTCCGGTGTCCTGATTGTCGGAGCAAGCACGTTGACAGCCTTTGCGGCTCCATTCGGCACGTACGCTCTCGACTTCGGCCCGAGATTTTTGTATTGGCTGGGTGCCATCACAGCTGGCTGGGCACAATGGTCGCTGATCCTTTGGCTCATCTGCTATTTTACAAAGACTGATCCGCTGCCCTATATCTTTTGTCGATCCTTGGCTAGTTTCCCGTTTGCGTTGGTGATGGCAATAGAAATCAGTTTTTTCAAAGACGCGATTGGCGCGCCGGGGCGGCCAGATTTGTTCACATTTCTTTGGATACTTGGCATAATGCTGTCATTTTGCTGGTTCACCCAACTTGTATATTGGTCCATCGCTAATCATGCTGCGGCCTCAGAGCCGCCCAGTGGTGGAGATATAAAAATTCCTTTTTATAAACGAATACCGCTTAATATTTCAGGTAAACTACTTTGTCTTAGCACTGAAGATCATTACCTGCGCATTCATACGAACCATGGCGACGGTCTGATTTTGTTCCGTCTGAGAGATGCTGTCGCCGAATTGGATGGTGCAGACGGTATGCAAATTCATCGATCCTATTGGGTGTCCCGTGACGCCATTGAACGATGTGAGAAAAACGGTCGAAAAACGGTTCTCATCCTGAGTAATGGAATGCAAGTTCCCGTGAGCGATCGTTTTTTACCAACACTACGTGACGCGGGTTGGCTCGATTAGGACAAATGCATTGTCTGATAAACCGCAGACCGTGATCGAGTTCCCATCATTGTCGGTTAACTTGATCACGATCTGTATGAGAATCCATGTTTTTCCGCGCGATCGCGCGCAGGTAATAGCCATACGCAGCAACCATGGCCGCTGCAGCAATGGAGATCCGTAATGCGTATTTAAACTCTAGCCATAGCAATAAGATGGAGAACGCAGCAACTGCCGCCCCGATGTAACCAATAGGGCGCGGCCCTACTCTTCCCGCACGCACGTAGAGCGCATTGGCAACCAGTCCCATTGAAGCAAACATGACGGGGAACACAACGTAATCAATACCCCCAACCCAGGCTGACAGCCCAACGGCCCCCATACCAATAACCAATACAGGTGTAAAACAGCACAAAGCCGCAATGAGGGTGCCGATAACGCCGGTTCTAAGTGAAGATTTTTCGTTCATTCCAAATGCTTTCTATGTAGGTTGCTCTGTGACGGATTAAGCCGTCGCCAAAAAGGGGATAAATATGGCCGCTCCTGCCTCCAGGCCCTGATCTATTGAGAGACGATGTCCTTGCGGTTCGCCTTCGTTGTCTTCATGCCAGATTGCAAGATGATCATCTGAACAGAAGTATGCCATAACGCTGCATTGCGTATCTGCTGCGCATCCGTCGATGTCCTGAATGCCGGACCAGACGACAGCATTTTCCGGAGAGACAGATGCAATGGAAAGGCCGTTTTGTTCCGTCTCGATTTTAACCTTACATCCGCAATAACGGCACTTTGAGTGTATCACAGTATCTCGATTTAGCATCGCACCGACACCCAGTGCATCAATTGCACACATTGCCCTTAGAGTCAGATCGTCTACAATTACGCGGTGTTCCGTTTTACGGTCCGTAAAGGGATAGGCCGCTTCAATCTTTTCTCCGTTTCTTGAAAAGACGATCAAATCACGTCGTTCCAGAGATGAGAGAAGGCCGGACAGGTCAGCCTCAGAAAAACCAGTTCGAACGGAAAGCGCTGGTCTATTGGGGGCGTGTCCGGTTGCAACGAAATAGTCAAGAATCGCGCGCCTGAGCTTGTCTTCCGGTTCGGTTATCCCCACCCAACGCTTTGTCATCCGCAACCGCCCAAGCGTATCGTTAAGCGAAGCGCGCGCTTCATCAGATGTTACAACGGACCAGTCTGGGAACGGTGCCCCTGATAAAAGAGGAATATTAAGGCGCTCAAGCTGGGGTATTGGTGTTCCTGCCATCGAACTAGCACGTCATGCCAATCGGTAACAAGCCCAATATCTCAACCGCCATTTTTTATAAGTTCCGACGGATACCCTGATTCGAAAGTGGCGTCAGTGAGAGCCTTTATAGTCGTTTTGCTATCGTCAAAAGTTACGGTTGCAGATTTTTCACTGGACGACACGACAACGGCGTTTACGCCCGGTACTTTTGTCAGGACTTGTTTGACAATGTACGGGCAGCTGCCGCACCACATATTCTCTACAGCCAACTTGACGGTACGTTCATTGGCAAATGCACTACTGGTCACAACCAAGGCAAAAATATACCCGGCCAGAATCAGGGTTTTTCTCATGTTAAAATTCCTCCTGTTTGGTCATTCAAGAAACATAGGGGTTATATATGGAAAGGCTAACGCTGCAGCGACAAGTATGCTTGCAGACCACAACATTATCTTGGTAATTCGGTCCGATTGGGGCGACGCGCAATAAGACCCCGGTTCGCAATTCGTCAACGCCGGTTTATGGTAAACCTTATAAAATCCACCAGCGAGGAACGCGGCCGTAACGAAAAAAAATAGCGGTTTATATGGATACAGAGCCGTCAAATTAGCAATCCACGCTCCGGTGATCCCAAGGCTGAACAAGACAAGCGGAGCTATACAACACGACGACATGGCAAGCGCACCAATTACGCTCCCCGTTGTCATCAATGTCTTTTTGGATTTCTCGCTATTCTCAAATTGAAGCCCCTCATTGAGAGCCAGGTCAGAAGTTGGATCAGCCACGTCGCATAGCCCCGAATAATTATACCTGGGAAGAAATATAGGACCTGTACCTACTTTAGGAGCAAGCCCTCTTTTCGAATATATATTTTGAACAAACCTGACCGAGAAATAGTGTTTAACCTGGATCATCATGAATGAACCAGCGTTCAAAAATTGGGCCAAAAATCTGGGCGATGAGATAGGAAACCATCATTCCGCCTACAAATGCGAAATAGGCTCTGCTGAATGCCCTAAGGGTGATTCCGACAATATCAGATTGAATCAATTTGAAACGGTCTATTTCCCATGGAAAAAGGGGCGGTGGTGCCTCATACGGTTCGTCATTTATCAACCAAAATACGACCGTAAAAAATGCCCATAAATAACACTGAAATTTGTCATAGAACGTCATTCTATAAGAACCTCGATATGCCTACTACCCTTGGATTATTAGAAATTGTTTGGTTTTGCTTTGTCCTTTGGTTCCATTCCAAACGTTAAGCCATCAATCGTCAGGATATCCTACATCCTGTATCGACTACAGGAGCAACCGGTAATATAGTGAAGCCCATCAGCTTATAGGGAGAACTGCAGATGTTGATTGGAGCAATGTCAACAGCGACCGGATGCAACATTGAGACAATACGTTATTATGAACGGATAGGCGTACTGCCCAGGCCGCCACGAACGGCAGGTGGTCGGCGTGATTATGATCAACACCATCTTAAGCGCCTCAATTTTGTCCGTCGAAGTCGAGAACTCGGGTTCAGCTTGGGTGAAGTTCGCCAGATGCTGAGTCTTGTCGACGGCGGTGATGCCGCATGTGAACAAGTCCATGAAATGGCCTTGGAACATCTTGTCGATGTCCGGACAAAAATTAAAGATCTAAAACGAATGGAGAAAATTTTGAAAGAAACTGCCGCTAAATGCGAAGGCGGCGAAACCCCTGAATGTCCGATTATCGACGCCTTGTTTCTGGCCGAGGGGAAACCGGTGTCTGTTGTGACGGTGGACAAATGATCTCGCCCGTCAGCAGTTTTTCTGCTTCGTTATCTCCAGTGTCCGGTGGCAGTGTCGATTACCTGTGGCAGAAATACTTTAAAATGTTCCGGTTCTTGCCGTCTATAAATCCAATGTAATCTATGAGAAATATTGAAAAGGAAGGGATCCTCACAAAAGATCCATAGGCATACAAGGGAATTATTTGAACGATAAAACGCACCGAAGTTAGCCCGGTATAACTATTAGGAATGCATATCAGAGACCTTCGTCATTCGACACGAAAAATTGGCTTTAAAATCTAAGGTCAGGACCCATTAATTTCATGCAATTCTGTTTGTCCGTAAGCTTACGAATACAAGAAAACAAGCGCAAGGACATGCCGGACCTATTCGAGCCTTGTTTTCGCACAAGGCGTGAGCTTACGGACAAACCCCTTGGGGCGGGGCGCTTTATCTCTCTGGCTTCGTTGAAAAAACTTGAAAACCGTGGGGTTTCCTGCGTCTTTCCGCCTAACCGATAAGA
>JAJFII010000085.1 GCA_021775095.1 Rhodospirillales bacterium
TAAAGCCAACCCCGGCGGGTTCACCGTCGATGTCGAGGATGGCGCGTCGCCGGCGACCGGTTTCGTCGTCGCCCCGCTTAAATCCGCCGAACTGGTATTCGATAGCAATGAGCTCGACGAAAGCGCAATCGAACAACTCCTCGACCATATTGAAGCGGTGGAACGGATCACTGGACGCAAGACAATGGCCGGCGGCTGGTTCGACCAGGAGAGCGGAAAGTATTTCCTGGACGCGTCACAAATATTTGATGATAAGACCGAAGCCTTGTATACTGCAGCTGCTGGTGAACAACTGGCAATTTTCGATATTGGAGAGTTCAATGAAATCCGCACCGATGAAGGCCTCGAAGAGCTCCGTCAAGCCGGCCTTTACGATCCTGGATCCTTCGATGAGCAGAGAGCAAAAACGGAAGAATTTGGTCGCCGCTTTGACGAAGGGCGGGTTCAAGATCAAGCCCAAGGCGACCGAAACCTAGAACTCGACCGATCTGCTGTCGAGGCTGATCCTACACACTCCCCTGAATTCAAAGAATGGTTTGGTGACAGCAAAGTTGTCGATGCCGATGGAAATCCGTTGGTTGTTTTTCATGGGACGAACGAAAGCTTCGATGAGTTCAAACAAGGGAACGGTTGGTATGGGCGAGGTATTTACTTCACCGGAAACGTCAAATTTGCCAGTGAATTTGCTGATGATGACGGAGGCAATGTCGTCCCGGTTCATCTTTCGATACAACGACCGTTCATCTTTGAAGCTGTCCCCGACGGGACGGCAACCAATGAACAGTTAATGAGCGAGTTGGGCCTATCCAAAGATCAAATACAGTCCGCATTCAATGATCAGTCCGATGGTGAACTGATTCAGTCGACGTTAACAGGTATGGGACATGATGGCATTGTGGTTCTCGATCCGACTGTTGCGAATGAATACGTCGTTTTCGACCCCACCCAAATCAAATCGGTCAACAACCGCGGCACCTTCGACGCGAAAGATCCGCGTATTCTGTTTCAGGAAACTGCGACCAGAAATTTAGTTGCAGATGAAACGGCTTGGATGGAAAAGATAGAAGCCTACCAGGATGGCACCCTTCCTCATTCGCCAATCAATGTCATGGCTTCGCCGTTGGTGCTTGATGTTATTGGCGAACCTGTGTTGCCGATGACGATGACATATAAAAATTTGCGAAAGGTTCTGGATAAGAAGCATGGACTTCCTGGTCATTTGGCCGCGCAATTACCATCTAAGCTGACTGATCCGATTGCTGTTCTCGACAGTGCATCGGAAAAAGACGGTCTCGTGTTTATGCTCGACTTGCAGGACAATGACGGGAAAACCGTTCTGGCTGCCGTCCACCTAAAGCAAAGAAAAGCTGAATACGTAGTCAATGAAATTAAAAGTTTGTACGGCAAAGGCAATAACAATCCCAATGACCAATGGTACATCAACCAAATGGAAGCAGGCCGCACTCGTTACATCAATAAAAGAAAAGCCTCTGCATGGTCGGTATCACGAGGGCTCCAATTGCCCAAGGAATCGACCATACGAGGCGCAAGGGGTAATTTAGCTACTGAAGCTGATCTTTTCAAGGCAAAACGGCGATCTCCCGAACTTTACCAAGACGCCCGCGGCTCCTTTAATCCTGCCACCAACGTTATCAGTTTGTTCGAAACTGCCAACCTTTCAACGTTCCTGCATGAGAGCGGACACGCGTATCTTGAGATTATGCGGGACATGGCGGCCGACCCGAACGCACCCGAGCAGTTAAGAAACGACTGGGCCACTGTTCTGGATTGGATGGGTATCGATGAATTTCCGACGGATCTGGCTGAAGCGACCACATACCACGAACAGTTCGCCCGTGGATTTGAGGCTTATCTGCTGGAAGGAAAGGCCCCGAGCCAGGAACTGAAAACCGTGTTTCGGAAATTCAGGGACTGGCTTGTTGGTATCTACAGGGACCTGGCTGGCCTGGCCCGAGATGCCGGGGCGCGGGTTAAGGTTTCGCCGGAAATGACGGCGGTCTTTGACCGGTTGCTGGCGACGGACGAAGAGATCGCTCGGGTATCTGAAGAAGCGGCCTGGCGGCCGGCATTCCGAAACGCCAAAGAGGCCGGTTTGACCGAGGCCGAATATGCCAAATGGGCGGCGGACTATGAGGAAGCCGAGGAAACCGCGCGTGAGATAATGCTTTCCCGCCTTCTTAAAGACATCACGGCGGAACAAAAGAAATGGTGGAAAACCGAATACGCCGAGGTCAGGGCCGACGTCGAACAAGAGGTCAACAATTCTCCGGTTCACAACGTCATAAACTACCTTCGCCGCGGTGAAACTCTTAACGGTGCCGAGCTGGGCGAACCCTTGAAGCTGAATAGGGCGCGGCTGGACGTATACGGCCCGGAGGTGGCCAAAATGCTGCCGGGTGGGCGCTACGGGCTCCATGCCAAAGACGGCAAAGACCCGGACGTTGTCGCGGCAATATTTGGTTTCAGCTCCGGCGAAAACATGGTCGATCAGATCATCGCCGCATCCGTCGTCAACGAGAATGGAAAAACGCGGTTTTTAACACCCGCACAGGCCATCGACCGACGGACAACTGAGATCATGCGCGAACGCCACGGGCATGTGCTGGATGAAAACCGGCTTCGCAATGAAGCTGTAAACGCCATTCATAATGTTGATTCTGCTGAACTGCTGACGATGGAACTTAATGTCCTTCGCAACCTGCAGGCTCAAGACGTCCAGGACCGTGCGGCAAGGCGGGCGGCGGCCGATGGTGGATCACGCATTGACACACGTGAGGAACTGTCCGACGAGACGGCGGCTGCAGAAGGGGATGGGCGCTCAGAAGCGGCGTTTGAGGCGCAGGCATCCGCTGCCAGAAAAGAAGCGGCAATCACTCAACGCCGGGCAGAACGGGCGGCCGTGCGCGAAGCAAAGTCAATTCATGTTCCCCTGGCCGTTTTACGGGCGGCGGCAAAGAGAGCGGTTGCGGAATTCTCGGTCGCGGATCTTAACCGGCTGTCAAAATATCACACCGATGAAATCCGGGCGTCCAAAGCCTCGGAACTGGCCCTCGCCAAAAGGGATGTGGAAACGGCGCTGGCCCAGAAACAACGACAGGTCTGGAACCATCTTTTGTATACGGAAGGGTTGAAGGCGCAGAAAAAAGCCGACGCGATCACAAGAAGGCTCAAAAAGGCGGCGAAGCGCAAACCATCGACATCGATCAATGTGGACTACCTGAACCGGATCAGGGCCGTTTTAACAGCTCATGGTGTTCCGGCCGGGCTTGATCCAGTCGCAGCAAAACAATCGGTTCTTGATTTGCCAAAATGGGTTGAATCCGAAAATGCGGACGGGGCGCAAATTGTTATTCCGG
>JAJFII010000086.1 GCA_021775095.1 Rhodospirillales bacterium
GACCAGGCTCGTGTTCTGATAAAACATCGAATATACGGGCTTGGGTGGTGGTTTTTCGCGTATTGTTATCTCCGGCGGTGACAGGTTTTCTAGTGAATTCAATGGTTTGCACCGAATCAATAGCTGAAACCGCCGGAACTTTCAGCAAAATAATTGAGTTTCGTCCAATAATTTCAACAAGTTAACGTTTGTGGATGGAAACTAGTTAAGATCCAGGTTTTTACCCAGTCGTCCCGCCAAATCCTGGATATACTGCCAGGCAACACGACCGGACCGTGCCCCCCTGGTCACGGTCCATTCCAGCGCTTCAGCGCGCAAATCGATGTTTGCGTCCGATAAACCAAAGCGTTCGACATAACCCTCGATAATTGCAAAATAAGTATCCTGATCACAATTGTGAAAACCCAGCCACAATCCAAACCGATCGGAAAGCGAGACTTTTTCCTCTACCGCTTCCGACGTATGGATTGCCGTCGAGCGCTCATTTTCGATCATGTCGCGGGCCATCAAATGGCGGCGGTTGGATGTCGCATAAAACAGGACATTTTTTGGCCGCCCTTCGATCCCTCCCTCCAGTACCCCCTTAAGAGATTTGTAGGTATCATCTTGGGAATCAAATGACAGGTCATCGCAAAACAGCAAACAAAGACGGTCCGACTTACGTAAATTGGACAACAATCTCGGCAATGACGGTATATCTTCCCGGTGGATTTCCACCAAGGCCAGCGATTTCGGATTTCTTTCGTTAATATCGGCGTGAACGGCTTTCACCAGGGAACTTTTTCCGGTTCCACGGGCACCCCACAGGAGCGCATTATTCGCGGCAAATCCATCGGCAAACCGTTGGGTGTTGTCCGCCAATAGGTCGGTTTGACGATTGATTCCCTTAAGCAGCGACAATTCAACGCGGTTTACCTCCTTAATCGGTTCAAGGAAGTCTGGATCCGAATGCCAGACAAAGGCGTCTGCGGCGTTCAGGTCCGACGATTGGGCGATAACGGGGGCCATCCGTTCGAGAGCTCCGGCGATCCGTTCCAGCAAGGGAATGAGTGTATTCATTTCAGTCATGGGGGCGGAGATTAGGCACCGCAGGCGACCTCGTCAATCGATAGAAGCTGTTGAAATAGAGTATTTTTCGGCTGGCAGTGCGAAAATCCCATTCCATATTGAATAGAAGTGGAATTGCGGCGGTTTGCGATTGCAAGTTGGGGTGCGACGGGTATAGTCCGCAACGGAATTTTTACGTGGTCGTTTATAGCCCGGTTTTAGGAGTTTTTGATGTTCATTTCACCTGCGTATGCACAAGCTGGCGGCAGTGTCGGCGGTGGCGGTATCGAAGCGTTATTGCCCTTGGTACTAATTTTTGTTGTTTTCTACTTTTTGCTCATTCGTCCCCAGCAAAAGAAAATGAAAGATCACAAGGCCATGCTCGCCGATATTCGACGCGGCGATAAGGTCGTCACCGGTGGCGGTATCATGGGCACCGTCTCAAAAATCGATGATGAACAGATCGTCACGGTTGAAATCGCCAAGGACATAAAGGTCAAGGTCCGTCGCGAACTGGTTTCTGCCGTCCTCAATAAGACGGCACCGGTTTCCGGCGCAGCGAACGACGCTGGCGTCAAAAAAAGCAGTGGGTTGCTCGGCGGATTATTTGGCGGCGCTAAAGCCTCGCCAGAATCGGCCCCGGCGACCCAGGCCGAGCCGGACCAAGGCGACGCGCCAAAAAGGAAACCGCGCAAGTCCAGGGCAAAGAAAAAGTCGGCGACACAGGAGATAGAAGAAAGCTCTCCTGGTCCTGACGATAGGAAAAATTCCGACAATGCGGAAACAGATACGCCCGTTAAAGACGACAAATAAGCGAAAAGACTGATAAAAGGCGAGCGTGATGGTCTATTTTTCCAAAGCAAAAATTATTGCGGTGCTGCTTGTTTGCCTACTTGGCATCGGGTTTTCAGTACCAAACTTTTTTAAAGAACAAACTTTGGGATCCTTACCGGATTGGTTGCCCCACAAACATGTCAATTTAGGCCTGGACCTGCAGGGCGGTTCACATTTGCTGCTCGAAGTCGAGGTGGCTGCGGTTATCAAGGAACAATTGGAAACCATGGTCGATGATGTGCGCAGCGAACTCCGCAAAGCGCGCATCAACTACACCGGGCTGGGCGTATCCGGCGAAAAAGGTGTCCATGTTACCATCCGCAAAAGCGAGGAAACGGAAAATGCACGTAATTTACTGCGTGTTCTGACACCACTTACGGAAACAACCGTAACCAACAATACCATTCTGATCGAACTGACCAGTCGTCAAATTGCGGACCGCAGAAACGCCGCCATTCAGCAATCCGTCGAGATCGTCCGGCGACGGATCGACCAGACCGGCACCAGGGAACCAACCATCCAGCGCCAGGGTGATGAACGCATACTGGTGCAGTTACCTGGCGTTAAAGACCCGGAACGGATTAAACGCCTATTAGGTGAAACAGCGAAAATGAGTTTTCACTTGACCGACGACCGCCTGGACGAGGCGTTGCGCGGGCGGATCCCACCGGGGGCCAAGTTGCTGCCCCGGGTCGACGCGACCCAAGGTGTCGGACAGGTCCTGGTCAAAAAACGGGTCATGGTATCGGGCGAAGATCTGGTCGATTCCCAGCCCAGTACGGATAGCCAAACCGGCGAGCCCGTCGTCACGTTTCGTTTTAATTCACGCGGTTCAAAAAAGTTCGGGGCAACAACAGCGGCCAATGTCAACCGCCCCTTCGCCATTGTATTGGATGGCAAAGTAATCAGCGACCCGGTCATACGCGAACCGATCCTCGGTGGCAGCGGTCAAATCAGCGGTAATTTTTCTTTTCAGGAAGCCACGGATCTTGCGTTGTTGTTGCGGGCTGGCGCATTGCCGGCACCTCTGACCATACTTGAAGAACGCTCCGTCGGCCCTGGGCTGGGCGCGGACTCCATTGCGGCGGGTAAAATTGCCAGCATAATTGGAATGGTATTGGTTATTGTGTTTATGGCTGTGGCCTATGGCCGCTTCGGTTTAATGGCCGACGCCGCGCTGATTATTAACATGATCCTCATACTCGGGAGTTTGTCGGCACTGCAAGCGACCCTGACCCTGCCGGGTATCGCCGGTATCGTTTTAACCATTGGCATGGCGGTGGATGCCAATGTGTTGATTTTTGAACGTATTCGTGAGGAAGTTCGCTTGGGCAGGGGCCCGGTTTCCGCCATTGACGCCGGTTACAGCCGTGCCTTGACGACGATTATTGATGCCAATGTAACCACCCTGATCGCAGCTACGTTATTGTTTGTCTTTGGATCGGGCCCGATCAAGGGTTTTGCCGTCACCCTGGGTGTTGGTATTCTGACATCGATGTTTACCGCAATCATGTTGACCCGATTATTTGTTGTAATTTGGCTGCGCCGCACAACCCCCAAAGAACTGCCGTTATAGGAGAAGAAATATGCGTGGTCTAAATCTCATACCGGCGGACATAAATCTGGCTTTTGTTCCAAAACGCAAAGCTTTTTATCTATTTTCGACACTCCTGGTCGTCGCCTCAATCTTCCTCTTTTTTAGCAAGGGACTGAATTACGGTATCGATTTCAAGGGCGGAATTATGCTGGAGATCAGGACGGAAAAAGCCGCAAACATTTCGCAAATGCGCAGTCAATTGGGCGACTTGGGGTTGGGCGAGGTCGCGTTGCAGGAATTTGGCCAGCCAACGGACATCCTGATCCGTATTCAACGCCAGGATGGCGATGAAAAAGCGCAGCAGACCGCCGTCGAAAAAATTAAGTCCGCACTCGGTGATAAAGTTGAGTACCGACGGACAGAGTTTGTTGGCCCCAAGGTTTCCGATGAACTGTTCTGGGACGGATTGACCGCAGTTGGTTTGGCGATCCTGGCGATTTTGGTTTACATTTGGTTTCGTTTTGAATGGCAATTCGGACTGGGTGCCGTTGTCGCGCTTAGTCACGATGTGATAACAACCATTGGCATTTTTGCGCTGTTTGGTTTTGAATTTAATCTCTCGACAGTTGCCGCTGTTCTGACCATTGCCGGCTACTCCATTAACGACACGGTAGTGGTTTTTGACCGGGTTCGCGAAAACCTGCGCAAATATAAAAAAATGCCAATGCCGGAAATTTTGAACAATTCGGTCAATCAAACCCTTTCGCGGACCATAATCACCTCGGTAACCACCTTGTTGGCCCTGCTGGCCCTGTATTTCCTGGGCGGAGAGGTCATTCGTGATTTCAGTTTTGCAATGATCTGGGGGGTGTTAATTGGAACTTATTCATCCATCTGCCTGGCAGTTCCGATCCTGCTGCACCTGAACATTCAACGGCGTGGCGCCCTGGTCGGCGAAACCATCGAAGACGCGCCGGAAGTTTCCTGACCGGATATGTCGCTCGATATCACTCCGGTTACGCCGGTCGGTCGTCAGGTAATTCAAAAATACGGCGACGGCAGTTTTCAGATCGCGGGCGTGCGTTTCAACGGCTCTGTTCTGGTGATGTCTGATACCACCATCCCCTGGTCGGTGAACGATCCGGCGGATATCACCGTCGACAGCCTTGCACGGCTTTTCCAGGAGACCCCGGCACCGGCGATTATTTTGTTGGGGTGTGGTCCCAGGTTCCTTGCCCCGCCCAAAAACTTGCGAACGGATTTGAGGGCGCTGGGCGCGACCCTTGAATGGATGGATACGGGTGCCGCCTGCAGAACTTTTAACGTGTTGCTGACGGAAGAACGGCAAGCCGTCGCCGCCTTAATTGCCGTCCAATAAAATTTGCTACTAACCTATCTGTTCCACACGACTAGAGTTTCTCTTTGACGGCGGTAACGATGCGCGCAATCACCGGCTCCCATCTTCTGTCTTCGCCCTGTCGAAAAAGCTGCAGAGACGGATACCAGGGGCTGTCGTCACGGTCCAATAACCAGCGCCAGTCGGGAATATAGGGAATAAGGCCCCAGACAGGACGCCCCAGGGCACCCGCCACATGCAAGGGTGAGGTATCAACTGAAATAATCAGATCCAGATGGTTCATGGCCCCCGCCGTTTCCGCAAAGTTTGTAAGTTGCGGTGCCAGATCGATAATTTTTTCCCCGTACATTTGGTGGGCTTCGCCGTCCTTGCCAACTTGCAAACTATAGACAGTTACACCTTGCAATTCGACCAGAGGGCGGATTTGTGATAGGGCGAGAGATCGGTTTCGGTCATTTGTATGTTCCGGATTGCCGGCCCAAATAATACCGACCCGAAATTTACCGTCGCCCTGCATGCGTTCCGACCACTGGTTATCCCTTTCTGCGTCAACGGTCAGGTAACGCTTTGGACAGGGGATGGTTTCCAGGGTTGTTTTAAAATGTTCGGGCAGGTCCATTATGGAAACATGATAATCAAAGGGTGGAGGAGGTGTATCCTTCAGGTTCAAGCCGTCGATCCCTGGCAACTGAGGAAATAAATCGCGCAAATTCAGCGGAACCTCCATAATCACCCGGGCCCCGAGATCCTTGAGCATAACCGCATAACGGGCAAACTGAACAATGTCGCCCAGGCCCTGTTCGGGATATACATAAATGGTTTTGCCGGCGAGTTTTTCACCCTGCCACGGGGGGGGGTTGTAGGTTCGCCGCGCCAGTTTGCTGCCTTTGATTATACCACGCCATCCATATTCCACCCAACCCTCGGAAAATTCGCCGAGTAGCAATTGCACATAACCGAGGTTGGCATGGGCGTGGGCAAATTCCGGATTGATTTGTGTGGATTTCCGAAACATTTCCCGGGCCTCCTCGTAACGCGCCATATCCTTCAAGGCATTACCCAAATTATTATAGGCACCATAATGATCTTCATTATCGCTGAGTAAGGTGTTGTAGGTTTCAACGGCTTCGACGGTTTTGCCTGATTTGTTGAGGGTATTGGCGAAATTACTGACGACGTCAACACTGCCGTCAGACATGGTAATTGCTTTTTCCAGGACCTCGAGGGCCTCCGGGTAGCGCCCGACCTTGGTCAGGGCAATGCCCAGGTTGTTATATATGGCGGCGACATTTGGGTTAATCTCCAAGGCCCGCTGCAGACGCGCAATGGCTTCATCCTGCAAATCGTATTCATCCAAACAATTGGCACTATTGACCAACGCGTCGACAAATTCGGGATTAATGGCAAGTGCCCGTTCGAAACATTTGAATGCCTTTTCGTCCAGATCCAGTCTTCGGTAACTAATTCCCATGTTATTATGGGCCTCAATACTCTGAGGGGTTATGGCCAATACCGCGCGGTACCCCTCCAGGGCAAGTTCATAGCGTTGCTGAACGCGGTGGATATCGGCCAACTGCAGCCGCGCAGAGGAGTTATTTCCATCCAGTTCAATGGCTTTTTCAAACTTTTCGATGGCAACTTCTGAGTGTCCATCCTGGTTTAACAGCAGCCCCCAATTTACGTAAGCTTCCGAATAATCCGGCTTGATAACGGTCGCCAGTTGAAAAAGACCGATGGCGCGTTCGCGGTGGCCCAAACCGAGGATGATGGTAGCCAGATTGTGGATGGCATAGGGGTGTTGGTTATTCAGGGCAATGGCCCTCGAATAGGCGGCGGCAGCCGCGTCCAACTGGCCGTTCAAATGGTGTGCTACACCCGTCTTGAAGTCGGCCTCTCCGACCGGTTCAGTAGCGCTCGTTGTTTGAGGAATATTCGGTTCTGTGGTCATAATCCGTGCCAATTGAAATCAAAAAGGGTCTGTTCCCGCTCAGTTTAGCAAAAGGAGTGTTAGAAATAAATTAACCCGCCGACCGGATCAAAAAAAACGGGGCCCCAAAGGACCCCGTTTCCTGCCGCAATGGCCTGTCGATTAATAGATGTTCTGTGCCGAAACCATGGCATACAACATGGGCACGGACAACAATGTGTTGGTTCTAGAAAACAGCATGGCCGTTCTCGCAGAAGCCGCTTTGCTTTCCGCATCCGCCTCGACAATCCCTAAGGCGCGTTTTTGATTTGGCCAAATAACGAACCAAACATTGAACCACATGATAATTCCCATCCACATGCCGATGCCGATGGCCGTGTGTTTGGCAACACCGTCCGAACCCAATGTCAAAGCCTCAACCAAATAACCGTTCATGGCGGCAAGAATCAGGCCGGTGACGATGGTTCCCATGGCTCCCCAGCGGAACCACCACAAGGCTGCGGGGGCAATAACCTTACCGATTGCCGGTTTCTGATCATCGGGTATATTTGGCATATTGGGAATTTGCACAAAGTTAAAATAATAAAGCAGCCCGATCCACATGACACCACACAGGATATGCAAAAAGCGCATGACAAATGCCCAATAGGCGTGCCCGCTGGGCATCCCTTCGCCGGTAATACCAACAACAATCACAACCATCAGGATCAAAACAACGACCCCAGCAATCACCGTATTTCGCAGATTAGATAATAGTGCACCCATGACGTTCCCCTCCAATTAAATTAGGAAATAACCAGTTATCTTTTAGAATCAAATAGAGATTGATGGTATACAAGAGGTCTCCCTCAATCACCAACTGTTTTCCATAGAATCCAATGTTTCTGCAGTTTTATTCGAATTCCAACCGTCCAATTTTGTTTCAATTCAATTATTTACGATGATCGATTCGCAGATGAGCGACTCCTTCAATTATTGCGCAGACTTGGTTTACAAACGCGACCGTGACCGCTATTTGTGTGCGTTGCTGGCACCCCGAGATTACAGAAATGATCTTTATGCGTTGTACGCATTTAATGCGGAAATTTCAGAAATTGGCATCTCTGTCAGCGAACCCCTGATCGGGCAGATGCGGTTACGGTGGTGGATAGACGCGCTCGAGCCGATCTTCGCTGGTGCACCACCGCACCACCCCGTTGCCCTTGCCTTATCGGAAGTCGTTGCGCGGCGGACACTGCAAAGTAAATCACTACAATTGCTTGTCGAAGCCAGGGACCGAGACTTGGATCCGTCGCCCTTTGCCTCACTCGATGAGTGCCTGACCTATTCGCAGAGCACCTCTTCACTGCTCCTTATCCAGGCCCTCCAAGTGATGGGAATATCTCCCCCGACAATCCACGATGCGGCCGTCCATCTGGGCATCGCCTGGGCCTTGACCGGACAAATCAGGGCGATCCCCTTCCAGTTGCAGCGCGGTCGCCTGTCACTTCCCAAAAACCTCTGTGACAAATATGGATTTGATTGCCAGTCTTTTCTCGACCACGGTTACCGAAATACGTTGCCAGACGGCCTTAGCGACGTCATTGCAGAACTCATTGTGGAAATTCGGTCTCGGGTGGATGCCTCAGGTGTTTCGCGCCTAAGGGCACTCCACAGATTTCCGTCGCCACTGCTTCTTAAAAGTCTGATCGCCGGGTATTTGGATGAATTGGCGACCGTCAATAATGATCCCTTTCAATTAAATCTTAGGCGCTCCGGGCCGCGAGTTCGCGACCTGATCAAAATGAAATGGTCCGCCTGGGTTGGCAATTATTAGGAATTGTTGCCGGTTCTCCTGGGTAAAATTTCGATAATTTCATCCGGCTGTTCGTCGGTAATCGGCTCTTCATCTAAGCCTCCGGTTGCCCGGCGATCGCGGCTATTTTCTTCAGGTGCCAGCAGATCAGGTTCAACCAGCTCCTGACCGTCGGTGTTGGGTTCAAGCAGATCGGGTTCGTTTAAAATATCTTCCGGTTTTTCTGGTGTTTCATCGGAGAACAATTGATCAGGTTCTTCGCCGGGCAGGGCCTCCAGGGTCGCGTCGACGGGTGAAGTTTGATTTTCGTCAACGACCGGTTCACTGCCAAACAATTCATCTTCGGAAACGGCGGCGCCGGTCGGTCCAGATACCGGTGCCGCAGTTTCACCGGCGTTTTTTTCGACCTCGGACTGGGTTACGTCGACGATCCTTTTTAGACGCATCAGTTCGTGCGCGGAAACTTGCGGAAAAATTGACGGTGACGTTGTGAAATATAACATCACAGCACCACGATTGGTGTCGGGAAATCCACCACGGGTATCATCGAATTTACGAATCTCAAGAACAGTTATGGCATTTGTTTTTTGATCCCGACTGCGCCAGGACAGGGTTGGATTGTCCTGTCTGGGTTGAGCCAAGGGCGCTATTGAACGTTTTAATATTTCCGTCGGCTCGCCGAAACGGTTTTGATAATAGGCACTTATCTTTTCGAAATCAGAGGTTTGAAAAAGTGTATGCAACCGTGTGGCAACGGCCTGATCATATCGAACGATCGCCATGGATCCCGTATAAAGGATCGTCGTAATAATAAAAGATTGTCTTAAATCCTGTGGCCAATCGATGGGTTCAATGCAAAATAAAGTTGTCCCCCTGTTCTTTTTGACACATTCATTGTTTGGATCTGTGCCGTCCCGGCCCGGCGGGAAAATATTATCCAAATGCACCGATTCACCCAATGTCAAGGTCACATCCGTTAGTGACGTACGTGTCAAAGCATCGGGTCGCCGATGCCCGGAAATCGGCGTATCGGATTTAGTCAGTTGGGTTATAGGCCAATAAGTTTTGGCATCCCCCTCGGATCTGGAAGCAACTTTGACACTGCCATCGGAGGCGTCGTGCGCCGTCGATAGTTTTTCATCCTGTTCAAGTAACAGGGATTCCCGCTCAAGGGCAATCGGATCCTTCGGCTGAAATAACTTGGTCAAGCGCCCAAAAAAAGTTTTCTGCTGGACCGCCGCCTGGTTTGCGTCAGGTTCACGTAGCGGGTCACCATAGGCTTTTTTCGCCATTTCCGACCGTTTGCCGTTGGAGGGTCTGACTGTCGCTTTTTGCCCTGCCGGGGCGTTGACGGTTTGTCCCTGTTGCTCATCCGGTTCTGCCGCTTCGGCAACAGCTGATTGCGCGAGTTGAATAACCAACGGAGCCTTATTCTCACCCACATTGACTTCCACCGTGGTCGTCCACGGGTTTGATCCTGTTTTATTTACCAATTCACCGCGCCCGGGGAAGGGATTCCCTCTGGAAACTTCAGCCTTCCAGCCATCGGTCTGATTGGTTTCCTCCTCATTAAATAATCCCGCCAGACGATCCAAAAATACCGGCTGCAGTGAACCTGGGTTTTGTTGTGGTTTGGTTTCGTCGTCCTGGTCAAAGGTTTCGAGATTTTCGATTTCCGGTGGCGGGCCCGGTTCAGTTACTTCGCGTGCATTGGGCGACTGAATATATTCCTGGCCCTGAAAATCGCGAACTTCCGGGCCTGGGGATTTTTGCTGATTTTGTGGACTGCCAAAAAACCCGACGACCCGATCAAGAATTTCCGACTCTTTGGCAGGTTTCACGGCACCGTTTACCGAAGATTTGGTAACTGCCGTCGGTGTATCGGGCGTCGTTTCCATGACCGGTCCTGCGGTTTTATTACGCGATACCGGATCACGGTCGCCCCCGACGGGAAGGCCAAAGGGATCTTCACGCAATTGTTCCAGTTCGCGGATACCTTTGAGCCTTTCGGCAAACCGTTCCCTTGCCGTTTGCCTGCGTCTAATCTGATTTTCTGCACCCTCTGGCGGTTTGGCGACGGGTTCAGGCACCAACTGGCGCGATTGCGATGGCACGGTTGGCCGCTTTTCCAGGGGATCTGCCAACGGATTCGCTGCCCGTTCCCTGCCTTGCTGGAGGATCGAATCGGTATCCACAACCACGTTCCGGGTTACCGCATCGCCCAAACGACGCAGACGGGCGCGCAGGGCATCGGATATGGGTGCCACTGTACCCTGACCTTCAATCGGTATCAGATCAGGTCCGGTTTCCGGGCCGGGTCGATCATCCAGAAACCCGTTGGCAGACTCCTCGCTGTCGTCGAGTCGTCCCAATACCCTATCGACCGCATCTTCGCCGCTGGCGGTTTCGCGCGTTGGAATTTCTACCGTCGGCAGGCCGAATTCATCTTCTGCGGGGCCATCCCCCAATAAATTTTTGATCCGATCCAGGGTCCGAGCCGAGGCCGACCCCCTGGGCTCCTGGGCAATATTTGGTTCGGGCCCGTCTGCCAGTTCGTCCAATCCCATGGCATCATTCACATCTGCTTCAGCCGCCATTTCCGGCAGGTCTGAGGGGTCGTCCAGTTCCGCTGGGCCGACTAGGTCATCAGAACTATCCAAGGTATCTGATAACCCATCCGAAATCGGATCATCGGCCCTTTCCGGCTCGGTAAGGGCCGGTGTATTCTTTGTGTTTGGTCGCGCGTCTCGGCTTTTTGTTGGTTGGGATTTCACTTTAGGGGTTGGCGCAGCCGCAATTTCAGGTTTGGGTTTAGGATTTGCAGCGTCATCAGATGTGACAAGATCAAACAGGGACCGGAAAAAGGAGCCCATTTGCCCTGTGGGATTGATGGCGGCATTTTTGTGTTTGGCAGGTTCCGGTGAATTTTCGACGAGTGTTTCTTCGGCCATCAAATCATCCAGCGCGTTGTCGTCCCCAGGCGCCGCATCTCCGAGGGCACGCGGTGAGTCTGTGGACGGTGCGCCCTTGGGCGCGTCACTGCTGGGCGCAACTACGCCTGGCGATGGTGCAACGGCGACCACTTGGCGGATCGGTTCGGCCCGTTGACGCGGCGAACCGGGTTTTCGCGGCGGCAACCCATAGCGGTTTTTTTTTGCCGCTTCCGCAAGGCCTTGGGGTTTGTTTTTTGCAGCGACAGGCTCCAGGATTTCCGTAACCCGAGTTGGCGAGTCCGACCGCGCCGGTGCCAGTTTTCGGGGTTTTGTTGTTGCGGGTTTGGCTTGCGCCTTAACGGGACCTGAGGGGTTGAGGGAGCGTTTTGTCGACGGTTTACGCAGTCGGTCCTTCGGCTCCGATGTTGCTGTTTTATTTAGTCGTTTAGCGGTATTTTTCGCACTGCGTTGCGACAGCAGATAGTGGGCAATGATAAAATGCCCCTTGTCGACGGCAATATCTGCTGCGGTTTTACCATTGGCGTTTTTGGCACCCAAGTCGGCACCCGCCGAAATCGCACCTTTAACGGCGTTCATGTCGTTCACGTCAACAGCCTGGAAAAGCCGTTGGGTGGCGGTCGTGTCCTGCGCGGTAACGGATACGGACCAAGCAACACTCAAGGCCAGCGCGAAGGCTGGTAGCCAAACTCCCATGAGTCGCGTCAACGTCGACCTAACCAGCGGCATGGTCTCTCTCAATGTCTTTTTTGTCTTCGCGCCAATCCATTTAAAAGTCTACAATTTTTGTAATGGTTGAGACAGTCCGCAAACAACAGGGCCTGTTCCGGTCAATTATAGGCGGGTTCTATGGCGATTTTTAGGCGTTTTATTGCCGGCAACCGACTTCGACAATCTGCCCTGTATTTAAATATTATCGGTATATATTACTCTATATCAATATGTTATATTATTTATTTAATTATAAAGATTAATAATATTACCGATCCTGGGAAGTGCTTATTTTGACGCCAACGGCAAACCGCCAGGCTCTCCTTATGGCACGACAATTTAACGCCGGTGCGGCGATAAAGGGCGATTTCTTCCGAATCGGACAGGTTGGGATCAAAGGTAAACCCGGTCCTCAAAGAAACTCAGGGATGCCCATCAGAGGATTTTAATCAGCTGCCTGCGGCGCTGGGTTACGGGAATAGGGGATGCCGGCATGGTGGTGCCAAGGCTTTACCACGAGGACGCAAAAGCGGTCACATTCGGGATTCCTGGGACCGAGCCGGAACCTGTTCCAACCAGTTGCCCAAGTCCGATTTGGCCCGGTCACTGACCACTTTTTTCCGATCCCGACCCCGGGGCCGCTGTTTTTTTGGCAGGTGGTCCGTATCCAGTGGCGGGAACAATCCAAAATTTACATTCATCGGTTGAAAGGTCTCGGCGTTTGCGCCGCCCGTGAGGTGCCCGAGGAGCGCACCAAGCGCCGTTGTCGAGGGCGGCAGGAGGGGTTTAATGCCGTGGCGTTCAGCTGCGGCAAACCGCCCGACCAGAAGGCCGACGGCGGCGCTTTCCACATATCCTTCACAGCCGGTAATCTGGCCTGCAAACCGCAGGCGCGGCTGGGCCCGCATGCGCAGGGTTTCGTCACACATCTTCGGGCTGTTTAAAAAAGTATTTCGATGCAATCCGCCGAGCCGGGCAAACTCGGCGTTTTCCAAACCAGGAATTTTCCGAAAGACCCGTTTTTGTTCGCCGTAGGTTAATTTGGTCTGAAAACCAACCATATTGTACAAGCTGCCAAGGGCGTTGTCCTGGCGCAGTTGGACAACCCCGTGATTGCGGGTATTGGGGTCCTTTGGATTTGTCAGGCCAACCGGCTTTAAGGGTCCAAAAGCCAGGGTTTCGCGACCCCGTGCTGCCATGACCTCAATCGGCAAACAGCCTTCGAAATAAGGCGTGCTTTCTTCCCATTCCTTAAAATCGACCTTCTCGCCTTCCAGCAGATCATCAATGAACGTGTTATATTGCGCCGTCGACAGGGCACAATTGATGTAATCGGAACCGTCGCCCTTATCGTATCGAGACTGCATCCAGGCTTTTGAAAAATCTATGGAGTCTTTGTAGACAATGGGCGCAATCGCGTCAAAAAACGCCAGGGTATCTTCGCCACTGAGTTCGGCGATGGCGGCGGAAAGAGCCGGTGATGTCAACGGCCCGGTCGCAATGATGACATTGTCCCAATCGTGCGGTGGTAGCCCGGCGACTTCCTGACGTTCGATGGTGACCAGGGGGTGGTTCATTAACCGTTGGCTAACCTCCAAACTGAAGCCGTCACGGTCGACGGCCAAGGCCGAACCGGCAGGCACTTTGTGTTTGTCGGCGGAACTGAGAATAAGCGAATTGCACCGCCGCATTTCGTCATGTAACAATCCGACCGCATTGTACTCGTGGTCATCGGAACGCAGGGAATTGGAGCAGACAAGTTCCGCCAGATTATCCGTATGATGGGCGTCGGTTTTACGGACAGGCCGCATTTCATGCAAGATCACCGGCACACCCTGGTTGACCAACTGCCACGCCGCTTCCGACCCGGCAAGGCCACCACCAACAACATGAACCGGCTTTATAATTGTCATTATATTTATTTCCGAAATAAGGGGACGCGGGGCGGAACATAGTGACGACGGTTACATCCCGCAATGCAAAAAGCACCATAAGATAAGGATTGTATGGCAAAGGTATATTACCTATTTTTTGACCAGGGACAAAACTTACGGGCCGATGATGAATATCAACAAAACAAAACTCCCGGCTGAGGCCTGGACAAAAATATCGCAACAAGAGCTGGATCAAATCCTCGACAGCCATCTGGCGTTTGTCAAAAACGAACGCGGCGGCGCGCGGGCAAAATTAGGCATGCATGATCTGTCCTACCTCGATCTATCCGATCGGGACCTGTCGCGGGTCGACATGGTCGGCTCATTGCTGTGTTATTGTGATTTTCGGGCTTCCATTCTTGCGGACGCTAATTTATTTGCGGCCGATCTCAGATATGCCACCCTGCAAGGGGCCAACCTGGATCGCGCCGACCTGCGCGGCTCGTGCATGGCCGGCGCCAACTTAAGCGATGTCTCGATGATTGACGGGGATTTGCGCGACGGCGTGTTGTTAAAAACCGGTTCCATTGGTGGAGATATTCTGCCGGTCAATCATGACGACGCCAACGCCGGACTTGAGAAAGCCGTTATCAGGCGGGCCAACATGACCAATGTCAAAGTCGCAGATTCGGTGATCGTGCAAACCGATATGACCGATTGCATCTTAAAGAACGCCAAATTTAACCGGGCCAATTTGTCCCTGTCGAACCTGACGGGATGTAATTTGGAAGGCGCGGATTTCACCGATGCCGTGCTCAGCGGCGCGATTTTCCATGGGGCAATATTCACCAATACGATTTTGGATAATGCCGATTTGTCCGGTGCCGACCTGATTGGCGCGATGTTTGACAACGTTGACCTGACCAAAGCCAAATTGGGCGACGCCAAACTGCCGATAAGCCTCGATCAGCTGGATCAGTCCCTCCAGGAAATTTTGATTCAGCACCGTGACTGGGTAAAAAGCAACGGCAAGGAGGGGGCCCGGGCGGTTCTGTCGTCGATGGACCTGGCCCGGGTTGACTTAACCGGGGCCAACCTGGCGGCAGCCGATTTATCCTATTGCATTTTGAAGGGTGCCAAGATGCAAAAGACCGAATTTTTAATGGCGGATCTGTCATTCGCCGATTTGCGCGGTGCCGTTTTGGCACGGGCCGACTTACGCGGTGTCAAATTAAAACGGGCCAATATGACAAATGCAAATCTGGTTGGCGCTATTTTCAGTGAAGTCAATGTCTCCAATCGGGCGGGCGGTGGCGAATGGCGTGCCAGTCTGGATCGGGCGATCCTCAAAGGGGCCCTGTTAAACGGTGCCGTGCTGAAAAACGCCGATCTTGAGCGCGTCGATTTCACCAACGCGGACCTCCGCGACGTGAATTTTTACGGTTCCGTGCTCAGGGATTCTGATTTTACGGGTGCCGATACTCGCGGCGCAAATTTCGATAATACCGATACCCGTGGCTGTATCGGCCTGGAAAAAGATACTGAAGATGAATGACCGCAGCCGACCAGTGGTTTGCGGACGTGTTGCCGATGCCTGCTAAAATCCGAAATCTCCCTGAACTTGCAGATTTGATCCCTGACGGGGCTCTGCTGGCCGTTCCGCCAGAGTATAGTTTTGTTCCCATGGCACTGGTCCATCAGCTCATCAGGCGCCGGGCCCGTCGGTTAAGACTGCTCTGCGTGCCGTTGGGAGGTCTCGCCGTAGACCTGTTGATTGGTGCCGGATGTGTGGCGGAAATAGAAGCCGCCGCCGTCAGCCTTGGTGAAAACGGTCCGGCGCCGCAATTTACCCGGGCGGCCTTAACCGGCCGGGTAAAAATTGTTGATTCCACCTGCCCGGCCATCCACACAGCCCTGCAGGCTTCCGAAAAGGGCGTTCCGTTTATGCCCCTCGGCGGAATTATCGGTTCTGACATCGAAGCCCATCGGTCCGATTGGCGCATTGTCGACGATCCCCTGCAGCAGGGTAACGGACCGATTATCCTGATCCCCGCCATTCAACCGGAATTTGCCATATTCCACAGTCCCCTGGCTGACAAAAACGGCAATGTCTGGGTTGGTCGTCGACGCGAGCTGGTGACCATGGCACACGCCGCCAAACGGACATTGGTAACGGCAGAACGGATCTGTGATGAGGACTTGTTAGACAACGAACAAACGGCTGCCGGAACCTTACCAGCGCTTTATGTTTCGGGCCTGGCAGAAGTTAAAAACGGTGCCAAACCCCTGGGTTTGACCGGTTGTTATGAACGCGACAGTGCCGCCATTACCGTCTATGCCCACCAGGCCAGCACCGACGCCGGTTTTGCCGATTATCTGGCACCTATTCTGGCCGCCAGCCCCCCTGCCAGCCCATGACCTACAAACCCCAGGAGTTTTTGATTTCCGTCCTGACCAACCTGCTGAACCAGCCGCACATCGGCCATGTGGCCGTTGGCGCCGCATCTCCCATCCCGGGTGCCGCCGCTCTGTTAGCCCAAAAACGCGGCGGCGACCGTTTGGCTGTAACGATCATCCATGGCAATGCCCATAACGCTTTCACCGATGGCGGGCGTGAACTGTTTGATTGTGCCGGGCAGGGTCGAATTGACGCTTTTTTCCTGGGCGGCGTACAAATTGACGGGCAGGCCAATATCAATTTGTTGGGAACCGGTAATTACCCGTCACTGGAACGTCGATTTGCCGGATCTTTCGGTTCCGCATATATGTATTTTGTCGTCCCCAATGTGATCCTGTTTCGGCCTGAACATTCGCGCCGGGTGTTTGTTGAAAAGGTCGATTTTATCAGCGCGCCTGGCCTCAGTGGGCCGGACGTCCAGCGACGGGGCGGGCCGAAGGCCCTGGTTACCGAGCTCTGTTTGATGTCGTTTGACGCGGTTGTTGGTAAATTTCGCCTTGAGTCGGTGCATCCCGGCCACTCGGTCGAAGAAGTCCTCGATAATACCGGGTTTGCCTTCGATGTTCCCGAACAGGTACCGCAAACTGCCGCGCCATCTGAGGCGTTATTAAGGGATTTAAGATCTTTAATCGGGCCCGAGATCGCCAAAACCTACCCCGAATTTGCGGCCCAGGTGTTTGCCATTTCAGCGCCTGCAAAGGGGCCCGAAATCATCTAACTTCGACGCCGTATTGCAGGCCACTTTCGAACAGCAGTTCCCACAGGGATAAGGCAAATCCCCGGGGCACAAACAACCGGTAGGATGGTTGCCTGCGCCACAGGGTTACCGCCACGTGGTGCAGGGCCGTGGACGCCACTGCGTTGGCTGGAAACGCCGCATCCCGCAGGTCTATCGGCAGAAAATGATTGAGCAATTCGGCCGCTTTTTCACCGCCGATGTTCAGGCAGGTTCGCGCATGTGACAGCTCGACAACACTGCCTTCGTCGGCTGTCAGAGTTGGCGGTATCGTCTCCAAAATCCAGTATTTCATGGGTTCTATGCGGATCGCACAGCCCCGTTTTCCAATCACGGCCTGCCCGGGGCCCGGGGTTGTTTCGGCACCAATGGCCGTCGCAATTTTGGCCTTTACTGCAGCCTCCGTATCCGTCCAAAAGGCAACTTGGTGGAGCGTCAGATTGGCGCTTTCGCCCAGTTCCAGACCCGGACCCTCCTGATTGCCATAAATGCCCGGATGGCGGGTACCCAAAAGGGCTGAAACCCGAAGTGGCGATGGGTTATCCATAGTGGCGGGTTCCCTCCGGATCTACCATCTGCGGCGAGACGATTTCGACCTCGATATTTCCCTTGCGCAACGGGTCGGCGGCAATGACGGTTTTGCCGGACCACGGGTGATGTCCACCGGCGATGAAACCAATTCCAATCCAGTGGCCGAGGGTCGGCGAATGGGTGACGCCTGTGATCCACCCCTCGCCATGACCGCTTAGGGTTTGCGGCCGGCACAAAATTGATCCGCCATTAAAAGTCTCGGCCCGGTCCTTAGGGAAGATACCAACCAGTCGTGGGCGGTTTTCATCGTTCAATGCCGGCCGATTGCGCAGGGCACTGCCAATAAAAGATTTGTTTTTCGCGGCCATTTTGCCCAATCCGGCATCTTCAATGGTCACCCGGCCATCCAGTTCCGCCCCGGTCACGTGGCCTTTTTCGATGCGCAGGGTGCCAAGCGCTTCCAGGCCGTACAAACAACCCGCTAGGGGTTCAGCAGCGGCCCACAGCAGGTCCATCAGGGCCGGTCCATAATCGGATGGCACATAAATTTCATAGGCCCGTTCGCCGGAAAAACTTATCCGCGCGATCCGGCAGGGAATACCGTTCTTTAAATGACCCTGCAAAACGCCCATAAACGGACAGCTGTCGTCGGAAACATCTGCGGCATTTTCAAAGCACGCCTCCAGCACTTGGCGCGATTTGGGCCCAGCGACGGCGCAGGCCGCCCATTGGTCAGTTACCGACGTCACGTGGACTTTTAAGTCCGGCCATCTGAGCTGCAGCAATTCTTCGAGCCAAACCAACACTTTTGCGGCATTGGCCGTGGTTGTGGTCATGAAATAATCGGTATCGGCCAACCGCCAGGTGGTGCCGTCGTCCATAACCAGTCCGTCATCACGCAACATAATGCCATAACGGGCTTTGCCAACGGCAAGTTTTGCAAAGGGATTGCTGTATATGCGATTGAGAAATTCCGTGGCATCCGGTCCCTGTACGGCAATTTTACCGAGGGATGTCACATCACATAAACCGACGGCCTGACGGACCGTCGTTGCTTCGCGGATATAGGCCTGCTGCAGGGTTTCTTCGCCGCGCGCCGCATACCAGGGACGACGCCACAGACCGGCATCGGTCATCGTGCAGTTTTTCGCCCGGTTCCAGTCATGCATTGGCGTACGCCGGACGGCGCGGAAGTGACGGGCTTTGTTGCGGCCGGTGAGTGCTCCCAGGCTGATCGGTGTATAGGGCGGGCGGAAGCGGGTCGTGCCGACCTCGGGGATGTCTTTACCGAGTGCCTCGGCCATGAGCGCCAAACCGATTATATTGCCCATTTTTCCCTGGTCCGTTGCCATGCCAAGGGTGGTGTATCGTTTGAGGTGTTCAACCGAAACAAACCCTTCTCGTTTCGCCAACCGAACATCATCACTGGTCACATCATGCTGAAAATCAACAAAACTTTTTAAGCGACGCCCCGGGACCCGAATCTCATAAATGGCTTGGATGGGATGGTGCCAACCGCCTGGACGCGGTGCGTCGACATTCGGTGCCGTCCGGCCAAGGGTACGGGCCGCCGCTGCCGCCGCCGCTTCGCCGGAGCGCACACAGGCGTCGGTGCCCCAGATACCGGCCGCCGATCCGGCCATATGCAGGGATCCATCGGATTCTCCTGGCAGAAAACAGGCGTTCTCCCGGCTCCAAACCGGTGTTGCTCCGCGGTGTGACTGGAGGTTAACAACCGGCGACCAGCCACCGGAAACCAGCAGCAGATCACAGGCGCGAACCCCGCCAGCACGCCACGCGGTCCCATCGCCTCTGGCAACTTCGATCTGTTCAACGGATTTGCCGCCACGGGCCAACAGGGGGGCGGTGTTTGTTTCAATTTCAATGCCGGCCTCAAGCGCCCGTTGGGAGAGCTGTTGTGGTGCCAAGGTTCGACTTTCCAACACCCGCACCTGGGCACCGGCTTGCGCCAGTTCGACGGCTGCCCCATAGGCGCTGTCGTTGCAGGTGGCGATGGTAATCTCCTGTCCGGCCAACACGGCAAAACGATTTAAATAACAGCGCGCCGCAGAGATCGTCATAATGCCTGGCAGGTCGTTATGACCAAAGGCCAGGGAACGCTCCAGCGCACCGGTGGCCAAAATTGTTTGTGTCGCGCGAACCGTCCAAAACCGTTGACGCGGCTGATCTGGCGGGGGCCTGGAAAGATGATCCGTAACCCGTTGCAAAAGCCCGGCAACGCCATTGTCATAGAGCCCAAAGGCCGTGGTCCGGGTCAGGACACGGACGGACGTGTCACTGAGATCGACCGTCGCCTGTTCCGCTCGGTTTAATGTACTGCCGCCCAATTCAAAGTCCTGTTCAATTAGAATCACATCCAGTCCGGCTTGTGCCGCAAGGCGGGCGGCGGCAACGCCTGCAGGACCCGAGCCAACCACCAGTAGGTCACAAAATCCATGGACGTGATCGTAAATGTCGGGGTCCGGCAGGCGCGTCGCTTCGCCCATACCGGCGGCTCGGCGGATCAGCTTTTCATACGTCATCCAATATCCGGTACCGCGCCCCCATTCAAACGGCGGCAAACCCATGAACGTCTTATAATAAAATCCCGCCGCAAAAAACCGACTGAACAGATTTGCCGCGCCGCCCAGATCGAAACGCACATTGGGCCAGGCGTTCTGGCCCCGGGCAACCAAACCTTGGTAAAGCTCCTGGGTTGTTGCCCGGACGTTGGGGTCCCGGCGGTTCCCGTCGCCAAGGGTGACCAGGGCACCGGATTCCTCTACCCCGGCCGACATAATTCCGCGCGGTCGGTGGTATTTAAAACTGCGGCCGACAACCCGTTGGTTGTTGGCCATTAACGCCGATGCCAGGGTATCGCCCGCATACCCCGGCAAGGTGCGCCCGTCCCAATGAAAGGTCAGGGGCCGCCCGCGGTCAATGCGCGCTTTCGTGTCAAGCCGCTTGCTCATGGGGTTTTGTCCAGGGCCCGTTGCCCGCCAGGGTGGGCGGCCCGCACCGATTTGATTTCATGGGTCCGGGTGTCGCGTTCAACCCGCAACCACGCCCGGCAGCCAAAAACATGGTGCCAGGTTTCGGTTTGCAGGCCCCTGATGTTCCGGCGTTGAAAGACCGCGTCATGCCATTGTTTAGCTGATGCACCTAGGGGCGGGTAGGTGATCGAGCCGTCACCGCCGTAGGTAAATTCGCTGTGGTCGCGTTCGCCGCAGAACGGGCAGGGGATGCGGATCATGGTAAAACCTCTATCCGTGCAATTTGGGGTCGGGGCCGGCACCGCGTTCATCAATATGATAGCCGCGCTCAAATCGTTTTAAATCGTGGTTGGCAATCGTCTCATGGGGCCGATTATTGGCGATCAGATCGGCAAAATACCAGCCCGATGCGGGGCTTGCTTTAAAACCACCATAATTCCAGCCGCCGTTGAGATACAGATTATCCAACGGTGTTTTGCACATGAAAAACGAACCGTCCATGGACATATCAACGGCCCCGGACCAGTGACGCACCAGTCGTATCCGGCCAAGGCAGGGCATCATCGAGACCGCACATTCGGCGACATCCTGGACGATCGGTAAGCTTCCCCGTTGGGCGTAGGACTTGTACCAGTCCAGATCACCGCCAAATACTAGCCCTCCCTTGTCCGACTGGGACATGTAAAAATGGGTGCCGCCGACGCCAAAAACCACGACCTGGTCCAACAACGGTTTCAGGGGTTCGGTCACAAATGCCTGCAGTTTGTGGGTTTCTATGGGCAGAGCCCCGAGCCCGGCCATTTGCCACAGTCGTGACGTATTGCCGGCAACTGCGAACCCAAACTTGCGGCCACTGATGGTCCCACGCGAGGTTTCCAAACTGCGAATTTCACCGCCGTCCCGGGTGACGCCAAGGACTTCACAATTTTGAATGATATCAACACCGGCCTGGTCAGCGGCGCGGGCGTACCCCCAGGCAACGGCGTCGTGGCGGGCGGTGCCGGCGCGCCGTTGAACCGCCGCACCGAAAATAGGAAACCGGGCGTCTTCACCATAGTTCAGGTGTGGAACATTTTTTTTAAGTGCGTCGAGGGACCAAAGCTCGCCATCCGAGCCGGTCAGGCGCATGATATTATAACCCCGGGCGGCCCGGTCAATGGCGGCTGGACTGTGCAATAATGAGACATGGCTGCGCTGGCTGAACATCACATTGTAATTCAGCTCGTGGCTCAAATTTTCCCACAAATTGAGGGAATGTTCGTAAAACTCCCGGTTTCCCGGACGGAAATAATTGGAGCGGACAATGGTCGTATTACGGCCGGCATTTCCGCCACCAATCCAGCCTTTTTCGAGGACGGCAATGTTGGTGATTCCGTGATTGCGCGCCAGGTAACAGGCCGTCGCCAAACCGTGGATCCCGCCACCGACGATAACCACCTCGTAGCCGGATTTCGGTTCGGGATCCCGCCACTGCCGGTCCCAGCCTTTTTGCCCTGTCAGGCCATTACAAAAAACCGACCAGGCGGAAAATCGGGTCATGTTTCGAGAAACTTCCTGTAGTCGTTGGACAAGGCCTGTTGGGCCATCTCAAGTAAGGTAAAACCATCCCGAGGGTTTGCCAATGCGGAATGTGAACCGACCCGCCCATCGGGGAATTGTTTTCGATGGGCGTCGGCTGGACCGTGACGGTCGCCACTGTGACGGCGTATGTATTCAGCTGATAATTTGACGGGGGGCGTCACCGCATCGCCCGGTGCCAGGGTCCGGTGTGTGGCCTGGGTGATGGCGATTTCCGACGGGGTCGCATGCATGCCCTCCCACTCGCCATATAAATTTTGCCGCAGGTCATTTACATCTTCGAAATCCCACCAGCTGCGAATTCGGACGGTGAGGGCCGGAACCTGCCCGGCCACCCGGCGCAAGGGGTCGAGGTTTGCACCGTGGCCATTGATAAAATAAATATGGCGAAACCCGGCCCGGTCAAGACATTCGAGTATTTCTCCCAACAGCGCCTCAAACAACGGAACGGACAGGGAAATCGTCCCCGGAAAGTCCATATTAAAGGGCGCTGGCGTATAGGCCAGTGTCGGTGCCACCAGGGCGTCGGCCCGCTCGCCGGCCCCCATGGCCACCTGTTCAGCGCAGATGGCATCCGTACCGATCAACCCCATGGGGCCGTGTTGTTCCGTTGACCCGGTGGGAACAAGGATCCCGTCCGACGATTTCAGATAATCCTCAACTTCCTGCCATGTGGTATGATCAAGCCGCATTTTGTGAAATCCATTGATCCAAGAACGGGCGATAGGCGCGCAACTCGACGGCGACTGCCGCGTGGGATTCAATCTCAACCCGCCAGATTTTTATGGCTTCTGGCCAAATAATTGCCAGATTAAAATGGCGGTCAAGGGCCTCTATCCAACAGAAAGTCACGGCAAAACCACAATGGCAAAGCCAGAGTTCCTGGACGGCGGTTGAATCCAGCATTTGCGCCAATTGCCTTAACCGACGACTTATTTCCCCCGCCTGCTGCATCCGTAGGGACACATCGCCCGGTGTCGCGGATATTTCCGGAAACAGACGGCGCACGGCGGGTTCCAGTCGGGTATCGTGAAACCGGCCCAATTCCCGTGCCTTCGCCCGAAGCCGCGCATCGGCTGGCAACATTGCCGGTTCAGGCTCGATATCGTTCAAGTATTCGGCGATCGCTTCAGAATCCGCAAGCCGCAGATCACCGTCAATCAGGGCCGGCAGGTTTCCCGATGGGACATGGGTTTTATAGGTGTCCGATCCGTATCCACCAGGCGGCAACTGTTCTTGCCATTGGCGCGCTTTATGGCGCAGCACAATCCGCACTTTGGCGCAGTAAAGGCTCACGGGAATGGCGTAAAGGGTAAACATTTTAACCGCCAATGGGAGGGCCGTGTTTGCCCTCCCTTATCATCATCCTACTTGGCAACCAACTGCCATTTTTGACCCAGGGTACGGAAAAAACCCCGTTCGGTTTTAAGGGCAATCCAGGTATTTACGTAGTTGATCCAGACCTGATCTTGCTGCGGCAGTAACATGGCGATGGGGGTTGGGGCTTTCGGTCGGGATACCGGTACAATCATCATTTGGGTGTATTTCTCGACCAGTTTGTTGGCCTCAACATTGGATGTGATATGGGCGTCGGCGCGTCCTGCCAGAACCTCCTGGAAATCACGGGCCGGGGCTTCGACGATTTTGTGGGTGGCATTGGGAAAGAACTGTTTGACCTGTTTTTCCTGGGTTGTGCCGAGGGTCGCGGCAACGGTAACCTCGGCCTTATCGAGGTCGCTCCAGTCCATGAATTTGCCTTTGTTTTTAGCCAGCGTCAGTGGAACTGTCGCCAGGGAAAAATAACTGTTGGAATAGCCGGCGGCTTTGGCCCGTGCAGAGGAAATCGATGCGGAGCCGGTCATGTGATATTTGCCCGAAGTAACACCACTGACGAGGGTCTTCCAGTCGGTCGGAATAAATTCAACCTTAACACCCATATCCTTTGCCAGTTCTGTCATAACATCGATGTCATACCCGGTATAACTGTTGGTCGCCGGGTCTTTCATGGTCATCGGATTCCAGTCGCCCGTCGTCCCCACCTTCAGCACACCGGTGCTCAAAATGTCATTCAACGCCGAAGCGGCAAAGGCCGGAACGGCGGGTGTTACCAGCAAGACCATGGCAACAAGGCAGATCGATTTCGTGAATTTCATGGGTGAGTTCCTCTGTGGATTGAGACGTACGGCCAGTGTCGCGCGCCTCTTTGAAAATTGCAACAAATTATACTAATTGCATGTGACACAACTCTATGGTCAATTATACCATGGACCATAGGAGCGGCACCATGCTGGAAAACGTCGGGCAACCCGGGGACGGGCACTCCCTGATCGATATTAAAAAGGTTTCAAAACTGTTTGGCACCTTTCACGCCCTCAAGGATGTATCCCTGGAAGTGGGTTGGGGCGAACGGGTTGTCATTTGTGGCCCGTCCGGGTCCGGCAAGTCAACGCTGATCCGCTGCATCAATCAACTTGAAAAGCACCAGTCGGGCAGCATTACCGTCGGCGGCATTGTCCTTGACGACAGCAAGGCCAGTGTCAATGCCATCCGCGCCAACGTCGGTATGGTTTTTCAACAATTTAACCTGTTCCCCCATTTGACGGTACTGGAAAATCTTACCCTGGGACCGACGCGGGCCCGCAACCTGACAAAAACCCAGGCCCGCGACCACGCCATGCCGTTTCTTGAGCGTGTAAAAATCCCGGAACAGGCCGACAAATATCCACGCCAGTTATCGGGCGGCCAACAACAACGGGTCGCCATTGCCCGGTCGTTGTGTATGGAACCCCGTATCATGCTGTTTGATGAACCGACTTCAGCGCTTGATCCGGAAATGATTAACGAAGTGCTGGATGTGATGACCGAACTGGCGGCGTCGGGAATGACCATGATCTGTGTGACCCATGAAATGGGGTTTGCCCGGCGGGTCGCCGACAAAATGGTTTTTATGGACCATGGCGAGGTCGTCGAGGAGGCGAAACCAGATGATTTTTTCAAGGCCCCGAAAAGTGCACGTTGCCGGGAATTCCTTGAAAAAATTCTGCAGCATTAGGAGCCGGTCGATGAACAACAAATATCTGTTTATCGGGATCGCGCTCTTGCTTTCCGGCTGTTCCGCGCAATGGGGCTGGTATGTGGTTGACCCGAGCCTTCCGGCAGGTCGATCCAATCTGCAGTTTTTGCTGAACGGCTTTTATGACACCATCCAGCTTTCCGTTAGTGCGATCCTGATCTCCATTGTCATCGGCCTGTTGATTGCATTGCCGGGGCTTTCCCATAACCGGGGGACACGCAGCATAAACCGGGTTTATGTGGAAATTGTCCGCGCAGTGCCGATCCTGGTGTTGATCCTGTGGGTTTATTATGGCCTGCCGCAAATGGCCAACATATCGATCAGTGTGTTTTGGGCCGGGGTGATTGCCCTGGCCCTTTCCGACAGCGCCTTTGAAGCGGAAATTTTCCGGGCCGGCATCCAGTCCATTGACCGGGGCCAATACGAGGCAGCCCAGTCCATATCCCTGAGTTACAGCGATACCATGCGGTTTGTCATCTTACCCCAGGCCATACGTCGTATTCTGCCGGCCCTCGGTAACCAACTGGTCTATATGCTAAAAATGTCGTCCTTGGTTTCAGTGATCGGCATGCAGGAACTGACTCGCCGGGCCAATGAACTGGTGGTTACGGAATACCGTCCCCTGGAGGTATATACCATCCTGGTGCTCGAATACCTGGTCCTCATCTTGATCGTATCGGCTGGCGTACGCTGGCTTGAACGCAAAATGCAAACCGATGAACGCCATTAAGGATGGACGTCACTAAGGCATTTCCGGCGATAACTGGATCGCCGAAAAGGCCCTAACACTTTGATATTGCCGCTAAGCCGCGTTCGCAAATGAACCCATTTGCTCCGGTTTTGCGCTCAGGGAGAAACCAATTGACCGCCTGGATTAAAATGATTGCCGATGACGAAGCCAGTGATGAACTGCTCGACACTCTCAAACTGGCGCGCACGCCGCACGGCACCGTCGACAATGTAATGCGTGTCCATTCCCTGCGGCCAAACACCATGAAAGGCCATGTGGTGCTCTATCGCGCGGCCCTGCATGACGACAGCAACACCCTACCGGAATGGCTGCAGGAAACCATCAGTTCCTACGTATCGATCTTAAATAAATGCCCATATTCCCTGGCCAACCACTGGGCCAATGCGCGGCATTTGATTGGCGAGCCAAAACGTGCCGACGCCATCGAAAAAGCCCTGCACAGGCAAAAACCCGAGGACGCCTTCGACGGGGCGGAACTGGCGTTGCTGGTTTATGCGGAAAAACTGACCCTGTCGCCGGGGGCAATGATCAAAAGCGATGTGGAAACCCTGCGGGCACTGGGCGTCGATGACGGTCAAATTCTCGAAGCCAACCAAATTATTTGTTATTTTAACTATGTAAACCGCACCTTGAATGGCCTCGGTGTTTCCACGGATGGGGATATTGTCGGTTATTACCAGGGAACTTAATTATTGCAATATATGCATTTAGTTTATTACTATGCAACATTCTTAAATCCCTTACCGGGGCATACCCATGGCCTATGCACAAGCCAAACGCATCGATGACGGAACCATTCCGATTGTTGATATTTCCCCCTTGCGGAGTGGCGAGAACCCACAGGCCGTCGCCCAGGCTTTGCATGGGGCCAGTCAGGGGCTGGGGTTTATCTATATCAAGGGACACGGAATCCCAACCCCGCTTATCGACGCCGCGCGGCAAAGCGCCTATGGGTTTTTTCATGGCACGGAACAGCAGAAACAGACGGTAAGGATCTCCAAGCAACACCGGGGTTGGCTGGCACCGGGTGGCGCAAAAATGCAAGACGACGCAAAGGCCGATCTTAAAGAAAGTTTTATCTGGGCAATTGATGACGGCGGTCAAAAACCCGATGGCCACGCTTTACGTGGCGAAAATCAGTGGCCACTGTGGGCACCGGACATGCAGGCTCATGCCATGGCCTATTTTCACCAAGCCCACGACGTCGCTTGTTGTCTGATGCGCGGTTTTGCCCTGGGTCTGGGACGTGAAGAAAACTTTTTTCTGCAATCCTGCACGGCGCCCCTGAGCCGCATGTCCTATGTTTATTATCCAGAGCAACCGGAAGAATTGGGGGAGCGGCAATTTGGCGTCGGGCCGCATACGGACTTTGGTGTCTTGACCGTCCTGTGCCAGGATTCCGTTGGCGGATTGCAGGTTGAAGATATTAATGGCGAATGGCTCCATGCGCCGCCCCTCGCCGACACGTTAATTGTCAATGTTGGCGATTTGTTGTCGCGCTGGACCGATGGTGCTTATAAATCCACGCCGCACCGGGTGGTCAACAGCTCCGGCCAGGAACGGTTGTCCCTGGTCCTGGCCTTTGATCCGAACCCGGAAACCCGGATCGACGCCCGTGATCTGTTTGGCCCGTCGCACCAGGCGGCACAGCCCCCGATCACCTGCGGTGATTATTTAACCTGGCGCTTCAAAAAAGCCTTTTTCTATCGAAATGAATAGTCCCTTGAATTCCGAAACCTTAAACGACGACCAGTCGACAGATATCGCCATAGGTTCTGCCCTGCGTGATTTGCGCCACGCCCAGGAATTAACGGCGCGACGGCTGGCGGAAATATCGGATGTCTCGGCGGCGATGATTAGCCGCATCGAAAACGGTCAGACATCGGCCTCCATTTCGACCCTCAGCGCCCTGGCCCGGGCCCTCGATGTGCCGCTGGTCAGTCTGTTTCGCGATACCACCTTAAACCATGCCGACTTCACCCACGTAAAAGCCGGTGAGGGTTTGGTCTCGACCCGATTGGTCGATGGCCATAACCACGATTTTATCAATTTGTCCTTTCACAGCCGCCGCGGCCTGCAATTCGAGGCCCGTAAGGTCACCCTGGTTCGGCAAAAGGCCAAACCGCCGTCCTATGTGGGCCATGGGGTTGTTTTTGTGCATGCCTTGGCGGGCGAGGCGCTTTATGGCTATGGACAACGGGAATTCCTGCTTAAGGTTGGCGACAGCCTAAGTCTGGATGCGGAGCTCAATCACGGATTTCGGAAAGTCATAACGCCTGAGTTTACTTTCCTGACGGTCCAGGCAGAAAGAAAACGTTGATGTCAAATTCCGATCTTGCCGAGGGGTCCAGAAACCTGCTGGTCGACTGCGCCGCCCTTAAACCCGGAAATTCCCTGCTGATTGTCCAGGAAAACCCGGACCTCGGCTGGTATGATCAGGAAATAACCGAGGCCCTTAAAACCGCCGCGCAACACCTTGGTGCCAGGCCGACGGTCCTCCCGGTGGGACCACCGGAGAATGATCGCGATCCGGGTATCACCAAAGCCATCCGTGATCACGATTGCACGGTTTTTTTAGCCCGACTGGGTGACCAGGACCGATTTTCCGAAACCGAACCCGGGCATAACAGTGTGATGTGTTATGCCAGGGACTGTCAGATGCTGGCCTCCGCCTACGGGCGGGCGTCATTTCAGGCCTTCAAACAGCTCAAGGACGCGGTTAACGAGATCCTTATTGCCGCCAGACAGATCAAAATTACCTGCCCCCTGGGGACCAGACTGGTCGGATCCGTACCCGACGCTGCGCCGGAAATGGCCGCCGATGTTGGCCTGCAGCGGTTTCCCCTGGGCGTGCCCGCACCGGTAATGGCCGATGAATTTTCCGGCCGGGTTGCCCTTGCCCATTACCTGACGCCCACCGGATCGAAGGTTTATGATCCGGCCTTTGTTAAACTGGAAGGGACGTCCTTTGCCCATGTCAAACGCGGCCAGATTAGCGGATTTGAAGGCATTGGTCCGGACTTGGCGCGGATCGAAAAGCATTATGACGGGGTTTCTCGAGATTTGGCCATTGCCCGCAATCACGTGCATTCCTGGCACGCTGGCATTCATCCGGGCTGCAGTTATCCCGACTCTGCCGCCGACAACCCGGACCGCTGGTCCAACAGTGTCTTTACAAATCCACGGTTTTTACACGTCCATACCTGCGGCAGTTATGCACCGGGGGAAATTTGCTGGATGGTGCTCGACCCGACGGTCTCGATTGATGGCCTTAAGCTTTGGGACCGCGGTCGCCTGCGACTTGACGCCTGCGAAAAAACCCGCTTGTGGTTAGTCGCCTGGCCGGACCTGCAACCCTTGTTCGACCATCCGGCCCAGGCCATCGGCCTGCCGACGGAAAATATCACCGCCGAAATTTTACCGTAGGTCCCATCCGATCGGTTATTATTTACGGTGGCGCTGAGCACCTCTTTGATTGCGCCATAACCGGCACAGCGCCCTTTGCCTATCCAGCACTTCATACCGCTGGATTTGGCTGCCAACCAGGGCAGGGCCACTAACCGCAAAAAAAGTGGCAAAATACAAAAAGTCCTATCCCGGTATGCAGGTCTGCGAAAAACACGATCGCAAAACGAAGGTGAATTTTAAGATGCCTGGCCGGACTTTCCGAAGGGAATAAGCCACCCGCGTTTAAGGCCCTCGATTAAAACCCGCCTTTCGTCATCGCGGACGGGTCGTATTATTTCCAGACTTTTCCGTCAATTAGATATGTCGGCCAGTTACATTCTTCCCGATACAACGATCGTGCGGCTTTATCGAAGGCGTCCCTATCTTTTATGGCCATAGGCGGGAGCAATTGAAACCATTCTTCAAGTGTTGATTTCTCAACCGCACGGGAAGGGGCCGAGAACATCAGAAGAGACAGGAGTATAAATAATCTCATTTCGCGAGATGAACCGAAACCGACATGGAATTAAAAAAATAAAATGGCCTGGAAATTACACCGCAGAAATGTTTAAGGCTCTCCGAAGAGAGCCCAGGCGCAGAAGCGCAGGCCATAAAGGCAAGGAGTTATACAGTTTGGCTATTGCGCCGGTAACAGATCCAGACGGTTTTCGACACGCTCAAGGCGAGCGTCAATACGATCCAGTCGAACTGAAAGGCTTGCATATTGTTTAGACTGTCCGGCCATCTGTTCTTCGAGGATGCCGAAACGAGTTTTAACGTCGCGCATGTCTTCAGCGTTCCGGTCCACTTTGTCCCGGATGTGCCTAAGGTGTTCAACAATGAGGCTATCTTGGGCCATTGCTCTTATTTACGCTCATTCGTTGGGTTTTTCAACCGGACGCCGGGGCCGCCGCCGTTTTCGGGTAGGAAAATAACATATTGCTCAAGTGTTACTTTTATCAGTGCGAGGGTTGCCTTCGTCGCTTTACCGCGCTCTGCGCTGTTTAGCGTATTTTTATGTAATCCAGTTGCCTTGGCTAAATCGGAGTTAGACCAATTGAGTGCTGCTTTCGCCATGCGTATTTGTTCAGGTTCTATCATTAGGAATTAATAGTTCAACCCAATTAATGGGTCAACGACACAATTATTAGTTTTATGGCACATTTCGTTAAACCTATATTTGTGTCATCAGCACATTTATGGGAGACCTCTCCTTGTCCATCTATTCAGCACCCAAGTTAAAAACCGATGCGGAACAAGACAAAGCCTTCCAGGCGCTGCGCAAGGAACTGGGTGCCCAACGTGAAGCCCGTGGCGGCAAGGTCATAGGCACCCGTGGCTCGGATTGGTTCACGAATTCAAAGGCCAGCGGTGGCAGGTTGTGAGATGGACACAGTAACGATTGAAACCACGCAACCTTGGACATTCAGGGCGAGAAGGTCATCAAAAACCGTGACCTATAGGCAACGTCATCCACTTGGTCCTTATGATATTCTTTGATCAGGGGTGGTTTTTCTCGGCCTGTTGTTTTTGAATATCGGCTGGCCAGGTACTTTTGATAAAGGCCAGTACGGCCCAGATGTCCTGGTCGTTGAGCCGATCAGCAAAGGCCGGCATGCCACTTTTTTTGCCGTCCGGCATCAGTGCCTGGCCGCCGCCACGGGTATAGTCGAACAGCTCCTGATCACTGTGATGCCAGGAATGGCCGGCGGCGGCGTGCGGTGGTGCCGGCAGCAATCCATCGGCCTTGCGGGTTCTCCAGTTTGCCTGGCCCTGCAAATTGTTACCGTGGCATTCGGCGCATTGGGCGTTGTACACCTGGGAGCCGTATACCACCTGGTTTCGGTTGGTCGCGTCGGCCGTGCCTGTGGGGCCTCGAACCGTATTTTTGATGAACCGGCCAAGGGTTTCATAGATGCCGCTTTTTGCATAGGGCAGGTCCGGGTCGACGCTTTGGCGCAACACATTGCCGCCGCCGAAAGCCATCAGGCAGAGCGCCGTAAATCCCAGAAATGCCGGTACTTTTTTTTTCAACGCCGTCCCGCGTTATTTGCCACGCGCCTTATTGAGAAAAAAGAAAATCAACCAGATCGGCACCACAACCACCGCCCCCAGGAGGACATATTTGACGCCCCATTCGACGACCCGGGCGACAACACTGAAAATACTTTGTACCGTATCACCAAAATTGGCCAAAAGTTCCGTCGGGTCAATTTCGAAAAAACTCAATAAAACGCCGATGACAAAGGAAAACAGCAGTACCTTAATGAGCGAATCTTTTATCTGTGCCGGCATGAAGTCCCCAGTATACACCCAGTGAATTTTGCCAGCCTACACGATAGGAATGGTCCATGAAAAGCCGATAAAAAGGTTATTTTGGCCATAATACCATTTGCGTACAGCGAAATAACGCCAGGGTTTTGCCGGTTGCCCGAGCCGTCACCACAGCGTCCCAGACCTGGGTAGTTCTGCCGCTGTGGGCGGCCGTCGCGACGCACTCCAGGGTTCCTTCGGTGACCGTTGCCAAATGGTTGCTTTTAAGTTCGATGGTCGTGAAATTATCCGCCCCCTGTGGCAGGTGGGCAATGGTGGCGCCGCCACAACTGGAATCGGCCAGGGCAATGATCGCTGCCGCATGGAGAAAGCCGTTGGGTGCCAAATGATCCGACTGCACCGCCATATGGGTATGGACAACACCGCTCTCGATGCGGTCAAAGTGAACCCCCATCAGGGCGATAAATGAACCGGTTGCTCGGTCGTTCATGAATTGTGGCGTAACATCGGGTCTTAACTGCGGGCCGGCCATGGCCTTAACTGGCCTTTTTGGTGGTTTGCCGCGCGGTTTTTAAATAGGGTGCCAGATAATGCCCGGTATAACTTTCCTTGACCCCGGCGACCTCCTCCGGCGTACCTTCGGCGACAATTCGCCCGCCTTTGTTACCGCCTTCCGGTCCCAAATCGATGATCCAGTCGGCGGTTTTAATGACTTCCAGATTGTGTTCGATGACAATCACCGTATTGCCCTGATCGACCAGGGTGTGCAGCACCTCCAGCAGTTTTTTAACATCCTCGAAATGCAGGCCCGTGGTCGGCTCGTCGAGGATATAAATGGTTTTGCCGGTTGCCCTGCGCGACAGTTCCTTGGCCAGTTTGACCCGCTGGGCTTCGCCGCCCGACAGGGTCGTTGCCTGCTGGCCCAAATGAATGTAACTGAGGCCCACCCGTTTGAGGGTTTCCATCTTGTCGCGGATCGTCGGAACGGCTTTGAAAAACGCCGCTCCTTCCTCAACCGTCATATCAAGAACTTCGGCTATTGATTTGTCTCTAAAGCGAATTTCCAAAGTTTCGCGGTTATATCTTTTGCCGTGGCAGACGTCACACTGGACATAAACATCGGGTAAAAAATGCATCTCGATCTTGATCAGACCATCACCCTGGCAGGCTTCACAGCGGCCGCCTTTGACGTTGAAGGAAAACCGCCCGGCCTTATACCCCCGGGTTTTCGCATCGGGTAAGCTGGCGAACCAATCGCGGATCGGGGTAAAAGCACCGGTGTAGGTGGCCGGGTTGGAGCGCGGTGTGCGACCGATGGGTGACTGGTCGATCTCGACAATTTTGTCAATGCGCTCAATACCGTCGATCGAATCGTGATCGCCTGGATGAACCCGGGATTTGTTGAGTTTTTTGCTCAGGCCCTTGTACAGGGTTTCCACCACCAGACTGGATTTTCCGCCCCCCGAGACGCCGGTTATGCAGGTCATGGTGCCCAGTGGGAACTTGGCCGTGACGTTTTGCAGATTATGGGAGCGGGCTCCTTTGACCGTAATGAAGTGGCCTTTTTTCGGTTTTCTGCGGGTTTGGGGAACGTCGATTTGCCGCATACCGGTCAAATATTGGCCGGTCAGGCTTTCCGGCGAGGCCATTACTTCGTCCGGCGTGCCGCTGGCGACCACATTGCCGCCATGAATACCGGCACCGGGGCCGATATCAATCAGGTAATCGGCGGTCCGAATGGCGTCCTCGTCGTGCTCGACCACAACAACCGTGTTGCCAATGTCGCGCAACCGTTTGAGCATTTCCAGCAGGCGGGCATTATCGCGCTGGTGCAGGCCAATGGACGGCTCATCGAGGACATATAACACGCCGGTCAGGCCGGAACCGATCTGCGAGGCCAGGCGAATGCGTTGGCTCTCGCCGCCGGACAGGGTCCCCGACGAACGGCTGAGGGTCAGGTAATCGAGGCCGACGTTTTCCAAAAACCCCAGGCGGTCGTTAATTTCCCGGAGGATTCGGCGGGCGATCTCGGACTGTTGCGTCGTCAGTTTGGCGTCCAGCTGGGAAAACCAGCTGTGCGCCTGATCGATGCCAAAGGCCGCCACATCACCGATGTGCAGGCCGTCAATCTTAACTGCCAGGGCTTCCGGTTTTAGGCGGTTGCCGGCGCACTCTGAGCAGGTGGCGACGGTCTGGTAACGCGACAGTTCATCGCGCACCCAGTTCGAATCGGTCTCCCGCCAGCGCCGTTCCATGTTGGGGATGACGCCTTCGAAGGGTTTTGATATCTCGTAGGATTTGGTCCCATCATGATAGCGCATGGTGACCGCTTCGCGGCCCGACCCGTAGAGCACAATACCGCGGATTTTCTCCGCCAGTTCGGACCATTTATCCAGGGCATTAAACTGATAATGTTCGGCCAGGCAATCCAGCGTCTGGGCATAATATTTAGATGTCGACTTGGCCCAGGCGGCGATCGCGCCCTGTTGCAGGGACAGGTTTTCGTCGGGAACGATGAGTTCCGGGTCAAAATACATTTCCGTGCCCAGGCCATCACAGGCCGGACAGGCACCAAACGGGTTGTTAAAGGAAAACAGACGGGGTTCGACCTCGTCGATGGTAAAGCCCGATACCGGGCAGGCAAACTTGGCCGAAAAAACGGTCCGCCCATCCGGGATATGGGTATTGATGCCCGACTTCTTTTTGGCTTTTTTGGGCGGGTCCTTGACGTCGGCACTGTCGATGTAGGCAAGGCCATCCGCCAGTTCCAGGGCGGTCTCAAAACTGTCGGCCAGGCGCGCCTCGACACCGACGCGAACTATCACCCGGTCGACAACTATTTCGATATCGTGTTTGTATTTTTTATCGAGGGCCGGCGCGTCTTCGATGTCATAAAGTTCGCCGTCAATGCGTACCCGCTGAAATCCGCGCTGTGCCAGCAATTGCAAATCCTTGCGGTATTCACCCTTGCGCCCGCGCACGATCGGTGCCAGCAAATAGAGCCTCGCACCGTCTTCCATAGCCATCACCCGGTCGACCATCTGACTGACCGTTTGCGCCTCAATCGGCAGACCCGTGGCCGGCGAGTAGGGGGTCCCGACCCGGGCGAACATCAGCCGCATATAATCGTAAATCTCGGTCACCGTGCCGACGGTCGAACGTGGGTTGCGCGACGTGGTTTTTTGTTCAATGGAAATCGCCGGTGACAACCCTTCGATGCTGTCCACATCGGGTTTCTGCATGAGTTCGAGGAATTGCCGGGCATAGGCCGACAGGCTTTCTACGTATCGCCGTTGGCCCTCCGCATAAATCGTATCAAAGGCCAGGGATGATTTGCCCGACCCGCTCAGGCCGGTGATCACGGTCAGTTTGTCGCGGGGTATTTCCACGTTGACGCCCCGCAGATTATGTTCACGGGCGCCGCGAACAATGATTTTATCTAAGGACAATGACCGGCTCCTAAGGATCGCATGGGCAAAAAAGAAGGGACTTCGGAAAGGCCAGATTTACAGGGGATTGGGGAGCACGTAAAGGGACCCCATTAAAAGTTTGAAAATTAAGAACAAATTAGGAACATGTTTGGTATTTTTTCGTCGCCTTTGGCGAATCCCCTGGAACAAGCTCAGTTCATTTCTTATCGGTTTTTCTGCGGTTCAGGAGTCCATTGAAAACCGGACCGATCTCAAAATTGGCACCGGCCATCAAACGGCTGCGAGAGCGCAGAACCGGCGTGTTTTCTGAAATATTGGCGCGGCTTTCACGCCAGACAATGTATATGCCACTGGTGATAATGACCCCGGCACCGGCCAGGGTTTGCACATCGGGTTTTTCGCCAAAGAACAAAAATCCGTAGGCCGATGCCCAGATGATCTGCGAGTATTGCATGGGCGCAACGACCACCGCTTCGCCGGTTTTATAGGCGCTGATCATGCACAGCATGGCAACGAACGCCAGGCCCGCCATGGTCGCCGTGGCACCAAGGTCAAGCAACGACATGGGGACGTAATTAAAAGGCAAAAGGGCACCCATGATCAGAAAATTACCCAGCATGGGATACAGCAAAAGCACGACGTTGCGTTCCTCGCGACCAATCCGACGGACAATCACCGAGGCCAAAGAAGAACACAAAGCGCCCAACAACGCCGCCAGATGGCCCCAGCTCAAATCGGCCGTGCCCGGACGCAGGACGATCAACACACCAATCAATCCGACGGCGATGGCACCACCGCGGTGCAATCCGACCCGCTCACCCAAAATCGGGATCGACAACAAAGTCACCATGAGCGGCATGGAAAACAACATGGCATAGGTTTGGGCCAGGGGCAGGACAGAAAAGGCATAAAACACACCGGCACCACCGACCAGCATGGACAGGGTCCGAAGCGCCGTCCACCAGGGATGATGGGGACGCAGGTTATCATGGGCGGCATCGCGCACCAGCATGAACGAAACCAATGGAAATCCAAATAAAACGGTAAAAAAGACGATCTGAAAGGGACTATAGGTAGCGCCTAGATATTTGACGATCACGTCGTGCGTGGCAAAGATGCCAAACGCCACCAGACTAAGAACCGCACCTTTTGCATTAGGACCCATTGGGAAAATCTTCTCTCATCTGGTTTTATGAATGGCCTGATATGCCTTCGTCAGTTCGCCAAATACAAGCCCGAAAGCCACGCTATTTCTGCAAACCAGTCCCCCATATCACACAGGGGACCACAGCGCATTAGCAAAATATCCCAACGGTTTACGCACCGAAAAAAACCTGCAGTACCGCCGTCAGCTCCTCGACAGGGCTGCCTGCAAGGTCAGATTAAAGATATCCCGTTGGGCGTTGGACCCGCCGATACGAAAGGTCTGGTCACGAACACTGGCGATCAGTTCAGCCGCCTTTTTGTAGTCGCTGCGACGAAAAGCAATCAGCCCCAGGCACAAAACACGCCCGACCTGTTCAATAATTTTGCTGTTGGTATGAGAGTCTCCCTCAATATAGGCATGCTGGCTTTCCAGAAACCTGCACAGTTTTTTTTCGCCACCAGCCGAAACCAGGGTCATCGCCAAATGGGCATCGGCGAAAGCAAAGGCATGTTCATCGACGTGATGGAACCACATGTCGACCAACTGATCCCAGCGGTGGCCAACCTCCACGTCCTTTAATTCGAGGCGCCACAACAAAGACGCACAGTCGTTAAGCCGGGTCACCATGTCCTTGTCACAATCGGACACATGATTATCAAATATCTCCAGAACCCGGTCCATCTGCCCCTTTTCAATCAGCGGCAGGCAAAGGTGCCACCACAAATGCCCACGGATCCATTGCGCCTGGCCCCAGTCCGAATGGCGCTGCTCCAGCCAGGCGATGCCGGCGTCATACCGCTGTTCCATTTGCAAAACATGGGCAACGGCATGCACCCCCCAGCCATCCCGGGGTTCGATGGCAACCGCTTCTCGACCCATCACTTCGGCGGCGCGATAGTCGCCGGATTCTTCCAGACCAAAGGCCCCCATACCCAGCAAAAACCCGTAGTAGGGCACGCTGGCGTCCCATTTCGGCAGGATGGCGGCCACGGAATCCCGCATCAGGGCGGTCTCGCCCACCAGATAATAGGCTTCATGGGCGCATTTTGCCGCCATCATATCATGTGGGAAATCAACCAATATGGCGTCCCACATTTGTCCGGCCATCCGCATCTCACCCGATGCCGCCACCTGAAAGGCGTCAATATGCGCCTGCTCACGGGCTGTTACTCGGCTGCGCCGTGCCAGGGCTGCCCGCAGTTCCAAATTAACTCTCGGGTGGGCGGCGCTGACCCCGCCAAACAATCTCAAACATCCCGTCAGGCAATAGCCCATGGCAAAATCGGGGTCAATTTCGGCGGTCGTCAGCAATTTGCCCACCGGTTCACCACTAAACAGCATGTAATCATCCATGGCACCGTTAAAAGCGGCAAGGGTCTCCGGTAAGGCAGCGGTGAATGTCATGCCCAATTTGTCTGTTGCCATGGTCCCTCAATAGGCTGCTGGTTGGCGGTCGATTATGACCGAATGCCGGCATCGGTCAATGGCCGCTGTGGAACAAATCAACGGCTCTATGAAATGCCGCCAGACGGCCGGTCGAGACGTTTAAGGCTGCGATCAGCATTTTTCCCCCGCCGGCGCTGAAGCCGCCCGTATGACAACGGACGGCACCAGGGTAATAGGTAACCCGGTCGTCGCGTTCAGGCGCGACCGCCCATATGTTTTATGGCTTCTTCGGTCGACCAGACGGCGTTGGCCATGTAGCGGAAATTGGTCAACGCCGCCAAATAACCATCCCCTTCCGGCAGCATGGCTGCGGCTGTCGCATCTTTAACCACCGCCACTTCAAATCCTTGTTCCAGCAACTCACGCATGTGGGATTCTGTGCACAGGTTGGCCGACATCCCCGACAGGATCACCTGATCAATGCGTTGTTTGCGCAGTTGCAACACCAGGTCATTGGATTCGTTTCCATAAAGTTTATGGGGTGAGGTGACGATGGTTTTGCCGTCATCGATGAATTTTTTGTACTCAGGCATGAAGTCGGCCCCGGAGTTTTCAAACCCGTCGGTTGATAGGGCACCTTTGCGATCAAACATCCCGATCTTATGCATTAATTTTTCAAGGGCACCTTCGAAACGCCAGCCGTGATCGGTCGGATAATAATAATGCGGCGATACGGCAACGGTCAGGTCCGCCTGTTTGGCGGCAATAAACAGGTTTTCGATATTTTGGACCGTATTGTGATGTTCAACACTTTTGCCGACAACACCCCAGGTCACTCCCTTGGGACTGAGAAAATCAATTTGCGGATCCGTGACCACCAGCGCCGTCCGTTGCAGATCCAGTTTCATGTTGCTGGGCGGCAGGGCGGGTTGGGCCGGGTCGGCATAGGGGTCTTCGGCTGCCGAAGCACCGCTCGCCATCCCAACTGCGGCCATAGCAGTGGCGGCAGCCACACCGCCGGTTAAGGCCTGGCGACGGCTGATGCAGGTTGTTTTGGGGTCGTGATCTTCACACATGGGGATCTCCAGTTTCTCGGGTTGCAAGATCTTCACAATGAACCGGATTATGTATCATTTTGTCCAATATCTGTGCTTTTAAGTCAATTAATGTATCTATACATACAAACACCCGGCATATTAAGGGATGGATTACGAACATGTTTTCGATGAAATGGAAGTCCTTACCCAACCTTTCGCCCTGTGCGAATTGCACGGCAATTGTACCCTCGGACTCAAGGGGCAAGCCGGCGCAACTTTACATTATATTCTGGCGGGCCGCGGAGAAATTTCCCTTCGGGGCCAACCTTCCATGGCGCTTGAACGCGGTACCATCGTCCTGATCCCGAGTTTCCAGGCCCATACCTTGCGCAGTTACGGCGATCCGGGTCAGCCCCTGCCGACCTGTCATCCGACCGAGTTACGTCTGGCCAGCCACCTGGTAAAATCCGAACAGCCATCGACCGGCGGGGTGTTAATGGCCATTTGCAGCCACATAAATATTTCCATCCGCGGGACCAACGGTTTGGTCAATTTGATCAGGCAACCCATCGTTGCCCAGATCGCCGAAGACTCGCTGCTGGAAAACGCTGTTCACCAGATCCTGCAGGAACTGTCGGCGCCCACATTGGGCGGCAGGTCGATGGTCCGCGCCCTGTTGTTACAGTGTTCGATCCAATTACTGCGCAACCGATTGCTGGCCAATGACCGTGGGTTGGTCTGGATGGCCGCACTGCGGGATGAAAAATTGTGGGGTACCCTGCGTTACATGCTGGAAAAACCGGGCGATGCCCATACGGTCGAAAGCCTGGCCGACATCGCCGCAATGAGCCGTTCGTCCTATGCCGCGCGGTTTTCAGCGGCCTATGGCCACGGCCCCATGGCACTGCTGCGGGAATTGCGCATGCAACTGGCGTCAAATCTGTTATGCCAATCCGATTTGCCGGTGAAACGGATCGCTCGCTTGAGTGGATTCCACAGCCGCAGCGCTTTTACCAGAACCTTCACAAAAACCCTTGGCCAGTCGCCGCAGGCCTTTCGCTCGGCCCTTAAATAGGGCAGGGACGACGCGACAGGCTGCCTTGCGCCGCGCCGGGGCCTTGTCGAGGTTCGAGGGATTCGCAAAACAACTTTTTTTATTGCCAAACGTCGCATAAATGCGGCCCGGATTACATCCCATGCAGGCGATCAGGTCTTTCATGGACGTGGCTTCATATCCCTGGCTCCAAAAGATCGCATGGCTTTTTCAAGGACCGCTGTTCGCTCAAATTGTTTTTCCCAAGGCATGGCTCAAATATACAAGTGTTGAACGAACCTTCAACACTCCCCAGATTGCCTAAAAAAGGCCGCGCTTGCCAGTTGCTCGGAGGGCGTTAAAATGTTGGCGCCGAATACCCCATTAAGGCCACAGGAGGGCAGCGTGTTAAGCCAGGACCAGATTGATCAATATCATGAACTCGGATACGTAATTCCCGATTTCCAATTGCCCATGGATGTGGTGATGGAAATGCGCAAGGAGCTTGAGCTGCTGATTGCCGCCAACCCCGACAAAACCGCAGATGCCATGTTCGTCCCTCATGCCCCCCAGGGCAACCACCAGGGATTACAGTCACCCCGCGCCGACAAATGGCTGAATTTTGCCTGCAACCCCGACATTGTCGCCATGGTCGCCCAGCTCATTGGCGCAAATATCGCGCTGTGGGGATCGACGGTATTTGGCAAACCGGCGGGCAACGGCAAAGCCACGCCCTGGCACCAGGATGGCCAGTACTGGCCCATCAAACCGCTGGCCAGTTGCACGGCCTGGATCGCCATCGATGACGTTGGTGTTGACAACGGCTGCATGCGTTTGATTCCCGGATCCCATAAAAACAAGGACGTTTACAGCCACCACACCAACAAAGCCGAGGACCTGACCTTAAACCAGGAACTCGATGACGATCAGTTTAACGAGGACAGAGCCGTCGATTTGATTTTAAAACCGGGTCAAATGTCCTTTCACGACATTTATATGGTGCATGGGTCACGCCATAACACATCGACAAAACGCCGTGCCGGTTATGTCCTGCGGTTCATGCCGACCTCGTCGCATTTTGACCGGGAACTGGGTTTGCAACTTGAACGGAACGGTAATGCGGTAAACTTTTCCAATCGCCCGTTGTTTTTGGTCAACGGAATTGATCAGTCCGGTGCAAACGATTTTACGATCGGCCACATCTCGTGATCTGCATCCGCTTAATCGCGCCCCTGGGATCATGATTTTTGGTTTTCCGGCAGGAAGGCGGGCGCAGGTGGTGCGCCTGCATCGTGGCGCACCGGGTGACTGTCTAGATGACCTCGAAAGACCGTCCCAAGGATGCAATTAAGAGGATGCAGATCAAGAGATCCAATTGGAACGCGGGCCGGGGATTTGATCGGTTCGCCAGCGCCGTTCTTCACGGCGGGCCTTGCGGACGGCGTCCCATTCCCTGGCAAAATAGATGATCGGATCGTCACTGGTCAGCCGATCAATAACCGCCCAACGCCGGGTGGCACCCTCGTAAACCACAGAATATCGCATCACTGATGCCTTTCGTTTGGCAGATTTCCTGTCACGTTAACGCGGCAGACCTCAACAAATGGTAAACAACCGACCGGCCCGGGATTTGAAGGAAAGATAATGAACGAAGATATGAATGCCGATTTCGAAAAAGCCGATGTTGTTCTGGCGACGGCGCTTGAACAATTCCAGGCGCAAGGGGTCAACCAATATGTCTATGGCATGGCGATGGTGGAAATCGGATTGTTGGCCCTCGTTAAACTGGGTGAGGAAGAACAACAACTGGTGGAAACCGTGCGCCAATTTATTGCAAAGGCGCAAAATCAAACTCAACCACCGCTGCCGACACCGCGTCCGTAAATTTAGTTTCCCCCGGTTCCTGGTTTTTCCACAACAAGCTGAATAAAAAGCTGGTTTCGGACTTTCACGGAGTAGGTCGACGGCTTATAGTTCGACCCCAATCAATCGGTATAATTAGTGCGGGAGGCCCAAATGGCCGGATCAGTCAATAAAGTCATACTCATCGGTAATCTGGGTCGGGATCCAGAAATAAGATTCGCCCAAAACGGCAATAAAATAGCCAATTTTTCCATTGCCACATCGGAATCCTGGCGCGACAAAAGTTCCGGTGAGCGTAAGGAAAAAACCGAATGGCATCGGATTGTGGTGTTTTCCGAGGGGCTCGCGGGAATCGCCGAGAAATATCTCAAAAAAGGTTCAAAAGTATACATCGAAGGGGCCTTGCAAACCCGCAAATGGACCGGTAACGACGGTGTTGAAAAATACTCAACCGAAATTGTTCTCCAAGGATTTAATTCGACCCTGACCATGCTTGATGGCCGTAGTGACGGCGGCGGCAGCGGATATGGCGGCGGCAGTTCTGGCGGCGGCGAACCCGATTGGGGCAGCCCGGACCAGGGCGGCGGCGGTGGTGCGGCTCCGTCCGGCGGTGATCTGGATGACGAGATCCCCTTCTAGAGTATGCCAGGCAACCACCTAAGAACTTTGACCGAAATGCCGTTTACATGAACGTCATGGTGGGATTTCGTCATGGCCAGCCCAGGGATCGCACCTGTGTCCGGTCCTGAGGCTCCTGCGTCGGCTCGGAAAAACGTAATCGTATTGTCGGCAAGTCAGGCGCTGGCCATGACCGGTATGTCCATGGTCATGACCGCATCGGCGCTGGTTGGCAAAATGCTGACGCCGGACCCGTCCATGGCAACGTTCCCCCTGGCCCTGCAATTTGCAGGTGCCATGATGACGACCATTCCCGCCTCCCTGTTTATGGGAAAATATGGCCGCCGGCTGGGGTTTTCCATCGGCCAATGCGTCGGTGCGTTGGGTGGCGCTTTGGCCGCTTACGCCATTTACAGCCAAAATTTCTGGTTATTTGCCGGCGCCAGTCTTTTGCTCGGTTTCCACGTGGCCTTTTGGCAATATTATCGCTTTGCCGCCGCCGATTCGGCCGGCCCCGAATTTCGCGCCAAGGCCATTTCCTACGTGTTGGCGGGCGGCGTGGTTGCCGCCGTCGCCGGCCCCGAACTGGCAAAATGGGGTGAAAAACTCTTCGCACCGGTGCTGTTTGCCGGTATATACATCATTATTGCCGGGCTTTGCCTGATCACCCTGGTATTCCTGCAGGCCATACGGATCCCTGCACCCAGTACGGTCGGTATTATCAAAGGCGGGCGCCCACTGGCCGAAATCATGCGCCAACCGGTGTTTATCGTTGCCGTGATGACGGCCATGCTGGGGTATGGAACCATGACCCTGGTGATGACGGCAACGCCTCTGGCCATGGAAATCTGTGGATTTGCGTTCGGCGAGTCTGCGACCGTTATCCAATGGCATATCCTTGCCATGTACGCCCCCAGCTTCTTTACCGGCAACCTGATCAAACGGTTTGGTGTCCTGAATATCATTCTCAGCGGTATCATTCTCGTGGCCTTCGCCATGGCCATCAACCTGAGCGGCATCGATTACCTCAATTTTTCGGCGGGACTGGTCTGCCTGGGACTCGGCTGGAATTTTATGTTTATAGGCGGCACAACCCTGTTGACCGATGCCTATAGGACGGCAGAAAGGCCCAAAGTGCAAGCGGCAAATGACTTCATGGTGCTTTCCACAACCACGTTGGCGGCGTTTTCTTCGGGCGCTTTGCAGCATTCCATCGGCTGGGCAGCAGTAAACGCCGGAATTGCCATTCCCATGACTTTGGTGTTCGTCAGTGTCACTTGGTATAAGTTTATTTTCCTGCCCAAACGCGGTCTCTGAGGGCCGCCGGATGAGCGCCAATTGCCAGCCCTTGAATGGTTGTACGCGGGGTCGGAAAATGTTACATTTCAAAGGGTCTCAACAGATTCCTATCTTACATTTAGAGCCGCTCGCAAGTCCTTGAAATTATTTGGTAAAATCCTTTGAACTCAGACAACCAAACGGCTCCTGAAGGGCCATCCGATTCCGACGTAACCCCGATTGCCATCGAAGACGAAATGCGTTCGTCCTATCTCGATTATGCAATGAGCGTAATCGTGTCGCGGGCCTTGCCCGATGTGCGCGATGGATTAAAACCGGTGCATCGGAGAATCCTGTTTTCCATGAAGGAAAACGGTTATGAATTTAACAAACCCTACCGAAAATCTGCCCGTATTGTGGGGGATGTTATGGGTAAATACCACCCGCACGGCGATCAGGCGATTTATGACGCCATGGTGCGCATGGCCCAGGACTTTTCCCTGCGTCTGCCGCTGATCGATGGCCAGGGAAACTTTGGGTCGATGGATGGTGATAAAGCAGCTGCCATGCGGTATACGGAAGCCCGTCTCGCCCGTTCGGCGCACGAACTGCTGGAAGACATCGACCGTGATACCGTCGATTTTCAGGCGAACTACGACGAGTCCATGAAAGAACCAAAAGTTCTTCCAGCCGGGTTTCCCAATTTGTTAGTGAACGGCGCCGGGGGCATTGCCGTTGGCATGGCGACCAATATCCCGCCGCACAACTTGGGAGAAGTTGTCGACGCCTGTTGCGCCTATGTGGACAACCCCGAAATCACCATCGATGAAATCATCGAAAACCATGTTCACGGCCCGGATTTTCCGACCGGCGGGATCATCTTGGGCCGCCAGGGCATCCAGTCGGCCTTCCGTACGGGCCGCGGCTCGGTGATCATGCGGGGACGGACGTCGTTTGAGGAAATCCGCAAAGACCGGATGGCAATTATCGTCCATGAAGTTCCCTACCAGGTCAATAAATCGCGGATGATTGAAAATATGGCGGACGCCGTGCGGGACAAAAGAATTGAGGGGATTTCTGATCTTCGCGATGAATCCGACCGCGACGGCGTGCGCGTCGTCATCGAATTAAAACGCGACGCCGAGCAGGAAGTCGTGCTGGCCCAACTGTTCCGCTTTACACCCTTACAAACCAGCTTTGGCGTCAATATGCTGGCCCTGTACAATGGCCAGCCGCAACAGATGAACCTCAGGCAAATTATCATTGCCTTTGTTGAGTTCCGCGAAGAAGTGATTCGCCGCAGGACAATTTTTGAATTGGGAAAAGCCCGAGATAAAGCCCATGTATTAGCCGGATTGGCCGTCGCCGTTGCCAATATTGACGAAGTTATCGCTCTGATCCGCGCCGCCCAGGACCCACAAACCGCACGGGCCCAATTGATGGAGCGCAACTGGCCGGCGGAAGACGTCGCGCCGATGATCGCGTTGCTGGATGAACCCGGGCATGCCGTCATCGAAGGTCATTACCGGCTTTCCGAAACCCAGGCGCGGGCCATATTGGAATTACGCCTGCACCGGTTAACCGGCCTCGAGCGTGACAAAATCGGTAACGATTTACGCGCCCTGGGCGCAGAAATTGAAGAATATCTGTCGATCCTGGAAAGCCGGGAAAAACTCTACGGGATTTTGCGCCAGGAATTGGTCGATGTGCGTGAAAAATTTGCCACAGACCGTCGTTCATCGATAGAAGAAAGCGAATTTGAGCACGACCTGGAGGATCTGATCCAGCGCGAAGACATGGTCGTCACTGTGACAAATTCCGGATATGTCAAACGGGTGCCGTTGTCCACGTACCGGGCCCAAAAACGCGGCGGTAAAGGCCGTTCGGGAATGTCGACCCGTACCGAGGATTTTGTTGCTCAGGTTTTTGTGGTTAATACCCATACCCCTGTCCTGTTTTTCTCATCGACGGGAATGGTTTACAAAACGAAGGTCTATAAACTACCGCTGGGAACACCCCAGGCCATTGGCAAGGCACTGATTAACCTGCTGCCCTTGCAGGAAGGCGAAACCATCACAACCCTGATGCCCATGCCGGAGGACGAAGAAACCTGGGCCGATTTGTTTGTGGTGTTTGCGACGGCGTCGGGTAATATCCGACGCAACTCCTTGTCTGATTTTGTCCGGGTTCAGGCCAACGGAAAAATTGCCATGAAACTGATGGACAGTGACAGCCTTGTGCGCGTCCGGACCTGCACGGAAGACGACGATGTCCTGCTGCTGGCGGCTGGTGGCAAGGTTATCCGCTTCCCGGTGACCGCTGTTCGGGTCTTCTCTGGGCGGACCTCAACCGGCGTGCGCGGTATGCGACTTGCCACCGACGACAAAATCATCGCCATGTCGGTTATCCGCCATATTAAGGTCGCGACGGAACAACGCGACGAATACCTGCAGTCCGTTAACGCCAACCGCCGGCTGCTGGGCTCCGACTATGCGGACCGGGCCGATGACAAGGCAAGAGATACCGCGCTGGCGGCCCGGTTATCTGCCCCCCTGTTCGCGGAAATGGCTGAAAACGAAGAGTTTATTCTGACTCTGACCGAAGACGGTATGGGCAAACGCACCTCGGCCTACCAGTACCGCATTGCCGGTCGAGGCGGGCAGGGCATAACCGGAATCGAGCTCGGGCGGGGCAAAGGCAAATCGTCACGAATTGTTGCGGCGTTTACGGTTGTTGATACGGATCAGGTTGTGATGGTTAGCGATGGCGGTCAGATCATCCGCTGTCCGGTTAACCATATCAGTGTCGTCGGTCGCTCAAGCCGCGGCGTCAGCGTCTTTAATACATCCGATGAGGAGCGCGTCGTTTCGGTTAGCCGTCTGCGCGATGTGGATGAAGATGAAGAGGAGAACGACGGCGAAGATGCTGTGTCGGAACTGATCGATGGCGCAGACCCAGGCGCTCCCTTAGGGACAGAAACAACAATCGGTACCGATCAGGCACCGTCACCACCCACATCGTCCGATGACGGCGAGGAGGGGGCCCCATGACCCAGCGAACGGGCGTCTACCCCGGGACCTTTGATCCGGTTACCGATGGTCATATGGATATTATCAAACGCGGTGCAAAAATCGTCGACCACCTGGTTGTCGCCGTCGCCGTAAACATCGGCAAGGAGCCGTTGTTTTCCCTCGAAGAACGGGCCGAAATGCTGCGCGACGAAGTGAACGACCTGGGTCCGGCATTTTCCAGCCGAATCGAAGTTAAACCCTTCGACAACCTGTTGATTGATTTTGTCGTCGACGCCAATGCGGGAATCATCATCCGGGGTCTGCGGGCTGTGTCGGACTTTGAGTATGAATTCCAAATGGCCAGTATGAACGGTCGCCTGAACCCGGAAATTGAAACGGTATTTTTAACCGCCTCAGAAAATCACCAGTTTATTGCCTCACGATTCGTCAAGGAAATCGGTCGCCTGGGTGGCGACATTGGTCACTTTGTTTCACCTCGCGTAAAAAAACGGCTGAACGAACAGTGGAAGCGGTAATTAGCTGACGACCCGACGTCCCGGGACTATGGCTTGTTTCAGCCGTTTGCGGAAGTTGCACGGGACTATTTTTCAGTTTTTTGACTATTCTTCAAATAAGGCATTGACCCTTCGGTTGGGCGACCTTAATTTCCGCCTCGCCTAAGGGCACTTAGCTCAGTTGGTAGAGCATTCGACTTTTAATCGAACGGTCACAGGTTCGAATCCTGTAGTGCCTACCATTTATATGAAAGGCCCGGTTGGAAATAACCGGGCCTTTGGTATTTAGGGTCAGGACCCATTAATTTCCTGCAATTCTGTTTGTCCGTAAGCTTACGAATACAAGAAAACAAGCGCAAGGACATGCTGGCCATATTCGAGCCTTGTTTTCGCAGAAGGCGTGAGCTTACGGACAAACCCCTTGAGGCGGGGCGCTTTATCTCTCTGGCTTCGTTGAAAAAACTTGAAAACCGTGGGGTTATCTGTATCGGACGAAAAAGCGCCATTATTTCTGTTTTTCATGGGGTGGCCCTGGTTTCATCCACCAAACCGACAGGGGGCGCATATTGATAATGGCCCGGCACGTCGGTTTGTCGACGTCAATGGCGGCAGGGGTCTGAAACACCAGGTTCCGCTTGATATAAAGTTGCTCATAAAGAGCCCGGCGTAAACAATCTGCCTCTTCCCACAATTGCCATTCCTCAAGCTGCGCCGCCAGACTAAAGTTAAAACCCGGCTGAATTTCGGCAGTCTGAAAACTTGTATCATCCTTGTGCGGCAACGCCGCGTCCGCCCCATCCGGCACACAAGCCAGTGAGACCGCCCCTTGTCCCTTACCTTCGCCGATAAAATTATGACGGTAAACAGACCGCAGGGCGGACCGCGCTTTCGCGGGATCAACAATATCGCCAAGGCCATAATATCTGGCGATGAACGGCCCGAACAGCTGTTCGATAAAACAAGCGTCAGAAAGCGGCCCGGCGCTATCAACCCGGAACCATTGGCCGTTGTAAAGCAGCTCGCTAAAGGCGATGGCAGCACGGTCTGCCTGGGCCTTCCATTGGGTCGCCAGAGCCGTTTCCCGGGCCTCTTCTGCCATACGCGACGCGGCACGCAAAGCAGCGATCCACAGCCCCCCACAATAACTCGAAGGGCCCGTCATCGGTATATTATCGAAGGTCTGGTCGGGAATCCCTTCGTTTTCGATCAATCCATCGCCGTCCCGGTCAAATTGCTGAAGGTGTTCGATTGCCGCCCGCACCGCCGGAAACAAATTCTGTTTCCAGGCCTTTCCCATGTGCCGTCCATCGCGCCAAATACAGAGCACAAGGTCACAATTCAGATCCTTCCAAAGCGTTGAATCACGGTAGGTATAAGAATTAGGGACGACAAAGGGATCTTCGCCAGGACCACCAAGATCATGGGGGCAGGCACCCGCATTGTTCAGGGGAAATATTGATGCAGTCCACCGATGTTTGCGCGGTGCCAAATCCTCCGATAACAGAAAATCGGCAAAATCACAGGCGACACTTGCCGACAGTTCGGGACTGAACCGGGCGACCGCTTCCTGCGCATAAATCCAGAGATCCAGGGTATTGTACAAGGCATAATCATGGCATTCAATCAGGCCAAAATGCTGCCGCCCGTCGGGCGACCCTTCGGCTGACGTATAGACAGACAGGCCGTCTGTCAGGAAATAAAGTTCGTTTAGGGCCATGCCTGCACGGTGTGGTGCCTCGCCAAGTTGCCTTTCGACCTGCCGATGCCAGGCCGAGATCTGGGTTTCCCAAATGCTGGCGTTTTTATGGGCGTCCTGGCTCAAAGCCAATGCGCAACGGCCGGTCCGACCCCAGTCATCCGTATAGGCCCGGTACCACTTGCGTCCCATGCCAAAGGTGATCACCGGCAAATCCCAGACGAGTACAAATGTTATATCCGCACTTTCGCCCGGCGCAAGTTGCGTACGACCGCATACCGCAGCCGTCGGAAGACCCGGCGATACTTCTCGAAACCCGGCTTCCGTTACCCAACCCGCACCCAGATCCGGCGCATCGCCTGTGGTATCAAAGGCTGACCAAAGGGCACCCCCATCACCTGTACCGTCAAAACAGGTTGTCCGACTGAAAACTGTCTGTTGCGGGCCGGTGGCCGACAGGGCCCATTCTCCCGTACCCTCTGGCGGGCTTGATGCGGTCCGTTTGCGATCAAGAATAACAGCGACGCCGTTGTTAAGGGCGGCAGGGCGATTAAAACACCCGGCCGGCACCCGGGCCGCCGGTCCTTCCGCAAAATCGTTGAACCAACCGTTCATATTGGCAAAATGAAACAGGATGGATGCTTCGGCAGGGACAGTGTTGGTATTTGTTAAGCGCCAGCGAAACACTGCGGTTGGCCGCGATGCCGTCGACAGGTCACCCGGGAAAACCGGTGAAAAAGACAGGGTCTCGGCGGTAATCCCCTGAACGGGCGCGTGACGGTGCCAGGAAAGGGGGAAAAGGCCTTCCCATTCCGGCGTCTGTGGTTCAAAGGCAAATTTCGACAGGACGTCAGACGCCGGTTCCGGCTGCAGGGCGATTGTGCGCGCCACGCCATTCTCCGGTTTTGTGCGCAGGATGAAACCATTGGCCGGCAGGTCAAAATTACGCACATTGCCGGCTTTCAGGGTCCATCGGCTAAACCGACCATCGGAACTTCGCGTAATGCCACCGGTTCCAAGGCCGCCCAGGGGCACACCGGTCGCCCCTAACGGCTGGGATAAAACGTCCCACTTGCCCTGCGATGCCGGGGTTATATGTCCCGGGGAACGGCTAAGGGCGGAAGCCGAGGCCGCATAAGGATCATTTCGCATATTCCATTTCTCCCCAATTTGCCCCGGTAAATTTAATTTTTTTGCCACCCGACGGTGTTGGGCGACGGGTCATTCCCCCGCCGATAAACCGGGCTTCCTGCGCCAAAACGGGGCCCTGCCGTGAAATATTCTTTCGACACCGTCGCTGTTTCTGACTGCAAACAGGGCCTGCCGTCCTTTCTGCTGTGGCCACCAATAGTGCGAATATTACGGGCGGCGGGGAAAGACAAAATTAGTCCCTGCACGTTATAAAAAACAATAACCGAAATTGAATTTGAACCCGACGGGAAAGGATCAACGGCTGATCAACGGCGGTCACCTCGGGTACCGGCCGTTCGTGATCGGCATCGCCAGCAGTTGTTATCAACTGTGCCATGTGATGTTTACACGCCGCGTGGGGTTAAGACGGAAAATTCGTTTTAAGGGAACACCAGATCCCGATTAAACGTCCAGGTCACCAATAAACTGGGCGTTTGCCTGGATAAACTGAAACCGCAGTTCGGGTTTTTTACCCATCAGGGCATCTACCAGTTTTGCAGTTTCACGGGATTCGATGATATCGTCGTCATTATGCCCGGCAGGCACTGTAACACGCAGCAGGGTCCGGTTTTCCGGTGCCATCGTGGTTTCTTTCAACTGGCGCGGCGGCATCTCTCCCAGGCCCTTAAAGCGGCTGATATCTATTTTACCCCGTCCGGCGAACTCCGTACCCATCAGTTCATCCTTATGGGCGTCATCGCGTGCATAAAGCGTCTTCCCCCCCTGGCTGATCCGATAAAGCGGCGGCAGCGCCAGATACAGATGGCCGGTGTTAACCAGTTCCGGCATTTCCTTGTAAAAGAACGTCATCAACAACGAAGCGATATGCGCACCATCCACGTCCGCGTCGGTCATAATTATGACCTTTTCATAGCGCAGGTCATCTTCTATGAACCCTTCGCCGCTGCCGCATCCCAGTGCCTCGTGCAGATCCGAAATTTCCTGGTTCGCCCGCATTTTTTCACGGGTCGCGCTGGCGACGTTGAGAATTTTTCCGCGCAGCGGCAGAACCGCTTGGGTTTTGCGATCCCGTGCCTGTTTGGCTGAACCACCAGCGGAATCGCCCTCCACCAAAAAAATTTCTGTACCAACGGAATTTGAATTGGTGCAGTCCGACAGTTTGCCCGGCAACCGCAATCGTTTGGTCGCCGATTGCCGTTTCATTTGTTTGTCCTGGCGTTTTTTCAAACGTGTTTCGGCCCGCCAGATACAGTGTTCGAGCAATTCCTTGGCCGCATCCGGTGCGCCGGACAACCAGTGATCAAAATGATCGCGAACGGCGTTTTCCACCAGTTTTTGGGCTTCAAGGGTCGACAGTTTGTCTTTGGTTTGGCCCTGAAACTGCGGATCGGTTATGAACACCGAAAGCATGATACTGGCCCCCATGATCACATCATCGCCGGTTACCTTGGCCGCCTGTTTATTACCGATCAATTCTCCATAAGCGCGAACGCCCTTGGCCAAAGCGGAGCGAAACCCCTGTTCGTGGGTGCCGCCCAGCGGAGTCGGTACCGTATTACAATAGGAATTAAAAAACGGATCCTCATCTATCGGCCAGTGAATGGCCCATTCGGCCTTACCGTTGCTTCCGTTTAATTCCGATTCTCCGGCAAAGGGCATGGGAGTAACTGTCTTGCGCGCGCCGAGCGCCGAAATCAGATAATCGGACAGTCCCCCCGGGAAATGTAAGGTTGCCATTTCCGGCGTGTCGTCGCCGGCGGCGAGCAGTTTGGGATCACACTTCCAGCGAATTTCGACGCCGCGAAACAAATAAGCTTTGGAACGCGCCATCTTATACAGAATATGCGGTTTAAATTGTGCTTTCGTGCCAAAAATTTGGCTGTCCGGGTGAAAGTGAACCGTTGTTCCCCGGCGATTCTGGGTGCTGCCGACTTCCTTTAACGGTCCTTGCGGTTTGCCTCTGCTATAGGATTGTTGCCATATTTTTCGATCTCTGGCGACTTCAACCAGAAAAACATCTGAAAGGGCGTTCACCACTGACATACCGACACCATGAAGACCGCCCGATGTTTCATAGGAATCACCGGAAAACTTGCCGCCCGAATGAAGGGTCGTCAAAATGACTTCCAGGGCAGATATCTTTTTGAATTTTGGATGGGGGTCGGTCGGGATGCCACGGCCGTTGTCCGAAACAATAACCGTCTGATCCTCGCACAATTCAAGACTGATGTGACTGGCGTGACCGGCAACCGCTTCGTCCATGGAATTGTCGAGTATCTCAGCCGCCAGGTGGTGCAGGGCGCGTTCATCCGTGCCGCCGATGTACATGCCAGGACGGCGGCGGACCGGTTCAAGTCCCTCCAACACCTCAATATCCTTGGCGGAGTAGGAACCGGCCTTGGCGGATTTTGGTGCCGTTGTTGATTTTGCTGTCATATCTGCCTGATTAGAATTCGCGGCTTTTTTCACCGGCAGCGGGGCATCCGCGGGTTCACCCGCAACTTCGGGTGTCTCTTCGACTGCTTTCGCATGTTCAAAAAGGTCGGCCATAATATACGCTATCTTCCATTCTAACTTTTAGACTGCCGACGAGAGATCGGCACTCGAGGGACACTGTCGGATTCCGACTGCGGCCCCATATTAAAAAATAACAGTCCTATCGACAAGCATGATACAGTGTGAGAGCTTAAAAGTATAACAACATCTTGTGGATCTAGTTAGGATTAGCCAAAAAATGGTCAAAGCTTCAGCAATTGACACGACCGCCGAACCGCGCGGCGAATTGGCGCTTCGTACCTTGGCGATGCCAGCCGATGCCAACCCTAACGGAGATATCTTTGGCGGCTGGTTAATGGCACAAATGGACATCGCCGGCGGCATTACAGCTTTCTCCAGGGCCGGGGGGCGGGTTGCAACCGTCGCCGTCAACGGGTTTACCTTCCATCTGCCCGTACAGGTCGGAGATGTCTTATGCTGTTATGCGGATATCATTAAGGTGGGCAAAACATCCATAACCATCCGGGTTGAAGCCTGGGTCCTCCGGCAACGGGAAAAGAAACGTCGCGAGAAGGTAACGGAGGGTATTTTCACCTTTGTCGCCATTGACGACCACCGCAACAAACGCCCGGTTCCGCCAGAGGACATGTGAACGGCCCTAAGCGACGATGAGAATGCACATATACCCAGCCACAAACAACAATCCCAAAGAGGCCAGTTCTTTGAAAAAAAGTGAATTTTGCATTTGGTTCTCCCAGGAACATTAGTGATTTTAAAGAGAACATTATAAGAACATAATATGAATATAATAGCAACTATAATATTGAAACGCCAGGGGAAGCGCATATGGAATTTAGGAATTAACGAAAAAGGAATCAAATTGTGCTGAAACAGTTCTCCGTCTTGATGAGGAGAGTATCTTTGGAAGAATTTGAAGCCTGTTTTGAAGATTTGAATGATCCATGTGCGTGCAATGCGCGTCACGATTTGCTGGAAATTTTAATGATC
>JAJFII010000087.1 GCA_021775095.1 Rhodospirillales bacterium
TGGGACTGCAACTGGAAACCGTATCGGATTACAACGGCTTGGATGGTTTGGTTGAATAAAACCGCAATGAGGGCATCTTCAAAACTCGGAACAAACACCGGTTTGTAGGTAAATGAGTCTTCTTCTCTTTGGGCTTTTGCCAAATTGTCCCGCTGCTGGTTTTGTTGGCCCAGGGAAATATCATCAACGATCAGTACTTCAAAATAGGGCCGCCGCCGGTTGCGTTCCTCATCAGTGGCATCGTCATCATCGTCGGACGACTCATTGTCCTTTGCCGGGCCTGAGAGATTCAAATGTTTGCGCCGATAACTCGAACTCATCAAGGCACCAACGATGCGTTTAACCGTTTGGAAAAGAGCTGCATAATCTTCATTGTGCAGCAATTGGGTTACATGCTGGAACTGTTGGCGGCCTGGAAAAGCAAAATAACTCTCCATGGGCTCCACCAAATCCAGCAACCGCTGGACTTCCTGGGTGGTCTTGTCGTCCGCACGGTTTTCCATCAACCGCTGGCATTTATATTTTAACCGATTCCAAGTATCCGCCCGAAACAGCGAGGCGTTATAATATTGACTTAATGAACGTTTTCCCGTGTCGGTTAAATTTTTTGCCATGGGCTAGCTTCCCCCGCTTCAGTTATATTTTTTTAATCGGAATGATGTCCAGATGATGGTCCGCTGGCACGTCAGGAACTGACAGGTTGAGCGGAAAAACGTCGCCAGGTGCTGCCACACCTATGCCCTCGCGACTTCCCTGTGTCTGCATTTGCAAGGGCCCCAAACTGTCCAGATAGGTGGTATCGAAAGCCTCCGAATAGACGGGAAATTTGGCCGCACCGTCGCGGAAACTTTTCAGGGTTTGGCCGAGCCCACGGTGGCCGGTGATGCGTTGCCGACGGACCATGTCAACGTCGACTTCCACCGGAATGATTTCTTCCTGGCCAGCGGCTTGATAGACCAAATTGCCAATCGGGTCGACGACACAGGAGCGGCCCGTTCCGCCACTCCCCAACCCATTAATGTCAAATACATAACACTGAAACATGGCTGCCGTCGCCTGGGCAATGGATATTTCAATATCACGGTCCGTGGTCCCGGTCAGCACCGGATGAAGCAAAATCTCAGCCCCCATGGCGGTGATCTGGCGCATAGTTTCCGGAAACCAGATATCATAACAAATGGACAGACCAAAACGCCCCACATGCGGGACGTCAAATACCAGGAATTCTGTGCCTCCGGTAACGCCATGTTCATAGGGGGCAAAGGGGAACATTTTACGATATCGGGCGACGATCTCACCGGCCGGGTTAATGACCACAGATTCGTTAAACAGTCCATTACCCTCGCGCACGAACAAGGAACCTGGGATGATCCAGATGTTGTGCTGAAGGGCCTTGGCGCAAAACACCGCCAAGGCGTCGTCAATACTTTCCGGATGATTGTCGGGTACCGGGCCATAGGGTGCCAGTTCACTGAATAAAACCATCTGGATCCAGGGAAAACGAATCATCGCCAAATCAATCTTATGGGCCATCGCGGTCACATTTTCATTGTCGGCGGCAACGTGCATTTGCACGCCAGCGATAGCAAACGGCGTCATCAATTAAATTCCTTTTAGATCAATTCAAAGTTAGTCTATGGCCAGCACCTGCTTTAAGCAAACCAGTTCATAGGATTAATTTGGCCCTAGGTTTATTCGGCTGCCAGCGACAGGTTCGATATTTCCAACAAGCTCTTCTGCAGGATGTCCAGGCCTTCGTTAACGATCTCATCGTTGGCGGTTAACGGTACCAGGATACGTATTGTGTTAGCAAAAACACCACAGGACAAAAGCAGCAGGCCATTTTCCAGGGCACGGGCGCATAGCGCCTTGGTTGCGTCCGCATCCGGCACATTGCCACCGGCTTCACGCACCAGTTCGAACGCAACCATGGCACCAAGTCCCCTGATTTCGCCAATGGGGTGGACCCCGGAAACCTTTGACATGTCCCCAATTCGGGCAATCAGTTTAGCACCAAGTGCCGCACTTTTCTCGACCAGATTTTGATCTTCGATAACATCGAGAACCCCCAATGCCGCCGCACAACCCATCGGGCTTCCGCCATAGGTGCCGCCCAGCCCGCCCGGTTCCGCCGCATCCATAATGTTGGCTTTTCCGATGACGCCGGCAATCGGGAACCCGCCGGCAAGGCTTTTGGCAACGGTGATCATGTCCGGCTCGACCCCGGAATGCTCAATCGCAAACAGCTTTCCAGTGCGGGCGAAACCTGTTTGGATTTCATCTGCAATGAGAACAATCCCATGTTCGTCACAAATCGCCCGCAACTTTTGCAGCAATTCCGTCGGGGCCACGTAAAATCCGCCTTCTCCCTGCACCGGCTCAATGATCATGGCGGCGATGCGTTCCGGCCCAACATCCGACTTGAACATCCTTTCCAAAGCCTTAAGCGTGTCGTCGACGGTGACACCATGGACCGGCATCGGGAACGGTAAATGGTATATTTCAGCCGGGAACGGACCAAAACCCGTTTTATAGGGGACAACCTTGCCGGTTAAGCCCATGGTCAGGTGGGTGCGTCCATGGAATCCCCCCGCAAATGCAATGACACCCGGCCGTCCCGTATGGGCCCGCGCAATTTTGACCGCATTTTCCACAGCTTCGGCACCGGTTGTCACAAACAGGGATTTTTTCGCTGTCTGACCCGGGGCCAGGGCATTTAAACGCTCGGCTAACGCCACATAAGGTTCGTAGGGGACCACCTGATAGGCGGTATGGGTGAAACGGGCCATTTGCGCGGCTACCCGTTCCATAACAACCGGATTGCGATGCCCTGTATTGAGCACGGCGATGCCGCCGGCAAAATCGACATACCGCTTACCTTCCACATCCCATAGTTCGGCATTTTCGGCATGATCGGCAAAAACAGCGGTTGCGGTGGCAACGCCACGCGGTGTTGCCGCCTGTAGGCGAGAATATAAAGACTGATTGGTTGTCATGGCATAATTCCTTGATGAGGGTAGGCGGGGTTGCCAATGGCGGGCGGTCAACCGCCCGCCCGCCAGGGGTTTTAAATCAGGCGACGTTGCTTTTGCCAAACTCCGTAGCTTGCAAAGACATTTCTTTTTCACCACTCAGCGCCGTGTGATCTGCATGCGGCTCATGCACGGAAAAGGCGGGAGCAACAGCGTTACCAATGTCCGTGTCCCGGTTCACGGGGACAGGTTTGCTCTTGGCGATGCGCCGGGAAATCGACCAAACATGGCCAAACGGGTCGATAAACTTGCCGTAGCGTTCGCCCCAGGCCGTATCAGCCAGGCTGACCAGTATGCCGGCACCGTTTGTCAGCGCTCGGTCCCAAATCTCATCGGTGGTGTCGTGGTAAATGTGAATGCCGACGGCGGTGCCGCCGTAACCAAGGGGAGAATAAATACCAAACGCGGGCATTTCGTCAGATAGCCGTAAAATTGAGGTGCCGATTTTAATTTCAGCTTGCAGGACGGTGATTTCGTCCTCTGCTTTCATGCACGACAGGACGGTCGCGTCGAAAACATCTTGGTAAAAGGCGATTGCGGCGTCAGCCCCACGCACGACCAATTCCGGAGTTACGGTTTTGTACCCTTTGGGAACGGAAGCAATTTTTTTAGGCATTTGAAAAACTCCTTATCTTTTCATGTCACTCATTGATCCTGCTCGGCGGTTTTAAACTCTCTTCTTAAACGCACCTGCAGAAATAAAATTGGAAATACACGATACATCATGGTACATCTTGATGCATGATGTACATCATGAATTAAGATGTACCCCAACGACAAAAGGATGTCAACATCATGGATCAAGATGTATCGCTTGGCGTTACCATGACAATTACTCAAGCGGATATCCCTTACTTACGCGAGGTTGGCCGTTTGGGGGAATATGCCGTGGTTTATCGGGTTTTCCGCCAGCAGATGGGCGGTGGTTTTGGTGATCAGACAAAGAATCCCTTTGCCTGGGGCGTGCTTGTTTATGTGGATACGCAAGTGGCTCGCCTGTACAGCGCTCGAGGACTGCCAAGGGAATGGTCCGATTTAACCCGATTGGAAAAATGGATGCGCGAACAGGGCTTCTGGTATTGGTGGATGCGTAATGATCTGGAACCTCTGATGGTGATGCCATCTGAAGAAGAACCCGAGATTGAAACCGGTGTTTTACCTGGCAAGGAAGATGATGTGTCGGAGCCGCACATAACCAAGGTCGGTACAGATCCCGTCGATACGCAACAACTGCGGGTCGCCGGTGGCAGCGCCGAGGTTATGCCCCTGCCAACTCAGATGTTTAATTTGGTGCCGCAAACGGACGATTAAATGGGCGCGGCTGTCTTATCGCAAAAATTCGGCGGCGGTTGTCGAGATGGGTCGGCGGGCCAGGGTGTTATCTGATAAATAACAAAAACAATAATACGATCAATCTTAAATAAATATCCTGTTACCAATCTGAAATGCTTTATCTGTCAATTTTCGTCGTTCATTTTATCTTTTATTAGAAAATTTGAGACATTTACTCCTAAATAAGCATATAATTGTATTGCGAATAACAAGACTCCTAAGAAGTTTTCTGCGGATACAGGCTATCTATTAGGAAACTCATAAATGAAACTGTTATTCTGCCGACTCCTTTTACTTATGCATATTATTTTATTGTTGTTTTTCATCCCTGTAAGGACGGCATTTTCTGTCGAAAAACTGACTTTTACTACACCATCGGCACCCCCTTATGGTCCGGGCGATGGCCCTGGATTTGTCGCCATGATCGCAACGGAAATGTTCAGGCGGATAAATATTGATATTGAGGTTATTTCGTTAACCGCAGAACGGTCCTTAACAAATGTAAATGCGGGCATCGAAGACGGTGAACTCAGTCGGATTGCTGGTATGGAACAAAAATATCCTAATCTGGTAATGGTCCCGGAAACCATGTTGCGTTTTGATTTTATGGCGCTCACCAGGGACACAAAAATAAGCCTGGCACATTGGGACGATCTCGCTCCCTACACCGTTGGTATGATAACCGGATGGAAGATGTTTGAATATAATGTCAAAAAAGCCAGGAAAATAATAAAAGTCACAACCGATATACAACTTTTGCAGATGTTGAACCTGGGGCGTATTGACGTCGCATTGTTTGGCCGATGGGAAAGCCATTATTTGTTGCAGAAGCTAAATATTGATGCCCATCTCATCGAACCCCCTTTGGCGACTGTTGCTTCCTTCATGTATCTAAATAAAAAGCACCGGTTACTCGTTGCCAAAGTGAGCCAGGCCCTCGCCGCCATGAAACGGGATGGCACCTATCAACGGATATCTGAGCAAACTCTTGGAAAGTATAAAAACCGGAAGTAATTGGATTGTGAAAAAGCGGACAGGAGTTCCCAATGCATTTTGGCATTGCAGAAATTGCCGAATGCCGATCCTTATCCCTTGTGTACCAATTGATTTACAAATTGGCGGCATATCAATTGTCCGCCAAATTTGATATGGTTTGGCCTCCATTCGATTTTAGGGAGGTAAAAATGTCGAGCACTGAAAAGGTTCTGAATCACCATCTCAAATGTTTTGGCGAAGGTGACCTTGAAGGTATTTTATCTGACTATACGGATAGCTCTGTTTTCGAAACGCCTGATAAACAGCTTAAGGGATTAGAAGAACTGCGGGGAATATTCACGTTCCTGTTTGAAGATTTTGCCAAGGGTGAAGCAACATTTGAAATGGTGCGCTTATCGGTTGACGGCGATCACGCCTACATTGTCTGGAAAGCCCAGACCGTCGATAACGATTATCATGTCGGGACAGACACTTTTGTTGTTCGCGGTGGCAAGATTGTTTATCAGACTTTTGCCGGGCACATCACGCCGCGAAACTAGCAGTCTGTAACACCTTTATTGCATCCTTGGGACGGTCTTCCGAAGTCATCTGGATAGGTGCTCGCGAAACCTCATTTGTTAGGATCGGGCGACGGCGCAATGCGCGGTGCCGAGTTAACGTTTCGCGTTGCTGCCTATTGGCTCTCAGCCCAGGCACCATTGCTGCCAGATATGGCGCATTTGGCCGGCGAAGCCGTTGGCAAACCTGACGTTGTCGCACAGGGGAGACGCCGCCATCGTCGACCGCAGATCGGCGCGCCGGGCAGCCCGTCGGGGCGCATCACGGGCCAGGGCGACAGCCTTTTTTATATAGTCGTCAGGGTCGCTGGCCACCAAGTCCGGGTGACCCAGGTTGGATAAATGACTTTGTGAATGTCGGCTGGCGAATGTCTGGCCAGAGGTGGTGACCACCGGAACCCCCATCCACAAAGCTTCAAGTGTTGTCAGACCGCCGGAATAGGGGAACGGGTCAAGGGCGATGTCGACCCTGCCATATCGATCAAGGAGGTGCCGGTGCGAACTCCAGCCCTCGAGCGTAAGACGATCCGCGTCGATACCATGGGACCGGAACAGGCGATAAATTCGTTCGGCATTTGTCGCTGCGTTCATATTGCGGTATTTCAGGATCAGGCGGGCGTCGGCGACTGCCTGCAGGATCGCCGCCCAGCAACCGATAAGGCCGGCGTTCAGTTTCACCGGATTGTTGAACGACGCAAAAGTGACAAATCCCGCATTTTCGGAGGGTTGCGGGGCGACCGGTGGCGCGTACGCCGGCGGCGTATAAGACAACCAGCCGTCTTCCATGCGCAGAATTTTTTCCCGGTAAAACGGGTCCTCGCCGGGCGGCGTTGAATAACCATCCGACAACAGATAATCCATAGCTGCCAACCCGGTCGTGCCGACATAACCTGCCCAGGTGACTTGCACCGGTGCCGGTTTGCGGGCAAATACCAGCAATCGGTTGTTACGGGAATGGCCGGACAGATCGAACAGAATATCAATCCGATCCTCACCAATGCGCCGCGCCAGGCTGGTGTCGGTCAAGGACCCGACGGGGTGCCATTGGTGAGACGCCGATTTGATCCGTTTGCTCAAATCATCGGACAAACCCGTTGAATAACAGACGGACTCGAACTGATCCCCGTTCAAATGCTCCAGCAGTCCGACAATAAAATATCCGACCGGATGGTGCCGCAAATCCGGTGATACAAATCCCATGCGGATCCGGCGTTCCGGATCGCGGTTGTTTGGATGAACGGGCCAGGTCTCATAAAGCGGGTGTCCGTGCTGCCTGTCCCATTTGTCGTGCTGTTGCAAAAGCGACAGGGCGGTATGGTCTGGCCGGTACTGTTCGCACAGCAACAGATTGCTGTGGGCCAGGGCAAAATCCGGTTTCACGGCAATGGCTTGGCGACAGGCGACAAGAGCTTCGTCAAGCTGGCCCAGTTCTTTGAGGGCGACACCCAGATTGTTATGGGCCTCAGCCAGATCAGGTTCGAGGGCCAGAGCTTGGCGGCAGAGGGCAATGGTTTCTTCTTGACGGGCCAGTTCATTATAAAGATTTGCGAGATTGGTCAGGGCCATGGCAAAGTCCGGTTTCAGGATCAGGGCCTGGCGTATACTTTCTTCTGCCTCATTAAATCGGCCCTGGTCTTTCAGGACAACTCCCAGGTTGCTGTGGGCTTCGGCAAAATCAGGTTTGACAGCAATGGCCTGTTGATACCGGTCAATGGCATCGCAGTGATTGCCCTGGCCATAATAAATCAGGCCCAGATTATAATGGGCGTCCGCAAAGTCAGGCGCCAGGACGAGAGCTTGGTTGATCCATTTGACCGCGTTGTCGTCATCGCCCCGTTGGTGGGCGATCCCACCGAGCAGGTGCAGGACCATCGGTTGCTCGGGGTCGGCTTTCAGCAGGCGGAGATAAAGTATTTCCGCTTGCCCCAGGCGCCCTGCCTTATGGTGGGTTAAGGCGAGACCCAGTATCGGCGCGTCGTTGGTGTAGCCGCCGTCGGTCCCTGTCGCGCGGCCTGTGCCGGGAGGCTGGAGCGACGGTTTTATGGTGCCGGTCATCAGTTAAATGCGCTTCATCGGTAAACAGACCCCGAAAATTATTGGTCAAATTTACCCAGTCCGGGATTTGTTGGCAAAAGGAAAATCGACGGGGCCATCACCGTTCGCCTGATTGCTGGTGCCCGGGCTGAGATTGTCGCCTCAGTTGTTTTGAATCAGAGGCAGTAATCTGTTCAGCCAAGCGTCGACCGTCCAACCGGACGATACGTCGCTCGCTTCCAGACCGTTTATAAATACCGTCGGCGTCGTGTGGACGGCGCGGGTCCGGTGATATTTAACCGCCCATTTCAATTGTTGGGTAACCGGACCCAGGCCGGCGTTTGCGGTTACCGCATTCAGGTTCAATAGGGACAACAGGTTGGATGTCTGGTAGCCGCAATCGGCACCAAGGCCAGCCAGAATGGCGTACATTTGTGTGCGGCTGAGATCTTTTGTGGTGTCGTCGAAAAAATCCGTCTGATGGGCGAACAGGTTAAAAATATAGGCTGCGGCACGGGCCGGATCGACAAGGGCTGCGGCCATCACGGCCTCATGCATGCAGCAACTTTGGGCGTGCCAGGGCTGGGGTACCGATTGCCAGACGAAGGCCACCGGAGCCGTTTGCCGATTGTCAGATAACGCCGGCATAACGGCACCAAATACCGTGTCATACATTTTTTTTGAAAACGGGCAACAGACGTCGTTAAACAGCTCGACAACGACCATCGGTGACGGTGCCTGGTTAAGGGAAATACCAACAGGTTTCTGGGGAAGGGGGGGGGCCATGGGCCGGGTTCTCCGCTCTTGGACCCGAGCGCCCGCGCTGCAGATCCTTTGACAGGAATTGGGGTCCTGATCTAGGGGCAAAATCTACCATCAAAATCCCCGCCATTAAAAGCCCGGATCACATCTTTTGGGGGTCGCCGGCAACCGCCGTTGGGTCATTAACCAGCCTGATCGAACGGTAAAAAAGCAACCCTACCTATTCCGGTAATTGCCCGCTACTGTCTGATCGGGCGGGCAGGCAGGGGAAGAGCTGAGCAATGGCGTTGATGGACGGAAAATGCTGCATCGTTACCGGTGGAGCCGGTAGTCTGGGTTTGGCCAGTGCCAAGCTGCTGTTGGCAGCGGGGGGCCGGGTGATGCTCGTCGACCGCGACCGCGATGCCCTGGCGGGCGCTGCGGCGGCGCTGCAAGGCGAGGTCCTGACGGCGGTCGCCGACGTGACATCTGCAGCCGACACCCGGGCCTATCTGGATCAGGCGGTGGCGGCCTGGGGCCGGTTGGATGTGTTGTTCAGCAACGCCGGGCTCAGTGGTACCAATGCGCCGATTACCGACTACCCGGAAGATATTTTTGACAGCGTCATCGAGGTCAATGTCAAAGGGTCGTTCCTGGCTCTTAAGTACGCGCTTCCGCATATGGCGTCCGGCGGCAGTATCATTGTGACCTCGAGCATCATGGGTGTGCAGGCGCGGCCCAATTCCGTTGCCTACATTACCTCAAAACACGCACTTGTTGGCATGGTGCGCTGCGTGGCGCGCGAGGTGGCGGGCAAAAACATTCGGGTCAACATTCTCGCTCCCGGGCCGATCAACAACGGGTTTCAGGCGACCATCGAAGACCGCATGAGCAAAACCATGGGCGTCGACGCGACTGCCATGCTCGATCAGATGATCCCCATGGGGCGTCATGCGGCGGTCGAGGAGATTGCCAGATCGGTATTGTTTTTGGCGTCGGACCAAAGCAGCTTTTCCACGGGCAGCGTGTTTATGGCCGACGGTGGATTTAACGCCTGACTCCGCCAGAGACCACGTGGGCCCAGACTCAAAACTTCCGTCCGTTAGTCGACGATCTTGCAAATCGGGCCGTCAATGGTACCGGGGTTTCGGTCGATCAATTCGATTAACAAACCATTGGGGTCCTCGGTGAAGACCTGGTACATCACCGGGTCGCGGAACAGGCGGTCCCAATAGGGAACCCCGGCGGTGGTCAAACGGTCGACGGCATCCCGGGCCCGCTCGACGGTCAAGGCGACATGGGTCTGGCCACCGGCACTGGTCCAGTCATCGCGCGCCACGACAGGGCGGGTAGCTGATCTGTCGGACTCTTCGATCAGGTGGATTATTGGCGTTTCACCGGCATATAACCAATACCCGTTTGTTACCAACGCGTCGGGCCGACGACCCACATCCAAACCAAGCAGGTCGGCATAAAATTGCCGTGACTCTTCTAGTTTTGTTGTTCGTATGCCGCGATGATCGAGACCGATTATTTTCATGAATGCCTCCTGTCAGCGCCCCAAATTGGGGGGGTAAATTACATCGGGCCCGGACAGACGTCGGCTCCTCCCGGCCCTTGACCCTGCTGCGGGCCTGGCGGCGGCTGGTTTGGCACCCATGCTCAGCCCACGGTCCCATGATTAAAAGTCCCGTTCAAGCGACAAATCGCCTCTATTCCTTGTGTGGATCCGAGTGTGGATCCGAGGCCGCGCACGCGGCCTGCCTGACCGCAGAATCCCCGGCCCCCACATTCTTGCTTTGCTCAGGCCTTGGCAAAACCTATGATTTGAAAATCGGGAGTATTTGATGATGAGAGCATGGGAAATTATATCCGAAGGTGGGATTGCGGCACTGGCCCTGAACCAGCGGGCAGATCCCGAGCCTGGCCCAGGCCAGGTATTGGTCAAAGTCGGCGCGTCGGCGATTAACTATCGCGACCTGGTAACACTTAAAGACCCGAAGTCCCGGGGCATCGTCTATCCCCTAGTCCCTAATTCCGATTGCGCAGGAACGGTTGTTTCCGTCGGTGGGGATGTGTCAAATCTAACCGTTGGTGACCGGGTCATCGGTTGTTTTTTTCAAGACTGGACCGATGGCCCCATATCACCGGTCGCCATGGCTTCCGCTCTGGGCGGCGCGATCGATGGTGTTCTTGCAGAAAAGGTCGTTCTTAATGCCGCCGCAGTGGTTGCCGTGCCCGACAACCTGACCCTTGATGAAGCGTCCACATTACCTTGCGCCGGGCTGACAGCCTGGCATGCGCTGACTGAGGCGCAACCGGTGAAACCGGGTGATCGGGTCTTGCTGCTTGGCACCGGTGGCGTGTCGGTATTTGCCCAGCAGTTTTGTTCGGCCCTCGGCGTCGAAACCATTGTCACATCGTCAAGTGATGAGAAGTTGGCTAAGATGCGCACCTTGGGAGCGCAGGAAACGATAAATTACACCAAGGTTCCCGCCTGGGAGGAAAAAGTCCTGGCCCTGACCAACGGTGTCGGAGTCGACCGGGTCGTCGAAGTTGGCGGCCCAGGAACCTTGCAAAAATCTTTGGCGGCGGTTCGAGTCGGCGGCGCCGTCCAGCTGATCGGCATATTGACCGGCGCATCGGGTACCATTGTGCCGACGGATATCATGCGGAAATCGATTTCCCTGCGAGGGATTTATGTGGGTTCTTGCACACAGTTTGAAGCGATGGCGGCGTTCATATCTGATCATAAAATTCAGCCGGTTATCGATTCAATATTTGCCTTCGAAGACGCCCCGTCTGCCTATCAAAAAATGCAGAACGCGACTCACCTTGGTAAACTGGTTATTCATTTTTAGGGGAGCCGAACTCTTTGTCGAACCGGGAACGACACGGACCGGCCAGGGCCCGGTCTTTGAATACCCGATTGTTTTATAAGTGCGCGGACGATCAAAGGGTGCCCAGTTGCGTCGGCTCGTCTTCCATTAACAGATCGGGCTCGAGGAGATGACGGTTCTGTTCCGATAGGCCGTCAATTTGGATGTTATTTGTTCGCGCGACAAATACCGCTAAGCCCAGTTCGTCCCCCCATTTTATGGGCAACACCAATCTTTGATAAGAAATCCACTGGTTATCTGCCCCTTTTATCCGTGGAATACAGGCCTGCACGTGGTGCAATACGGGAGTTCCCCAGCGGGCGGCTTCATCATAGGCGCGGGTGGTTTCGGCAAAGGAAATATCACCGGTCAAATCGACCTGGCGGAGACCGGATTTGAAATAGCGGGCGCGTTCGGCACCAAACCAGGTTGCAAAAGAGGATTTTTCGCCAATTTCCACCAGGACCCAACCTTCTGTCCACGGGCGAAGGATTAAAGACCAGGGAACCAGGGCACGCATCGCCAAACTTTCCAGGCCGGCGTTTCCCGAACGCCAGGCCTGCCAGGCCTGGTAAATAATCGGCACGCACTGGGTTTTGTCATCCAGCAGATAAATCGGATGACGCTGACTGGCCCAGGCAAATTGTCCCCGTCGCGGTGAGGTGACGGCGATGTTGTCCAGGTTCTGACTAAGGGCCGCCAGATCGTGTCGTATGCGGTCGTATAAACGCTCGCCTTCATTGGTAATCTTTCCCCGGCGGGTAATGGCGTCACCACCACTTAACATCTGCGCCAATCGATCAAAGTGGCTGCGAACTGTTGAGCGGGATATACCCAGGATCTCGGAAGTTGAACTCACAGAACGTGTTTTGTAAAATGTATCAAACACAACCAGTGATGCGCTTAACTCTATTTTACTCATGGACCGATCTTCCCCCGATAGCTGGTTCTAAGCTGATGGGTAAAGGTAATATGCGCCTGTTGGAAGGTTCTAACCTAGGCGTCGAAGCGTGCAATTGACAGGACAAATACCACAAGATGGTAAATAATTTATCCTTTATCATGGAAAGATATCGCCAATTTACAATATTATTTGATATCCATAGGTTTACTGAAAGGTTTGTATTCAATGTCCGACAGGCGACAGGAGGATCCAATTGCCGTGAATTTTTACGGCGAGCGGGAACCCTGCAGTGCCATGCAGGACGAGGAGTGGGCCTGGCAAAAGCAGCCGGACAATTTGTCTGGTCTGTAAAATATGGGATATTAATCGGTAAAGTAGATTTTATTCCCTGCGTTAATTTGTAGGATTTTACCATGAAAGTTACCAATCAACTGGATGCGGAAATTGGTCATCGGCTGCGCCAGGCTCGGCTCGTTGAAAATTTGACGCAAGGGGGATTGGCAAAAAAGCTCGGAATAAGTTTTCAGCAGGTTCAAAAATACGAAAATGGCACCAATCGGATCAGCTCGTCTCGCTTGTGGTCCATATCACGGGTTTTGGGGTTGCCCATCACATTTTTTTATGAGGGGTTAAATGATTCCCACTTGGCAAACGTCAAAAATCCGGACGATACGGACTTACCGGATCGGACCATTCGTGTCGCCCGTATGCTTGGTGAATTGCCAGAAGGTGAAATCAAAGACAAGGTTTATGGTTTGATAAAAGCCTTCTCAAAATTGAATTCATAAACTGACCGCAGTGTCCGGCCATTAATCTGCCTAAATCCACAACCGGGGCAATGATCCGGTGCCGACGCCAGGGGATTTCGCCGGACACGACAGACAGCTATGGCGTGTGGTGTGGGTTATCCGATGGTCGATTTCATGTGGGATCGGCCGCAGATAATAATTCTGGTTGGACGCCAGGATAATATTGCTCTGTCCCTGACGAAGGATCGCCACCGACTTGAAACGCAGACAAGGGGAACGGTCCGTAAAAGATGACAACAAAATCTAACAACATACACCATTAACAGTTGGGATCGCCAATTGCCCGAATGACCTCCATGGTAATTTCTTTGACCGGCGCAATGGTCGGTTTCAGCAGGGATATACGGTCGAAGGTGTCGGGGTTTTGACGGGTCGACTTGTGCAATGCCTGGCCAAAGGCCATACGGAGTTCCGTTCCGATGTTAAATTTGCAAACCTGCGTTTCCCGGGCCAGACGTTTTCGGATGTCGACGGGAATGCCACTTCCGCCATGCAGCACCAGTGGTAAATCGGTAACCCGTTCAATCGCCGCCAGGGCATTAAAATCAATGCCCGTGGTTTTTTCTGTTTTCAGATGAACATTGCCGATGGAAATGGCCAGCGCGTCGGCACCGCTTTCGTCGGCAAACCGCGCCGCTTCGTCCGGCGAAGTGGTTGCCGACGCAGCTCCCTCGGCGTAACCGACGAACCCAACTTCGCCTTCGACCGAGACACCGGCCGCCTGTGCGGTTTTGACGATCTGGGCCGTGGTTTTGATGTTTTCCGAAATCGGAAGTTTTGAGCCGTCATACATGACCGAGGTGAATCCGTTATCAATGCCCTCGAGGCATTCATCAACGGAATAACCGTGATCGATGTGGCAGGCAACGGGAACCCGGGCATTGTCGGCCAAATAACGAAACATTTTCCCCAATATGGGGACCGGTGTATGGGCGCGGCACCCGGGGCCGGCTTGAAGGATAATCGCCAAGCCGGTTTCTTCGGCCGCTTGAACAAACGCGACGGCATCTTCCCAGCCGAGCACCACCAAGCCGGCCACGGCGGTACCGTTTTCTCTGGCCGGCCCGAGCACGTCGGCCAAATTGACTGCCGTCATTTAAATTTCGCGATCATGTCTTTTATACCGGGAATGGTTTCCACCTGATAGGCATGTTCCGGCTGGAAGGACTGCACCAGGGATCGCTGACTGAGGCCACCGAGGATTGTAAAATAGTACATTTCGTAGCCCGGTGCGGCGACACAGGGGTGATAACCGGCGTTAAACGCGAAGGTTGACCCATCAACCAGGTGGAAGGCCTGACCGACGGGGTCGCCATCGGCCTGCAAAAGCTGCATGCCAAACCCATGGTCGGGTTTAAAACGAAAATTATAGACTTCGTTGTGCAGGGTTTCGTCGGGTAAACGATCGGTGTCATGTTTGTGTGACGGAAACCCCGACCACCCCCCGGCACCAACCGTGAACAGTTCGGATACCAGCAGGCGACCGACTTTGTCATGGTATTTGGTGCCCAGAATATGTTTGATTTTGCGGTGGGTTTTGGTGTCGTCCGATCCATATTGAATCATATCAATTTCGTCGGCACGGACCGCAAAGGGTGTCAGGACCTTGTCGAATTTGGCACCGGCAATAAACACTTCCGCACGCTCCGACTGGCAGACAAACTCGGCTTTTGCCCCTGACGGCACATACACGCCTTCGGGTTCACCGTCCCAAACATTTTCAACCCGCTGGCCAATTGCCGCATAATTTTCACCATCAACGGCAACATCGACGGTTCCGGTGGCTGGAACGATGCTGGTTTCGTAACCCGGCGTTTGATAAGCGAAGGCCTGTCCTCGGGTTAATTTGACAATATTGAAATAGGTGAGGGGGACCCGTGAATCGTCCACATCAACGAGCGGGCGGTTGGCGTTATCAAAGGGTGGCATATGCATGGCTGTCTCCAGTTCACGTTTGGGAAAGGGTGTGGGATTTTAAAAATTCTGAGAGTTCGGACTGCGTCGGCATGGCCGTCGAACAGGCGACACGGGTTACCACCAGGGCGGCGGCGGCGGAACCCTGGATAACGGCGTCTTTTAAGGGTTTTTGATCCGCCAAACCGGCAATGAAACCACCCATAAAAGCGTCACCGGCACCGGTCGGTTTGAGGGCCTGAACCGGGAATATTCCCGTATCAAATCGATCCCCATTCGTCAGGGTTGTGGCGCCGAGTTCACCTTTTTTGTAGATAACGATGTCTGGTATACCGGCGGCAAGTTCAGACGCAAAATTCAGGCCGTCTTCGTGCGAACCTGCAGCGACACCAAACTCCACGTCGTTACCGACGACCACATCACACTGGGCAATGGCTTTTGCATAAACCGATTGGGCTTCTTCGGCGGACGCCCAGGAATAGGGTCGGTAATCCATATCCACAATTACCGGTGCGCCGGCTGAACGGGCCCGCGCAATAGCCGCAAAAATCGCACTGCGGGATGGCTCGTCAGCGAGGGCGGTACCGGACAGGATAACCCCGCCGGAGCTGGCATAGTCGAGAGTTTCGATATCCTTTTTATTCATTTCAAAGTCGGCGGCACCGTTTCGATAGATCACGGACTGGCAATCAATCAGTCGGGTTTCGACAACGGCCAGTGTGTTTCGTGCTTCGCCGCCAATGCGCCGGCAATGGGTCGTCATCACCCCAAATTTTTCCAGTTTATTGCAGGTGAACCGTCCGATCGCGTCGTCGGAAAAGCAAGTCAACAGTTCGGCTTGGCATCCGAGTTTGACAAGGGCGACAGCGATATTACCGGCGGACCCGCCGACATGGGCCGAAAAGTCCGTGGCATCTTCGATTTCCGTTCCAGGTGGTTCCGGATAAAAATCCATACCTGCCCGTCCGATGGACAGGAATTTTTTGCGTCGTAGTCGCTCCTGCAGGTGTTGATTGATCATCAGATACCCCGACGCTGATGTTGACGCGCGGTCGCGGCGTCGGCACGGGCCTGGTTCACTGCGTCGCGATTGGAAACCCCGGGAATGCCAAATTCCCACCAGGTATGGCCTTCTTGGGTCCAACCGTCAAAGGCGTCGACTTGCATAACAATCACGTAGGTTTTGCTCGACGCTTTGGCACGGGCAAAGGCATCGTCGAAGGCTGCCATGCCATCGATGGTTTCGGCATTTGCCCCCATGGAACGGGCATGGGCTTCAAAATCCACGGCAAAGGGTTCACCATCAATTCGGCAATCCTTTATGAGATTGTTGAAAGAAACGTTTCCGCTGTTGTTTTGCAGTTTGTTGATGACCGCAAATCCACCATTGTCACAGACAATGATGATCAACTTGTTTGCCGACAGAACGGATGAATAGATGTCTGAATTCAGCATCATGTAAGACCCGTCACCAATAAATACGATTGTGTCGTTATCGGGATCGGTTTCCATTTGTGCAATCCGCGCGCCCCAACCGCCGGATATCTCGTAGCCCATGCAGGAAAACCCAAACTCGACATCGACACTGCCGATGGATTTGGTTCGCCAATTTGCCGTGACTTCCGCCGGCAGCCCGCCGGCAGCGGCGACAACCCGATCGTTGCGGTGGCACAACCGATTGGCTGCGCCGATGGCCTGGGCGTAGGACGCTGGTCGATTGCCCGGCAGGATATTGCCGTCCACATAAACCTGCCAGTCCCGTCGTTCGGTGGCGGCTTTGTCTGTCCATGCGTCGGGGCTGCTGTAGGTGCCGACGGCGGCCTGCAGCTGCTCGATTGCCCGTTTGGCGTCGCCGACGACGGCCACAGACCGATGTTTGCCGGCGTCGTGACGGGCGGCATTCAGACTGATAAAGCGGGCATCCCCATCAAAGGCCGTCCACGATCCGGTGGTAAAATCCTGCAGACGTGTGCCAATGGCGACAATGACATCGGCCTGTTCGGCCAGAGCGTTGGCCGAGTTTGACCCGGTGACACCGATCGGGCCACAGTTGAGGGCATGGTCGTCCAACATATTGGCGCGACCTGCTATGGTCTCGACAACCGGTATATTAAAGGCCTCAGCAAATTGAGTTAACGCGTCGGTGGCACCGCTATACTGGACCCCGCCACCGGCGATGATCATGGGCCTTTGCGCGGTCTTCAGTAATGCGGCGGCGTCCTCGACCTCGCGTTGATCGGGTGAAAGGCGGCGAATTCGGTGGACCCGCTCGTTAAAAAACGCGGTGGGATAGTCATAGGTCCAGCCCTGGACATCCTGGGGCAGGCCGATGAATGCCGGCCCGCAATCGGCAGGATCCAGCAAAGTCTGAAGGGCTGCCGGCAGGGATTGAATGATTTGGGCCGGGTGGGTAATCCTGTCAAAATACCTGGAAACAGCACGGAATCCATCATTCACCGAGACGGTTGGGTCGCCAAAATGCTCGACCTGTTGGAGCACCGGATCGGGCAGGCGGGTTTGAAAGGTATCGCCAGCCAGCAATAGCAGGGGCAGGCGGTTGGTATGGGCGATGCCGGCCGCCGTCATCATGTTGGTGGTGCCCGGGCCCGCCGACGCGGTCGCGAACATAAAGCGCTTTCTGAGCTTTTGTTTGGCGTAGCCAATTGCCGCCATGGCCATGGATTGTTCATTCTGGCCACGCCACAGGGGGAGTTCATCGCGATGCTCGTAAAGGGCTTCGCCCAGACAAGTGACGTTGCCGTGGCCGAAAATGCCGAACCCGCCGCCACAAAGGCGTACCCGTTGGCCGTCGATTTCAATGAACTGGTTGGCAAGATGGCGGACGAGGGCCTGGGCCATGGTTAAAGTGACGGTTTTTTGCGGGGTGGGCATCATTTTCTCCTAACGCCTAAATGGTTCTTGACGGCGACCATAAATCACTAGTAAATATTTTGCAACCGGTTGCAAAAGGGTTTCTGGTGGATTTGTCGAGAGAGGTTGGGAAAATGCGTAAGATCGGTATTGGCATCATTGGTGGTGGGTATATGGGCAAAGCACACGCCGTCGCCTATCAAGCCGTTGGCGCGGTGTTTGAGACCCAATTGCGCCCGGTCTGCGAAATGATCTGTACGACGACTGAGGATGGGGCTCGGGAAAAAGCAGCGCTTTTTGGATTTAATCGATCAACATCTGATTGGCGGGTATTGGTGGATGATCCGGCCGTCGATGCGGTGATCATCGCTTCGCCGCAATCGTTCCACCGTGAAATTGCCCTGGCGGCATTCGCCCGTGGTAAACCGGTATTTTGCGAAAAACCCTTAGGTAGGGGCGTTGACGATGGCCGGGCCATGGTTGCTGCCGCCGAGAGCAGTGGATTACCGAACATGACCGGATTTAATTATATTCGCACACCAGCCTCGGAATTGGCGCGGCAGATTATAGCGGCCGGTGAAATCGGCCAAATCACTTCCTTTCGGGGCGAACATACGGAGGATTTTTATGCCGATCCGCAAACTCCGGCTGGTTGGCGTACCCAGGGGGGGCGAGCCAGCGGCACCATGGGCGATCTGGCACCCCATATGGTCAATGGCGCACTGGCCTTGGCCGGCCCCATCGAGCGGTTAGTCAGTGACATCCAAACGGTTCACAAACAGCGACCTGACGGGACCGGGGTGGCCGACGTGAGCAACGATGATCATGGTCATTTTTTATGCCGGTTTGAAAGCGGTGCCATGGGTGCCCTGTATTTTAGTCGTGTGGCGACCGGTAAAAAAATGGGGTATGCCTATCAGATCTATGGCACCCAAGGGGCCATCTGTTTTGATCAGGAAGACCAAAATGCCCTTTGGTTGTATGACAGTACGACCCGGTCAGACCGCCAGGGCTTTAGGAAAATTCTTACCGGGCCCGAACATCCCAATTACCTGGCCTTTTGTCAGGGTCCCGGTCATGGCACCGGTTATCAGGATCAGATCATTATCGAAGCTAAAGACTTTTTAACGGCGATTGAAACGGGACGGGCGATATGGCCGACATTCCGTGATGGTTTGGAGGTCAGCCGGGTCATTGATGCGGCGTGGAAAAGCAACGACGAACGCCGGTGGGTCGACCTCAGGGAAATCTGAGAAGCGAACCTTATTCACCAACCCTGAACGCGACGAAAGATGTAATGATGACCATTCGAATTGGAAATGCACCCGCTTCCTGGGGCGTGGAGTTTGCCGATGACCCTCGCAATCCACCCTGGATCCAGGTGCTCGATGAGTGTCGAACAGCCGGCTACAGGGGGATCGAACTGGGCCCTGTCGGGTTCATGCCGGAAGACCCCGGCCAATTGGGCGACGCATTGGCGGAGCGCGACCTGGAACTCATTGGCGGGGTGGTCTTCCGGCCCTTTCACGACGCCGACAAATGGGATCAGGTCCTCGACGGTGCGGTCCGTACCTGCCGGGCCCTGCGGGCCCATGGGGCACAACAGCTTGTCCTCATTGACTCGATTTCGCCACGGCGCGCGGCGACGGCGGGTCGGCCCGGAGAAGCGGAACTGATGCAAGCCAGCGAGTGGAAGTCTTTTGTATCGCGAATTCAAACAATCGCCAAAATAGGTGCGGAAGAATATGGTTTGACCGTCGGTATTCATCCCCATGCGGGCGGGTTCGTGGATTTCGAAGCAGAAACGGAACGGTTACTGGAAGATGTGGACCCGTCTATTTTGAAAATTTGCCTGGATACGGGGCATTGCACCTATGCGGATTATGATCCCGTTGATTTTTTGACCCGTCACAGGGAGCGGCTCAGTTATGTGCATTTTAAGGACATTGACCCGGCCATAAAACAGCCTGTTATCGATAACCGGATCGGCTTTTACGACGCCTGTGGACGGGGTATCTTTTGTAACCTTGGTGACGGTGAAGTCGATTTCCCGTCGGTGCGTCGGGTTCTTATTGACGCGGGGTATTCCGGCTGGTGTACGGTCGAACAGGATTGTGATCCGGCCGGCGATACCCGGCCTGTGGCCGATGCCCAGGCCAACAGAGCCTATTTAGCATCCATTGGTTTCCATTGAGCGAGAAAAGTAAAATGAAAAAATTAAATTGGGGCCTGATCGGCGGCGGTGAAGGCAGTCAAATCGGTCCGACTCACCGACTGGGCGCAGCTATTGACGGGTTATTTGATCTGGTCGCCGGTGCCCTGGACGTGGATCCAGAAAAAGGCAAAACCTTTGCGTCCCGGCTCGGTATCGCCGATGACCGCGCCTATGGCAACTGGCGCGAGATGCTGGACGGCGAGCGCGGCCGATCCGATCAGATCGATTTGGTGACGATTGCTACCCCAAACGCCACCCATTACGAAATCGCAAAGGCCTTTCTGGAAGCTGACATCGACGTTTTGTGTGAAAAACCAATGACCATGACGGTGGAGGAGGGCGAAGACATCGTCCGTCTTGCCGCCGAAAGGGGTCGTATTTGTGCCGTTAATTATGGCTATTCGGGGTATCCCATGGTGCGCCATATGCGGGCCATGGTATCGTGTGGCGACTTGGGCGCAGTGCGTTTGGTCAAAGCCGAATTTGCCCATGGGTTCCATGCTGATGCCAGTGACGCCGACAACCCTCGGCTGCGTTGGCGCTATGACCCAAAACAGGCCGGCATTTCGGCAGTCATGGCGGATTGTGGTATCCACGCCCTGCATATGGCGTGTTTTGTGACCGGCCAGGAAGTCAGTTCCGTGTCGGCTGATTTTGTCTCATGTGTTGCCGGTCGACAGTTGGAGGACGATGCCATGGTATCGTTTCGGATGACCGAAGGCTGTGTCGGGCGGCTGTGGACCAGCGCCATCGCCGCCGGGCGAATGCACGGCCTGAACCTTCAGGTTTTTGGCGAGAAAGGCGGTTTGCGCTGGGCCCAGGAATGGCCCAATCAATTGTATTGGACGCCGCTTAATGAACCGACGCAGACCCTGGAGCGCGGTGCTTCGAAGCTGTCGCCAGAAGCCGACCGGGCATCGCGCGTAACCATCGGGCATGCGGAAGGAATGCCCCTGGCCTTTGCCAATATATATCGGGATTTGGCGGAAGTGATAACGGCCAAACGGCAAGGGCGCACAGCCGATCCCCTGGCCTTGAATTATCCGACGTCGACGGATGGCCTGAATTCCATGGCTGCGGTATATGCGTCGGTCGCTTCAGCGAAAAACGGCTCGGCGTGGACGGCCTTAGAAACCGCCCCTTCGGGAAGCGAATAAATACCTGGATCGATGGCCGGCACCGGGATAACCATCGTGCCCGCCGGCCCCTGTAAGGTGCCGTAACACCCCTAAAAGCCGAACCTGGTTGAAGGTTCCGGACCGCTCTTCACGATGGCCGGGAACGCAGGGTATCGCGCTCGATAACTTTGCAGGGAAGTAATCGGGCCTCCGGTGCCCGGTCCGGCTGTTCCAGCAGCGATACCACTAATTCCACTGATCCAAGGATGATATCGGTCAGGGGTTGGCGGATTGTGGTGATCGAATAGGCTCTCCACCGGGCCATCGCCATGTCGTTAAATCCGATAAACCCCATTTCCTCAGGTATGGAGACCCCGTGTTCCCGAGCCGCATCTATCGCCCCCATGCAAATCAGGTCATCGGCGCAGAAAATAGCATCCACTTTGTTTTCCGCGAGCAAATCGGTCATGGCATTATATCCGGCGTCGTAGGCGTAGGCGCGGGCATATCGAACTTCGACATCTAAAAACCCCAGTTGCGCCGCTTTACTGGTGAAGCCGTTTTCCCGGTCCTGAGTGGAAGTCGCTGCCTGCGGCCCCCCGAGAAACCCCAGTTTTTTATAACCGTGGTCGCTCAGTGTCTGCGCCGCCAGGGCGCCGCAATGGATATTGTCGATGCCGACCACATGGACGTCAGGAGTCGGTGAATAACGACCAAACGCATGGACCACGGGGACGCCGGCCCCCATGAATGCCTGAGGAAATTCAGGTGGCATGGTCGAAGACGCTAAAATCACCCCGTCGACGCTGTATTGTTTTAACATTTGCACCGATTCCTCTGCGTCGTTCTGGTTTGTCATATTCACCAACAAGGGACGGAGACCCCGTTCCTGCAGAGACTGGGTGAAAAGATCGAAGACTTCGAGAAATACCGGGTTTTGAAAGTTATTGGCAATGAGGCCGATCAATTTGGTGCGGCTGGTGGCCAGGCTGCGGGCGATAAAACTTGGAGAATAGTTGAGCTCACGCGCCGCTTTTTCTACTTTTTTACGGGTTTTTGCCGAGACGCTGGCCCCTTCCGTAAAGGTCCGGGAAACCGCCGAACGGGATACACCGGCTCGTTCAGCAACGTCTTTTAATGTGACTGCCATCTATTTCACCCGAATCCCTTGGCCCCAGTGTTTTAAAGACCACCAGGCCAATCCTATTCATGATGAATACAAATGGATAGCAATAATGCAACCGGTATCTATAAAAAGATCGTTCTACTGTCCTCAACTGTTCCGTTAAAATAAGGAGTTTTTCACATATTTCATCGCTCATTCTAACAAAACGAGATAATTTTAGAGAATATCTTTGCAACCGGTTGCAATAATAAATCAAATATGGTACCTGTCAGGGCATGCGGTGCCATGAGGCGCGCATTTTTTATATTTGGGAGGGTATTAAATGAAAAAACTAATCTTTGCCGGTCTTGCGGCATTAGGTCTTGTCAGCGCGGCTGTATCACCGGTTTTAGCTGCTGGCGAAAGAATTGTTCTGGTCAGCCATGCACCGGATTCCGATTCCTGGTGGAATACCATTAAAAATGGCCTGACACTGGCAGGAAAACAAACCGGTGTTGAGGTTGAATACCGCAATCCGCCGAGTGGTGACATTGGCGATATGGCTCGGATCATCGACCAGGCTGCCGCCTCAAAACCACAGGGTATTATTACAACCCTTGCCGATTTTGATGTCTTGAAAGGCCCCATCGAAAACGCCGTTGCCAAGGGCATTCCGGTGATTATCATTAATTCCGGCACGCCAGAACAGGCAGCAGAAGTCGGCGCATTGATGTATATTGGTCAGCCAGAATATGATGCGGGTCTTGCCGCTGGTCAGCGTGCCAAACGGGACGGCATCGGTTCGTTTCTTTGCGTTAACCACGTGGTATCTAATCCGGTTGTCGGTGAGCGGTGCCGTGGTTTTGCGGACGGCTTGGGAGTACCTTTGGGCACCTCAATGATCGATTCGGGTCAGGATCCTTCGGAAATTAAAAATAAGGTGAAAGCCTATTTGTCGGCCAATCCAAAAACCGAAGCCGTGTTGACCCTGGGTCCGACTTCAGCTGACCCAACCATCGAAGCTTTAAAGGAAAACGGCATGGCTGGAACCCTCTATTTCGGTACCTTTGATTTGGGTACGGAAATCGTCAAGGGTATTAAATCCGGCATTATCAAATGGGGGATCGACCAGCAGCCATTCCTGCAGGCCTATCTTCCGGTAATCGTTCTTGCCAACTACAACCGTTTCGGCGTCCTGCCGGGCAACAACATTAACTCGGGCCCCGGTTTCATAACCAAAGACGGCTTGGCGTTTGTTGAAAAGTACGCAGGCGAGTACCGCTAGAAATCAAAAACAGCCGGGCGACTTTATTGCAAGTCGCTCGGTTTTTAGTTTGGAGTTGAGCTTTTACGCTGCTCCCAATACATCGGATGCCGATGGTGCCCGGATAATCGTTGTCAAAAACGAACACCACATAAATTAATCCATTTGGAGGTCAATATGAGTGATCAATCTGCTGCCGTGGCTGATGAAGATGAACGTATAAAAGAGGTATCAAACCTTCGCAAAGCGATGATACGACCGGAGTTGGGGTCCATTTGCGGGACCATTTTGGTTTTTGTATTTTTTCTGTTAGTGGCACGTGATTCCGGTATGTTTGCCGCAGACGGTATCCTCAACTGGGGTATTGTTTCTGCGCAATTTGCGATCATCGCTGTTGGTGCCTGTTTGTTAATGATCGCCGGCGAATTCGACCTTTCCGTTGGTTCAATGATCGGCTTCTCCGGTATCGTCATCGCGTTGATGTCTGTCACCTGGGGGTTTCCCATGTGGGTGGCGATTATTACGGCTTTTACTGTCGCTATGGCAATCGGCTGGTTAAACGGGTATCTGGTTATAAAAACCGGACTGCCGTCCTTTATTGTGACTTTGGCGTTTCTTTATATCTTGCGTGGCTTGACGATCTTTGCCGCCACAGCGGCGACCAATAAAACCATTATTGGCGGTGTCCGTGAAGTCGCCAAAGGTGATTGGCTGGCTGCGGTTTTTGGCGGTAAAATTTTCGCCGGATTATTTGTCTGGTTGGCGGAACTGGGCGTGGTTGAGACCTTTGTCGCCGGAACCCGCAAGGGGCAACCGGTGATCGATGGCATACCCATGCTGATTGTCTGGGCCCTTGGCCTGATCATTTTTGCCCATATCGTGTTAACCCGTACGCAGTTTGGCAATTGGATTTATGCGTCCGGTGGAGATGCGCAAGCCGCGCGCTACACCGGGGTTCCGGTTAACCGGGTCAAAATCATGATGTTTGTCTTTACCGCCTTCTGTGCGACGGTTTTTGCCACTTGTCAGGTTATGGAGTTTGGTTCGGCAGCCGCAGACCGTGGACTGCTCAAGGAATTTGAGGCGATCATTTCCGTGGTTATCGGCGGCGCGCTGCTCACCGGTGGCTACGGATCAGTAATTGGCGCGGCGCTCGGTGCCTTGATATTTGGGGTTGTGCAGCAGGGTTTGTTCTTTGCCGGAGTGGAAAGTTCCCTGTTCCGGGTTTTCCTCGGCGCGATTTTGCTGCTGGCGGTTATCCTCAACACCTATATTCGTCGCATGATTACCGGGGAGAAATGAGATGTCTGAACCTATTATTCAAATGAAAAATATTGAGAAACATTTTGGTTCAGTGATTGCCCTGAACGGGGTTTCGCTGGATGTGCTCCCGGGTGAGTGCCACTGCCTGCTTGGTGACAATGGTGCCGGAAAGTCAACTTTTATTAAAACCATGTCCGGCGTTCACCGGGCAACCAGAGGTGAAATCTTTTTCGAGGGAAAACCTCTCGACTTCGCCCGTCCGCGCGACGCCATTGCGGCAGGCATTGCAACCGTTTACCAGGATCTGGCGATGATCCCTTTGATGTCCGTATCGAGAAACTTTTTCATGGGCAACGAACCCTTGAAAAAAGTCGCCGGTATTTCCTTTTTTGACCACGACCATGCCAACGAAGTGACGGTTCAGGAAATGAAATCCATGGGCATTAACCTGCGCGGTCCAGACCAGGCTGTCGGGACTCTGTCTGGTGGCGAACGGCAAACCGTGGCCATCGCTCGCGCCGTTTATTTTGGCGCCAAAATTTTGATTTTGGATGAACCCACATCGGCACTTGGGGTTCGTCAAACCTCAAATGTTTTAGCGACGGTGGACCGCGTGCGCAACAAAGGTATCGCCGTGGTTTTTATCACCCATAACGTGCGCCATGCGCTGGCGGTTGGCGATCGCTTCACCGTTCTTAATCGGGGTAAAACCCTGGGCACGGCCAATCGAGGAGAGATTACGCCGGAGGAATTACAGGATTTGATGGCGGGGGGACAGCAACTGGCGACCCTGGAAGGGTCCTTGGGCGGAACCGTTTAGGGGTCGTCCTGATAGGGCCTAATCCATACCCATGCGGGAGTGGCATAAGCTGCTCCCGCATTTTTGTTACCTGATCGAGTTCTGGGCGATCTCACGGATACGCCAACGACCAATCCCCAGATCGTTCAATTCGTTATCATTGAGCCGGTTCAACTGGCGGATGGTGTCCTGCACACCCTTCCAACGGCGGTATTGCCCTAAAATATTGGTGAACGTCATCATCTTAATCCTTGAAAACCTGGCGGCGATCAAAACCACCGCTCAGCGCCCGGAGCCGTTTCGTTCCGTGTCTGTTATGTAGACCCGAAGACCCTGTAACAGAACCGCAATTACTGCATGCCTGGGCTGTCTGGTGGTCAGGTCATTGATTGGGGGCCTTGTCGGCGGGAGCCGGCGACACAAACGCCTGAAATCGCCTGATTAGGCCTTGTTATGTGGGTTGAAATAAATAGCTCGTGCGCTGTTGATAGGTTTCGCTTGGCCGGAGGACTGCCGACGGAAATGTCGGGTGATTTGCAGAGTCCGGCCAGATCTGAGGTTCCAGGCAGACGCCTGCAAAAGCCCCGTAGGGAACGCCGCATATACCATCGACGGGAACGTTGACCCGGCTTCCATCATAAAACTGCAAACCGGGTTCACCGGAAATTACGTCCATGGCAAGCCCGCGATTTCCGCTAAGTGTTGCTACTGCGACAGGATTATCGCGTTTGACCGATGCGACGATAAAATTGTTGTCATAGGTGGTCGCACCATCCGGCCCGTGCGAACCGACGGTGCGCGGTTTTTGAAAATCATAATCCGTTCCCAGGACCGCAAAAATCTCGCCCGTTGGAATAAATAACCGGTCGGTTGGCAGATAACCATCCGCCTGTATTTTTAGTTTATGGTCGCGTACATCAGCGGTTTGGTCGAGATTAAAATAAGAATGTTGGGCCAAATTGACTAAGGTGGGTTGCGTTGTTGTCGCAGATAAATCGACCTGGAAGTGAACTTGTTGGTTTATCCGGATGATCGAATAGGTGCATTGGGCGGTAACCTTCCCCGGGTAACCTTCATCACCATCATCACTAATCAACTGCAAAGTTACCGAATTATCCGTCGACTCGACGAGCGTCCAATTTCGTTTGCCAAAGCCAAAACGGCCGCCGTGCAAATGGTGAACATCGGTTTGATTTTTTGTCAGTTGGTAGGACTGCCCATCAAGCTCGAACCGACCGTTGGCTATTCGATTGGCGCAACGCCCGGCGATAGCGCCAAAATGTGGCGAATGGTGGAGGTAATCCTCCAGGCTGTTCAATCCCAAGACGACCCGGCGGTTTTCGATGGCGCCAACAGATATCCGGAGATCACGAACGACAGCACCCCAAGTGATAACGTCAAGGTTTTGACCATGGCCGGTTAACCGGATCTGTAAAACCTCGGAACCGTCCGCGAGGTCTCCGAAGGGTGAAATTAATGGCTTCATGATTTGGCCTAAATCCGAAAAAGAACTGACTAGGGTAGGCTGTTTAAAATAGTCGGTTGCGATTTGTTTCAAAATAGTTATTATATCTTATATCTTATATAAGACTACAAATCATGTAGCAAGAAAACTCGTTGGTGTGTTTGGGGAAAATGACGTGTCGACAGAGAAAATTGAGACCCTAGCCAGGCCGCTGTATCAACAGGTCGTCGATATTATGATGCGCCGTATCGCCGAAGGACAATGGAAGTCCGGGCAAATGCTGCCGTCCGAACCGAAACTCGCGCAGGAGCTGGGCGTCAGCCCGGGTACCGTTCGCAAAGCGCTGGATCAATTGGCCGCAGACCAGTTGGTGACCCGCCGGCAGGGACTTGGAACTTCCGTTGCCGTCTCAACCCGCGCCGACATGCTTTATCGGTTTTTCAAGTTGGTTGATGGTGCCGGTAAACGATTTATGCCTGACTGCGAAGAACTTCAGCGGAAGGTCCAGTCGCCCGGCAGGTTATTTGCCGAACTGTTCCATTTGAAAGCCAAACAAAAAGTGATCAGCGTTTTTCGCCGTCGTACCAACGGCGATCAACCGATTATGACCGAGCGTGTGACCCTGCCGATCCCTGCATTTATCGGGATTGATAAACTTGAAGGGCCCCTGCCAACCACCCTATACGATTTTTTTGAAATGGATTACGGCCTAAAAGTCTTGCGGGTCGACGAAAAAATAACGGCGGTTGTCGCGAACCCGGAAGATGTTGAATATCTGGGGGTTGAGCCGGGCACCCCATTACTGGCGATCGAACGGACGGCGTACACGTTTAATGACCAAATCATTGAGCACCGCCTGTCCAGGCTAAGAACAGACAACCACGCCTATTTAAGTGAGCTGACATGATCAAAATTTTATCGACGTTTGTTAATGGGCTTGCCGCGTTAAACGTCGCGATCCTTTGGGGCGGTCGCCAGCTGGCCTGGGTAATGATTGCTCTGATGGTCTTTGCCATTATGTTGCAGGTATTCTTCCGCTACGTTTTAAACGATGCGCTGCCATGGCCCGAGGAGGCGGCACGGGCATTAATGATCTGGATGATGGCATTAATCGCGCCTTCGGCCTATCGATGGGGTGGGTTTGTCAGTATTACCATGATCAGCGACGCCTTGCCGCGGGTTCTGCGCAGTTTGTTGACCATCGGCATGTTTCTGCTGGCCGGGGTTGTACTATATATCCTGCTGACCCAGGCGCTTAATCATTTCAACAGCGGGTTTATGTTTAAATCGAGCAGCCTGAAAATTCCACTTGCCTGGATATATTTGGCCATGTCCGTATGTTTTGGACTGATGATGAGTGTCAATACAGAGCTTTTACTGCGCCATGTGGGGCGCCTGTTGGGCGACCCTGAAGACTTCCCAATTCCCGAAGACCCAGATTTTGTAGGAGCGGAATAAGACCATGCTGATTTTATTCTTACCTTTATTTCTCATTTTGCTTCTGTTCGGTGTACCGGTGTTTTTTGCCATGCTGGCGGGCCCCGGTATTATGTTGTTTTCGGAAGGCATGGGACGTGATGCGGCACTGATGTACCGCAATATTTTCAACGGAATTGACTCCTTTCCGCTGATGGCCATCCCGTTTTTCATGCTTGCCGGTGAGCTGATGAACAAGGGCGGCATCACCATGCGCCTGGTCGAGTTTTCCCATTCGCTCATTGGCCATTTGCGCGGTGGTCTGGCGCACGTCAATATTCTGTCGTCGATGTTATTTGCCGGCCTCTCAGGTTCTGCTGTCGCCGACACTTCGGCGCTCGGTTCCATGCTCATTCCAGCAATGGAAAAGAACGGTTATACCCGGCGCTTCGCGGCTGCGATTACCGCTGCATCATCGGTGATTGGTCCGATCATTCCGCCCTCGGGTATCATGATTATATACGCCTATGTGATGGAAGTATCCGTTGCGGCGCTTTTTGCCGGTGGAATTTTGCCGGGAATTCTTGTCGGGTTAGGGCTGATGGCGGTGGTTGCGGCGATGGCAAAATCCAATGATTTTCCGGTGGCCGGTGAAAAGGCCACCTGGCGGGAACGCGGTAAAGCCTTTGTCGACGCGATCCTGCCTTTAATGACGCCGGTTATCATTCTGGGCGGTATTTTGGGCGGGTTATTTACGCCAACGGAAGCCTCCGCGGTTGCCGCCGTTTACGCATTGGTTATCGGATTGTTTGTTCTGCGGACCCTGAAATTTAGCGAACTGCCGAAGATTTTTACAAAAGCGGCCATGACATCATCGGTGGTGCTGTTGCTGGTCGGTGCGGCGATGGCCTTTAAAACGGTTGTCAGCCTGTCGCATGTGGCGGAACAACTTGCCGAGTGGATCATCACCCTGTCCGATAACCCGCTGCTTTTGCTGTTTCTGATCAATATCCTGTTGTTTATTGTTGGCATGTTTCTCGATGCCGGACCGGCAATTATTATTTTGGGCCCGATCCTCGGTCCCATCTTTATCAACCTGGGTGTCGATCCGATCCATTTTGCAATCATCATGAGTGTCAACCTGACAGTCGGTCTGGCAACGCCGCCCATGGGCCTGGTTTTATTCGTTGCCTCCAGTGTGTCGGGGGAGCGGGTAGAGACAATATCAAAAGCCATATTGCCTTTCCTGGCCGTCGAAATTTTGGTGATCTTTATGATTACCTACATTCCGGGCATTTCAATGTGGATCCCTCGTGCCCTGGGATTTGTAAGCTGATACCTCGATACGAAGAGCGTATGAACCGCCGTCTGGATTTAGGGGATGGCACATTTGGGAGTAACTTAACTTTGGGAAGGATACGATTATGATTTCTAAAAAAATGAAGGCGGCCATTGGGGCTGTGTTCGGTGCGGCCATGATCATGGGCGTAGCGGCAACGGCATCCCAGGCAGCCGAGTTCAAGCTTCGCGCCACGGCAAACTCCAACGAAAATGACGAAGATTATGACGGTCTTGTTGTTTTTAAAGACTTTGTCGAATCCCGTTCCAACGGGGCGATCGAAGTTGAACTGTTTATCGGTACACAACTGTGCTCCAAAGGTGCTGAGTGTCTGCAGGGTATCGCCGATGGATCCATCGATATCTACATCTCAACGAGTGGCGGCGCCGCCGGTGCCTTCCCTTACGTTCAGGTTCTGGATTTACCCTACTTGCTGAGCGATGACCGGATTGCCGAAGAAGTATTGCAGGGCGATTTTGTTCGCACCCTTCGCGGCCTGGCGCTTGCGGATTCCGGTGACAAAATTCGATTGATGACCATCGGTAACACCGGCGGATGGCGGAATTTTGCCAACACCAAACGCGTCGTCAAACAGCCTTCCGACATGAAGGGTTTAAAAATCCGTACGGTCGTTGCCGATCTGCCCCAGGAACTGGTTAAAGCCATGGGTGCGTCGCCAACCCCGATCCCCTGGCCCGAGCTGTTCACCTCGTTTCAGACCGGCGTTGTCGAAGGTTCGAAAAACGGGATCACCGATATCATGGGTATGAAATTTCCCGATGCCGGCCTTAAATATGTGACCCTTGACGGCCACGCTTATATGGGTGCTTTGTGGTGGATGGGGAATGACCGCTTTATGTCACTGCCGGAAGATCTTCGCCGGGTGGTTGTCGATGGTTTCTCGGCCCTGCAACAAGCGACCTTTGCCTCACCAAAACGCAAATCAATCAAAGCCTACAGCGATTTTGTAAAAGGCGGCGGCACGCTTTATGTCCCGACGCCAGAGCAGAAGGCTGAGTTCAAAAAGGCTGCAGCACCGGTTTACGACTGGTTTAAGTCAAACATCACTAACGGACCAAAAGTTTTTGATGCCTTGGCCTCAGCCGCTTCGGCCGCCGAAAAGAAAATCGGCTCAGCAACGATGATGGACATCAAATAATTTGGTGTCGAAGTTTCCCTGTGAAGGAGGGGGAGTTCGCTTGAGCTTCCCTTCTTTTTCCGGATAATGTTTTGCAAAGGACTCATTTGAAGGGGTAAAGATGCCCCTTGTAATCGTCGATCAGAATATGCGCCCGACTGATTTGTTCGGCAGTCATCTTTTTGACGATTTCCTCCTGCGAGATGGCGGCGTCCGGGTCACCGCCAATCGCCGATAAGACGTACCACACATAACCGCGCACAAGATCAGGCGCTGGCATGCCCCGACCGACTTCATAATACCAGCCGATGCCTGATTGAGCGCCAGGGTGACCTTTTAATGAGGCTCTCAAATACCACTCAAACGCCCGTTCGTCATCGCGTTTCACGCCAAGACCCATGGCATACATGACGCCGATAAGTTCTTCCGCATCGGCGTTACCTGCCTGGGCAGCCGGCAATAATTGTTCGCGGGCGGCGACAAAGTTTCCCGCATCCATTAAATCACGGGCCTTTTGGATATCGGCCGATGATCGGGTGGGGAAGCTGAAAACCAACAGAATAAAAACAAAGAGATACGGTGTGTTACGCATGGCAATGGCCTTTAAATTGTCTGCTCCAATATCGACGGGTGATCATGATGTTCGGTAATTGGGCAAATGACAACATGGGAACCTCATGCGGGGTCTTGCGGATTTTGATCTTGTCGCTGGTCCTGAATTTAATTTCTGGCGTGATCTTCAATGGGACCGTCGCTAAAGCCCAGTCCGCCCAGCTTGCGGGTTTCCCCAAGGCACCTGAGACGGTTGAATATCATCCGACGACGGGTAGCCGGGTTAAGCTCGGGCAACTGCTTTTTTATGACAAAATTCTCAGCGGAAATCGTAATATCGCCTGCGCGACCTGTCATCATCATAACCAGGCATCGGCCGATGGCCTGTCGTTGCCGGTCGGCGAGGGAGGGGTTGGTGTTGGACCGAAGCGGACCGTCGGCGCTGGTATCCATTTGATTGAACAACGTGTGCCACGCAATTCACCAGCCCTGTTTAATTTGGGTGCCAAGGAATTTACAACCCTGTTCACCGATGGCCGAGTTAGCCTCGATCCGACCGATGGCACAGGGTTCAATACACCGGCCGAGGAAGATTTGCCGCCGGGCCTGGAAACCGTAATGGCCGCACAGGCCTTGTTCCCGGTAACATCGGCCGTTGAAATGGCAGGTGAATTTGGCGAAAACGATGTGGCCAATGCAGCCAACCGGGGCGTCGAATATGTCTGGCCCCTCTTGGCAAAACGTTTGCGGGGCATTGCTGAATACATAACCCTCTTCCGTAAGGCGTTTCCCGATATCAAAACGCCATCCGAGATTACCATGGTCCATGCGGCCAATGCCCTGGCCGAATTTCAAATGAGTGAGTGGAGGTCGGATCAAAGTCCCTTTGATCACTTTCTGCGCGGCGACAAAGAGGCGTTGACGGCAGGCGAGAAGCGGGGCCTGGATTTGTTCTACGGCGACGCCGGTTGTAGTCAGTGCCACTCTGGTGTCTTCCAAACGGATCACAAATTTTATGCCATTGTCATGCCGCAGATTGGTTTCCCGCTGACCCGCAGGTTCGACCCGGTGGTACGCGATCGGGGGCGTCTCAATGAAACGGATCAACGTGCCGACCAGTACCGGTTCCGGACACCGTCCCTGCGCAATGTAACTGAAACCGCCCCCTATGGTCACAGCGGCGCTTTTCGGACTTTGGAGGCGGTTGTCAGGCATCATCTGGATCCGGTAAAATCCTATGAAAATTATGACCGGGGGCAAGTCATTTTGCCGCCCCATCCGCGGCTCGATCAGCTGGATTTTATGGCCATGGATAATCATCGGGAAGCGAAATCCCTGATCAATGCCAATGAACTCACTGTGCGTCTGTTAAGTGACGCGCAGATAGATGATCTTTTGCGATTTTTAAAAACCCTGACGGATAAAAAAAGCCTGATGGGTAAACTCGGAATACCTCGATCGGTACCCAGTGGACTAAAAGTCGATTAAGCGACCAACTCAGTCTTGTATAAGATATAAGACTGAGTATATTTTGTAACCACACTAACGATCAGCAAACGCCGAATGGGTTTGGATTTTCAAAAGGCAGCAAGATGATTGCGAACGTATTTGTCGTAGGGGTTGCCGTCGTCGACATTGTCATGAACCTGGACGAAATGCCACGGTTGCCGGAAAAATATCGGGCACGGGGGGCCGCGATCGTTGGCGGGGGATGCGGTGGCAACGCCGCTGTTGCGGTAAACCGCCTTGGCGGAAAGGCCCGTCTCGCAGCGCGTCTCGGTGATGACCCCATTGCCGAAATGATTATCGGCCAATTGCGCGCTGAAGGTGTTGACTGTGAAATGGCGCGGAAATTCACCGGCGCCAGGTCGTCCTTTTCGTCAATTTTTATCGACGCTGCGGGCGAGCGCCAGATCGTCAATTATCGGGATGAAACCTTGCCTGGGGAGGCCGACTGGTTGCTGGCCGACGCTCCAGATTTTGATGCAGCGCTCGCTGACAACCGGTGGTCCGAAGGGGCCCGGGCCGTCATGCAAATGGCCCGTCGCTCGGGCAAACCCGGGGTCCTGGATGCGGAGGCACCGGTGCTTGATTCCGAAGCCGCCATGCGGGCCGCCAGCCATGTGGTTTTTTCTGCCCAAGGTCTGCGGGAGTTTGCTGGTAATGACGATTTAAGGGCAGGGTTAAAACAGGCCGAAAATCAATTGGGTGATTTTGTCGGAGTGACCGACGGGCCACAAGGAATTTGGTGGCGGGTGAACGCAATTGAAGACCATATGCCGAGTTTTGCCGTCCCGGTTGTTGATACTTTGGGGGCAGGCGACGTCTGGCACGGCGCCTTTGCTCTGGCGCTCGGTGAACAATTGGCAATTCCTGAGGCCGTTCGGTTTTCAAATGCCGCAGCGGCCCTCAAGTGTACAAAATCCGGTGGCCGTGACGGCATCCCGACCCGAGACAAAATCGAAACTTTTTTAAGGAGTGATCCACCATGCAATTAAGTGCAGGAAAATACTGGGGAATGCGGCGAATGGCTGATGCCCGTGGTCTTTACAAAATGACCGCCGTCGACCAAAGACCGCCGATTAAGAACCCGATCGCCGCTCACTATGGCACTGACGAAGCACCGTTCGATGACGTGGCGCGGTTTAAAGCCCTGTTAATCGAGGAATTGCAGGACCAGTCAACGGCCCTGTTGCTTGACCCCCATTACGCCCTTCCCAGGGGCATTGCATTCCTGCCGCCAACCAAGGGACTGATTGTAACTCTTGAGGACTCAATTTTTGCAGAAACGGACGAAGGTCGTATATCGTCAGAAATCGATGACTGGTCCGTGGAAAAAATCAAACGGTGCGGTGGCGACGCGGTAAAGGTTCTGGCCTGGTACCGTCCTGACGCCGGGCCGAGGGTCGTGCAGGCACAAAAAGATTTTACCAAACGTATTGGTGAGGCCTGCGCCAAATTCGATATCCCGTTCCTGTTTGAATTGCTGGTTTATCCGCTCGCAGGCGATGTCCATCAAACCCAGGATTACATCGAGATGAAGGGTAAAAAAGCCGACGATGTTCTCGGCAGTGTTGAAGAATTTGCAAAACCCGAGTACGGGGTCGATGTGTTTAAACTGGAAAGCCCGGTCAGTGCCGGCGCGGTGCCCGGGGTCGGAGGTGACGACTGGCAGGACGTACAGAAAATATTTGATGAAATGGGCCGCCTGGCCGGACGGCCCTGGGTGATGTTGTCCGCCGGCGCGGGCAAAGCCGATTTTAAGAACGTATTGAGCCATGCCTATAAGGCGGGTGCCAGTGGGTACCTGGCCGGGCGCGCCATATGGTTGGATGCTTTTGCCCATTTTCCCGATTGGCAGGCAATGACCAAAGACCTGCGGACCAACAGCGTTCCCTATATGAAGGATCTTAATCAATTGACCGATGATCATGCATTGCCCTGGTTCGAACACCAGACATTTGCTGGCGGTGGGGCGAAGTTTCATCCAGACGACGATTCCTTTCGTCACCAATACCTCGGATTTGGAGAGATATCATGAGTAAGACAATCGGTGTTCTGGCCTTGGCACGGCCAACCTTTGACGTTCCGTATGCGGAAGAAATGGCCGGCAAGGCGTTTGCTAAACTGGATGCCAGTGGCCACAAAATCGTCGGATCCCGGGCCTTGTTGTTTGATGCTGCGGCGACGCAAAACGCCTGGGCCCATTTGAAGACCCAGCAACTTGATTTAATTTTGCTGTTGCAGGTGACCTTTACTGACGCAACCATGACCGTCGCCGTCGCCAATGCGTTTGATCAACCTTTGGCAATTTGGGCAATTCCCGAACCACGGCTCGGTGGCCGGCTGCGATTGAACGCTTTTTGTGGATTGAACCTGGCGGCCCACGCCCTGGGTCTGAACAACCATCCGTTTTCCTATCTCTATGCGGACCCGGACCGGGCCAGTTCAGACGCCGATATCAAGGACCTGCTGGCCGGCAAACGGCTGGCGGTTGAAGTGAAACCGCAGCCAGCCCTTTCAGACACGGGCGTTTCGATCAAAGCCCAATCCGTCGTAAAATCGATTAACGGATCACGGATCGCCCGCCTGGGCGCTTATCCTGACGGGTTCGATACCTGTGCCTACGATGAGGACAAGTTACGGGATCTGGCGGGTGTCGAAGTTGATGCCATGGAATTGGATACGCTTTTTGATGTTGCCCGTGCAATACCAGCCGATGCGGTGGCCGAAACGCGGGCCCTGGCCGAACGGGATCTGGGTGATCTCGAGGCGGTTGATCAGACGGAACTCGATCGGTCCCTGCGGTTAAAAAACGCTTTGGATGAAATTCGCGGAAAAGGAAACTATTCAGCTTTTGCCATTCGCTGCTGGCCGGAAACCTTTACGGAATACGGCGGTGCCGTCTGCGGACCGGTTTCCATGATGGGCGAAAAACGTGTGCCCTGTGCCTGCGAGGCAGATATTTATGGTGCTCTGACAAGCATGATTTTGCAGGAAGTGGCAGATGCCCCAGCCTTCCAGGTTGATCTGGTTGATATTGATGCGGACGATGGCACGGGGGTGATCTGGCATTGTGGCCAGGCTCCCATATCCATGGCCGACAAAACAAATGCGCCCGCTGCGACCATCCACACCAACCGGAAAATGCCGTTGCTCTATGAGTTTACCCTGAAACCCGGGCGGGTAACCTTTGCCCGGGTCAGTCAGGCCCGTGGCGAAACCAAACTTGTGATTGCCGGTGGCGAAATGTTAACGCGCCCCATGTCGTTCACCGGAACCTCCGGGGTCGTCGCTTATGACGCCGGCCCGGATGTCCTGATGGAAACCGTCATGGGTGCGGCCCTCGAGCACCATACATGTCTTGTCTACGGCGATTACCGCAAGGAGCTTCGTGCAATCGCGGCAGAACTGGATATTCCTGTTTTGGAAATCGCTTAACTTCTGTGGAAGGGTCACCAATGTCTGCTCTGCGTTACGCGATTATTGGCTCGGGCATGATGGGCCACGAACACATTCGAAATATTCAGTTGTTGGAAAATACCGTGGTCAGCGCCGTTGCGGATCCGGATGAAGCGATGCGAAAAAAAGCTTGCGAAATTGCCGGTCCCGAAACCAAATCCTTTGCTGATTATCGCCAACTGATGGCTGACGGTGCAGCGGATGTTCTGGTGATTGCCAGCCCCAATTATACCCATGTGGATGTCCTGCAAGATGTGGTGTCCTGTGGCTTGCCAATTCTTGTGGAAAAACCCCTTTGCACAACGGTAGATGCGTGCCGGAAAATAACCGCATTGGCGGCGGGGCGGACGGCACCGGTCTGGGTTGCCATGGAATATCGCTACATGCCGCCGGTGGCGGCGCTCATTGATGAAATCAAAGCGGGGGTTATCGGCGATATGAAGTCTTTGTCGATCCGCGAGCATCGGTTTCCGTTTTTGGATAAAGTTGGGGACTGGAACCGGTTTTCCCATAAAACCGGTGGAACACTGGTTGAAAAATGTTGCCATTTTTTTGACCTGATGCGGTTTATCACCGGGGCAAATCCGGTTCGTATTTATGGCTCCGGTGGTCACGACGTCAACCATCTGGACGAGACCTACGACGGGAAAATTCCGGATATCCTGGACAATGCCATGGTTATAGTCGATTTTGACAATGGCGTTCGTTGTTTGCTGGAGTTATGTATGTTTGCCGATGGTTCCTATTATCAGGAACATATCACGGCAATTGGCGATCGGGCAAAAATCGAGACGCTGGTGCCGGGACCCTCACGGTTTTGGCCGGGCGCTCGGGAACGCCAAGCAAAAGTCATACTTTCACCGAGAATGTCAAAAATCGTTGAACAACGCCCCATACCCGTTGACGAAAAAGTATTGTCGGCAGGCGATCACCACGGTTCGACCTATTACCAGCACCTGCGGTTTAATAAAGTTATTCGTCTGGGTGGCACACCGGATGTGACCCTGGAAGATGGCGCCATTGCTGTTGAAATGGGGGTTGCTGCAGAAAACTCCGTCCGTTCAGGCGAACCGGTTTTGTTATAGCCGCCGGCGCGGTCTTTAAAAAAGAATTGGTTGCCTTTGGTCAATGGCCTATAGAGAGCCCTCAGGAACAATCACCGGGGAGGGGCAGGTGTCTGACGTGGCGCGGAACGACAAAGGAACATTCGATTATATCATCGTCGGTGCGGGATCCGCAGGATGTGTCTTGGCTAACCGACTGTCGGAAGATCCTGATATCAGCGTTTTGCTTTTGGAAGCCGGTGGAAAAGACAATTACCACTGGATACATATTCCCATTGGTTATCTTTTTTGTATGGGTAACCCGCGTACGGACTGGATGATGACGACGGAACCGGAAGCCGGCTTAAACGGTCGCGCGTTGCCCTATCCACGGGGAAAAGTGTTGGGCGGGTGTTCGTCGATCAACGGTATGATCTACATGCGCGGTCAGGCCGCCGACTATGATCAATGGCGCCAGCTCGGTAACACCGGTTGGGGATGGGATGACGTTTTACCCTATTATCTGAAGTCGGAAAATCACCATTTGGGCAAAACCGAAATGCACGGTGTTGGCGGTGAATGGCAGGTCGACAAACAACGTTTGTCGTGGGACGTATTGGACAAATTTCGCGACGCCGCCGAGGAAATGGGTATCCCCAGAGTTAAGGATTTTAACGCCGGCAACAACGAAGGGTCCGGGTATTTTGAGGTCAATCAAAAGGGCGGCATGCGCATGAGCACCGCCAAGGCATTTTTGAAACCCGTACTGCAACGCCGCAATTTGAAGGTTTTGACCCGGGCCCACACGTCGCGAATTGTATTTGCCGGCAAACGGGCGACCGGTGTTGAGTTCAATTACCAGGGGCAGGCCGCCAGGGCGACCGCGTCGGGCGAAGTTATTCTTTCCGCCGGTGCCATAAATTCCCCTAGAATATTGGAGCACTCGGGGGTTGGGCAGGGCGCGGTTTTGTCGAAATTTGAGATTCCCGTCAGCCATGAATTATCGGGGGTTGGGGAAAACCTGCAGGACCACTTGCAGATCAGGACGGTATTTAAAATTAAAAACGCTGTCACATTAAATCAAAAGGCCAATAGCCTTTTCGGCAAAATGGCCATGGCCATGGAATATGCCCTGTTTCGTTCGGGCCCATTGTCGATGGCGCCCAGTCAATTGGGGCTATTTGCAAAAAGTGACCCGCGCATCGAGACGCCGGACCTGGAATATCATATTCAACCCCTGAGTACCGATAAACTGGGGGATCCGTTACATGACTTTCCGGCGATCACCGCGTCGGTTTGCAACCTGCGCCCGGAAAGCCGAGGCACCGTGCATATCAAAACGCCTGACGAAACGGTTCAGTCGGCGATCATTCCTAATTATTTGTCGGCCCACGCCGACCGGGACGTAGCGGCAAAATCGATCCGGTTGACCCGAAAAATCATGACTGCCAACGTGCTGGCGTCCCTGCAACCGGAAGAAATGTTGCCGGGTATTCATATCTCCTCCGATGAAGACCTGGCCCGCGAGGCGGGAAATATTGCAACCACGATTTTCCACCCGGTAGGAACCTGCAAAATGGGTAACGATTCCTTGGCGGTGGTGAATGAGCGTCTGCAGGTCCGTGGAATTGACGGGCTTCGTATTGTTGATGCATCCGTGATGCCGACCATCACTTCGGGCAATACAAACTCGCCGGTGATCATGATCGCGGAAAAAGCTTCTGATATGATCAAACAGGATCGCAAATCCTGAGTAGGTTCGCTGTCTTTCAGGAACCATCACAGATGGGGCTCATTAGCCGGACCCGTCCCATAGGGGAATGATGCCGCCCATGGACCGCGTAATTTTTTGGGCGGCCGTGTGGACCTGTTGTCCCAGGGTTTCGAGTCGGTCATCGGTAATTCGTGCCGTCGGCCCGGACATCGACAGTCCGGCGACCGCTTCGCCGTATTCGTTAAATACCGGGGCGGCGATACAACGCATACCCAGTGCCTGTTCCTGATCGTCCAGAGACCAACCTCTGGTTTTTATGGCCGCCAGGTCCGTCAGTACGGCATCGACCGACCGGTGGGTCATGTCGGTGAGCTGAACCAGTTTTTGTTTACGTAAAAAAGCCGTCGCAACGTCCGTCGGCCAGGTTGCGATAATTGCTTTTCCTATTCCCGATGCATGGATCGGGCCCCGACGCCCGGGGCGAAAAAACGCGCGCATGGGTTCATGACTTTCAAATTGCGATATAAAAACAACCTGTCCATCGTCAATTATACCGATGTTGATGGTTTCACCACAGCTGTCGAGAAGATCGCGCATGATCATGCGGCCAATTGAAACCAGTTTGCGTGATCGCAGAAAAGCATTGCCGACTTGAAAGGCGTTGATGCCGATCCGCCAATGGCCGGATTCGACGTCCAGTTCAACAAACTTGCGGGCTTGAAGGGTCGCCAACAGGCGATGCGCCGTCGACGCCGCCATGTTGGCTTCGTTGGCCACATCGGTGAGTGTTAACCCATCGTCGACGGATAAGATTTCCATTAAACCTAGCGCCCTGTCCAAGGCCTGGACGGACGAGGATTGGGCTTTTTTTCCAGTCGGCGGGCGTCCCCTGGGACGGGGCGTGACAGTAGATTTAACCACAATGATCTCCTTCCTTTGGATCTGCCAATCGTCTCAAAACGCAGGGCGGTAAACATATTATGGAAACCGTTTCCATTTTTTTTCAGTTTACCATTGGCAATTTTTTATTCAGAATCAATCTGCTATAGCATATTTATTCCGTAGAGTGAAAAACATTTCCATTTTATGTTGACACAAAAATTAAATGGAAATACATTCCATTCTACGGAATAAATAATTTAGGCGGGAAAGGATGGGGTAATGACGAAGATGAGCGCAGCCGAAGCAGCAATTATCGTAATGGAAAAAGAAGGGATCACCAATGCTTTTGGCGTCCCCGGTGCGGCGATTAATCCACTTTATGCCATGTTGAAAAAACGCCAATCCATCGCCCATATTTTGGCCCGTCACGTCGAAGGGGCGTCTCATATGGCCGAAGGGTTTACCCGGGCACGGGCTGGCAACATCGGCGTTTGCATCGGCACTTCGGGCCCGGCGGGAACCGATATGATCACCGGCCTTTATTCGGCTTCCGCCGATTCTATTCCAATTCTCTGTATAACCGGCCAGGCCCCGAGGGCCCGCTTGAACAAGGAGGATTTTCAGGCGGTTGATATTGAATCCATAGCCAAACCGGTAACCAAGTGGGCGGTGACAGTTCAGGAACCGGCTCTGGTCCCGTGGGTTTTCCAAAAGGCCTTTCACCTGATGCGATCGTCCCGCCCGGGGCCGGTGCTGATCGATTTACCGATTGACGTACAGATGGCGGAAATTGAGTTTGATGAGGATACCTACGAGCCGTTGGGAAATTTTAAACCGACGGCAAGCATCGCCCAGATCGAGAAAGCCATGGCCATGCTCAACGATGCGGAACGTCCACTAATTATAGCTGGCGGCGGAATTATAAACGCCGACGCCACAGACCTTTTGGTCGAATTTTCCGAGATTGTCGGGGTTCCCGTTATCCCGACATTGATGGGCTGGGGGTCAATCCCCGATGACCATCGCCTGATGGCGGGTATGGTCGGTTTGCAAACCAGCCACCGTTATGGCAACGCAACCATGCTGGAATCGGATTTTGCCCTTGGCATCGGTAATCGCTGGGCCAATCGTCACACCGGGTCCATCGACAAATACACGGACGGACGGAAGTTTGTCCATGTGGATATCGAACCGACCCAGATCGGTCGGGTCTTTATGCCCGATTATGGCATTGTATCCGATGCCAAAGCGGCCCTCGAAGTGTTTATTCAGGTGGCCAAACAATGGCGGACCGAGAAAAAATTGAAGGACCGCTCGGCCTGGGTTGCCGACTGTGCTGAACGCAAACGCACGATGCTCCGGAAAACCCATTTCGACGACAAAACCATAAAACCGCAGCGGGTTTATGAGGAAATGAATTTGGCCTTTGGCAAGGATACCTGTTACGTCACAACCATCGGACTGTCACAAATTGCCGCCGCTCAGTTTTTACATGTCTATAATCCGCGTAACTGGATCAATTGTGGTCAGGCGGGGCCGTTAGGATGGACTTTGCCGGCGGCCTTGGGGGTCAGAGCGGCTGACCCGGATAAAAACATTGTGGCGATTTCCGGCGATTATGATTTTCAGTTTATGATTGAAGAACTGGCCGTTGGTGCGCAATTTAAACTGCCCTACCTACATGTGGTTGTGAACAACTCTTACCTGGGATTGATCCGCCAGGCGCAACGCGGTTTTGATATGGACTACAGTGTGCAACTCGGCTTCGACAATATTAATGCGACGGAAAATAAGGACTATGGGGTTGATCATGTGGCCGTTGCCGAAGGGCTGGGTTGTAAAGCCCTTCGGGTCACCGACCCTGGCAAAATTAAAAACGCCTTCGATGCGGCTAAAATCCTGATGGCGGAACACCAAGTCCCCGTTGTCGTCGAGATTATTCTCGAAAAAGTCACCAACATCGCCATGGGAACCGAGATTGATAACGTCATGGAATTTGAAGCCTTGGCGGCGACCATGGAAGACGCGCCGACCCGGGTTGAACCGTTACCGGTATAAGGGCCGGGTTCGCGGATTTAAATGGAGCTGTTCACCTATTCAGCGGAGCCGGGGTTAAGGCATTTCCGACGATAATTGAAACGCCAACTTTTTATAGATCTCAGTTCCCTTATACCCGAATAGGCCTTAGCTCCAGTGGCTGATGGGTTAATTATCCGACCTGGCTTTTCGCCATTCCCAGGGCACGATAAATGTGCCGGCATGGATGCCCCGGCCCAAACCCCGTGCCTCCTTGTAGGAACGGATGTAATAAGTGTCACTTACTGGCGGGTAGGGGAGGGCAAGGCCAACTTCGATCATTTCGGCGCCGATATCGAGGGATCCAACGGCACATTTGTATTGGTTCTGCGCCCCGTCTGTGTTGGGTTTTGCTTTGCAAAAAACAGTTTTGCCCTGGGTAAAGACCTCTATGTGGTGTTTTGCCGATTGGCCACAGAACCACGGTTTGCCTTCGGTAAAACACTGCTGTTCCAGTTCCGGCGCGTCCAAACCCCAAAGCTCGATTTCGGTTCCGTTGATCGACAGGGTATCGCCATCCAGGACCTGCACACGACCGGTCAACTCGGCTGCCGATGCCGGATAAATCACAGCCATAAAAAACAGGAACAAGAGTAAAGGCATTGGGGAAGTTTAGTCGTCTTTTGCCCTCGCTTCAAATTCGGCATCGAGTTCCGCATCCAGATATTTAAAATCCTCAGGGACCGGTAATCCTTCGGCCCGCATGGAAGCAATGGTTTGTTTGAGCCGCATATGGATTTCATGGGCATCGCCCAAATCGCCCTGGGCTTCGGTCATCAACCGGGCAAGTTCGGCGTTGTAATCAATTTTGATCATCGTGTAACCTCCAGAAATATCGTTGTTGATGAGGGATTTCACTATACAGGAATTTTCGTTGATTGCCTTAATCTGTATCAGGGTTCACATTTGCGGGCCTCGCCTCAACCGCAAAAAGACGAAAAAAATGACGATTAAAAATGAAATACTGCCGCTGCATAAATATCCGGTTCAGGTGACGGAAAAACTGCGCTATGGGGATACGGACAGGCAGGGGCACGTGAACAATGCTGTCTTCGCGACACTCTGCGAAAGTGGCCGATGTGCTTTTTTATATGACCCGGATCGACCCTTAGCAACGGAGCAGCTGCAATTTGTCATTGCTCAATTGACCATCAACTTTCTCGACGAGATGAATTGGCCGGGAACGGTGATTGTTGGGACCGGCGTCTCGCGCATTGGGCGCTCCTCCTTCGGATTGGTGCAGAGTTTGTTTGTCGACGAGACCTGCGTTGCCTTATGCGATAGTGTTTTGGTGACGATGGATGTGGAAACCCGTAAATCGACCCCCCTGACCGAAGACATCCTGCAAAGATTAACCGCCCTTAAGGTCGATACGACCGAGCAGACCGGTTCTTAGGCGATTATCTGTCAATCTCGGTAGCGTATTTTATGAGCGCCACGAGGCGATAAAAACCGTGCACGAACTTGCCGTAGGGCAGGGTCAAAAACAGGGCAAGCACCACACTCAGGTGGACGATCAAAGCCGGTGCCAGGTATGGGGACTGCTTGACCAGCAGCAATGCCATGCCGGTCAGGCTGGTCAATAGCAACAAGATCAGAAAGGTCCGGTTCATGCCGCCGTCGGCGGTTGGTTTTGTTTGATCATCCGCTCGATGATTTAACCACAATAAGCCAATGGGTCCGACAAGCAGGCCAATGCCGCCGGTAATTCCTAAAAATTTCGGTAAACTGAAAACCGAATAAGGCGCGACCCAGCCAAGGGAATAATGATAAACCGTACCAACTGACGTCGCGGCAAAACACAACAGAAATCCGTAAAAGGTCAAATGGTGAAACAGGCGGCGGACATTGGAGGGGGTTTCCGTCGGATAGGTGCAGCCGTCAGCCGTCCCACCGCCCAGATACTTCAGGCTCAGAGCATCTTTAATGCCGGACCTGACATGTTTCCAGTCGAGGGAAAACGGCGATGGCAGATCAAGCGACCGCCAATATCGGCTGACCCCCAGGGTCAGGGCCAGGACGACCAGGGCACCGACGGTACCAAAGGCCCCGGCCATGGTCTTGTGGGGAAGGATGTCATAAAAATTGTCTGTTACTCCGCCGGTCCAGTTTGAAGTCAGGGTGAATATCACAACAAACCCGACAATCACCGACAGGGCAGCCCAATTGGTATTGTTCCTGAGTACTGGTGCCATGAACGACGGGAAGGAAAATGCGGCGTACGTCTCGAGGCGCAGATCAGCGAAGGTGCGGGGCACATTAATTTGAAACTCATGGGGGTCCGCATATTGGCAATGGTGATAACAACTGCCGCAGCTGTGGCAAAGGTTGGCCAGATAGTCCAAATCCATTTCCGCAAAGGCCAGGCGTTTTTCCATGGCCGGGAAAACCGCGCAGTGGCCTTCGCAATAGCGACAGGCATTGCAGATCGTCATCACCCGTTCGGCTTCGATAAGGGTTTCACTTGAGCGCATATTGGGCCGCCTCCCGTCCGGCGATTTGGCCAAAAACGCCGCCAATTGTCATGCCAATACCGGCCAGATAACCTTTGCCAAGGACGTTTCCGGCCATGATTTCACCGGCTGCAAATACGTTGTCGGATGGTTCGCCCGTGGCCATTAACATCTGCGCCTTTTCGTTCACACCGACGCCCAGATAGGTGAAGGTGATTCCGGGTTTCAGGCTGTAGGCGCTGAAAGGCGGCTGATCCAGGGGGCGGGCCCAGTTGGTTTTGTTTATTTCCAGGCCCTGGGTTTTACATCCATCCAGCTCCGTATGATCAAAAGTGCCAGGTTGTACAGCGGCGTTAAATCGATTGACGGTTTTTACCAGTTGCGTTTCATCCAGCCCGATCCGTCGCGCCAGATCACCAATGGTGTCAGCGACAATCGGCGGGAATACCGGAGGCATGAAAGCACCAATGGATTTGCTGTCAATGATCACATGTCCGATTTGATTGGGTTGCTGGGCCACCAGCCGACCCCAGATGGCATATCGTTTTGGCCAGAAATCCTCGCCTTCGTCATAAAACCGGCTGGCGTTGTCGTTGACGACAATGCCTAGGGAAACACAATCAACACGGGTAACAATTCCGCCATCAAATTTTGGTGCCCGACCGTCGATGGCCACCGCGTGGCACTGTTTGGGGTCGCCGACCTGTTGCCCACCACGTGCGTGTAAAAGTTTAAGCACTTCGCCCCTGTTATAGGGCGTGCCGCGGATTAAAAAGTTATCTGCAACCGCGCCCCAGATTTCTTTTAACCATTCGATATTGGACTCGAACCCGCCAGCCGCAGCGACCAGCGTTTTCGCCTGGAAAGATCTGTTGTCCGGTTCGGCTTTAACCACTGCCTCTTCGAAGCGTTTGCCATCAAATTTCAGGTCAATGACTTCGGCATTGTAATGCACTTCAATCCCTAACCGCCCTGCTTCACGGTAAAGTGCGTTCATCAGGGCCTTGCCGCCGCCTAAAAAAAACGCATTTGTCCTGCCGAGATGTAGGGTGCCGCCCAGGGGCGGTTGAAAGTGAACGCCATGGCGGTATAACCAGGCAACACTTTGTGCCGATTCGCGGATGGTCAAACGCGCCAGGGTTTCGTTGGTTTGGCCATCGGTGACCCGTAACAAATCGTCCCAATATTCATCTTCGCCGTAGGTCCCGGTCAGCGAAAGTATGGGCCCCTGATGCATCGGCCGTAAATTTCTGGTATGGCGCGAATTTCCGGCCCGGTGGGACTTCGGCGCACCTTCCAGGACACAGACCCGGGCACCGGCCTCGGCGGCAGTAATTGCAGCGGTAAGCCCGGCGTGACCGCCACCAATTATTAAGGTGTCTAATTTTCTGGTTTTTGGGGTCACGGATGGCTGTTTCCCGTTTGCTGAGGAATTTGTCCAAGGTCATAAAGGTACTGCACGGTATTGTCGGGAAATACAAGGTTCGGGCCTACCCGGGATCAGGCCTGTCGGGGCGACGTTTCAACATTGCCTGCAGGACAATGGCACCAACGCACCCGGCACCGGAAAAGACGATCATGACATAAAAGACATAAGCCCCCATGTCGTTGTAGGTCCACCCCGCGATTGCCATGGCAATGCCAAACAGGAATCCCATGGCTAAACCATCGTAAAGGCCTTGGGCGGTGGCCGACTGGTCGCGGGGAACGCGGCTCGAAATAAAACCAATGGACGCAATCAAGGTGCCGGCAAATGTCAGGGCGTGCAAAACCTGCGCCAGGACCAAGATGGGTACCGAAGTGGTCGAACCGAGTACCAGCCAGCGCAGGATGCCAGCCGTTCCCGCCAGTAAAAACAATTTGGGCGTTCCCAGGCGTTGCAGAAGATGGGTCGAGAAAGCAAGGAAGATAATTTCGACGACGACCCCTTCGGCCCACAAAAACCCGATGGTCGTCTTGTCAATGCCGGCGGCTTTCCAGTGCAAGGTGGCGAAGCCATAAAGTGCCGCGTGGCTGGCTTGCAATACTGCCGCCGTACAGACAAAAACCACAAAAGTCGGAACCCGCAACAACTCAAACAGCGCCAGTTTTTGGTGTTTTCTCGGCGCTTCATGCAGGTTTGGCACAGCCAGTGCCGATATAACAATTAATAAGGAGCCGAACAGAAGGAGGTGCAGCACGGCGGCCGGGGAATCTCCCTGCAGTTCCAAATAATATCCGCCCAATATGGATACCAAAATAAACGCGACGGAACCCCATAACCTGACCTTGCCATAATCCATCTGAATCCGTTTGACGGCGATTATCGCCAGATTGTCGGCGAGGGGGATCAGGGTGGTTAAAAGTGTTCCGACAACGGCCCAGGCAACAAGGATTGGCCAAAATCCATTCAGGAATGGAAACACACAAAAACCAGCAAAGGTGATAAAGCTGGCGGCAACCAGGATTTTTTTACGATCACCGGTCTGATCGGCAATGGATGATACCAACAAACCTATGGGAATTTTTGCCCACAGGGAAACGGCAAAGATCAACCCAATTTCTACTTTGGAAATGCCTTTGCCCTCAAGCCAGATGGGTAAAAACGGCACATATGCACCAATAACGAGAAATGTCGAGAAGACATTGAGCGCTAAACGCTGAGGGATCCATGGCTGTGACATTATCTGCCAACCTAAGGGATTTTGTATTTTCTGTCACGGCACGTCCACCCAATAAATTGATGATTTGACTCGTCAATTCGCCGTTGCCAAACTACCTGCAACAGGGAACCGGTTTTCTATAAAAACTGAGCCATGGCGACGTACCAAAAATCAACCGAAAGAGGAAGAAAATGAGCTTTTTAAAACAGACCATGATCGTTGGAGCCGCACTGATGTTATCCGTATCGGCTCAGGCTGCAGACGACAAACCCGCTGTTGTTTTTGACATGGGTGGGAAGTTTGATAAATCCTTTAATCAGGGCGTATTCGAGGGCGCTGAACGGTTTAAAAAGGAAACCGGCGTTGCCTATCGCGAATTTGAAGTAACCAACGAAACGCAGCGCGAACAGGCGATCCGTAAAATGGCGCAACGGGGCCGCAGCCCGATCGTCGGCGTGGGTTTTGCCCAGGCTTCAGCGATTGAAGCGGTCGCGAAAGAATTCCCAGACCTTAAATTTACAATCATTGACGGATTTGTGGAGTTACCGAATGTCCAGGCGGTGCTGTTCAAGGAGGAGGAAGGGTCGTTCCTGGTGGGGATCCTGGCAGCCATGGCGTCCAAAACCGGTAAGGTCGGATATATCGGCGGGATGGATATACCACTGATCCGGGCTTTTGGCTGCGGATACGAACAGGGGGCAAAATATGCCAATCCGTCGGTCGAAGTGATCCAAAACATGACCGGAACCACGCCCGCGGCTTGGAACGATCCGGGGCGTGGATCAGAGCTGACAAAGGGTCAGGTTGACCGTGGGGCCGACGTCATTTATGCGGCTGCCGGTGGCACCGGTGTTGGCGTCTATCAGGCCGCCAAGGACGCCGGAAAACTGGCCATTGGTGTCGATTCCAACCAAAATCACCTGCACCCGGGCACGATGTTGACGTCGATGGTCAAACGTGTCGATGTTGCCGCCTATAACAGCTTCAAGACCGGCGGCGATGGTACCTGGAAATCGGGTGTTCAGTCGTTGGGACTGAAAGAAGGGGGTGTTGATTGGGCCCTGGACGACAACAATCGCTCGTTGATTACCGCAGCCATGGAAAAAAGAGTAAGCCAGGCAAAAGCGGATATTATCGCCGGCAAGATTAAGGTCCATGATTACCGCTCTAACAACAGCTGTAAATAAACCGGACCGTTGGACCCGGTGCCATGACCGGAACAATGGAAAACGACGGTAAAAAACGCGGGCCGGGGGATGAAAATTCCCCTGCAGCTTCGCCGTCGGCCATAAAACTCACAGATATCAGCAAGTCCTTTGGCCCCGTGCGGGCCAATGACAGTGTCAATATGGAGATTCACGCCGGTACCATCCATGGGATTATCGGCGAAAACGGCGCCGGAAAATCGACTCTAATGAGCATTTTGTACGGGTTCTATGAAGCCGATAGGGGGACGATTGAAGTCGATGGAAAAACCGTAAAGATCACTTCGTCGCAAGCCGCAATATCCGTTGGTATTGGAATGGTTCACCAGCATTTTATGCTGATCGACACCTTCACGGTCCTGGAAAACATCATATTGGGGGCGGAAACCAGTGCGTTGCTGGTGGCAGGCCTGGAAGAAGCGCGGGTAAAACTTCAGGCCCTGGAGGACGAGTATGGGTTGAACGTCGATTTGAATGTTTTAACCGGAGACCTGCCGGTCGGCGAACAACAGCGCGTAGAAATCCTGAAGGCCCTGTATCGAGACGCCCGAATTCTGATTCTCGACGAGCCGACAGGTGTCCTGACCCCCCAGGAAACCGCGCAGTTGTTCAAGATCCTGAAGGCCCTCAACCGGGAAGGGGTGACCATTGTTTTGATCACCCACAAACTGAAAGAGATCATGACCATCACCGACAATGTATCGGTTATGCGGGCAGGTCAAATGGTCGCCCATCGAAAAACGGCGAATACTTCGGCCGAAGAACTGGCTGAATTGATGGTCGGTCGAAAGATTATTAATGAGATCGAAAAATCAACAGGACAGCGCGGCCAGCCGGCCCTTAAAGTCGAAGGTTTAACGGTAAAATCCGCCGGAGCTGTGCCTTTGATTGATGACTTGAGTTTTGAGGTGTGCGCAGGCGAAATCGTCGGAATTGCCGGAGTCTCCGGAAACGGGCAAAGCGAACTTCTCGAAGTTTTAAGCGGAATTCGGCCGTTCGACACGGGTAAAATCTTCCTGAATGGTCGTGATGTATCGCCCCAGCACCTCTGTGACCCAAAGGAAGTTCGCGGTCTGAAAATTGCCCATGTGCCCGAAGATCGGCATCGGCTTGGAATGGTGACGAATTTTTCCGCCCAGGAATCGTCGATTTTGGGTTATCAGGACGCGGCCGTATATAACAGCGGGCCCTTCCTTGATTTGCCGACAATAAATAGAGAATGCCGGAGATTGATGGAAGGGTTTGATGTCCGTCCGCGTCTCCCGGAAATTCGCTCTGCAAACATGTCAGGTGGCAACCAGCAGAAACTTATTCTGGCCCGGGAAATCGATAAGGGCCCGGAGGTGCTTCTGGTTGGACAACCCACCCGAGGGGTTGATATCGGTGCCATCGAATTTATTCACGGCCAATTGATCGAACTCAGGAAACAGGGTTGCGCCGTCTTGATGGTCTCCGTCGAGTTGGACGAAGTCATGAAACTCAGTGACCGGATTTTGGTCATGTTCGACGGGCGTATCGTTGCTGAAGTCGCCGGTAACAAAGCCGACGAAAAAATGTTGGGATTGATGATGGCTAACGCCCACAGCCAATTGGCGCAGGCGGAAACCAACGCATGAGTCAAAACTCGTCGACCTTACCCCGATGGATCGATATTGGATTGATCCCCATTTTAAACGTCGCCATGGCGTTGCTTGTATCTGGCCTCATCATTTTGTTGATTGGCGAGAGTCCGCTCGAAGCCGTGCAAATTATGATACAGGGCGCGCTCGGTTACGACGAAGGAATTGGTTACACCCTTTATTATACGACAAACTTTGTCTTTACCGGTCTGGCCGTTGCTGTGGCATTTCACGCCGGGCTTTTTAATATTGGCGGCGAAGGGCAGGCCTATATTGGCGGACTTGGTGTCGGTTTGTTCCTGCTGCTGGCAGATGACAGTCTGTCGCCGATTTTGTTGTTGCCCGTGGGCATCATTGCAGCTGGATTGTTTGGCGCCGCCTGGGCGGCAATTCCCGCTTATCTGCAGGCCTATCGCGGCAGTCACATTGTCATCACAACCATCATGTTCAATTTTATCGCCTCTGCCTTAATGGTGTACCTGATGGTCAATGTGTTAATTAAACCGGGCCAGATGTCACCGGAAAGCCGGGTTTTTCTTGATACGGCCCATTTGCCATTCGCCCATGAAATTTTTGCCTGGATGGGCATTAAAATAGCCCGGTCGCCCCTCAACATATCAATCATTTGGGCGGCGATTTGTTGTATCGGCCTGTGGTTGTTTGTTTGGCGGACCCGTTGGGGATATGCGATCCGATCCGTTGGGTTTAACGAAAAAGCGGCGGTTTATGCGGGCATTACGCCGGCCAAAACGATCATGCTCGCGATGTTCATATCTGGTGCCTTGGCTGGGTTTGTCGGGGTAAATGAAATTATGGGTGTTCACCATAAACTGTTGCTGAACTATACTGCAGGTTACGGATTTACCGGTATCGCGGTGTCCCTCATGGGGCGTAATCATCCCTTTGGTATCATTTTGGCCAGCCTGTTATTTGGAGTGCTTTATCAAGGCGGGGCGGAACTGGCGTTTGAAGTTCCGACCATTACCCGTGAACTGGTGGTGGTCATCCAGGGGTTGGTGATCCTGTTCTCTGGCGCGCTTGCCTATATGTCGACACCGTGGATTGAGTGGGCCTATGGGGCGTTGAGCCGTCGCCAATCGAGCGCCGGTCAGGGGGAGGGATAAATGGAAGATACATTTATGTTTGCTGTCCTGACGCTGGATGCCACATTGCGCGTATCTACACCCCTGATCTTCTGCGCCATGGCTGGACTGTTTTCAGAGCGCTCCGGGATTATCGATATCAGCCTGGAAGGCAAGATGTTATCGGCGGCTTTTATCGCCGCCAGTGTTGCCGCTGTCACCGGGTCTGCCTGGCTGGCACTTGTGGCGGCGATTTGTGTTGCCTCGGGCCTCGCCCTGTTGCATGGGTTTGCCTGTATAACCCACAAGGGCAACCACGTTGTCAGTGGTGTTGCCATCAATATTTTGGCCTCGGGTTTGACGGTGGTGTTGGGCATTTCCTGGTTCCAAAGGGGTGGCCAGACTCCGAGCCTGCCGTCGTCGGCGCGGTTCATGCCCATCGAGTTTCCCTTTACGGATGCCTTGAACGGCACCCCGCTGTTGGGGACCATTTACAAAGAACTTTTGAGCGGGCACAACATTCTGGTTTATCTGGCGTTTCTTGTTGTGCCGTTAACCTGGTGGGTGGTTTTTCAAACCCGATTTGGCCTGCGCCTGCGGGCCGTCGGGGAGAACCCGACAGCCGTTGATACGGCTGGCATATCCGTCTCCGGGTTGAGATACCGGGCGGTTCTGATCTGCGGTCTTCTGACCGGCTTCGCCGGAGCCTATCTGGCAATCGCCCAAAACGCTGGTTTTGTCCGCGATATGACTGCGGGACAGGGATATATTGCCTTAGCCGCCCTGATATTTGGTAAATGGCGACCGTTTTCGGCTTTTGCCGCCTGTTTGCTGTTTGGCCTTCTCGATGCCATTGCCATCCGCCTGCAAGGGGTTCATCTGGCCGGAGTTGGTGAAGTCCCTGTCGAATTGATCCAGGCACTTCCCTACATCCTGACTGTCATCCTGCTGGCAGGGTTTATTGGTAAGGCGGTTGCACCAAAGGCCATAGGTCAACCCTATTTGAAGGAACGTTAGGGTGGACGATCAAATGTTTCAACTGGCTTATTCCGCCATGGAAAACGCCTATGCACCCTATTCACGGTTTAAGGTCGGGGCGGTTGTCCGCGGTAAAAATGGCAATATTTATGGCGGGTGTAATGTGGAAAATGCGGCTTATCCTCAGGGCTGTTGCGCAGAAAGCAGCGCCATATCTGCGATGGTCATGGATGGCGAAACGGTCATTGACGAAGTCTGCATTATTGCCACAGGCGACGCCCTGGTCACACCGTGTGGCGGGTGTCGGCAACGCATTCGGGAGTTTGCCGGTGGACACGTGCCCATTCACATTTGCGGGCCGGAAGGATTACGCAAATCCTTTACGCTCAGTGACCTGTTACCCGCATCCTTTGGACCGGAAAACCTAGGTGAATGAAATGGCTGAATCCGACGGGCAAATAAAGGCGGCGAGTGCAATCATCCGGGAACGAACTGCCGGAGTGATTCCACTGGCTGGAATTATTTTGGGGTCCGGGCTTGGGCCCTTTGCGGATTCGATCGAAAACCCAACTGTTATTTCCTATGGGGATCTTCCGGGTTTTCCAAAAGCGGGTGTAGCCGGACACGCCGGCCGGCTGGTTGTTGGGACAGTTGGCGGTACGCCGGTCGCGGTGATGCAGGGCAGGGCCCACTATTATGAATCGGCGGATGCCGCAGCCATGAAAGTCCCGGTGAGAACCCTGAGGGCGATCGGTTGCGAAACCTTGATATTAACCAACGCTGCGGGAAGCACCAATCGTGACGCCGGGCCCGGCAGTGTCATGCTGCTGTCGGATCACATCAGTTTCACTGGTGTCTCTCCCCTGTTTGGAGAAAAAGGGGATCAACGATTTGTTGATCTGACCAATGCCTACGACGCGGACCTTCGTAAGGCTTTGCAAATGCACGCTAAAGAACTGGGGATACAGCTGCACGACGGTGTTTATATGTGGTTCTGCGGGCCGCATTTTGAAACACCCGCAGAAATTCGGGCGGCGGCTATCCTCGGTGCTACGGCCGTTGGCATGTCGTCGGTGCCGGAAGTCATCCTCGGCCGGCATGCGGGAATGCGGGTCGCCGCCCTGTCGATCATTACCAATCTGGCAGCTGGCATGAGTGAGGTGCCGCTCAGCCACGACCAAACCATGCGTAATGCCAAGGTCGCCGCAGCGAGCGTACAGAATTTGCTCGTGCGATTCTTGTCCAACTATTAGTATCGGGTGATCGAGCAATGCTGCCACAGGAAATCATCCGCAAAAAACGCGATGGTCAAACCCTGAGCGATCGGGAAATTTCGTTTATGGTTCGTGGGTTACACGACGAGACCATCACTGAAGGTCAGATTGCAGCCTTTGCCATGGCCGTGTTCTTTCAGGGAATGACGATGGACGAAAGGATTGCATTGACCCGGGAAATGACTCATTCCGGGGATATTTTGGAGTGGCAGAGTCTGAATTTAGCCGGACCAGTGCTCGATAAACATTCAACCGGTGGGGTTGGCGACAAAGTCAGTTTGATGCTGGCGCCCATTGTCGCCGCATGCGGCGGCTTCGTTCCTATGATTTCAGGTCGCGGCTTGGGTCATACGGGCGGAACCTTAGACAAGTTGGATGCGATTCCCGGTTACACGACCCTACCGGATAACGCGTTGTTCCGGCGTACGGTTAAAAATGCGGGATGCGCAATTATTGGGCAAACGGCCCAGCTGGCACCCGCCGACAAGCGGTTTTATAGCATTCGAGACGTTACGGCGACGGTCGAATCCATACCTTTGATCACGGCGTCGATTTTGTCTAAAAAGCTGGCGGCGGGACTGGACGGTTTGGTGATGGACGTGAAAACCGGTTCCGGTGCTTTTGCTGCCGACCTGTCAATGGCAGAGGAACTGGCGTCCAGTATTGTTACCGTGGCCAATGGGGCTGGTCTTCCGACCTCGGCATTGATAACGGATATGAATCAAGTGCTCGGTCGCCACGTGGGTAATGCCCTCGAAGTGAACGAATCCATTGGTTTTTTAAAAGGCGACTGCGAACCGAGGTTGAAACAAGTGGTTTTGGCTCTGGCCGCCGAAATGTTACAATTGGGCGGCATTGTTGAAACCATCGAACAGGGAACGGAGATGGCGGTAACAAAACTGGAGAACGGTGAGGCCCATGAACGGTTTGCCAAAATGGTCGTTGAATTGGGCGGCCCTGGAGATATATTGGACCGGCCCGACCACTACCTCAGCCGGGCGTCGTATATCCAGCCCTGCCTGGCGCTTCGGGACGGGGTCATTAGCGCCGTTGATACCAGGGCGGTCGGCGTTGCCGTTATTGGTCTGGGTGGCGGACGTCAACGAGCGGCGGATAAAATTAATTATTCTGTCGGTTTTTCTGACGTTGCGCCGATTGGGCAAACCGTCGTTAAGGGGCAACCCCTTGCCATGATCCATGCCAGTGACCAGGCCTCGGCAGATCGTGCCGGTGCTGAATTAACGGATGCCTTTGTCATTTCTGAAACCGCCGTTACCAACGAACATATGGTTTTGAAAAATTTCCGTGGGAGTTCTTCTGCATGAGCCGTGCCATCCTTATCGTCATAGATTCCTTTGGTCTGGGTGGGGCGTCGGACGCGGCTCAGTTTGGCGACGAAGGATCAAATACCCTGGGCAGTATTGCGACCCATTGTGCAAAGGGATTGGCCAATATCGACGGGGTTCGATCCGGATATTTGTCGCTCCCCAACCTGACCCGTATGGGGCTTGGCCGGGCGGCGAAAGCAAGTTCCGGAGAGACGCCCCCGGGGTTGGAGGACGATGGTCCGGTCACCGCAGCCTATGGATTTGCCCGGCAGATGAGTGTCGGCAAAGATACGCCAAGTGGCCACTGGGAAATGGCCGGATTACCCGTGTTATTCGATTGGGGTTATTTTCCAAAAACAGTTCCCTGTTTTACTGATACCCTGGTTGCCGAAATTGTTGAGCAGGGAGGATTGCCTGGAATCCTGGGCAATTGCCATGCCTCGGGAACGCAAATTATTGAACAACTCGGTGATGAACATGTGCGTACAGGCAAACCAATTTGTTATACATCAGCGGATTCTGTATTTCAAATCGCTGCCCATGAAGATCACTTTGGACTGGAACGGCTTTATGAGCTGTGTGTAATGACCAAAAATATCCTCGAACCCCTTGCCATCGGCCGGGTTATTGCCAGGCCGTTTGTCGGCGATGGGCCAGCGGATTTTAAACGAACCGCAAACCGAAAGGACCATACGACGCCACCGCACGGTCCGACCTTGTTGGATATTGCCGAGGCGGCGGGGCGGGAGGTTGTTTCTATTGGCAAGATATCTGATATTTTCGCCCACCGGGGAATAACCAAACTGTTAAAAGCGGCCGATACAAATGGCCTGTTTGACCATACCCTTGCTGAAGTGGGGAAGGCCGCCGATGGCAGCCTGATCTTTACCAATCTTGTCGATTTTGATTCGCTGTATGGCCATCGCAGAAACCCCGCCGGCTACGCCAATGAATTGGAATCCTTGGATAAACGTCTGCCGGAACTGGAGGCAATATTGCGACCGGGTGATCTGGTTGTCATTTCGGCGGATCACGGTTGTGACCCGACCTGGCCGGGTAGCGATCATACCCGTGAGAACATTCCGGTTTTGATATTCGGGCCTGATGTGCCGGCCATCAATCTGGGCGGGCGCAGTAGCTTCGCTGACATTGGCCAGACGATTGCCGCACACCTGCAACTGCCGCGCCTGAAATATGGGGCAGATTGCCTGTAATGGACCGCGCCCTGGCTAAAGTTGAGCTGCATTGTCATTTTAAAGGAACCGTTACTCCCGATTTGTTAAAACGCCTGGCGCACCGTAACGGCCTGCAGATTCCAGCAAACCTGATTGATACAAAAGGCGGTTACCAGTGGGAAAATTTCCTTGAATTTTTAAACGCCTACGACGCCACCAGTTCGGTTGTCAAAACCCAATTGGACTACCGGGATGTTGCCTACGAATACTTGATTTCTGCGGCTGCCGAGGGTGCCATTTATGTCGAACTATTTACCTCACCCGGGCATGCTGCCGCAGTTGGCCTCAGTTATCGGGACTCCTTAGATGGCATCGCTCAAGGCATAGACGATGCTGAACGTGAAACCGGGATTATGGGACGGATGATTCCCACATGTGTGCGCCATCTGGGACCAATCCATGCCCTGGACGTCGCCACTACCGTTGTCAACGACCCGCATCCCTATGTGGTCGGGTTTGGTATGGGCGGTGATGAAGCACAATATTCACCTGCTGATTTTAAGCCGGCATTTGATCTGGTTGATGCGGCAGGGCTGGCGTGCACGTGCCATGCCGGCGAAGTCCTCGGGGCGGACAGTGTGGCCGATACGCTCGATGTTTTGCCGGTGACACGCATCGGGCACGGTGTCCGGGCCATCGAAAGTGCGGAGCTCATCGAACGGATCGTCGATAGCGCAATAACCCTTGAAGTTTGTCCAGGCAGCAATTTGGCGCTGGGGCTTTACCCCGACCCGGATGCGCACCCCCTAAATGCCCTGCGGGACGCCGGGTGTAAAATTACCCTGGGATCGGATGATCCGCCCTTTTTCCGAACATCGATTGGCCATGAATACAGCCGGGCGAAAAGCGATTTTGGATGGACGGATGAGGATCTTTTGCAGATAACTCGAACGGCAATTGATGCGGCATTTGTTGATGAAGAGGCAAAAAATAAACTTCGAGCCCGATTATGAACAAAATTAACACCATCGCCTTTGATGCCGACGACACGTTATGGCACACGGAGCAATTGTTTCAGAACGTGCAAATGCGTCTTTACGAGTTGATGTCCGCCTACGCGTCCAAGCGCGAAGTTGAGGCACATTTTCACGATATGGAAATGAAGAATGTCCGCTTGTTTGGGTATGGAGTTAAGGGATTTACCCTTTCTATGATTGAATCGGCCATCGAGATTTCAAACAGAACAGTATCAGCGACGGATATCCACGAAATTGTCATGCTCGGTAAAAGCATCTTGGATTCACCCCTGGATATCTTTCCAGGTGTGGAATCGGCCTTACAAAATCTGCAACCGGATTTCCGATTATTCCTGATTACAAAAGGCGACGTTCTAGACCAACGCAATAAAATTGAGAAATCCAACCTGGAACCTTATTTTGAAAAGACAATTGTTGTGCAGGAGAAAAATGTCGAGACCTACCGTCAGGTATTCGACGAACATGGCATCGAACCGACGCAGGTGCTGATGGTCGGAAATTCCCTGAAATCAGATGTTTTACCTGTCTTGGCCCTTGGCGGCCATGCGGTCCATATTCCCTACCATGTAACGGCGCACTTTGAAAAAATTGAAGAAACGGTTGATCATAACAAGTTTTATCATCTCGATGCGATTAGTGATTTTGCCGGTTTGCTGCGCTCCCTATAACCAGGCGGCCTTGTCCGTTGCCCCTCTGATACCGCTATACTTACGTTAATGAGGAAATCGTCAATTGAAAAACCCAGATACAAACGTTGAATTCCGGGCCGCAAATTTCGCTGATTTACCTGCCGTTATCGCCTTATTAGCTAATGATCCGCTGGGGTCAACAAGAGAGGATATGGGGCCGCCGGTTGCCGAGCCTTATCTGATGGCATTTAAAGCGATTGAGGCGGATGCCAATCAACTGCTTGCGGTTGCCGTCACGAAACGTGGTGAAGTCGTTGGCACGCTCCAAATTTCGTTTCTCCCTGGAATTTCCCGCATGGGGTCCTGGCGGGGACAAATAGAAGCGGTACGGGTGGCTGAAACCCAACGAAACACCGGGCTGGGTCAAAAAATGTTTGAATGGGCGATTTTGCGATGCCGTCAGAAGGGATGCCAGTTGGTTCAATTGACGACCGACAGGTCCCGGCCTGACGCTCATCGGTTTTATGAAAACCTTGGATTTGTCGATAGCCACATGGGCTATAAAATGCCCCTGTAAAGCCCTGTTCCTGCGCAACGTCCATGGGTGACCGGATCGCCCGATGATTGTTGGTGTCCTATTTGGTTCCGTACATGCGATCTCCGGCGTCGCCCAGGCCAGGTAAGATATAAGCATGGTCGTTGAGTTGCCGATCGACGGCGGCCGTATAAATCGGGACATCGGGGTGTGCCTTCGAAAAGGCTTCAATACCTTCCGGGGCGGCAAGCAAACAGGCAAATTTAATGTCTTTTGCGCCAGCTTGTTTGATCCGTTCAACACCGGCAATGGCAGAATTGCCCGTCGCCAGCATCGGGTCTACGACGACACACAAACGTTTTTCAATTCCTTCGGGCACCTTAAAATAATATTCGACAGGTTCCAGTGTTTCGGCGTCCCGGTACATGCCTACGTGGGCGACACGGGCTGAGGGCACCAGATCGAGCATGCCTTCCATTAAACCATTCCCGGCCCGTAAAATTGACACAAAACAGAGTTTCTTGCCCTCAAGTTTACGGGCAATCATGGTTTCCAATGGGGTTTCGATTTCAACATCATGCAGTTTCAGATCGCGCAGTACTTCGTAGGCAAGCAATAGGCTGATTTCGCGGAGCAATATACGAAATTTGGCTGTTTCCGTTGTTTTCTCGCGCATTAGACTGAGTTTATGTTCAACCAGCGGATGATTTAGGACAGTGTATTTGGGTAAGGTCATGTGGATTATTCTCAATTACGATCAAGGTGGGTTCTGAAAGGGTACAAGCAATTCGGTTTTTAACCCATTTGTGACGGTTGGTATATCCACGATATCGACAAATTTCTATGTGTCATCTGTTTTCCCATAAAAATGTCGCCGGGATAAATGCCAACGCCTGCGCAGGCGACGGGTTGATTGAGACCAATTGCCCGGTGTTTGATCAAATGGGTGGGCGGGGTGGTCATGGGATGAACTCTGTTCTTAAATTTACCCCTATAACTATGGATTATTTGTAAATTTTTGTAATATGCGGGTCCTGGGAACAACGACTTTTGACAAGTATGGCGTTATTCCTTAATTAGGAGGTTACACATTTGGAAATTAATTTTCACACCGGATTCAACACTTTACCATCCAGGAGCCCCTATGACCGTACGCAAAAAAACTTATGAGGAACTGAGAAGTTTTCGCTGGTTTGGGGTCCAGGATCTCAGGTCCTTTGGTCATCGTTCCCGGGCCATGCAAATGGGTTATGATCCTGAGGATTGGTCTGGAAAACCGGCAATCGGCATTATTAACACCTGGTCGGATATCAATCACTGCCATGCGCATTTTAAAGAGCGGGTTGAGCAAATTAAAAAAGGCATATTGCAGGCGGGCGGATTTCCCATTGAATTGCCGGCAATTTCCCTGGCCGAACCCTTCGTCAAACCGACCACCATGTTGTACCGCAATTTTTTAGCCATGGAGACCGAGGAACTGATAAGAAGCCATCCGATCGATGGGGTCGTTCTGATGGGCGGCTGTGACAAGACCACACCGGGTCTCGTAATGGGCGCAATCAGCATGAACCTGCCAACGATTTATTTTCCCGGGGGGCCAATGCTGAATGGCAACTGGAAGGGCAAGCGCTTGGGAAGCGGCTCCGATTCCTGGAAATATTATGATGAGTTGAGGGCCGGCAATATTAGCCAGCAGGACTGGACGGAAGTCGAACAGGGAATTGCCCGTTCCTACGGTCATTGTATGACCATGGGCACCGCGTCGACCATGACGTCGATCGCTGAAGCCATTGGATTTACGCTGCCCGGCGCGTCGTCTATTCCGGCCCCGGACGCCAATCACATTCGCATGGCAAAGGCCGTAGGTCGACATGTCGTCGACATGGTGTGGGATGATTTTAAACCGAGCGATTGGTTGCGTCGTGAGTCCTTCGAAAACTGCATCGCAGCGGCCATGGCCATGGGGTGTTCGACAAATGCGATTGTTCATGTCGTGGCCATGGGCAAACGGGCGGGGTTCGATATTAGCCTCGAAGACTTCGATCGAATTGGTCGACAGGTTCCGGTAATCGCAAATATCAGACCCAATGGCGACCATTATCTGATGGAGGACTTTTATTTTGCCGGTGGACTGCCCGCCATGTTAAAGCGAATTGAAAAATTCCTGGCAACGGATTGTTTGACCGTAAACGGCAAATCAATCGGCGAAAACATTGCCGAGGCGGAAGTCTATGATAATGATGTCATTCGGACCATGGACAATCCGATCTATGATTCCGGCGCCCTGGTTGTGTTGAAGGGTAATCTGGCACCGGACGGATGTGTCATGAAAGTTTCCGCCATGGATACCCGGTTCCTGAAACACACTGGGCCGGCGCTGGTGTTTGACAATTACCCGGCCATGAAAAAAGCGGTCGCCGACGAAAATCTGGATGCCACGGCCGACAGTGTAATGATTCTGCGTAATGCGGGACCACTAGGCGGGCCGGGGATGCCAGAATGGGGCATGTTACCGGTACCTGATAAACTGGTAAAACAGGGCGTGCGCGACATGTTGCGGATTTCGGACGCCAGGATGAGTGGTACCAGCTATGGCGCGTGTATTCTTCATGTCGCCCCGGAATCTTATATTGGCGGTCCTTTGGCACTGCTGGAAACAGGCGATATGATCACCGTCGACGTTGATCAACGGTTGATTAGAGTCGAGGTCAGTGATGAAGTTATGGAGCAACGCCGGGCCGCATGGACGCCACCGCCGGTGCGATACGAACGGGGTTACGGAGCAATGTTTTCCAAACACATCAATCAGGCCCCACAGGGCTGCGATTTTGACTTTCTAATGACTGATTATGGTGCGCCAGTGCCCGAACCGGAAATATACTAGGAGGACTTTGCCGACCCTCCCGTTGGCCTGTTATCCGGAACCTTTTATAGCCGCATTAGACGGACGCCCGGCAAACATATAACCGCGGTTGCGAATTGTTTTGATGTAAAGGGTGCCGTCTGAATATTCAGCGATTTTGCGACGGACCTTGCCAACCAGCATATCGATACTCCGTCCATCGGTGGAAATTTCGTTGAACCCCATGAGATCGGCAATTTGTGTCCGTGACAAAGTCCGGTTTGGATGGGTTACAAACGTCGTCAAAATGCGAAATTCATAGGTTGTCATCCGGATTTCCTCGCCTGCGGGCTCGAACAATTTGCAGGCCGACATGTCGAGTTTCCAACCATCGAAATAGAGAATTTCGGCACCGACGGGTGGGTTTATGATATTCGTTCGTGAAATTTCAGAACGCCTGAATACCGTATTGATACGGGCTGTCAGTTCGCGACTGTTAAAGGGTTTGGTCAGATAGTCGTCGGCACCGATTTCAAGGCCAACCACACGATCAATGACGTGGCTTTTTCCGGTCACAAATATGATGGGGACGTCGGAATGACCGCGAATTTCACGGGCAATTGTGATTCCGTCCGTATCGGGAAGGGAGATATCCAGAAGAATCAGATCAATTCGAGATTTTTTGAAGGTTTTTAACGCGATTTCGCCGCTTTCCGCGCCCAGCGCCGTATACCCTTCTTTATTGAGTAGCCGGACCAGCGTAATCCGCATGTCTGGATCGTCTTCAATAACCAGAATTGTTTTGTTTTTTACCACGTGCCGCTCAGCCTGTCCCAGATATTTGCCATATTTTCCCTGCGCGACGTCAAATCCATCGGCGAATACTTTTATCAATAATTACAATCGGTCATCAAATAGCTGTTTATCGAAATCAAACAGTTACGAGGGCCTGTGATAATTCGTTTGGGTCTGTTCAGACTCTTTATAGGTTTCTCCCAAGTCTCGGCAGGAAGGTCTATGGATCGGCGAAGAACAGAACCCACTTAGTATAGGGAACGATATTAACCGTTATGCAGACTAAAACCAACCTACCAAAGGGAACGGAGGCAATTCTTGTTGTTGACGATATTGAGGATATGGCAAAATTGGCGTCAACGATCCTTATTCGATTAGGTTACGAAGTGACCATGACGTCCGATTCCTCTGTGGCCATGGAAATATTAATGTCAAAGGGCGACCAGCTAGAATTGATGATGACAGATCTGGAAATGCCGGGAATCGACGGGTTTGGGCTTGCAGCCTATGCCCGCACCCATTTGCCGCACCTAAAATTATTGGCGACGTCCGGTTACAGCGAAAAACTTGCTGACGCTAAAATTTCCGGGACTTTTGATGATATTGTCGCCAAACCCTATCGGCGGGCGGACCTGGCATTGCGTCTGAGAATGTTACTGGAGGCAAATACCAGTTAAATTTCGTTCTTGGCGTCTTCAATTAACTGGTACAAACCGCCTTGCGGTTTGTCTGTTGGTGCATGCCGCTCCAGATAATATTCGAAAAATTTGACGAATTCTTCGACGGACCGCTGGGCCTCGTTGGCATCGGCCTCGGATTGATAGAGGGCAAAGGCGGAAAAATTAGCTGCTGCATGACGGAGCCCGGCAGCAATCTCCGACGCTGCGGCACCATCTTCGAGACGCGTATTGGCAACGTTAACAATTTGATTGGCAATCTGCACACTTAGTGTCTTTGCCGATTCTTCGTCACTCATAATAACCGCCCTGAACGTGAGTTTTGATGTCTATAGCATGGCGCATAAGTACGAACAGCCTTTTATTTGAATGTGCGTTGGGCTTTTTTTAAGGCTTCTAGCGCGGCTGCGGTCTGGGACGGGTTGAGTGTGGTTAAAAGGTCATTTTGGCGTCGGCGCGCCCACAGGTTGCCGCCGAGCCCGGCCATACCATACCAGACGTAGGCGTTTATCAAATCCCGTTGGACGCCATATCCTTGTTCCAGCACTTCCCCATAGTTCAATTGACCAACCCCATTTCCCTGTTCCGCAGCTTTTTTATACAGTTCGGCTGCTTTACTCAGGCTTTTCGCCCGTCCTTCTCCCTGGCGGTGCATATTTGCCATTGCCACCAAAGCATCGGTATCGCCCCGGCCTGCGGCCCGTGTCCAGAGTTTAAATGCCGTTTGGTAGTTGGCCGCATCATAGGATTGCAGGGCCTCCGCCATGATATCAGCCAATGCCGCCTCTTCCGCCGTCGCCACAGGTTGTGAGTGCAGATAACCAGCGATTGTTAAAAAAGGGGCCTATATACATGACTAGCCAACGAAAAGATATTAACACATTCGACATCGGCTATGTGCTATCATACTCTGGCTCTATTGAATAATCGCGGATCTAGGACTATCTGAGGTGTGGGTGAGATACTTTTTAATTTCAATCCTATCTGTTCTGTCATTAATGAATGTTGTTTTGTTGTTTTGGTTAATTCCGGCAATATCAGTTGATGGATATAGCGCAAGACAAAGTGAAATATCAGACTCTTTAAAGGCCGCCCTCCAGCTTGGGAGGCTTGATCTTGCTGTAATAATCTTAAGCGGTGTGGCTCTATTGATCGTAATGTCGGGGGCATTTGGTTACATAAAGGTTGAGCAAATGGCTGAAAGGGAAGCCAAGGAGGAAGCAAGGAAGCGAGTGGATGAGCTATTACCTGAGATGGTCCCTGAATTGGTTGCCAAGCACATGGAATTAATTGCAACAAACTCAGGTGATAATGTTGCATTGAACGTTGATCCGGAGGATGGAAATGGATAAATCTGCTATTAAGGTTATTGAGCAGTATTGGAATACGGCACCAGTTGACGTGTTTTCAATTATCAAAGATATGGGCTTGGTCTTTGAGCGGTTTCCTATGGAAGATAATCTTTCTGGGTATATTCAAAACACTGGGTCTGGATACACTATTGCGGTGAACAGTAATCACTATTTGGTTCGGCAGAGGTTTACGGCTGCACATGAACTTGGTCACTATATATACCATCGTCATTTGATCGGGGATGGGGTTGATGATAACCGAGCCTATCGTAGCGCCGAAGGCGGTAAGTTCTACAACACCTTGATCGGCCCGAGGCAAGAAACGCAAGCAAACCAGTTTGCCGCAAACCTTTTGATGCCTCAGCATTTGATTGCAGCCCTAAAAAAGCAAGGACACAGAGACCCTGATTTATTGGCAGAAATGTTAGCCGTCTCAAAACCGGCCATTCGCATTCATTTGGGCTATGGATACGAAGCAGCGTAGCGAACTCAGCGTATGTGGGGGTGCTCCTCTATTTCTTATCGATTAGCTTTGGTTTGTAAAGATTCGCAATTTCAAGAGCCTTCTCCTGCCCGCCCAGTAGGTGTGTTTTGCTCAAAATGTATTTCGGATATTTAGTCGGCAGATAAGTATGCCTGAACCAGTGCCTAAACGTCGGAAGAGCCGCGTCAGGATAGGCCCAAGGCTCCTGTGGGTTGCTGGTTGCCTGCGGATAGTATGGTGGGTAATTGTGTTGATATTTGATGCGTTCTGAGTGTTCTGGACCAAGGTTGTTGGTCGTCCAATAAGCGCCCCATGCCTTGCCGACACTGATGTCGGGTATGGTTTTGTCGTTTACCGCCAGTCCGGCTGCGATTAAGTCAGAGATCAGACCGCTGACCTCATGAAACACAATAAAATATCCATCTGGCGCACTGTCTGTGAGGATTGAAACTCGGTCGGTGAAATACTTCCATTTGTCGGGGGGCGTGTAGCCGAGTGCGTCAAAAATGAACTTCTGTAGGCCGTATGTTGCAAGTTTTCGATAGTTATCCATGGCCGCCTGGTTCTTCGACTGCTGAGACTCAAAGGCGTAGTACTCAAGGACCGACATACACACAATATCGGGATAGGAGTAATGAACCTGCCCGGCCCGCTTTGTCTCAATATACAGCAGCGGTTGGTTAAAACCCTTTTCCGCCAGGTTTTGGCGGAGCCATGAATATCGGTTCTTGGTCAGCACCCCGTCATCGAAGTGCTCTGCCCATTCTTGAGCAATATCGTAGATGACGCTGCGGGTCGTGCCGACAAGCTTGGCGAGGCCATTCTGCGTAAGAAATGGAATGCCGTTTTCTAGAACTCCCATCTCAATCCCGTTAACGTCCTTCTCAACCTGAATTCCGATATCTAAAACAAGCTGTTCAGGGGTGGCCGGTTGCTTGGCCTTTTTAGCACTTAGTGCTTTGTTTTTACTGATATTTTGGGTGGCCGGGTAGGTTATAGATTCAACCACTTCGTCAAAGCTGGCGTCGATGGGGTTAATAACATCATCTTTCTTAGCCATTAATCAGTTCCTTATAGGTCAATCGCAGGCCGGTCATGCGGCCAGCAGTCATTTCGATGAATTGGAGTGTGCTTACGTTCGCTGTGTTGTGGCGGAATGAGAATTCGTTCACATAGCGGTGCAGGTGCTTGGCGCTCATGTGATGATAGATGCCGTAGTACCCGCGTTTCAATAGCGCCCAGAAGCTTTCTATGCCGTTGGTATGGGCTTGGTCACGAACATATTCTCCGACACCGTGGTTGACGGAAAAATGATGGTACCCTGAAAGGCCCTGATAGCCTCTATGGTTGTCGGTGTAGACCGTGGAGCCCTTGGCTACGTAGCCGTTGATGATGCCCTTTAAGGTGGGGCCGTTAGCGTGTGTAATGGGACCAGCGACCACGTTGCCGCCGCGCTCCATGATGCCCATCACAGCGACTTTGCCGACAGCACCACGACCGGCATGGAGTTTCTTGCCGGCGTGTTTGTTGCGCTCTTTGCCGCCTATGTATGTTTCGTCAACTTCAACAGTTGGGCCCATGCCGCCGCCCTGTGACGCCAGCCAAGTTTCGCGGATGCGTTGAGCAAGGAACCATGCAGTTTTCTGTGTGATGCCAAGTTCGCGGGCCATTTGTGTGGAAGGGATGCCTTTGCGGGCCGTGGTCATCATGTAGATAGCCATAAGCCATTTGTGCAGGGGAAGACGGGACTCGGATAAGACCATGCCAACGCGAACGCTGAAATGTTTGCGACATGATTTGCACCGATAAGGCATAGGCTTGTGGTCTTTGCATTCGGAAACTTCGTGCGATCCGCAGTGGGCGCATTCAACGCCATTAGGCCAGCGTTTGTTTTCAAAGAACAACCGGGCGGCTTCCTCATTGGGGAACCGCTCAAAAAATTCGTAAAAACTGATTGTTTCTGGCTTGGACATTTCACACTTCCTTGTTTGTGTGAAATTATACTAGCCAACCATGAACGGCTAGTCAAGCATATTTTGGCTAGTTAAGTATATAGGTCCCTTAAAAAAAGACAAATTCGACGAAGGTAAGTTGAAATTTCCATGGTGATCCGCTTTCCCATTGAATTCATAGGTATTTACATAGCCGTTCCTGCCATGATAACCAATTACTCGGTTCCATTGAACTGCAGCGCGCTCACTTTTATCAACGACACGAAGACGGGCGTCGGATTGTCAGTAGCGGCGGGAACGGTTATACTTATGAAGGTTAAATGTTGCATTTTTAAAGAGGCCGAGCATGGCAGATAAAAAGTATCGTTTGGTTACCCGTTCCGACTTCGATGGTGTCGTCTGTGGCGCGCTGCTGAAGGAATTGGGCATGATTGAAAACGTCATGTTTACCGAACCTCAGGAGATGCAAGCGGGTCGAGTCGCTATAACGGAAAACGATATCATTACCAATCTTCCCTATGTTGCCGGCGCTCATTTGTGTTTTGACCACCATATAAGCGAATCGCAGCGCTTGGAAGAAACCCATAACCGGGTGATTGATCCTGACGCGCCGTCAGCAGCGCGGGTTGTTTATAAACACTTTGGTGGTGAAAATGGATTCCCCCTCATATCACCTGATTTAATGGATGCCGTCGACAAAGCCGATTCGGCAAAATATAACGGCGACGAGATCATGGTCCCGCAAGGCTGGGCGCTCCTCAACTTCATTATTGATCCGCGCACCGGACTGGAGAACGTTCGCGATTTTTCGATTGATAAAGATGAGCTTATGGAACGGCTGATGACCTATTGCAGGCACAACCCGATCGATGAAATTCTGGCCCTGCCAGACGTTATCGAACGCGTTGAGGCCTATAATTTTAATACGGAATTCGGCGAATTGCAGCTTGAACGGTGTTCAAAGCTGGTTGGCAAAACCATCGTCACAGACCTTCGTAATGAAGATAAGGTCTGCATGGTCAATCGATTTATGGTTTACGCCCTATATCCCGATGCGGAAATTTCAATCAACATTTCGCCCGGACCCGGCAGTGACCAGTGTTCCCTTGCGGTGGCCCGTTCGATCCTTAATTCAAATTCCGATATCAATATTGGTTTGTTGGTGCTTGAGTACGGCGGCGGCGGGCATGCGGGCGCCGGAGTTTGCCGGGTGCCGAATGAAAAAGTAGATCTGATTGTCGACGATTTTTTGCAACGCATCAACGGATAAGCCTTTTAAGGATCTGTTTCTAGCGGGGTCGTGGGCCGCAGGTAAAGTTGGCAGGAACCGTGGTGACTGAAACTCCCAAACCGGACGACGAGCAAACTTCCCCAATCGAGCGAACGCCTGCAAATCCCGCAAACAATGATTGGCTGGAGATGATTACCTGGGACGGGCCACCGCCGTCGAGAGATCATTTGGCCAGCGCGATGGACAGCGACCCGGTTGATCAATTTAATTCCGTCGCCATCACCATTCCCGAGAGTGTCATCGAAATCGGTTTTGTTCCAGAATCCGCGGAATTTATCGGGGTTCCCGTTACCGCCAGGTTGAACCGCGGCGAGTCTACGTCACCGGGGGTATGGCGTCTCAATCCCGAAGACCTAGAGGGGTTGGTGCTTTTGTTGCCGCCGACATTTTCCGAGCAATATGTCCATATTACCCTGAAGGTTGCCGGCAACGAGCAAGCGACAGGAAACAAACTGACAAATATGGCAGCGGTCCGCGCCGAAGTGCCGGGGTATGCGAAAGCGCAAGAAACCAAAACGGCGGCGCGCCAGAGCCCCGTACCACCAACGGCATCCAAGTCCGACCCGGCACTGAAACCCGGGCCCAAGGCCGTGCCGTCGCCGGCAAAGCCAGAGCCGGCGTTGGCTTCCAAACGCGCATCTGTACCCGATGGAAACGTGAAAACGCAGGTCGAGCAAAAACCGCCACCCAAATCCCCTGTGAAACCGCCACCGGCACCGGAAAATGTGGCGAAAGTCGTACCGCCACCTGCTGCCAAACCTGCGGTACCGGCGAAACCAGAATACGACCAGAAACTGCCGCCCAATGCTGCAAAACCGGTGCCGGCAGGGGAAAAAGTGGCGAAAGCAAAACCGCTACCCAAACCCACTGCCAAACCTGCGGTGAAGGCGAAACCAGAAAACGACCAGAAACCGCCGCCCAAACCTGCTGCGAAACCGGTGCAGGTATCGGAAAAAGTGGCGAAAGCAAATCCGCCACCCAAACCTACTGCCAAACCTGTGGTGCAGGCGAAACCCGAAAACGACCAGCAACCGCCGCCCAAACCTGCGCTCAAATCCACGCCAGTGACGGAAACGCCGGTAAAAGCATCGCCGGCACCCGCTGTACGCAATTCGGCAACAGCATCGGTTGCGAAGGCAAAACCAGGAACCGATCAAAAACCCGCCGCCAAACCCGTGCCCGAACCCATTACCGTGCCTGTAAACGCCGTGAAACCAGCACCGCTGCCCGCGTCGGAACAGGTTGCGACAACCGAACCCGCACGGCACGGAAAAACACCATTAGGACCGGACCTACCGGAGAAACCAGCAGCCGATCCAAAACCGGCGCTGGAGCCGCAGATAATTCCCCAACCGGCACCGCGCGCAAAAGCCGATTCTGGCGCAGTAGCGGAAGGGCGCGCCTCACCTGAACTGCCGGTTCCGCCGTCGATTAACTCAAACCCGGGTGAAACACGGCAGCCGACCGGGCTCATTGTTGCCCGCCTGGGCGGTGCCCCGGAATACGGCGACCCCCATTATCGGATAATGGTCAATGGTCGGCAAATCGCCAGTGGCAATGTCGATTGGTCCATGGGATTGCCTGCCCTTGGTACAGAATCGGAATATCGCTTCATGTGCTGGCAGGAAGTCACGATCCCTTGGGATTTTGAGGACGGGCTTCCGGCGGAAATATCGCTGGTATATGACCCCGGTCTGCGGGCCCAGCCTGACAGCCAGAATCTGCTGGCGATCGACTGGCTCGATGTGGACGGACTGCGAATTCCATCGTCCAGTGCCCATGTCCATGTGGATGGAAAACGTCTCCTGTGGCCGGATGACGATCTGGTTTGGTCGTGGACAGGTGAATTGCGTTTTGATGTGGCCGCCGCCGCTGCTGGTGGCAGCAGGGTTGACGACACGGCGGATGGCCGCGCCAAGGGTCCCACGCCGCCACAGTCCCACCCCGCTGCATCGGAACCGTTGCTGGTTAAAGTCAGTGATTCCGATCTGGCAAGCCCGTCGGTAATGGCAGAGTTGGCCGCCCTAAGATCCTTTGTAAAAGGACAGGAAAACCCGGCCATCGATGCCGACCGGTTAAAACAATTCGCCATCCTAGGATTGGCAAAAGGTCCCTGGCAGGACGTTCAGTTTGTCGATCAGCAAGGCGACCCGATTTACATAGATGACACGGGTAAAAATCTCCAGGGCGTGCCGTCGACCCAAGAGCCGGCCCCGTCGACCCAAGAGCCGGCCCCGTCCACCGAGATACTGATTGCCGACGCGATTAAATTGAAGGAAAAATATATTCGTGGAATTGTTTGGCGGGCCACGGAAAAACTGGGCCTCACCCAGAAAAGGCAAACGGTTTCAACAATCGGACAGCCTGCCCGATCGGTTTCATCGTTGCCGGGTATCACCAGTCCCCGTACCATCCCGAAGCGTGTCGGACAAAAACATGTAAAGGACTTTTATGGCAGCTTCTTAAAAAAAGCGCTCGATAAATTGCAGGAATCTATTCTTGTTGACCGGGGTACAAGCCGGTCCGCTGGTGCAAACGATTCGCCGCTTGGCGGCAACAAACCCGGTGACCCTGCGCAGGGTCGGATATATGGCGAGCAGATAAAATCCGATTTTTTTGCATCTATTGTGGCGCAAACCAAGGCCCATAAAGGATCTGCGTCGATCACCGGGCAACCATAAATCAATTTTTTTTTGCCCCGGCCCTCTGTTTACCTTCTGTTTACCTGTCTCCTCGTAATCTTGTTACATAGGTATGAATTGAGTGAGGATTGTTATGGGTACCGTATTGGCGAGCCTTAGCCTGGCAGTTGCATTGATTTCCGTCTGGTTTACTTCTGAGGCGTTGCGACGTGCCGAAAGTCATGGTGACGCGGTTGTAAAACCGCATCTCAGAAATGTTAATGCGCGCATTCAGGAAAGTCGAAGCTTGATTGACGAAATCGATTCTCGATTACGGCGAATCGAACAACAGGTTGAAGTCCTTAAAATCGATCACCGTGCGGCGAATGCTCTGGATGACCAGACAAAAGACCTGCGCAAATCCCTGGACCAGGCCCGTGACTTTGTCCCGACACGGGTCATGTCTGCCTAATATCAAAGAGCAGCAATCAAACTTTAGACAAACCCTCATCCAGATCGTGAATCAGGTCTTCAGCGGTTTCCTGGCCGATGGAAAGCCGAATGACGCTGGCACCGGCACCGGCGGCATCACGTTGGTCGTCGGATAACTGTCGGTGGGTGGTAGATGCTGGGTGGAGAATGAGCGATCTGGTGTCCCCCACATTTGCCAGATGGGAAAATAGATTGACACTCTCGACCAGTTTGACACCGGCATCAAATCCGCCTTTAAGTTCGCAGGAAAATACCGCACCAGCCCCCTTTGGCAGATATTTTTTTGCCAGATCATTGTAGGGGCTGGAGCTAAGACCCGCGTAAGATACCCGCTTCACCTTGCGATGGCTCTGCAAAAATTCGGCAACGGTCAGGGCATTTTTGACGTGCCGGTCCATCCGGGCGGGCAGGGATTCGATGGCGGTAAGGGTATAAAAAGCGTTTGCCGGTGACATGGAAGGACCGAAGTCGCGCAATCCGACGGCCCGGGCTTTCATGGTGAAGCCAAAATCGCCAAAGGTTTCATAAAAGGTCAGGCCATGGTAAGCGGGATCCGGTTGGGTCATGGTCGGAAACCGGTCATCGGCGGCCCAGTCAAATTTACCTGACTCAATAACAACCCCGCCCATCGACGTCCCATGGCCGGACAAAAATTTGGTCGTCGAATGAACCACCAGATCGGCCCCCCATTCCATGGGTTTCAGTAAATAGGGGGTCGCCAATGTGTTATCGACTATTAACGGCACATGGACATCCTGCGCGACCTGTGAAATGGCTTCCAGATCCAAAATAATGCCGCCCGGATTGGCCAGAACTTCAATAAATATCGCCTTGGTTTTGGCGGTCACCGCAGTGCGGAAATTTTCCGGGTCACTGGGGTCGACAAAGGTGCAGTTCCAGCCGAGCCGCTTGAAACTGATCCCAAACTGGGTAATCGACCCGCCGTAAAGATTGCGCGATGCGATAAAATGATCGCCCGGGTCCAACAGGGAAAAAAAAGTTAAAAATTGCGCCGCGTGACCTGATGCGGCGCACACGCTGGCCCGACCGTTTTCCAGGCTGGCCATACGTTCTTCGAGAACCGCGACGGTCGGATTGGTCAAACGGGAATAAATGAAACCGAAAGACTGCAGATTGAACAGGTCGGCGGCGTGGTCGACATCGTCAAAGACATAGGACGTGGTCTGATATATCGGTGTATTGCGAGCACCGGTCACCGGGTCCGGCTGTGCACCCGCGTGGACGGCCTTGGTTTCCTCGCCATATTGCCAGGGACCATCTTGGTGCGGGATGGTGGTCTTTTTAGGGGGGGTCATGGGTTCAGTTTCCTGCGCTTTGAGGTGATGATTCCGGTGTTTACGCCGCTCCACCCCAGTTCCCCAAATAACCGTCCGTATTCAATTTTTGGGCAACGATCCATAATCACCTGCAGGCCTGCTTCCTCCGCTTTTTCGGCGGCAGCATCGTTGCGAACCGTCAACTGCATCCAGATCACCCGGCCCCGTCGTTCCGGCGGCAGGGCCAGGACCTCGTCGACGACGCCGCCGGCGGCATCCGACGAACGAAAAACATCAACCATATCAAAGGGGTGCGGAATATCTTGTAAACCGCCATAGACGGTTTCTCCGAGGATCTCCTTGCCCGCATGGCCCGGATTAACCGGGATCACCCGATACCCTTTGCCTTGCAAATATTTCATGACAAAGCTTGACGGACGGACCTGCTTTGGGCTGGCACCGACCATCGCCACGGTTTTCACGGACTGCAGGATTTTTCTGATGGTGCCGTCGTCGTAAATCAGAGGAGCGGTCATCGATCAGACCAATCGGGCATGGATTTTTTGTCCACGAATGCCTGCATACCGGCCTGGGCTTCATCCATTTTCATGTTTTCCACCATGGTTTCCGTGGCCAGTTCATAGGCGGCTTCAAGACCCTGTTCAATTTGCCGATAAAACAACTGTTTACCTTTGCTGATAAAGGCCGGTCCCTTGGCGGCAATTTGCCCGGCCATTTGGTTGACCATCTGGTCCAGATCTTGCGGCGCACAAACCCGATTTAACAGACCATAGGCCAGGGCTTTTTCGGCGTTAATAAATTCGCCGGTTAACAGCAGTTCCATGGCCTGTTTGCGTGGCAAATTTCGGGTAACAGCGACGGACGGGGTCCCACAATACAGTCCGACACCGATACCCGACGTGGCAAAGGTTGCCGTTTGCGCGGCGATCGCCAGGTCACATTGGGCTACCAGTTGGCAACCGGCAGCCGTCGCAATGCCCTGAACCTTGGCAATAACCGGCTGTGGAATTTTTGTTATGGTGACCATCATCTTGCTGCATTGCCGGAACAGCGCCCGCATGGCGTCTTCCCGACAATCAGCCATCATTTGTTTTAAGTCATGGCCAGCACAAAAAGCCCTGCCGTTGCCCGCCAGGACAACCACGCGAACCGAGGTGTCGGCAGCGATCTGTTCCAGAGCCGATTGAATTTCGTCCATCATTTCGCGCGACAGAATATTAAACTTTCCGGGTTGATTGAGGGTCAGCGTTGTAATGCCGCCGGTATCTGTCCGTAACAATAGCGCTTCATCACCCATATCGACCTCACACCTGTGCTTGCGAAACTTACCTGAATGTTGATCCTAGCCGCGCCGATGGCAAGGGAAAAGATCAAGCACCGAGATCCTTGCATTGGGGGTCGTTGATGGGAGATTATGCATCCAGCAATAAACCGACGGCAGCGGAGTGCCCCTAAGTGGCGGACCAAACGGAACCACGATCGCAAAACCAGGAATCGACGGTGAATATCATTTCCACCGGCTTGAGTTCCCTGCTGGGCAGCAGTTATTCGGCAGAGACTTTGCTGCGCGACGCCAATAAACAGGATCAATACGAACGCCTGTCGGTTCGCATTGCGACGGTCGAAGCCCGTCGCCAACACAATATTGAAGCCATCGCCCGTGCCGCCTACGTGGCGGCGGCGGAAATCCCGCCGGGGCCACGGGATCACGATATCGACAGGGATTGGCTGGCCCGGTTTATCCGTTGGGCCGAAGACGTGGAAAATCCCGATATGCAGCAGGTCTGGGGTCATGTTCTGGCCAGCGAAACCGAAACGCCGGGGCGGGTCAGCCTGCAGGTTCTCGACACCTTGAGCGGCATGACGGCTGCGGATCTGGATCTGTTGGAAAAGGTCGGTCGGGTTTTTTTTCCAACCGGTTATCTCCTGAAATTAGGGGCAAGAAATGAATTTAACGAATTTGGGATTGGTGAAAAGGATATTCATCGCCTGCAGGGTTTGAATCTGCTCCAGGCTTCCGATGACCTCAGTGTAACCTTTTATGCGCCGACCAAAGGCATCACCTTTGATTTCAAGGGGTGTGATCTCATTGTACGTCACCCGACCAGCCAGTTGTTTATATTGCCCGCCTTCCGGATGACGGGAACCGGGCGGTCGGTTATTCAGTTGTTGGCTGACGTACCTGCCGATATCGCCTATTTGACGGCGCTTGGTCAGATCCTCAAAGACCAGGGGTATGACTATCGGGTGCGCGACGGGCTGGGGGCATTGATTGAATTTGTCTAGTGGTCTGCATCCTCTTAATTGCACCCTAGGGAACGTGATTTTTGGTTTTCCGGGAGGAAGGCGTGCGCAGGCAATGCGCCCGCATCGTGGCGCACAGTGCGCCTATCCAGATGGCTTCGGAAGACCGTCCCAAGGGTGCAATTAAGAGGATGCAGACCACCAGTCCAGGAGGAGCGGACGTGGCCAAAATATCCGTCGAAGATTTTAACCAGTTGCTGAAACTGGAAATGCCGTGGGCACTGGAGGCCGGGCTTTTGTTGGATGCGCTTGGTCCCGGTACGGCGAAAATGCGCTTGCCCTATGACGCCGGAATGCTGCGCCCGGGCGGCACGGTTTCGGGCCCGACGATGATGATGTTGGCCGACGCCTTGATGTATGCGGTGGTTTTAAGCGCCGTCGGAAAGGTGCCCCTGGCTGTAACAACCAATTTCAGCATCAATTTTTTAAATCGGCCGCGACCCGCTGACCTGATTGCCGAAGGCCGGGCGCTAAAAATTGGTCGACGACTGGCGGTCGTTGAAGTGTCCATATATTCGGACGGCGTGGACGATCCGGTGGCCCATGCCACGGGGACCTATTCGATCCCGCCCAATCGATGAGAAAATATGAGGTATTGTAATACCTCACGTCTAAATATCGGTTTTTTAACGGTTTTTCGTTGACATGACCAAAACAAATGATACTTTTCGCGCCGAAACCGGTTCGGGTTTAAGCCTGCGCCCAAACAGCATTAAAGAGTGAACAATGAAAACATATTCAGCCAAACCGGATGAGATCGAACGCAAGTGGTTCGTTGTCGATGCCAAAGACCTTGTGTTGGGACGTATGGCCTCGCAAATCGCCCTGCGCCTGCGCGGAAAACACAAAACCATGTATACGCCGCACATGGATTGTGGTGATAATATCATCGTCATCAATGCGGAAAAGGTGAAATTAACCGGCCGCAAATTGACCGATAAAAAATATTATTGGCACACCGGTTATCCAGGCGGCATCAAGAGCCGTACGGCCGGTGCGATCCTCGAAGGTCAACATCCCGAGCGCGTCGTGATCAAAGCCGTCGAACGGATGATCAGTCGTAACCCGCTGGGGACCCAGCAGATGCGCAAATTGCATGTTTATGCCGGCGCAGACCATCCCCATGAAGCACAACAGCCAGAAGTTCTGGACATTGCTGCTATGAATTCCAAGAACAAGAGGAGCCTCTAAGCCATGGCTGAGGAAATTAAACCAACTCTCGAAAACCTGAAAGAAGCGATGGCCAGTGCAGCTGAAGTGCCGGCGGCTGCGGCGCCGGCTGCTGACGACGTTGCCGTTGCTGACACGCCATCGACGGAAGCGATTGTTCGTGAACCGAAAATTGATGAACTCGGCCGGTCTTATGCCACCGGCAAACGGAAAGATGCAGTTGCCCGTGTGTGGATCAAACCGGGCCCCGGCAAAATTGTCGTCAATGGGCGCGAAGTAAACACCTATTTTGCCCGTCCGGTTCTGCAAATGCTGGTTCAGCAGCCCTTTGATGTGGCCGATCGCGGTGGCCAGTATGACGTTTATTGCACGGTCAAGGGTGGCGGACTTTCCGGTCAGGCCGGGGCCGTCAAACACGGCATCTCAAAGGCCCTGACCCTGTATGAACCGGCGCTGCGCGGCGTGCTCAAAAAGGAAGGGTTCCTGACCCGCGACAGCCGTGTTGTTGAGCGGAAAAAGTACGGCAAACGCAAAGCCCGTCGAAGCTTCCAGTTCTCCAAGCGCTAAGCGAAAGTTTGCATTCGAATACGAAAAGGGCTGCCTTCGGGCGGCCCTTTTTTATGGTCGGTTGTATCCCTATATAGCAATTATTATCAACGGATATAGGAACGAACGATGCGGCAGTTTATGGGTTCTCTTTTATTTGCTTTGATTCTTCTTGTGCAGACATCGGGTCTCGCCGTTGCCCACCATGGCTGGTCGTGGACAACAGGTGGTAATATTTCGCTGACCGGACTCATTAAATCGGCTCATTTGGGCAATCCGCACGGCGTGCTTAAAATCGACGCCGACGGCAATGTCTGGACAGTTGAGATTGGCCAGCCCTGGCGCAACGCACGCGCCGGGCTGAAGCCAGGCGATCTGGCGGCGGGCGTTGAAGTCAGGATCGTCGGCGAGCCTTCCACCGATATTAACGACAAGGTTATGAAAGCGGAGCGGATCTATATCGGCGCTCAGGAATACGTTCTCTACCCCGATCGCGATTGACGGCGGGCGATCTTGGACGAGATATTTGTGACGCTGGAATCGCTTGCACCCATCACGACCCTTCGTTTCTCGCGCTGGGCCTATGCAATCGTCAACGCCGGTCATGTCCTGGCCATTGCGCTGGTGGTCGGCGGCGCGCTACCGCTGTCGTTGCGTCTGTTCGGTCTGTGGCCATCGGTACCCCGCGCCGCTGTTGTGCGTGTGCTGTCCTTGACTGCCGGAGCCGGTCTTGCGATGGCGCTGATGAGCGGCAGCCTGTTGTTCGCCACCCGGGCATCTGAATATTTGGCGAACCCGGCGTTTCAGATCAAAATCGCCTTCATTCTCATCGGTACCAGTTCAGCCGTCCTGGCCCATGCCCGCCATGGCTGGTTTCTTGACGGCGCTTCGGATATGGCCCTACGCCGCATTGCGATTGTGTCAGGAATTTGTTGGATCGGGGCGCTCGTCTCGGGACGCATGATCGCTTTTGTGAGCGGTTAAGCGCCACCTGTTCGAAGGCCGGAGCGGTCAGGCACAGCCTTTCAAAAGCCCGCCAAGCTGGCGGGCTTTTGTGTCGGGCACCTTTTAGGCAGATAGGTTCATGAAAAAGCCGTAGGGATGGATTCCAGTATTTCGGTAACAGGCAGAGACCCGAGATCCTGTAGTTTCTTGTTCTGCGGGATATCCAGATCGACCAGATTTGAAATGCGTGAAAAGGTGGAATCGACAAATATTTTGTCTCCGTCCGCGTTAATGCGATGAATTCCATAACGAACGGAATCACGTTCACTTTGGGTCAGCCGCCCGACCAGGTTCTTTGACGCCCATACGGTCCCGCCGGTAGCAAAGTCACTTAACCGGCCACAGCGATTGACCGTGTCGCCAAGGACGGTGAATTCCAGATGCGTGTTGGTCTGATACGTCCCAAACCATTCCTGTCCTTCATCGATACCAACATTGAGTATGAGTTCATTGGTCCAGTTTTTACGGCCCCGCCATTGGATGTTGATGTTGCGCATTGCTTCCTGCATTTCGAGTGAGCAGTGCACCGAGTTCAGGATGTAATTGCTGTCGGGTTGCGGAAAGAAGTAACAGAGCAAGCCGTCGCCGACATGTTTGCCGTGGGTCGCATTGAACTTGCGCAGGATCGGCTCCATGGTCGACCATATCTGGTTAATCAGTTCAAAGTACTCCTCCGGTGGCAATTCCGCACAAATTTTCACCGAATTTTGGATATCGGCAACCATGACTGATAGGGGGGTCAAGTAGGGGCGACGCTTTTTAAGGATCTCACGGATGATCACATCCCGGCGCCCCAGCAATTCGAGCAATGAATCACTTGGGCTTTGCGATGGTTCGTAGGTGAAAAAGACCCCTTCGCGGAAAAATGATGCGTAGATCAAATACCAGGAAGCCGGACTTCCGGCAGGTGCCATGTTGACCCGCGTATGGAGCAGGGCGGCGCGATCAGCGGCTTCCGTTTCATCATAGGTGCGGAGAAGGGTTTCAACATCCTTACCATCCATCTGGGAACCGAGGGTGTAAAATCGCGCCCGCGGAATCCGGTTTTTGGCCGCCATCAGGTGAAAACGCAAGATTTCATCCCGGTCAACGGCCGTTCGGATCGGCTCTTTGTTGAGCAATAGGGGGAAGATACTGCATTCGGTGATATCCTCTGACAGGCCTTTTTCAAGGTGAAACAGGCTGTCGTTCGACGTCTCATTCGACCATTCAACCTCAAACTGGTTGTTCACCATATAAGCGGGTCCGGTTACGGCTTCGAGATTTAGTGATTGTTGAACCGGATGCACCTTGCAGGGCGGTTTGGTCGCAGCAGTAGATTCCGGCATTTCCGCCCTATCTGCGCTCTTGCTTTGCATGTGGGCACCCAGATTTGTAACCGTGTCTTGTGATTGAGAATTAGCGATTGCAGTCCTGATTTCGTTCATTGTCATCCCCTTTTGTTTAAGCTCGTTGACCCTGGTGACGATATTTAGCGCGCTTATCGGGAAGTAACCCAAACGCTTTGCACGGCCATGTCCTATTTCAGGAGCTTTCACATGAGGACGCGGCAATATTCCCATAGCCACATAATTATTTAATGTGGCCCGCGATATACCGGTCTGCGAAAGTAGTTCTTTGCTAGTAAGCTCGTGCATTGTCATTAATTAAGAGTCTAAACAAACTGTCCATTTATGTTAACAGTTTATTTAGACAGTTTAATTTTTTATTGTCAATTTTAATTTTCGACGAAACTCGAGCCAAATACCGGAAGTGATGGATATTTGGATGGGTGATAAAGGGAGGACCGGACTCTATGAATCAAACACTTACCCAGCCGATCCCCCATAGTTGCCTTTAAATCGGTCGAACTTCGCACATTGAAGGGGCTAAGCGGACTGTCTATGCAAAGAGTCCAATCAGAGAGTCCAAATGGATAGCCCAATTAGGGATATCCAAGTAGAGAGTCTAAATAGAGAGTCTAGACATAAGGCCTGGCCGCACCAAACTGGACAACAGACTTGTATGGTAAACATCCGGTGAGGCTCACCATCGACGTGATTAGGCAAACTGTCGGCCCCAACGTGTATTAACAGATCTTCATAGCACCGACATTCTGTGGTTATATAGCCGGAGTAGCCTAGACGTTACATGCTCAGTATGCGTACGGCTGGATTGGGCTGGAAACGCTATCTGATAACGCCTTAGGGGGCCTTACCGATGCCAAAATGTTTGACAATAACCCTGATTCGATATGGTTTCATCGCGATTGTATTTTGTTTGGCATTTCCTTCGGGCAGCCTTGCAGCCACGATTAAAATCGGCGGAACGGGTGCGGCCTCGGGAACCATGCGACTCCTGGCGGAGGAATTCATAAAAACCCAACCGGATGTCTCCATGAAATTCCAACCAGTTTAGGTAGCGGGGGAGGCATCAAAGCTGTTCTAGAAGGTGCGTTGGATATATCGCTCAGTTCAAGACCCCTAAAAGCCAAGGAAAAAAAGTCTTATACAGTGGCGACGTTATATGCGCTCACGCCGTTTTTACTGGTTACCAAAGCAACTGCGTCCAACCCCGCACCAAATCTGTCTACGGCGGAATTGGTCAAAGTATTTTCAGGTGAGGCCGTGCAATGGCAGGGCGGGGTACCAATTCGCATCATTCTCAGGCGCAAGCAGGATACCTCAACCAAGATTCTCATTTCTCATTTCAATGGGATGGCTGAGGTGTTGGTGCAAGCGCGGGCGATTCCGGGCATACCTGTCGCGCTGAGCGAGCAGGATAATATGGACCTAGCCGAGACCATGACTGGTTCGCTTACAACAGGGTCATTGAGTGCAATTCTTGCTGAAAAGCGGGCTCTCACCCCAATCGCCATTGACGCCGTGGCTCCAACCGTTGAAAACTTGGCTCCTGGTGCTTATAAAATTTCGAAATATTTTTATCTCGTAACCGGTTCCCAAACGAGCGAATTGGCGCAGCAGTTTATTCGTTTTATTCGATCACCAGACGGAACACGTATTCTTAAGCGCGCAGGCAATTTGGCTGTTTCTACCGAGGGACAACCAATGTGATGGTTTCGCAAAATAAAGACGACCTCTATCGCCAACGGCTGAGCCGTCTTCGATGGGTTTTGACATGAATGGCCGCCGTCATTTCCATGCTCGTCCTGATCGCGATTCCGGCAATCTTTTTTGCAACGACCTATAAATATGAAACGTTGCGGATCAACAGTAGCGCCCGGATACGCGCCGATATGCTTTCGACATTCATTTACAAGCATCCGGATTTCTGGAAGTTCAACGTCCCCAGACTGGAAGAGATACTCCAACATCAGACCGGAAATCCGCAGCTCTCACTTTTAATTGATTTGAATGATAAGACCATTGCCTCATCGCAGCCCGCACCAGAAAACGAAGAAATGCAAACGTCACTTGGCCTTCATATGGAAGGGATCGCTACCGTATTCGAAGGGCGGGTCCATGTAGGCTCGGTTCATGTCGTCCAGAGCCTTTCGCCAATCGTGGTGTCGACGAGCTGGGTAGGATTTTTTAGTCTTTTTTTGGCCGGGGCGATTTTTGCAATCCTCAAGACGCTGTCTCTGCGTGCCCTACAGGACAGAATTACACAAATGCAGGAGACCGAACAGACCTTGGAAACGCAAGTCGTCGAGTTGGAGGAAACTCACCGTAAGCTCAAATTACAGGGCGAAACCGTGACCCGTATGGCTGATGACCTGCGTGAAGCGCACGATGATCTGGAACAACGGGTTCATGAGCGCACTTTGGAACTTGAAAATGCAAGAGACGAAGCCAATGCCGCAATATACTTAAATCCGACCTTATTACGACCATGAGCCACGAACTGAGAACACCCCTGACGTCGATTGTTGGTTCATTGCGATTACTTACAGAAGGCGTCGCCGGAGCAGACCCAGAAAATTCTGCCACGCTGCTTGACATCGCTTGGCGCAATAGCGGTTTCCTCGCTGAAATTATAAATGATATTCTTAATGTCGAAAAACTTGATGCAAGTGCCATGCAGTTCCAAATTCAAAAACTGGACTTGACGGAATTGATCGAACGAGCCGTCGACCTGAATTCTGGATTTGCAGAGGAACATGGCGTGCGGTTTGAATTTGTCGATCCAGGTTGCAAAATCAAAGTTAGGGGGGACGATACTAAGCTTTTGCAGGTTATGGCGAACCTGCTTCTAATGCCGCCAACTTTTCCCCAAACGGCAGGTGCGTAACGACGTCGCTAACCCAGGATAACAGGGCGGTCCGGGTCAGCATTTCGGATGAAGGTCCAGGCGTCCCTGAGGACATCCGCGACAGATTATTCGAAAAGTTTGTGCGCGGTGATAATGTCGACAACCGAAATCCCGGTGGGACCGGGCTTGGTCTCAATATTTCACGATCAATTGTCGAAAAACATAATGGGACGATTGCTTTCGACACTCAAATAGGGATCGGAACGACGTTCTTCTTCACACTTCCAGTGGTACATTGACGGTTGCAGATTATGGAAAACCAGATTGTTACATCTCTTGCGGGTTGGTGCGCCGCACCAGAGGCACCTGTTCCGTTTAGCCCCACAACACTGAAAATGGTTTAGCCTAAAACAATTCCCAAGGTCTCATCCGCCATCGGATGCTCGCTATCGCAGATGACCCGAAAACGGAACCGTAGGCACCGTGGGGATCGACGGGTCGTTCATCTCATAGGTTGCGCTGAAATTACATTCATCTGACATACAACGCTCCCGGATTGAAGTGTTCCAGCATGTAGTTCGGGTGATCCGACGCCAATTCAGGAGCGGCATGGCCGCCGCCCGTTAAATCTGGCTAAGGCATAACCTGTCAGGTGAATACAATTTCAGCACATATTGACTTCCAATACGTCAGCAAACATATTGACTTCCAATAGGTTACTAACTTCTCGCAGCGGCCGAGATAACGCCACACAGCGGTGGCATGCGCGGGCGATGCAGATGGGTTTTCTGAGCGCATGATACAGGACCACGATGGGAATAATGAAATTTTAATTATGAAGATGAATTATCGGGTGATAATGAAAACAATGGCGTTTCGTAAGTAAAATAGCTGACGTTAATGTCTGCGCAACTCTCTCTATCCAGAAGTTAAATCACGCCTTGCTATAGGTCTCAATAGTACCAATTTCCGGAAATCATTAAAGATTGACCGCTGTGACGAGAGAATATTTTAATGGGGCGGAATTATTCGGTGAAGACAAACAAAATAGGGCGCATGCAAAAATATACTCATTCAAAGCATGACTTTTCTGACCGCCGTAATCTAGTCACAAAACCACTTATAATTTTATCATCTGTTCTCAGCCTGGCCCTGTCGGTTGCGCTTTTCGGCATTTACTGGAATGAACAAAAAGTATTGGATACTCAAGTATTTGAGAAAACCCATCGTGTGTTGCTTGCACTGCAAGCCGCTCATACCCAGGCGATGATCCACCGGGGAAACAAAACCGACGGCAACGCTGTAATTGCTGCCATTAATGGTACTGTTGAAAATATCTCAGCGCTTGAACAGAATATGAAGCTTTGGCTGTTTATGGGGCCAAAAGTTGTTGCCTACCAACAGAAGCAGGGGAGTAATGAAGTCGAGCCTCCGTTGGATGAAATTGACCGAGAAGTTCAAAACTCCCAAAAAACGGTTAAGCGATTTATTACCGAAACCAAATTCCGTCACACCATGCCGGTTATTTTAGGAAAAGGGTTAGCCAACAATCCAAAATGTTTTACGTGTCATGGCCAAGATATGGGCTTGGAAAACGGCGAACTGATTGGCGGTATTTCTGCTTCCTATGACGCGACATTAGAAGTATCTGATTTGTACGCTTTTATGCGTAATGTCACTGTGTACATGGTTTCAATAATAATTTTCGTAGCCACCATTTTGTATTTTTTACTGACCAAATATATCTCCAGGCCAATCAATTCGATGGCAGAAATACTTGAAAAAATTTCGAAAGGGACAGAGGGAGTAGAAGTTCCAGATCCTGCCAAAACCGATAGCCGTGAAATCGCAACGCTTTTATATTCAGCAGCCATATTTAATGAGCATTCTAAGAATCAAGTTGAGGAACTGCGGTTTGCTCTTGATGAGCATGCGATTGTCAGCATCGCCGATGTCAAAGGCGATATAACCTATGCCAACGACAAGTTCTGTGAGATCAGTAAATACAGCCATGAAGAATTAATTGGCAGCAATCATAATATCATTAAATCAGACGAACATTCAGATGAGTTCTGGGTGGATATGTGGAAAGTCATTGCCAATGGCTCCACGTGGCAGGGTGAGATCAAGAACAGGAACAAGTTGGGAGGTGATTACTGGGTCAAAACAACGATTGTCCCGACCCTGAATGAAGGCGGCAAGCCTATCCAATATGTTAGCATACGCACCGATGTTACCGCCGATAAACAAAATAAGGCCGCGTTGATAACTGCCAACGAGGATGCGGAACGGCACGTTCTAGAACTCTCCGACACACAAGAACGCCTTGAAAAAGTAGCCTCCGAGCAGATAGCGTTATCTGAAGACCTCTCAATTGAGCGTGACCGGGCTAAGGCAGCTAACATCGCCAAGTCCGAATTTCTGTCGACGATGAGCCATGAGATCAGGACCCCGTTGAACGGTGTTTTGGGTTTAGCGCAGTTATTAAAAGATACGAAACTCGACGAAGATCAAGAGGCCAAAGTAAACACTATTCTTTCTTCAGGTCAGAGCCTTCTTGCGATTATAAATGACGTGCTCGATATGAGTAAAATCGAGGCTGGCGGGCTTGAATTGGAAGAAAAGGCCTTTTCTTTGCCAGTATTGATTTCGACGATCACAATTTTGTTCCAAAGCTTGGCTGATGATAAAGGTATAGAACTGGCTGTAAGCTGCGATATCGTATCCGAAATGGTGCTTAAAGGCGATCCGGTTCGATTGCGCCAAATTCTGTGGAACCTCTTAAGTAATGCGATCAAATTCACCGAACAGGGGCGCGTTCATTTGACTATTGAAGTCGCAGGTGACGCAATTGATATGGGTAAGCTAATACCTTCTCCAAAAGACCATTTGTTGTATTTTGCGGTTGAAGACACAGGAGCCGGGATTGCTCCCCATCGAGTTGACGCCATCTTTGATGCGTTTACTCAGGAAGACAGCACGATAACCCGCAAACATGGGGGGACGGGGTTAGGTCTATCCATCGTTAAACAATTAACAGAACTCATGGGCGGAACAATCAGCGCTGATAGTGAACTTGGCATAGGAACCAGATTCATTGCCTATATCCCGTTTGATGCGGCAACGGATGATGAAGTTGAAGCGATATCGTTGCGGGCATCAAATACGGCGAACCTGAAATCAGAGGCTCTAAATATCCTAATTGCCGAGGACAACGAAATTAACGCTGCCATCGTAATGGCATTTTTGGACAAGTTCGGTCACTCTGTAAAACGTGTGGAAAACGGAATATTGGCAGTCGATGCTGCGAAGGAAGGTTGGGCCGACCTGATCCTCATGGATATCCATATGCCCGAAATGAATGGTATTGATGCGACCAGGGCCATCTGTGCAACGAAAATCGGAAAGAACACTCCTATTGTTGGGTTAACTGCCGAAGCCTTCACCGACCGTCATGCGCAATTTATCGAAGCGGGAATGGTAGATGTATTGACTAAACCGTTCACGGAGCAACAACTGGCGGACACACTTGCGGCTAATCGGCTTATTGACAGGCCGAGCGAGAGCGATGACGACGTGATCGACTTGGAAGACAGGCCCGTTGGTGGCGCTTCTGAGGGCGCAACAGATGTTGCCAGTGAGACCGGCGCGTCGAAGGACGATGATGCCCTTGTAGGAGATGAAGAAAAGTTAGCAAATTTCTGCAATCATTTACCTGCCGAGGTAATGTCAAAGCTGTTGATGGAAGCACAGAGCTCGCTTCAAAACCACCTTTTTGAACTCCAACAGGCAGTGCAGGACAATAATTCACAAAAGATCCGTGAAGCAGCCCATTCGATCAAAGGCTCTAGCGGATCGATGTTTGCAATGCGACTTTCAGAAATGGCGATGGAGATCGAAGAAAGTTCGGATGATATTGAGGTCATTCGCGAATTAATGGGCGGGTTTGAATTGGCCGCTGCTGACGCGATCAAATGGTGGGACGCGCAATCGGATGAACTGTACAAAGGGCGCAACACGGACCTGTGACTTATCTGAATACCCAGTTTTTAGCGACGTTCATTTGGTCGTAACAAGGCGGTAACCAACGTCGCACTCATCAAGGGTAAGCAATTCAGAGTACCGCTGTGTCCAGGTGCCGGTATCCAGATCGCTTTGCAGTTTTTTTAACCCCTCATATATCGTGTCGATCGTCCAGAAGGAAGACATGGCGGCGGTAATTTTCGGGTCGAGATAGGCCGCTGGCCGCCGCCAATAGGCATACAGGAAGCCGTCGCTGCAATCATGGGGAATTGGAACGGCAGCAATCTCTACCGGCCCTAACCAGTCCCCATAGTCTGCCATCCTTGGCATTATCACTTCGTCCAATTTAACAAGTTCGGGAATGTAGTCGGTAAGCCAGCTCCCCTGATGCGACGGATCGAAGGTCAGGATGACAACCGGGCCCCGTGTCACCCGGCGCATTTCTTCGAGTCCTTTCTGTTTGTCGGCCCAATGGTGAACCGTCAGGACCGCCATCGACGCATCAAAGGACTTATCGTCGAAGGGCAAGTTTTCGGCATAACCCTGAATGACTGCAGTTGCTGAGGAGCTGCGTTGTCGGATCATTTCCAAGGACGGTTCAATCGCCGTGACTTGCCTGTCGGCAGGCTCGTAAGACCCCGCTCCGGCACCAACATTAAGGATAGTTTTTGCAGCCCCCAGATGGCTCCTGATCACCATCTCGATCCGCGAGTCCGGTTTCCTGAGATCAGAATAATTGACGCCGATTGTATTGTAGGATGTGTGCATAGTGCCTCGTAACACTCACCGACAACCATGTCAAAACAGGTTCGCTTCGGGCAAATCCGCAAAGTCGTTAACGGCCCAGGACCGGGTCCGCGTATCGGTCTGAATGCAAAAATTTACTTTTCCTGTGGGAATTGGCCCCCGGCGGCCCGGTCGAACCGCTGGCTCTTGTTAGCAATTACATTTGTTTGCTCAATGTCGAGAGTTGTTGTTTCATTTGTCGCGCTGCCAACGCGTATCCGCCATTGCCGCCATCGATAAAGTGAATATGTTGACTGTCGGCAAGGCTGAACAGCAGACAGGTCATTAACGCGCTGTCTGCCTTGTGTAGCCCATAGGCAATCTGTTTGTTTTGATGCAAACGTTCCAGCATCGCCTCAATTTGCAAAAGTTCCGTCGCCGAACAATCCAATACCATCCGCAACGTGTCATCAAATCTTCGATAGTCGGAATTAGCTCTGAGTTCCTGACGATATTTCGGCGCATTGTAGTTACCGCCCTGTAAATTAAAGGTCTCGAGCAAAAGCTGAAGGAAACTTTGCCAATAGAGGTAGACGAGATGCCATACATAATGGCGGTCCCGGCAAGTTGCGATGGCTTCCGCTTTCAAGCCGCGGGGCGGCCATCGGAATTTCATATTTTCCTCCGTGACCGGTTGGTTGTTTTGAAAATTTGGCCCCAGAATTTTGACCAATTGCGCCATTACCAACTGGTAGGTGCGCGATTGCTCGTTGTTATCGGAAGCCAACGATTTCACGAGAATGCTCAGCATCGTGCCGCGTTTTGCCAAAAGCGGCTCCCATCGGCAGGACAATCCTTCCAAATCTGGTGGTATGTTTGGAACCTCATCATCAATTCTATATCCGTGCGTGCCGTCATCGTCTTTAATCATTTGATCCGCAAGCGCAAGCCCACCACCATCGAACATGGCAAGATAGTTGCCTTCACTTAACTTGAATTTGGCGACCTGCACATCGACGCCTAAGGCGCGAATTTCGGCAATTGGTACAGCGCCAACGCGGAGTTCCATGCCGAAACCGCGATGTGCCAAATTCCGGGTTTTCAAAAGGGCTTCACGTATGCGTGGCACGGTTTCTTGCGGAGCAATAAACGTTGCGCCATCGCCGCCAAAGGAAAAGGGAACTTCATTCACACGGGTCACATTCATTACCGCCGATATTGTCGCGGCACCGATCATGTTAACATCCTTATAACGTCCCTCCGTAATGGCATTCGTCGAACCTTTGATGTCGGTGACAATAATGCTCCAGCCGTCAGGTATGGAGGTATATTTGTCGGCATCAAAAACCGTCATGAAATCGTCGAAGCTGGGTAACGCGCCAAAGAACGGTTCGGGCGATCTCACCGTATGGTTTTGTTCGGTCATGAGCATGGGGATTTCTATTCATTCCAATAAACGTTTGTCAACGGCCTTAAATCACTCCTGATTTACCGCATTTCACGATCGCCAGCGTCATCAATGGTTGCTTACAACCCGAATATAATAAACGCAACGACCCGGATTGGATCACAAAAAAAATGACAGAAATAGGAAAGCTTTTTTCCTTCACAGTTAGAATTCGGATATCAGGGGAACACTTGTAACGGAGTTGAAATATTTAAATTATAACCAGGAATTTAGATCATATTCTACATCGTCTGCCTGGTGAAACAATCGGTTCCGCAACAGGAATCCTAACGTTTTGAGCGCGTGCAAATTGTCGCTCCACCATCTGTTTGGGTACCGATTGAGAAAAGAGTAGGTATCCTGTCATTGAAAATTCACGGAAAATTGCTCTTTTTCCGTTAAAAAGGATGCGGCTGAATATCGGTTTTCGAACTCTCGATCCGGGGTTTTTCGGTGATTGAGTATTTGTCACTTGCGCATTTCACCGCCATACTTTCCAGAAGTTATGGGAAGTTGGTTATGAATTCCGTGTCGCCGAATACAGAGAAAGGCCTATTGGCGTGAATTATCCTGCCCTTGCTGAAGTGCGTAAAAACCTGCGGGTCGACTGGTACCGTTGCCCCATCGATCCGGCAAAACTTCGCGCCTTTTCAAAACGAAGCGATGTCCAGGGCGGACTGCAGGTCGCCGGGCATCTTGGCTTGTTCACGAGCACCGGCGCTCTGGTTTATTATTTTTGGTTACAGGAAATCTGGTTAGGCTTCGCCCTGGCGCTGTTTGCCCATGGCAGTATCGCCAGCTTTTTTTCCGGCGTGGCACCGCATGAACTCGGCCATGGTACGGTGTTCCGGACAAAAGCTTTAAATACAGTTTTTCTTTATGTATTTAGTTTTATCAGTTGGTGGGACCCCTTCGATTACGCCTGTAGTCACACCTATCATCACCGCTATACCCAATACCCCAATGGGGACCGCGAGAACGTACTGCCCATGGAACCGTCGTTGAAATTTAGTTTAGTGGTACAATTGTTTACGATAAATTTGTTTACCCAGCCGGGGCGACGCTACGGCAAAGGTGGATTGTTTTCGGCCTTATTTGTCACCGCCAAGTCGGCCATCGGCGTAATGGGATCAACCGAAGCGCCAAGCCGGGAATGGTTGCAGGCTTTGCACAGGGATCAACCCGATTACGCGCTTAAATCCATGTGGTGGTCGCGGATACTTTTGTTTTTGCACGGTTCGCTGGCGGCGATTTCGGTGGGCACGGGCCTGTGGGTTGTTCCGCTAATCATTACCGTTCCCTCCTTCATTGCCAATTGGGGCGCCTATCTGGTCGGCCTGACCCAACATTGTGGTTTGCGCGACCAGGTCGCCGATTTTCGCAAAAACACACGCTCCATCCGGCTTAACCCGTTTGTTGAATTTTTGTATTGGCGGATGAATTGGCATATCGAACACCACATGTTTGCTGGCGTCCCCTGTTACAACTTGAAGCGGGTTCACGACGAAGTCGCTGACGACATGCCACGGCCGCGCACATTATTTAGCGCCTGGCAGGAAATGCGCGCGACCTGGCGGCGCCAACACATTGAGCCGGATTATCAATTCGACACGCCGCTCCCCGCAGCAAGGAAAACGGTTCGGAAGCGGACGCCAAGTGATTTGGAAATTTCCATAGGTGAATTGGCCCCTGATCGCCTGAAATTAAATCAAGCCGGCGACCCGGATGACGAACCGCCGACACGATAGTCGGGGCCGTCTATCACCCTAAAGAAAACCAGCCTGTTGATCTATTGTGTAAGGATACACTAACCCCAGGTATCGGATAATCTGAAACCGGTTTGAAACGGATCCCCTGGATCGAGACCAATTTGAGAAATCCCGTAAATCCAAGCCCGACCGGAAATTTGAGATTTTGTTGCAGGACGCCCTGCAACATCGCCGTGCGCCAAAAATGCGACTTCGAATTCACCGCCAAGGATGGAGCGGGACCGCAGGATATCACCTGGCACCGCCTGGCCCCTGGCGAAGAGAGACGCCAAATGTGCGCTGCTGCCGGTCCCACAGGGTGACCGGTCGACGCGACCCGGACGCAGGGTGGTGCATGTGCGGACAACACCATCGGAGTCCTTATCGCGAAACATCACGTAGGCCAGCCCGGAGATTTCCGGTGTTAAGGGATGACGGATGTTTTGTGATGCGTCAATTGTGTTTCTCAGTTCAACACCCGCCGCTGCCAGGGATCGGGCATTATCGGGATTTATTTTCATGCCAATTTGGTCAACATCCACAAGCGCGTAAAACACACCGCCAAAACATAAATCATATCGGACAGTTCCCCAATCCGGTGTTTCAATAACCGCATCCAGCGCTTCAACAAAAGCCATCGGCATATCCAATGTTACGCGTTCACACTGGCCACCCGGGCAATGTGCAATTGCCTTTACCAATCCGGCTGCCGTATCGAGTATCACCTCAGTCATTGGTTCGGTGAGCAAAATCATCCCCGTTTCAACCAATGCGGTTACGGCGCAAATGGCGTTGGATCCGGACATGGCGTGGGCCTGATCCGGTTGCAGGATGATCATTCCCGTATCAGCATCCGGATGGGTTGGCGGTGTTAACAGGACAACGGATCCCGCCGGTCCACTTCTGGGTTCGGAGGTCAGGAGTTGGCGAAGGCTGTCGTCAGTCGTGTTTAAGTGGTTCAATTTAGCCGCCATTGTCAAACCAGGTATATTGAGGACACCACCGGTAACCACCCGACCAATCTCTCCTTCGCAGTGCAGGTCAACCAATTGTAAGGTTCGAGACCAGCGCATTTTGTTGTTCCTTTTATATACCAGCCTCAGGCAACGATGCCCTAAAACCGCGATGCACGGTAGGCGGCCATATCCATATCCCCCGGATGTCCCGAGACCAGATCTGCAATAAGTTTACCGGTTGTCGCTGCAAGGGTAACGCCTAACTGTCCATGGCCGGTGGCGACAAATATATTTTCGAAATTCGGAAGCCGATCGATAATCGGCAGTGTATCGGGTGTCAGTGGGCGGCGACCCATCCGGCGGATGCCGTTGGTCGTTTGCAGTTTTGGCAATATGCGACGCGATTTTTTAACCAGTATGTCTGCGCGTCGCCAGTCGGGTTCGGCGTCAAGGTTGGCAAATTCAATGGTGCCACTAATGGCCAAACCACTTTCATAGGGGGTAATGCCGAACCCGCCTTTTGCATAGATGACACCATGAGCCAGGGAGACGCCGGGATCGGCAAATAAGGTTTGATAACCGCAGACCCCTTCAATCCTTAATTTTGATCCCAGCGGTGCCGTCAGTTGTTTTGTCCAGGCACCGGCGCACAGGATCACAATATCGGCCTCTATTTTTTCGCCGCCGGCCAAAGAAATGCCCGTTGCCATGGAGCCCTCAAACAAGATGTGCGAGGCTTCAGCCATCGTAATGGAACCGCCACCGCTAACAAAGGCATCGGTCATTGCGGTGACGAACCGTTCGCTGTCAACAATCGATCGCCAATCGGAAAAAACCACGGCTTTGGCAAAATCTTTGGCTATTTCTGGTTCCCTCTCGGCAGCCTGCAAACCGGAGATTTCGTCTACCTGGAACCCCAAAGCACGTCGCATTTCGTGGTCGGGGCGGGCCCGGTCAAAATCTTTTTCCGTCTCATAGAGTTCAATTACGGGGTTTGTCTGGATCAGATCAGATAAACCAAACTGTCCCAATAATTCGCGATAATCCACCATTGCCCTTGAGGTGAGCCGGGACAGGTCATGACTGATTTGAGAAATCCTCGATGGCCGGGTGTTTCCGGCAAACCGCAAAAACCACGGAAGAAGACCCATTAGCGATGACTGCCGGATTGTCAGCGGACCGGACGGATCAAAAAGCCAACCGGGCGCTTTCCGCAATAGGCCTGGTTTCGATAGGGGGATAACCTCACTTGCCGCGATATATCCGCAACTCGCCTGTGCCGCGCCTTCGCCCGGCGGGTTGCGTTCGACGATCCTTACGGTGTAACCGGCGCGTTGGAGTTGCAAGGCACAACAAACACCAACAATACCGCCGCCGAGGACAACAATATTTTTCGGCATTTAGTTAGGAAACCCAGTTAATGATCGGTTCCATTGCCTGGCGGAAATCCATTTTCTCATCCTCCGTTAAGGGCAACAGGGGTTGTCTTGCATGGCCGACCGGATACCCCAGAAGTTCGCATCCATATTTGACTTTTTGAACAAATTTGCCGGCTTCCAGGCTGTTCATGGCGCGGTAAATGATCGCCATTTTTTCGCGCGCCGCAGCAATGTTGCCGCTCCGGTAGGTTCGGTCCAGGTCACAGCAGGCAACACCCATGCAATTACCCGGGCCGCAAATCCAACTATCGGCACCCCAAAACATAAAGTCGAGGGCAATGTCGTCGGACCCACTTACAAGATCAAGGCGACCGGGATAACGAATGTGGATGTCAACGGCACGTTGCAGGACGCCACTGGATTCTTTGATTCCAATGACCCGCGGGTGATCGGCCAAAGTGTCAAGTATATCGAAACCAATTTCGACGCCGACCTTGGATGGATAGTTATAGAGGACAAGATCCATATCAACGGCACCGAGCACCGTCTGGAAGTGTGCAAGCAGTTCATCGGCGGCGGGCATTGCATAATAAGGAGATGCCAGAAGAACCGTCCGGTACCCCAAGTCATAGGCGCGCTCGGAATGTTCGATCACCTCGCGCGTTGACCCGCCATTTGTTCCAGCAATCAAAATTTCGTCGTCCGTGGCGAAATCGGCGACAAATTTTAGAACTTCTGCCCGTTCATCGGCATTCATCGCGTTGTATTCGCCGGTCGAGCCGTTGGGTACCCATCCGGTAACTCCGGCGTCACGAAGATGTAGGAGCAGGGCTTCAAAAGCTTTGAAGTCGATTTCACCGTTCGCGTCGAAGGGAGTGACGAGTGCGGGCATTACGCCTGTGAGTTTCATAAACAGTCTCCTTATGGTTTTGAATTGGGGTAGGGCAGGTAACCGCGGCGTTCGAGATCGGGAAATCTGTCACCGTGGCGGACATAATTGGTGTTCTGGATGAGTGGTCGCGGTGCAAAATCCCAGGACTCACGGCGGCCCTGATCCTGGGCCTCGTCGATAATCCGTCGCGCGGCGTGATCGGCGATGACGTCCTCGGTTAATTTGTCAAAATCCCAGTTATCCTGGACCAGGGAAAGCAGGTGGGCTTCGATGTCGGCGAAGGCCGGCTCTCCCGCCAGGTTTTTCAGCTCCGTCGGGTCGGCGACGAGATCAAATAACATGTTGGGATACGCCGGTGAGAAAATGAACTTCATGGCACCGTCACGCACCATGACCCGAGGCGCCGCTGTTCCACCGTCGATGTGCTCAACCAAAATCGGCGCTATTTCTTCGGTCCCGTTTAATGCCGCAACCAAGCTCCTGCCGTCAATTGGCGTTTGCAGGTCGGTTTGGCAAATTCCGGCAAATTCGAGAACCGTTGGAAACAGGTCAACCAAAGATACGGGAGCATTGACACGACCAGGTCCATACCCCGGGTGGCTAATTATCAGTGGAACATTGACTGCCGGTTCATAAAGCGTTTTTTTGAACCACATTCCCCGTTCGCCAATCATATCGCCATGGTCCGATGTAAATATAAGGACCGTATTGTTGCCGTATCCTGAATCCTGCAGGGCCGTATTTAATCGCCCGAATAATTCATCAACATATGAAATCATGCCGTAATAACCGCGCCGTGCACGACGATAGGCCGGTTCTGAAATCTCCGTCTTGTCCATTCCGTAATGGGTATATAACGACTGTGAATGACGGTCGCGTGCCGCCAAGGGAATAAAGGGGACCCGTGGCGCATCAATGGTGTCGTCCGTATATCGGTCCCAATATTCCTGGGTGATGACATAGGGGTCATGGGGGTGGGTTAACGAGACCGTCATCATAAACGGCCGCTTGTCGGTCGATCTTGCACGGACATAGAGCTCCCGAATGGCGTGGTGAACAACGTCGTCGTCGTAATCAATCTGCATCGACCGGGCTTTTGGTGCGGCATCCATTACCGTTTCGACGGACGATACGCCGGCTGAAAAACGCCGTTCGTCATCTTGGTCTAGGTCCTCATAGCTGACTGTCGGCGTCCAGGAAAAATCGCCCGGGTAGATTTCCGTTGTCAAACGCTCCTCGAAGCCATGAAGCTGGTCCGGGCCGACAAAATGCATTTTTCCAGAGATCGATGTGTAATATCCGGCGCGCCGTAAATAGTGGGCAAAGGTTGGTGTTGACGCCCGGAACTCAGCACCGTTGTCATAGGCACCAATGCGTGACGGTAACCGCCCCGACATCATTGAGAAACGTGAGGGGGCACAGAGCGGATAATTACAATAGGCATTTTCAAACACCACCCCCCGGTCCGCCAAAGCGTCGATGTTTGGCGTCTTGCAAACGCTGCCGCCATAGGCGTTGAGAACATGGGCCGTCAATTGATCTACCATGAAGATCAAAATGTTTGGATTTTCTGAGGTCATTTTACTGGGCCTGTTTTTCTTGTCGACAATTTGTCGGCATAATGATATATAGTCGACACGTTGTCTACAAAAAAAAGGATTCCCGCTGTTGGGCCAAACCAAAAAACGCCAGGATAATGACAAAAAGAGGGATGCGGCTGTAGCGCCGGACCCGGACCGCCGTTCGCGGGGCGGGCGGGCGGCAACCGTATACGAAACCCTTCATCGGGAAATTTTAACTCTGGTTTTGGCCCCGGGCGCGCCATTGGACGAAACCCAACTGGCCAGTCGTTTTAAAATGTCCCGATCGCCCATCCGCGAAGCGTTAAATCGGTTAGCCGCACAGAACCTCGTCGTTATGTTGACAAATCGCAGCACGCTGGTTGCGCCTTTGGATCTTTCTGCATTTCCACGTTATGTGGAAGCCCTGGATCTTCTGCAACGCATTAATACCCGTTTGGCGGCGGAGCGCAGAACTGCGGAAGATGTGGTTACCATGCGAGCGCTGGCGTCAAAATTTGATGATAGCCTTGTTGATGAAATACAGCTGGAGATGTCCAGTACCAACAAAGCTTTTCACATGGCCATTGCCGACGCCGGTCGAAACCCATATTTAGCTCGTCAATATGAAACCCTGCTGGACGAAGGTCGTCGCCTGCTGCACCTGCATTTCGACTATCTTGCACAATCCAATAAGGACTATATTCTGCAGGGTGAACATCATGAAATGGTTGACGCCATTGAGGCGCATGATCTTGACGAGGCAGATCGCCTTGCCCATGCCCACACACGTTTGTTCCACGACCGGTTCATGGAATTCCTGAGCGCCCAGAGTAAATCAAGATTCAGTTTGGACCCAGATCAGATTGGTAACGGATACCCATACAATGACTAAAAAAATAAGTGCCCATCAAACCGCAAGTGATCCAAGAAATGAACAACTTCGGTTGTTTCTAAACGGCGACATCGTTTCCAGGAAAGATGCAAAAGTGTCAATTTATGATTCTGGATTTATGCTAGGCGATGGGGTCTGGGAAGGGTTACGTCTGTACAATGGAATTTGGGCGTTTCGTGACGAACATTTGGATCGGTTGTTAGAGGGTGCACTCGCCCTCGATCTCGATATTGGCATGAGTAAAAAACAACTGGCCGAAGCGCTTGATCAAACGGCCCTGGCAAATGGCATGACGACCGATGCCCATGCCCGATTGATGGTGACACGTGGTATCAAATCGGCACCGTTCCAGCATCCTGTGTTTTCCACATCTGGTCCAACCGTGGCAATTATTATGGAACATTCCCGTCCCGCGATCCCAAGACCATTGCGTTTGGCCAGTGTCGCGCAGCATCGGGGATTGCCCCTAACACAGGATGCAAAGCTCAATTCGCATTCCAAATTAAATTGCATATTGGCATGCATTCAGGCCGCGAAAGCAGGCGCTGACGAAGCTTTGATGTTTGACCCCTTTGGTTTCGTAAACACGACAAATTCCTGCAACTTATTCATCGTTCGAAAGGGTGCCGTTTGGACGTCGACGGGCGATTATTGCATGAACGGTATTACCCGGGGAAATGTGATTGCGTTGTGTCGAAAAAACAACATCCCTGTCTTCGAAAAAAATTACTCACTTATTGATACCTATTCAGCCGACGAAGTGTTCATGACCGGATCCTTCGGCGGGCTAACGTCCGTTGGCGAAGTCGATGGAAGGATCATCGGCGGCAACAAACGAGGTCCCATTACGGATCGTCTCTCAAATCTCTATCTGGAATTTGTAGAGGTTCACTGCGCGGAACATGCGGCACCGGGTTAAGTGTTGACCCCAAGCCGCGTGATGTTACGTAACGCTACAGCAAAAACCAAACGTTGTAGTTTGTTTTAAACAGGAAGGAGTAAAAAATGTTAAAAATAATAATATCGATAATTTCAGCGGTCGCCGTAGGGGCGACGTTGGCAGGCCCCGCTCGGGCGGCTTCCGGCGATACCGTTAAAACCATAAAGGAGCGCGGCAGCCTGCTTTGCACGGGACATAATGGAAGTTATCTGGGATTTGCAGAAGTTGACGACAAAGGCAAATGGAAAGGGTTTGATATCGAATTTTGTAAAGCCCTGGCGACCGCGATCCTTGGTTCGCCCGATAAACTGCAAATCATACCCGTGAGCTGGGCACAACGGTTTCCGGCTCTGCAATCCGGCGATATCGATGTTATCATCAAAGTGACCGGCTGGACCATGGGCAGAGATACCGAGCTTGGGTTGCAGTTTGGCCGGCCTTATTTCATTGGACCGACCACCATCCTCACCCGTGCAGAACTGAATGCAAAATCGGCAAAGGACCTGGAGGGCGGTGTTTTTTGCATCAATGCCGGAACCTCAATTGAACGTATCGTTGCCGATTACATGGGCGCACGGGATATCAAATACGAAGCCCTGAATTTCGAAAAAGCAGAAGAACTGCGGGCTGCTCTTTACGCCGGGCGTTGTGATGCGCTGGCTGGGTTTGGGCCGTTTCTGGCGGCGACCCGGTTCAATGCACCAAATCCAGAGGACTTTGTCATCATCGATGAGGTTCTGGCTCTGGAACCCGAAGGGATTGCGGCGCGTCAGGGCGATGATAACTTTATCGACGTCATCAACTGGATGGTTTCCGCATTGTTAACGGCAGAAGAAAACGATGTGACCATGGCCAATGTGGACAAACAACGGGCCAATCCACCATCGCCGACCATTGGCCGTTTGTTGGGTGTAACGCCGGGTATTGGTGATCGATTGGGGTTATCTAATGATTGGGCTTACAACATGATCAAGGCTGTCGGCAACTATAGCGAAATTTACGAGCGTACAATTGGTAAGGATTCTCCTTACAATTTACCACGCGGTAAAAATCACCTTTGGAAAAATGGTGGCCTTCACTACTCCCTGGTTCTTGATTGACGACCAAATAAATTGGCCGGGCGCGCAAGCGCCTGGCCCGTTTTGGGCAACAAGAGGAGGGCCGATCCGTGGTTTCGTTTTTTAAGAACAGCCGGCTGCGCGCCTGGTTTATCCAGGCATTGGTCCTGCTTGCCACGGTCGGGACCCTGGCATCGTTCATCCTGATTACCCGCCAGAACCTCCTCGACCTGGGGATCGCTACGGGATTTGGCTTTCTCGACCGGTCAACGGGATGGCCGATCAATTTTGCATTATTCGAAGTTACTGCCCGTTCTCCCTACGCGCATATACTCCTGGCAGGCCTGCTAAACACTTTGCTTGTGGGCCTGTTGGGAATATCGCTTGCCGTCCTTCTCGGGGTCATCGTCGGCCTTATGCGGGTTTCCCGAAATTTTGTTTTAAATCTCATCGGTACGACATTTGTTGAAGCCTTTCGTAATGTTCCCCTGATTCTTCAGGTCTTTGTTTGGTATGCTATTTTTACCCATCTGCCCTCACCCCGGGGTGCCATTTCAATTTTTGGTTTCGGATTTTTATCTAACCGCGGGCTTATGCTCCCGACCTTCGATATGTCCGGTTGGGACATTGTAATTTTTGTCCTGGGAACTGGTCTTTTTGGATATTTAATTGCGTCATTTGCCAGCTCGCGCGATGCCCTGAGGCGCCATGTCTGGCCCCTGATACTTGGTGTTGTTATTGCACTGTTTGTTGTTCTCCTGTTCATCGGCAGGACGCCAGGTGAAGCGATTATCAATGTTCCCGAACTGCGTGGGTTGCGGTTTATTGGCGGGGTCGCCATCAAACCGGAATTTTCGGCGCTTCTCGTTGCCATTGCCGTATTCGGTGGCGCTTATATTGGCGAGATTGTTCGCGGGGGCATTTTATCCATTGACCGGGGACAAATTGAAGCTGCACGTGCCCTCGGACTTAGCAATTATCAAGTCAATAGGCTGGTAACGCTGCCCCTGGCCTTTCGCGCCATCCTGCCGGCCCTGGCCAACCAAATTATATGGCTGATGAAAGCAACGACATTGGGGATTGCCATCGGATATCCGGATTATTTTATGGTTGTTTCGACGTCGATTAATCAAAGCGGTCAGACCATCGAATTACTTTCCTTGCTGATGGGCGGGTTCCTGGTGATCAACTATTCAATTGGTTTTGCCATGAACCGCCTCAACCGGCATCTGGCGATCAAAGGACAGGGGGGGTAAGTGATGACTGCCGTAATCGCCCCGCCGCAAATTGAAACGACCTATTTGGGCTGGGCAAAACGCCGCCTGTTCGCCTCGCCTGGTGACACAGTTTTGACGCTCATTTTTGGCGGTGCGATGATTTGGTTCTTCCAGTTTTTATTGGACTGGGCGGTTGTCAATGCGACCTGGGCGGAGGGCGGCAAGGAACTTTGCCGCGAAGTGAGCGGTGCCTGTTGGTCGGTCATTGGGGCGCGTGGCCGGTTGATTTTCTTTGGCCTGTATCCCTATGAGGAACATTGGCGCTCGACCTTCGCTTGTCTCCTGATTATTGCGACGATGGTACTTTCCTGTGTACCGTGGTTTTGGAGCATGAAGCGGTTGCCGGTTCTGTGGCTGTCGGGGTTTGGTGCATTTGTTGTTCTGATGTACGGCGGGATTTTTGGCCTTAAAGTTGTCACAACGGAACAGTGGGGCGGGTTATCTTTAACGGTATTTATATTCTGCGCAGTTGTCGTAATCGGCATGCCCCTGGCCATCGGTTTGGCTTTGGCCCGGCGCTCGAAGTTGCCTGTTGTCCGACTGGTTGCGGGCAGCATAATCGATTTGTTCCGCTCGCTTCCGCTTTTGACAATTTTGTTTACGGCGGCGGTTGTCGTTCCCTTGACCGTGCCCGACTGGGCCCAGGGAAATAAACTAGGCCGCGTTGTTGTGGCCTTTGCACTTTTCTTCGCTTGTTATCAGGCGGAGATCATTCGGGCGGGTATGCAGGCAATACCAGACGGGCAGGAGGAAGCGGCGGCCGCATTGGGGATGAAGTACGGCAGCCGAATTTTTGATATCTTGTTGCCGCAGGCCTTTAGAAATTCTCTGCCGTCGACAATCAATCAGTTTGTAATCACTTTCAAGGAAACATCAATTGTTACAATCATTGGTTTCTTTGAAATCATGGCATCGGCAAATGCAGCGGTTGGGACCGGAGAATGGACAGCGCAGTATATTGAAGTCTATTTCTTCGTTGGTTTTGTTTACTTTCTGTTTGTCTTCGGTCTGTCGCGTTACGGGGCCTATCTGGAACGTCGTGCGAGGTTAAGTAATGTCCGATAAAGCCATTCAGTTGATCGATGTAAACAAGTATTACGGCCAATTTCACGCCTTGAAAAACATCAATCTTGAAGTTGCCGAAGGTGAACGGGTGGTTATTTGCGGGCAGTCGGGATCGGGCAAGTCAACGACAATCCGTTGTATAAATCGTTTGGAAAGGCATAACGACGGGAAAATTATTGTTGAAGGGATCGAGCTGACCGATGACATCGATGCGCTTGACGAAGTACGTCGGGAAGTTGGCATGGTCTTTCAGCGGTTTAATTTATTTCCCCATCTTACGGTTCTGGAGAACTGCGCATTGCCGCAAATCCGGGCCCGTGGAACAAGTCGCGTCAACGCCGAAAAGATGGGACTTCGACAACTCGACCGAATGAAAATTGCCGATCAGGCGTGCAAGTTTGCCGATGAGTTGTCCGGCGGGCAACAGCAGCGCGTTGCCATTGCCCGTGCACTTTGTATGGAGCCCAGAATAATGCTGTTTGACGAACCGACATCGGCGCTTGATCCGGAAATGATTGGCGAAGTCCTGGAGTGTATGGTCAACCTTGCTGAAGACGGTATGACGATGATATGTGTGACGCACGAAATGGGCTTTGCCCGGAGCGTCGCTGACCGGGTTGTCTTTATGGCTGCGGGACGGATTATTGAACAGGCACCTCCGACGGCGTTCTTTGAAAACCCGCAAGCCGAAGAAACGCAAGTTTTTCTGAAACAAATCATCAATCATTAATTTTGTATAAAATAAAAATGCACGAGTGAAGGCATCCCAATGGGTTCCATTTAAGCTGACCTTATACATAGCGTTTTTTCCAGTTGTCACTCTCCCGTGCCTATGAAGACGCCGGCCAGAGAGCAGAGGGATTGCAGTTCTGGCTGCATCATTACAATTGGCACCGGCTTCATGCCGGGATAAAAGGAAAATCACCCATCAGCAGATCAGGCTTGGATCGAATGAACAACGTCCTGAGACTCCACATCTAGCCGCCCTTCTTGTGGATGGGCAAATAAAATGAGAATACGGAACCATAAATTGAGATTTTTGACCAATGGCCGGGGGTCAGAATATAAACTTTGAATTTTAATTTGTAAAAATTCTAAACGCGAGAATTGATACAGGTTGACCCCACGGGAACATTGAGGATCACCCTTTCCAAGCTTTCTTTCCACGTTTTCATTCGCCAAAAAAGATCGATCAACAGGTTGAAAATAACACTTGAACTTGAAAATGGAAACAAAATACATTTTAATGAAGACATTAGTGGTTAACATATTGAGTATTTGAGTATCCCAGCCCACCAGAGACAGGAGGATATCATGGGAGAAAAAGCTGGCGGAGAAAATCCTGAGAAAGAGGAAAAGGATTCCAAAGGACAGGATGACCCTAAGCCTGTTGAAAAGTAAACGCCGCTGATGGACGTTGGCGCGCTGTGGGAACATGGCGTGCCGAGATCAGACTAGACAACCGGGTGCGCAGATGCGCATGGCTTTTTATGTCCCGCGCTAGAGAGGGATTATGGCAGATGCCCATTGGGTAGGCGTTGAACAAGAGTTTGAGCTCTTCGACTGTGCCAACAACAAGCTGGATTTCCGTAGCTTGTTCGACTCTGTCGCCGGTGATTTGAGCGCCGCCCTTTTTCGTAATCGGTACGAAGCCCGACCTAGCCCCAAAGGATACGTGCTTTCCGCCGACGTCGAAGAGGCGGAGATCGCCACCGCCCCCATCGAACTGCCGGGGGACAAGCTAGACACCATCATACCGGAAGTGCTGCGAGCTCGGGCGGATCTCATAAAGCGCCTGAAAGCCACCGATGTCACCAGGGTCGATGGCTATTCCACGCATATAAGTATTTCCGTATCCAACGACGATGCTTGGGCCTTGGCCCGCGAAGCTATGACAACCATGATCGCGCCTCTCATGCTCCTATTGAGCGGTCCTCAATCAAAGGGGATTCTTGTCCGGCCACGGTTTGAGCGCCTAGAGATATGTGGTGAATATGTGGACGAGCCCGACGCGCTGTTGGCAGCAACCTGTTTTTGTTACGGCGCCTTAGTGTGCCTACAGCGTACTGAATTGCCTCCCGATTGGCCTCGGTTCAGACCTGGTAATTTGAAGTCATCCAACCATCGGGAGGGGTATACAGTCAGCCCGAATTCCTACGGAGAGGATATTGTCAAAGTAGGGCGGGACGCCAAGCTGCAAGTTACGAGCGGCGGAACCATTAGCGCGGGAAGACTGCTTGCAAACTGGGCCGCCTTTTTACTGCCCTATCTCAAACCAGTCCTGTCAGAACGGGGAATTCAAACCTTTTTGCGCCAAACCACCGGCACTGGAAAAGTTCTTCAGGAACAAACGGCGGACCGCATCAAACAAGTCACTACTCCCGACAGTGTAAATATTGCCAGCCCATACGCCCACCGCATCGCAGCCATTGCTGAAGAATTGCCCCGTGCTGGGTATCAAGTTGCCTTTTTTGATTGGACTGGCGTAGCCCTAAGGCTGCCAGACGGCAGCGGGTATTTGGGTCTGCCCATCACCCATGTTGCCGATTTTATCCAGTCGGTTCGTCAGGAACGGGTGCCGGAATTTCTGGAGGGGGTGACGCGTTCCACAACGGCGCTCACAGGGATTGAGCAACTGGCGTTAACGCGTCTCTACGAAGACGTCAATCCTGAAGCTCTCGGAAATTCGGCAGAAGGACTGGGAGGGAAAAAGAAGAAAATAATCGCGACTTCGGTTCCGACTGATATCACTGTCGGCACGCCGGGAATCTATGACGTTCTTTATGTCTGCCATGTGACTGTCACCGTCGCCGAAAAAAAGCTGTGTCTTAACGAAGAAGGCAGTGCCACCGCCCAGACGATTCCTGCCGGGCCGGTGATCACATGGGTTCTGCCGCCGGGGCTTCGCGCGCTGAGTGGGCAGGGTACCCATACGATCAAATACAAGGCGATCCGTGGCGGTTGTCATACCGTCAAATGCATCGCCTTTAGTGATTGCGAAGGCGAGGACACGGTGGTGGTCCCCGAAATGGGCCTTATGACAGGTGACGAAGAGCCTGTTCTGTGTGTGGGCATCGCGGGCCATGCACCGGGTATTCGGCTGTCATCTCCCGTCGCTGCTGGATCATATAAGGAAACGGTAGCTGCCGTAAAAAGCGGCGGCTCCGACATGGAGACCTATTCGGCGGAATTTCAAGTGGAAGGAACTCTTGTCGATCCCCTGGGATACAAAGGAGCGAACCTAACAATCGAACTTTCTGATGGACTGCAAACTGGCTCAACCTCGATTCCCGTCAACGAGGACACAGGGGAATTCGCCTTCACCGTGACGGCGACAGGTACCGGTCTGAAGCGTATAATAATCAGGGCCAAGGGGGTTACAGGAGCCACGGGTATCGGTATTCTTTCCGGGCAGCTGACGGTGGCCCGCCAGTTCAGGGATACAATTATGCAGTTGATTGGCAATGTGGCCGCCGCGTATGCCCGAGACGAAGATGACACCAGACAGATGATCCTTGGAGATGGCTCGGGGAGTGCCCCTCCGTCCGTACCTCTCACCCAGGCAGAACTTGACCGGCGGCGGGCGCAATTGCGCCGAGACCTTTCAGAGGTAGATGAAGATGCCCGGAATACCCGCACATCGAAGCTGGATAATATGGAGTTTAACTGGTCGACCGGGTATACGGACATGTCGGACACTTTGTCCGAGAAATCCCGGTACAAGCTGAGCGCCATCGATTGCATGCCAGAACTGGGTCCGACTGCAGACCTGCTAGATGATACCTTCGAATTAAATAGCGTCGTCACAGCGTTGATATCCGTCGATCCGGAAGCCTTTGTGCCGGTGCCTGGCGGGCATGATGGGGAAGACGTGCCCGACGTTCCTGGTACCATTTTGCAGGATATTCCGCGCGCTATTGAAGATGATTTCATCATCATGGCCTATAGGAGTTGTCGGGCGCCGGTTGGGGCACCCTATAGAGTTACCGTAGAGGGGCAGACCTTCGCGTTAATTAACCAACCAAATGAACAGCGGTTTAATCCTCGCCCACCGCCGGGTGGTGGTAGTGGTTCATCGGGATCAGGCGGTTCCGGCACCTCCGGACCCGTTGTGGTCGGTGGTGGTGCCCGCTATGAAACCCAGGTGCGTAAAAAGGCAGCTCGTCTGGAAGCTGCTATTCACGGCAAATGCGAAAACGTCAGGCACTTCGAATGGCGGGTGGTTTACGGCCCTGACTTGAACGGCGTGGAAATCGAAACCGAGGGGGGATTCCAAGAGATCTGCAAATTCACTGGCGAGGTGCCCGGCCTTTATCTAATCGAAGCCCGCGCCATCACAGACCACGATAATCCCCTTGCCGCCAGTGTCTTCGAGGTGGAGGTGCTGGATGTGCACCTCAGTTTCAACGCCCCTGATCTAGAAGAAATTCAAGACGAAACGGCTACCGAATTTTGGGTCAGCGTTGACAACGGCGAACAACTGCTGGTTAAGTCTCGGGTCGCGCTGTCATCCGACTCCCGCATGGTGCCCAGTAAATTACTTCGCGCGGAATACGAGCTCCGCTGGGCCGGAATGGAGGTCGGTGGAGCGGGTGGAACGCGTGCCGTTACGGACGTTAATTCCAACAAATCCAGGTTTTATCGAATCGGTACGCGGGCAGGTGCCTCGATTTTTGTCAGCGGTTACATGATGGAACTTACGCTGACTGACGACAAGGGAGAGCGCCATATATATGATCTGTCTGGCGCGTCCTTTGACGATACTTTGGGTACGGTATTTATACGCCAAGGCAAACCGGACCGGGTGACCCTTCGCATCCTTTCTTCGGGTGTGGCGCTGCCGAACGTCACCGAGCGGGTGCTGCAGCCTTTCGACGTGGCCGAAGAGTACCAGTACGAAAACGTCGACGATATTCGCCAGTCCGCAATGTCACTTGAGGAGTTCGAGATCGGCAACAGCGAGCATATGCTTTTCAAGTTTGAAGCCAAGGATCGCCACGGCAATCCGGTCGCCGAGGACACGGAAGTCGGCTTCCGCTCATTCGGTTCTGGAGTCATTTTGACTCAGGGGGGCAACGAGGATCCGAATCATTTCTTCAAGTTCGACAGCGGTGGCAAAGTAACGATGGGTTACCGGACTCCCCAGAAGACATTGAACCAATCCCTGGTGGTGACCAACATCGATGACAAGGTTTATTTCATCGGCAACCCCATGGCGTCCCTCACCTTTGTCGCCCTATCCGATGCCAGCAATATTACTACCGACATCAATGGCAAAACCGTCAATGTGCATGAGCTCGCTGGGGCGGCTTATGCCGAGATTGAAGTATTGGGTCCCGGCGGTCGGGGCACCAATGCCCGGTTCCGAATTCATGCCCGCATCGCAGGCGGGTCAATAAGGCAACGGGAAGGTGACATCTGGACCCCGGATTTGGAAACCGTAACCGATGCCGATGGAAAGCTTCGACTGTATTTCAATCCCATGCCTCACTCCCCGGACGGAACCGTTCCTTTGGGTGCGCGGAACGTATGGGGAGAGACAAACCTTTTTATCTCTGTTGGTGCCTTAAAAGACACCTTCAAGGTCAACTTCGATATCGTCGCATCTGTGCGTCGGGTGCCCCGCCTTGAATTGCCCATGATGCCCATGGTTCAGCAGGAAAATCTGAACTGGTTACCTCGCCCCAGGGACATTAATCCGGCAGGAGCACCCCAACTCGCGCCGGGAGAACTCCAAGGGGACGCCGGCCAGGAAATTCTGATAGAGTTGAAAGAGCATGTGGAATTCCGGCCCTATGGACGTTTCGAGTTCAATTCTCCTGTAACTGGGCTATGGAATCCTCCAGCAACAAATTCGGCTCCGCGAGACCGGAAGTACAATCCTCCGATTCCCATCGAGATAAAAGGAAGGAATCAATCCAGCATTTTGGCGGCGGCCGCTGGCCATGCGGTTGTCGCCATTCCCCCCGCACCGTCTCCTAACAGCGGTAATGTCCTCAAGCTTGCCTACTCGATACCTGCAGCCCTAGCCGGCCTGGATTATTCGGCCAGCGTTCCCGGCTCCTTCGGATTCCGGATCAATTTCGCGGTTTATCTGGACGGCAATCAGGAGGACTGTGACATTCTAAAAGTGGTCGGAAGCGACCCCAACAACGTTCCGTTAGAAAGCCGGGGTGCTCTGACGGTACGATTTACTTCTCAGTCTATGCCTCCCACGTTGGTGGTGGAATATAACGCTGCCGGCTGTCCGGCACGCGCCGCAATCCGGATGATGCCAATCCCCAGACGAGTTCCTCTTAATGCCTGGATTCAGTTGGAGTTGACAGTAATGCCGGAATTCTCCAATGACAGGGTCGTAGTGGACGCCAGTTTTGCCGGACCGGGCTTTTCCCGTTCGGTCCAGCGTAATGGCGAAAATTTTAACTTCCTTGCGGGCAATATCTATTTCGTCCAATTGGCCATGCCCGATGACGGCGAGGTTTTTATCGACGGCCTGGAGTACCTGATACCGCAAAACGGTTCCCTCCATATGCGTCGGGATGACGGGCTCGACACCATCTGGCATACGGAACGTTTGACCGGTGATCGGGCCATGCCGCCTCTCGTCAATGAGGAACGGGCCAATGCGACCCGTCCCACCTTTTCTGCCAGCCTCGAACCCCACGCCGAGATGACCGTCGCCTATTGTGACAAACTACAGTTTGAACGGGTGCGGATTGGCGCTGCCGACCGGGACTTGGCTATGGCAGCGGCCTATACGGAAGATACCATTCTCAGTTTCATCGTCGGTGACAGCCAAACGGTTCCTGGTATGGGGGCAGACCTAGTCGCCGGCCTGGTGGGCTGGGGGGATGCCCGCGATATCGCAAAAAACCTAGCCTTCTTGTGGCCAGGGGGACGGGATCCAAACTGGAATGAGTTTACCCTCGCTGTTTGTGGTTTGGCCCTGGATGTCGCACAAATTTTCAGCGCTGGCGCCGCCGCCGCACCCAACGCGTTGATCGGCTGCATCAAGGTGATGATGAAGCGGCTGGAACCGTTTATCGACTTTTTCCCCCAGGCGGCGCGCATCGCCTCCGAACTGGCCGACCTTGCCCGCAAGGTCCTAATTGAAATGCGCGGAGCCCGTATTGCGCAGGGCACCACCATCGTCATCACAATCAACGATCTCAGACAGATGGTGCCAGCAGGACTGGTCGACTTTTTGTTCAAGGACCTGAACGAAGATCATTTGAAGACGTTCGTGGAATTCGCCAAGTCTGTCACGCCTTCTTTCAATCCCTTGGCCGTGATGACACCCACCGCCATCTCCGACGCTTACAACCACATTGCTAATATTCAGGAGAATGCAGGGCGGGTGCAGGAAATGACCGAGGTGGTTGAACTGTTGATGGCCCGGATCGATTTGCTGGCCTGGTTCTTCAACCCGGTATTCAAGAACATCGACGGCATTAGCGATGTGGGGTCGGCCGCTTCCAAAATCATGGATCACTTAGGCACCATGAATCCAAAGGAGTCGAAGGACATCACCGAACGATTCAAGGATTTGCTCGACGCAGCGGGGGACTGGGATTCCAAAAAGTTCCTGCGGGATCGGGCGGGCAGCGCCGTTGACGATCTGACAACGAACCGCAAGGTCATCGGCGAGACCTTCGAAATTATCGGGAAGGCCCTGCAGGATCACGGTGATATGTTTAATGACCCTCGGGTCCTCAAAGGTTTCATGGCCTTTGTCGGTGTTTCCGGGCCCCAAAACGCGGCCATGTTGCTCACGGGACTTAATCTGGCATCCACCAATAGCCGGGCGCGGTTACAGCGAATGATGCGTTTCTGTGATTATGCCAGCGAACTCATCACGGAAGTGGGAACCAGACGCGGCCGTACACCCGCCCAACAACGTCAAGACATGCATCGGGTTTGGCACGGTCTAGCAGGCCGTTTCGGGGTCACTGATGCCTCTCCGTTGGGCCGGCGTGTCAATAGAAATGCCCGTGACGGGGCCGAGGCGGAACTCTTGGCAATCGCCGCCTTTGGTCGGGGCCGTCTCGCGCGGCAAAGCGGACAAACCGGAATTCAGCACTTCAATCCTCTTAAAAAAGGCGGCCAGCAACTCATGGATTTCTTCGGCGAATTCTTCGGCTCAGGCCGCGCCGCCATCGAAGTGAAGTCCCTGTCGGGAAACGCAGAAAGCGTGAAAAAAGGAATTACCCGTATCCTCGATCAATATGAGGATTGGGTTAATCAAGGCTTCACCATTGGCCAGGAGGTCAAGCAATTCAACTATGCAGTTCATTTTCACGGCTTCGAGGCGACAGAGAAGTTGCGCTTGCTCGAAGACGCCTTTGAGGCGAGGTATCTGGAGCTTTTGGATTTGCACAACCGTTTCCCGACCCGACACGGCAAACCGCCACCCGTCGATATCTTCCCACTCGATGGAATGGACCTGCCCGCGTAAAGTGGTCACTTTGGATCGGAACAGGTGGCCGTTTTCATCGGAATGCGCAGTCAAGCGGCAAAAGGATGATGCATCGGATCATTTGGGCGCTATTGGCAAACGGCGGAACGTATAATTTTCATCTGGAGGCGGTCAAAGCCTGACCGGAAGGGTATGTGAGCAGGTTAATGGAAAAATTAGGGCAGACGATCAATGAATTGGGAACGGGAACACCAAGAGCTGGACGGAACGCTTAAAGCGCGGGTGAGCGAATTGGACCTGATCTTCGGATCTCCTACAGGCCTGTGGCGTGTCGAATGCCACAATCAGAGGCTCCTTTCGAGCATGCAAGCACGCCCTCCGGGCAATGGAACACACGTCAGAACCGGACCAAAAAATGCTTGTATTCCCCGCGGCGTCCACACACGCCTGGTGGGCGGTGACCCGGTTGCGATCATTGCCGACCAATTTTCCTATGCCGCAGGCTTTTGGCTCAAATATCTTTAACTGCCGGGTATAATTTTTGCTTGTCTATTACGATACTAAACACTTAACTATGTGGTTAAGTGTTTAGTATCGTAATATTGGTCACATGAAACGGGCGGGGCGCGGGAAATCTGCCACAAAACCGTCGAGACCCGGGAGAAAATCCATGAGAGATTTATCAATTATAACCTTTGTTTCGCTTGATGGTGTTATGCAGGCACCTATGCAGGTCGACGAAGACCCGACCGGCGGATTTGAATCCGGCGGTTGGGCAGCCCGGTTTATGGGCGAAGTGATGCCTCAGGTGAACAAACATGCCATGCAGAATCCGGTTGATTTGTTGTTCGGACGTTACACCTACGATCTTTTTGCCGGCCACTGGCCAAACGCCGAACCGACGTCGCATGGCGAGGTGTTGAACCGGGCGACAAAATATGTGGTGACGTCTCAACCGCAAACAGTGAACTGGCAAAACTCCCGGGCCCTGACGGGAGATATCGCCGCTGAAATTGTCAAATTGAAGTCCCAGGATGGCCCGTTAATTCAGGTTCATGGCAGTTACCAACTCATTCAACTGTTATTGAACGAAAACTTAATCGATGAATATCGCCTTTGGACATTTCCGATAATCCTTGGCTCTGGCAAACGGCTTTTTCCAGGGGGGGCCGCCTTAAGAGACGTGACGTTGACCCAACACGATGTAACAGCCAGTGGTGTGGTCATGAATTTTTATCGCAAGGCGGGGAGCGGCGATGTATGCCCTGCTGTTCATGCCAAATAATCGCAGGTCCGAGAGATCGAGAGGGTATGGGCACCGACGAACCGTCGCTGTCTGTGGAGTTCAGCTTCCAGCAGGCGTCTTCGGTCTTTACCGAATTTAATGCCGGGTTCCAGCCATAGGCCTGTCACATGCAAAATGTCTTTTTGGTTTATCATGTCAAGCCGCCCAATAAACCGATCGCCTTGCAATATGGGAAATACATAATACCCGTAGCGGCGTTTTTCCTTCGGTACAAAAACTTCAATCCGATAGTCAAAACCGAACAAACGCAGGCACCTTTTGCGGTCACGAATGAGCGGGTCGAAGGGCGATAATATACGGATTCGTTTTTGCGTTTCGGGTAGATCAGACAAACGCTCGGGCAAATGATTAAACGCCACGGCTTTGTTTGGCGTGGTACGGCTATAAGGTTCGACCAACACAGGTATGATACGACCGTTTTGGAGATTATCTTGAACCCAGTTCGCCGCCTCCTTGGGCGTAATCAGGTTCCAGAAGGCAGCGATTTCACCAGGTGTTGCTATTCCCAGTCGGGTCAAGGCGGCGTCGCAGGCCCAGTCGAGAAACCGGGTTTCGCTCACGTGTTCCTGGCGATAGGATTGAGGAATTACATTTTCTGTTATGTCGTAAATTTTTTGAAATCCGTTGCGGCCGGAAATTGCAAGATTTCCCGTTCGCCAATGATATTCCAGGGCGGTTTTTTCCGGTTTCCAGTCCCACCATCCGTCGCCCTTTTTGCCCCTGCTGGTAACCTCACGGGTCATCGTCGGCCCGTTCTTGGCGACAGCGTTATAGATATCAGTGAGGATCCCTTCGAATCCTTCGCGCTGCCATTTGCGCCATCGGGCGCGTAAGGCTTCTTGCTCTCTCAGAAAACGATGTTTCCAGTAGGGGTAATAGGCCATGGGGACAATGGATGCATCATGGGTCCAATGCTCGAATAAGGTTCGGTCTGTTTCCAGGAGCCGCTTTAATTGCGCGGGCCGGTAAGTTTGATTGCGGGCAAACAGGATCATATGATGGGCCCGGGCGACCGTGTTAATACTATCAACCTGAACAAAACCCAATGACCTGATGATCTCCAACAGGCCATCGTTGGTCAGTTTGGCAGTGGGGGCCGTTGATAGCCCCTGACGCTCAAGAAACAATTGGCGGGCTTGACTATTGGTGACGGGGAACGGTTGTTTCACGGGTTTGGCCTAATTGTCGGGATTTTAGGAGGTCGATTGCGGGACCAGGCGGTAAGTTTGGTTATTCACGTTTTCAACAAATTTGACTAAAAGAACTTAGGGTCTTGGCACTAGAACGTAATTAACCGGCTTATCAGCAAAATTGTAAAGCCACACGCGCAACGACAGAATTTAAAATACGAGCCCCTCGACCCAGATAAAAGCCTCCCTGCATCGGTCACGAATAGAGAACCTACATAAAGATTACACCTTTTAGGTCTCAAATTAACATTAAAGAGTCGTAAAAGATCAATTTCCCCCCCTTAACACCCCCTACATTTAGTGGGTTAAATCTGACGGGTAACAGTAAGACGGTCCGATAAAAACAAAAATAGACCTCTCTGGTGCGCGGTTGATCAATCATAAGCAGTAGGGGGTGCCCGTGTCTGAAGAAGAAAACAGCCAATATGAAATTGGCCAGGATAATATTTCGCCGTTCGGATTAGATATTCATAATCCGGTATTTTTGATCTCCGGACTTTCCATTGTCGTTTTTGTGCTGATTACGTTGATGTTTCAGCAGGGCGCTACAGAATTTTTTGGTTGGTTACGACCTGCGCTCACGTCCACATTTGATTGGTTTTTTCTGAGCGCGGCCAACATTTTTGTGATTTTTTGTATTGTCCTGATGGTCACGCCAATGGGCAAAATTCGACTGGGCGGTGAGGATGCGACAGCCGATTATAGTTATTTAGGGTGGTTCGCCATGTTATTCGCAGCCGGAATGGGGATCGGCCTGATGTTTTTTGGTGTTTCGGAACCCATGTCCCATTATGCGTCCTCCATGGGCGGCACCACGGTCGTTGACGGCCTTCGCACCGACTGGGCACCCCTGGGGGCCGCCGCAGGGGATGGTGAAGGGGCGCGTAACCTGGGAATGGCCGCGACGATTTTCCATTGGGCGCTCCATCCCTGGGCGATTTACGCGGTTGTTGCTCTGGCGCTGGCTTTTTTTAGCTTTAACTGCAATTTACCACTGACTCTGAGGTCTGCCTTTTATCCGTTGCTGGGCGAGCGAGTGTGGGGCTGGCCCGGGCACCTGATTGATATTATGGCGGTGTTTGCGACGCTGTTTGGTATTGCCACGTCGCTGGGATTTGGCACGGAACAGGCTCTGGCCGGTTTTAACTTCCTGTTTGGTTGGGGAACGGGAAATGTCGCCAAAGTGCTGTTGATTACAATTATCACGTCGATGGCACTGATTTCCGTCCTGCGCGGCCTCGATGGCGGCGTTAAGGTCTTATCGGAAATCAATATTGGTTTGGCTTTATTGTTGCTGGTTTTTGTTATTGTTGTCGGCCCAACGGCGGCAATTTTTGACTCGATTTTTTCCGGTGCTGCGGCTTATGTGGCAAATGTAATTCCCCTGTCCATGCCGTTTGGCCGCGAAGATGCAAATTTTTCTCAGGGATGGACGTCGTTTTATTGGGCCTGGTGGATTTCCTGGTCACCGTTTGTCGGGATGTTCATTGCCCGGGTTTCGCGGGGGCGTACTCTTAGGGAATTTATATTTTGTGTGATTCTCATCCCCACCGTGGTGACCATGGTCTGGATGGGGGCCTTTGGCGGAACAGCCATTGCCCAGGTCGTGGCTGATGCCGCGGCTCCGGTTAAAGCGGCGGCTCTGGAACTTAAATTGTTTGAAATGCTCAAACCCCTGCCGCTGGCGTCAGTAACGTCGTTTGTCGGGATCGTTTTGGTCTTGGTATTTTTTGTAACGTCATCTGATTCAGCCTCTCTGGTTATCGATACAATAACCGCCGGTGGAAAAACCGATGCCCCCGTTTCCCAACGGGTCTTCTGGTGTGTTTTCGAAGGACTGGTCGCCGCCGTACTGTTGCTGGTAGGTGGCAAGGAAAGCCTGAATGCCCTGCAGGCGATGGCGGTATCAACCGGATTCCCGTTTACCATTGTCCTGCTTTTCATGTGCGTTAGTCTTTATTTGGGGTTGCGAAAATATTCAAAACCTTGAATTTGACGTCCGTAAATATCTGCGACTGCACGGGGCATCTGTGCAGTCGCAATTTTTATAAATGGCTCGGGTTGATTAATATAATACTAGTATGGTAGATAAGATATTCCCTATTTGCTGTGGAAATCCATGCCTGAAATCATTGATCGAGTAGAAGCCTTTCCGATCCGCGTTCCCCGCGATGTTCCCTATCTGGGTGCCCTGGAAGACGGGGTATCGGCTAATTCCAAGGGGTATTTTATCCGCAGCCGAAACAAAACCATCTATCCAGTGAACGACCAAAGTGTGGTCGTCAAAATCACAACTTCTGGGGGGGCCATTGGCTGGGGGGAGTGTTTTGCGTCGGTTGGCACCCATGCGGTCGCCCATTTGATAACCGACGTCGTCGGACCCTTCCTGCTTGGCAGGGATCCGGCTGACGTCTCCGTTATTTACGAAGATATGTACGACATGATGCGGGTCCGCGGGTTCTTTGGTGGGTTTTATGTGGATGCCCTGGCTGGCATCGATATTGCTCTTTGGGATTTGAAGGGAAAACTTGTAAATCAATCGGTGGCAAAATTATTGGGGGGAATTCGCAGCGATCAACTGGCCTGTTATGTCTCCGGTCTTCCGCAACCGACGATCAAAGAGCGGGCAGATTTCGCCCGCGATTGTGTGGATCAGGGTTTCCGGGCGATCAAGTTTGCCGCAGCCGTATCCTTCGAGGGGGAAGTCGCCGAAATGCGGGCTTTGCGCGATGCGGTCGGGCCCGATGTGCAAATATTATGTGATTTGCACTGGCAATACACGGCACCTGAAGCCATTAAAAAAATTAACGCCCTCGACATCTATGATCTGGCCCTGGCCGAGGCACCGGTCAAGCCCGAAGACTTAGAAGGCCAAGCCCAGGTCAGCGCCGGTGTGGCAGTACCGATTGCCATCGGCGAGGAACTCCGAACACGGTATGAGTTCAGGTCGCGTTTTGTCAACCGCTGCATGTCGGTTATACAGCCCGACGTGGCCCACACGGGCATTACGGAATTTATGAATATCAGTCGGATGGCGGCCGGATTCCATTGTCAGGTCATGCCTCATGCGACAATAGGCCTAGGTTTGCAGCAGGCCGCCAGTTTGCAATGCGCCGCGAACCTCGGGAATTCGCCTCTGCAAGAATATCAACATTCGGTTTTTAACAAGAACCTGGCCTATATCAATACGGACATGAAAGTGGAGGCCGGGTATTTTCACTTGCCCACGGGCCCTGGTATCGGCGCGGAACCACGACCGGAAGTTTTTGACATGGTGTTTGACGCCTAACAGAGGGAACCTCTCATGCCGCATCATCCCTATCGGGGAATATTCCCTATTCTTTATACCTTCTTCAACCGGGACGGATCTATCGACCGAACCGCCATGAAACGTCAGGTTGATGTTTGCATCAATGCGGGTGCCCACGGCATTGCCATATTAGGGATCGTCGGTGAATATAACAAACTCGATGTCAAGGAAAAGACCACAATCACGGATATTGTCGCCGAAGATATCGATGGCCGGGTCCCGCTTGCCGTGACCGTGTCGGAACCGAGTGTTCCGGGTCAAATTGACTTTTTGCGGGCGGCCGAACAGGCGGGCGCGGATTGGACAATCTTGCAGCCGCCTCAATTAAAAGGGATCCCGGAAATCGAAATTATCCGGTTTTTTGGGGCTGTCGCCGAGCGTGCCGTTAAACCGGTCGCATTGCAAAACAATCCCGTGAACCTGGATGTTTGGTTGACAAATGAAGGTTTAAAAACCGTCCATCGCAACCATCCGAACGTCAGCATTCTCAAAGGCGAGGGGCCAATTCACGTCGTCCAGAAATTGATGGAAGAGACAAAGGGAATCTTCGATGTTTTTACCGGTCTTGGCGGGCGGGAATTACCTCTCACCCATGGTCTGGGATGCGTTGGCTGTATTCCGGCACCAGATTGTATTGATATCCAGTGCCGGATTTTCGAGCTGTTGGACAGCGCCGAGCCAGACAAACTGCAGCAGGCGGAAAGTCTGCACCAGAAAATCCTGCCGATGATACAATTTGCCCTGCATTCGCCAGCTCATATGCTGGCCTACGGCAAACAAATGTTCGCCTGGCGGGCCGGCATAAAAACGGTTTACCCCCGTGCCCCTGCCATTACCCCCACCGCCTACAATTTGCAACTGGCCAAACGCTTTATTGCACCTTTGTCGCAATTTGATTAAAGGGTAGCACGGACTGGTTCTGGTGCGAATACGGGCAACTGCGGTTCCTTAAAACAAGACCTATGTAACCGGACAATCGATCACATAAAGGTTGCCCGCAGGACTGCGCGGCAAAATTTGTAATCTTTATTAACAGTGTATTCACACTTCAGTAATAACAGGCTTACGGGAGGAATATATGCTGCGCATTAGCGAAGTCGTTACCGCTCTTAATAGGTCTCCTGCCGTCGGTATTCTCAATAATTTTTCGACATCGGTGTACCTGTTGGTTTTTTGAAAGATTGAACATAGCCGATGATAAATATTCAGACCATTGAACAGGTATCAAATAGCCCCGATTTTGCGTCTTTTTCCCGGTTCGTAATCAATAACCTGATAGAGAAAACCGTCGTAAAATTAGATATTGCCGATTTCATGAAAATTCCTGGGTTAATGAACCGCGTTTTCATCATTGATGTGATCCCAGACAAAACCCGTAAACTACAATTTCGTTACACCGGGACAATGCTTGATAAAGAATTCGATATGAATTTGATGGGGCATTATTTCGAGGACGTCTACACGGGGTCAAATCGGGATCTCATAATCGGCAGTTTAAATGATGTAATAACCACCCATCAAGTTTCCTATCTTCGCCAGCATATTGTTTGGGATAACGGGGTTAAGAAATCACGCCTTGTGGAGCGCATTACCTTTCCCGTACTGGATGAAGAAGAAAATGTGACTCATCTGTGCGGTATCATTACCTTCATGCCGGGAAGCATCGAATGTCCGGATATTTCCGTTATGATGTAGGTGCATCATAAAATAGATTATACCTTTTAGATGAATTGCCCCTATGTAAATTGGCTTTGAAATTCTATTCTCGGATTTTCCGAAGATAGGGAATTTTAAATATATGGGGTTTGGTTGTTTCGTCCCCTGCAAAAATCCGCCAATCAATTTCTGGTAATCAGATGCCATATTGGTTATCAACACTCACACTAATTTCCACCATCTGAGAAAGGGTCTTCGGTGTTTACGAAAACGCACAAGTACGATGAGCTGGTTGGTTTATATACGGACATGGCAAACAACGGATATGAGCGGGTGGACGGTCAATCCGTCACTCCAGATCATGTGTTTTCTCATGTACAGGTGACCGGATATCGCGAGCCTGTCAAAGACATCCTTAGTCATTTCAAATGCCGCACGGCCCTGGATTATGGTGCGGGGGGCGGCCACTGGGACCAGGTTGACGTGCCGGAAGGAGGATCCTTGAAGTCCTATTTGGGGCTTGAAACGGTAAATAGATTTGAGCCGGCACGCGGCGTGGACGGAAAAATCAAAAGTGACGTTGTCATCTGTTTTGATGTTTTGGAGCATATTTTCCTGGCCGATGTTCCTTATGTGGTTGATGAACTTTTTCGCCTGGCAAACCAATTGATTATTGTAAATGTTGCCTGTTATTCAGCTGCGGCGATGTTGCCCAATGGCGAAAATGCCCATATATCCGTACGACCCGCAGGATGGTGGACTGGCGTCTTTGACACCATTGGCACCCTATACCCGGATATTGCTTACGTGCTATTTACATCAGATGAATATAACAAAGCCGTTTATCATGGCACCCAACGGGTCCGCGAAGTGATTGAAAAGGACGGATACACTCGCTAGTCGTGTGGATCAGCAATCGTCGCGAGGCGAAAATCAAAAAGTTGGAAACTAAAATATTCTACATTTTCCTTTACCAGCGCCGCGCCGGACAGGGTGGCTCCAGGGCAGCGTAATCAATTCTACTTGAGACCGCCCCGATAAAAAGGGGTATTATCTTTCCAGCTGGCGTTTATTCAGCGCAAGGTGGCCTATGTTTGCACGCCATATGTTATTTTTTGGCACGAAAATTGCTCAATATCTTTCAATTCTTAACTACCGCCGTGACGATCATGAATATAACAAACGCCCCATCCGAATTGCAGGCCCGATTAAATACCGGCTTGCAAAATCACCCAAAACAATCAAAACCGGGCAGGAATCAGGGGTCACGGCTCAGTCCGGGGAAATTAAGCGCCGAGGCGGCAGCCAGCAGAGATCAGATGATTGCCGCCAAAAAAACGGGTTCCGAACCTCCTGCTCACGATCACATCGGCTATATCCGTGAACACGGTATGCAAGCCTATGTGATGGACGTCCAAAGGCAAAAACTTGGGCAAATGCAGGCAGAAGTACTGGTCAGAAAGGGCGTATTCGAAGTGGGTATAAGTGAAATGTCTGGCGACCAGAGAAACAAAATCGAGCAGATGATTAGTGATAAAATTCAAAAACGGATGGAGGCCAACTCTCTCATGAATGATGATACAGCAAACCAAAATGGGTCTTATTTGAAAACAATGATGATGGCAAATGGTAGCCACAGTTTCTTCGAAGGACCGTCGGTATCGGGGATATCCAGTCTTAAGGAACATCTCGAACACACTGTGAAGAATGACCCGGCCTACACATTCTTTCGAAGCAATGCGGCAGAAAAGTGACCGGCAATTTTTGCCCGGTTGGGCCTTTCGTCCGTCGTTGCTGCCTGTGAGAGACTATCGATTTCTGTTTAACCCTAGGGATCGTTGAGTTATGTTGCGTCGCGGGAACAAAAACTCAAGGATCCCATAAAACAGGGGCGGTTTTTGGTTGCAGACAATAATCAGATACGGTTGAACGGCCTCAGTTCACAAAAATCGCCCGGACCGGGTCAGAACCGTTACTTTTTACCGAAAATTTCCACCAGATCGACTGCTCTTTTTTGGTCGGTCGACAAGTAGATTTGAGACTCTATGTGCCTCAGGTGGGCAATCATTTGTTCGGCGGCTTCAGCTGATTCGCCGACTCGAATTGCCGTCAGAAGTTTGGAATGTTCATCTGCACGGCAATTTTCAGTGCCCGCCGCTCCGAACAGTCCAATAATAAGAGATGTCCGGGTAACCAGTTCTTTGACCGTTCTCGTCAGAATTGAATTGCCAGAAATCTCCGATAACTTGACATGGAAAAGACCCGACAGGCGTATGGCGAGGCGACGATCACCCGCTGAGTGGGCCGCGTGTTCATTATTCAGGTGGTCCGCCAGCAAATCAACATCATCTGTCGTTGCCTGCTCCGTGGCAATTCTGCAAACGTTCGGTTCAATGGCTCGGCGCGCCTGGAACACTTCGCGTGCCTCGTCCTGTGTCGGGCTTGCAATGTAGGCACCCCGGTTCGACTGAAGGTCGACGATATTTCGGCTGGCCAACAGCAGCAGACTGCGGCGAATTCGCATTCGTCCTACGCCGAATGCGTCACAGAGAGCTGTTTCAGAGAGTTTGGTGCCGGCTGGCAACTGACGTTCAATAACCGCTTCATAAATACGATCAACAATCGCTTCTTCATCTAAGCTGTCATTGGTGCTGCCTTGCGTTTCCGAAATTCCCAACATGTGCGTATCTTATATCAGTCCTGTAATTTTAAATTCTGCTTTGTCCATTATCTACATCAACCGGCATGGATATGACAATCAGATAGGCAATGGTCCAATCACTTTGAATGCAGGTTGTTGATGTAACCGTATAAATTTGTCAACAAAAAAAATTTCATAATACTGTAAACTTGATATTTTAGTTCGTAGTCGGGCCCAAAACGGTCAAATAATTCCAAAAAATCCATTTGAGGGGCGCAGAGATGGCAGATATGTACATAATCCCCCCTTTTCTTTTACCATACAACACCTCAATACCAGTGTCAGAAAAGATAGCGCCATATTATTGTAGACACAATGAAAAAATGTTGTTAACAATAATTGTCAAGTTTAGTTAACAACATAAATGGGAGTTCAAAAAATGAATAAAAGACGGATAATTTTAAAAACCATGGCGGTGACCGCTTTGGCAACGGCGTCGTTGGTAATGGCCGGTATCAGTGGTGCACATGCCGCGAATGCCAAATTAAAAATCGGATTTGTCGGTGTGACCAGTGGTCCAGCCGCTTCCTGGGGAATTTCAAATGCCAGGTCCATGCAAACGCGGGCTGCATGGATCAATGAGACGGGAGGCGTAAAAATAGGTGACAAAACCTACGATGTGGAAATTGTAACTTTCGACGATCAAAAAGATCCGAAACGGGCAATAGCTGGCATGGAAAAAATGGCGCAGGAAGGCATTCACTACGTCGTCGGTCCAAACGTCGATGATGGAGCGGCGGCGGTTCGTCCGGTAGCTGAGCAAAATGACATCATTTATTTCCCCTATGCCTTTCCAAAATCCCTCTATCAGGCACCGGCATCAAATGCTGTTCTGGGTATGATTGCCAATTACCAATCGGGTCCAGCCATATACAAATATTTGAAAGAAACCAAGGGCGTCAAAAAGGTGGCTTTTGTTGCCGCCAATGAATCTGATCCGTTGAGCCAGCGCGAAGGTGGTGTCGCGGCAGCAAAAGCGCTTGGTCTCGATGTGGTTTCCGACAACATCACCTATCAGGTGGATACCACGGACTTTTCCCCGGTTTTGACGCCGGTGATGCGCAGTCAACCGGATCTGCTCGTGCTCTCGGGTGTCGCCCCAGCGAACGCGCCGCAGCTCATTCGTGCGGCGCGGGAACTCGGATATGCGGGTTTGATTTCTACCGAAACGGCACAGGATGCTGCGGTTCTCAAAGAAGGTGCCGGCGACATGGCCAATGGGTTCATTTCAGTTGGTGGCGCTTCGACGCCAAAAATTGCCACCGATGAAATGCGTGAATTTGTCAAACGGTATACGGAAATGTTTGGGGAATATAACGACGAGTCCAATACCAAGGTCTATGCGCTTGAATATATTCTCGAAACCCTGAAAGCCAATCCGGCGTCGATTACGGATGTGGCTAAGTTCAAACAAACCATGGACACCTTTTCCGCGAAGAACATATTCGTAAAAGGCGACGCCAAACTTAAATATGTCGGCATGACTTCCTTTGGTCAGAAACGTCAGGTTTCCGTACCGATGGTGGTAACCGAATATCGCAACGGCAATTTTGAAACCTTGTTTGTCGCTGAAGTCGACTAGAACTCTACGCAACTTTTTCTCCCCGGTGGTGGGCTCGGGACGGTTCCGAGCCCACCCCAAAACTGGATAACACTCATGGAACAGATCATTGCAAATGGGCTGTATCTGGGCGCGCAGTATGCGCTGATAGCTCTCGGGCTGACCTTGATATTCGCTCTGATGAACGTTTTAAATTTCGCCCACGGCCAAATGTATGTCATCGGCGGTTTTGTCACCTACACGGTTTATGCCCAACTGGAGTTGCCTTTTGTCGTTGCATTGTTCGCTTCGGCGATCACCTTGGCAGTTGTTGGCGCGCTTATTGAGAAGTTTCTATTTCGCCCGGTCATTAAAAAATCCGTGCGCGAAGAAAGCACCATGTTGCTGGCAGCTGGAATCGCATTTTTTCTCGACGCGGTTATTCTTTTGGTATTTGGAGAAAAACAACGCGGTGTGCCAAAGATCGTCAATGGTCTGTTTAATTATGACAATTATACGTTGGTTATGCCCTATGACAAAATATTGGTCGGGTTTTTGGCAATCCTGTCGATCACCACTTTCATATTATATATGCAATATTCCAAAACAGGCCGCGCCATGCGTGCCCTGGCTCAGGACAAAATAGCCGCTCAGCTCATGGGTGTTAACGTCGAGCGATATTCGATGATTGGTTTTGCCCTTGGGGCGATGCTGGCCGGTGTGGTAGGTGGACTTCTCGTCTCCATAACCGGGGTTAATCTCGGTATGGGCGGGCCGACATCCATCAAAGCCTTTATGATGGTGATGATTGGTGGTGCGGGCGTTATTTCCGGTGCCATTGCCGGTGGATTTATCTTGGGCATGATGGAGTCCGTAGGCCTCACTGTCCTGGCAGCCTATGGCGACATCACCTACCTGGCGATCTTTATTTCATTGATGATCTTTTTAGCCTTCCGCCCGCAAGGGTTAATGGGCAAACCGTGGGGATGAATGAATGATGTTAAAACGAAATCAAATTATTGGCGTCGGTTTCTTTCTGTTCGTTATCTTTGTCGCCGTTCCCTGGTTGATCCATGTGTCAGGCCGTTGGGACTTTTATTATACGCTGACCTCCGTCGCCTTGTTGTCGATTGCCAGTGGCGGGGTATGGTTAACTTTTTACATTGGCCGAATAAACATCGGCCAGGGTGCCTTCGCACTAACCGGTGGTTATGTCGCAGCGATTTTGGTTGTTAAATATGATGTGTCCTTTTGGCTGACCATTCCAATTGCGGGACTGTTTTGCGCCGCAGTCGCAGTGATTATCGGGCTGCCAATTTTGCGCCTGCGTGGTGTTTATTTTGCAATGATTACTTTGGTCCTGACCGAAGTCGCCCGATTAACGGCTCTGGCTTTGCCGATTACAAATGGCGCCAAGGGAATTTCGTCCATACCCCTGCCTGGCGAATTATCAATATTGGGTCTTACTCTTATTCCTGACTTTTCAACTGTCGCTAACGTTAAACTGGCTTTCTATTATCTGGCCGCCGTTCTGATGGTACTTTGTTTTGCCGGGCTCTATCGACTGGTCAATTCGAGGATTGGCCATTTATGCAGATCCTTACAACAAAACGAAGAACTGGCGTCGTCAATCGGTGTGAATACCGCGTACCTACGGGTTATTGCGTTTGCCATATCGTCCTTTTTGGGAGGGGTATCCGGTGCCATTTTTATGGCCATATCCCGCTCCATCTATCCGGCAAGTTTTCCGGTAAAAGATTCCGTTGATTTTATGCTTAATTGTTTTTTGGGCGGGCTTGGATACGTGTTTGGTCCGATGTTGGGGACCTTCATGATCTATTTTGGCTGGGATGTCCTGTTCACCACCGGCAAATACCAATTGCTGATCTATTCAGCGATTTTAATCTTGCTGATTTTAACTTTACCAAATGGTGTTCTGAGCCTTCGTATCTTTAACAAACGGGGGACAGCAAAATGAGTGCGCTGCTTGAAGTCAAAGGTTTGACCAAACGATTTGGTGGATTGACGGCGGTCAATGATGTTTCTTTTGATGTTCATGAAAAAGAGATCCTGTCGGTTATCGGACCCAACGGTGCTGGCAAATCAACCCTGTTTAAGTTGATCTCCTCTTTTCTGCCATCGAGCAGTGGAGAAGTCCTGTTTAAGGGACAACGGATTTCAAATCTCGCTCCGCACATTGTCGCCCGTAAGGGAGTGGTCAGAACCTTCCAGGAAACCACAATCTTCAAGAGCATGTCGGTCAGGGACAATGTCATCATTTCCCACCACTTGCGTTCGCAGGCAAGCCTTGCCGGATATTTTTTGGGGACAAAAACCGCGCTTGCGGACGAAGAGGAATTTGGACGCTCGGCTGATGAGATTGTTGAGTTTTTAAACCTCGGTGAAATCCGCAACGAACTGGCGAGTAACCTTCCCCAGGGGCATCTGCGGGCCCTCGGCATTGCCATCGGGTTGGCGACCAATCCAAGTGTACTGTTAATGGACGAACCGTTCGCCGGCATGAACCATGACGAGACGATGCGGACTGTGGAGCTTGTCCGGGGGGTTCGAGACCGGGGTGTTACCGTGCTTTTGGTTGAACACGACATGCCGGCAGTTATGAAAATATCCGATCGGATTGTCGTGATTAATTTTGGCGAAAAAATTGCCGAAGGTATTCCCTCGGAGATTCAGGAAAATGAAAAGGTCATAGAAGCCTACCTGGGCAGCGAAGATGACGAGATCGGAATGTAATGATGAATGAAATGTTAAAATTTGATAATGTCGAATTGTACTACGATCACGTTTACGCATTAAAAGGCGTTTCCATCGATATGAACGAAGGAGAAACCGTGGCGTTGATCGGTGCAAATGGAGCTGGCAAGTCGTCAATCCTGCGAGCCATTACCGGCCTGCAGAATATCCGCAGTGGTGAAATCCATTTCCAGGGAGAGCGACTTGACGGGACAAATGCCGCAGATATCGTAAAAAAGGGGATTGCCATGGTGCCCGAAGGGCGTCGGGTTTTTCCGTTTATGACCGTCAAAGACAATTTGTTGATGGGGGCGTTTACCCGGGATGACAAAGCCGATATCAAACGCACCCTAGACAGCGTGCTTGAACGGTTTCCAAGGCTACAGGAACGGTATTCACAAACCGCCGGCACCCTCAGTGGCGGCGAGCAGCAGATGATGGTCATTGGCCGCGCCCTGATGGCCAAACCACGCCTGTTGTTGCTCGATGAACCGTCACTGGGTATCGCGCCAAAACTGGTGCAAGATATCGCGCGCTCAATTGTTGCCATTAACCGGGACGAAAAGGTGACCGTCCTGTTGGTCGAACAAAATTCACGTATGGCGCTCAGTATTTCCCATCGAACCTATGCCTTGGCGACGGGATCCGTTGTCTTGAGTGGCCCCTCAAAAGAGTTGTTAAACGACGATAGGATCAAAGCGGCCTACCTGGGCGTTGAAGTTTAAAAGAGGGGTGAGTATGCAGCTTTTAATCGTTAATCCAAATACAACGGCTTCAATGACACAAAAAATCGGCGACGCAGCGGAGCGGGTTGCCGCGCCCGATACGAATATCATTGCTGTCAATCCGGACAAGGGACCGCGCAGCATCGAAGGTTATTTTGATGAAGCCATGTCGCTCTCGGGGCTGATTGCGGAAGTCCGCAAGCAGCCCGATAGCGATGGCATTATCATCGCTTGTTTTGATGACACGGGCCTCGATGCTGTTCGTTGTATGACGGATGTTCCGGTGATCGGCATTGGCGAAGCGGCGTTCCATATGGCGAGCCTGTTGGCGAATAAATTTTCAGTCGTTACGACCCTGTCGCGATCTGTTCCGGCCATCGAACACAATCTCGTGCGTTATGGGTTGGCGTCGCGTTGTGCCAAGGTCAGAGCGTCGGAAGTCCCTGTCCTGGATCTGGAATCAGACGCCGCCAACGCCCGTCAATTGATTGGCGCGGAAATCACGAAATCCATTGAAGAAGACGGTGCCGAGGCCATAGTCCTCGGTTGCGCCGGTATGACGGATTTGACGGCGTCCCTGAGTGCTGAATATGGGCTTCCGGTGCTCGATGGCGTCGCCTGTGCGGTAAGTCTGTGTGAAGCGGTCGTGCGGCTGGGGTTGCGGACATCTAATCTTGGCGGCTACGCCTTGTCGGTCGGAAAATCGTTATGATCCTGACAAAAGACCCATACCCCCGCGACCTGCTTGGATACCGGGCAAATCCGCCGCAGGCAAACTGGCCTGGCGGGGCAAAGCTGGCGGTGCAATTTGTCCTCAATTATGAAGAAGGAGGGGAGAACAATATCCTGCACGGTGATCCGGCCTCGGAAGCCTTCCTTTCCGAAATCGTCGGTGCCCAGCCGTTCGAGGGACAACGTCATATGACCATGGAATCAATTTACGAATATGGCAGCCGGGTCGGTGTTTGGCGAATTCTCTCCCTATTTAAAAGCAAGAACATTCCCCTGACCCTGTTTGCCGTGGCCATGGCCCTTGAGAGAAACCCGGCCGTTGCCGACGCCGTATTGCAAGCCGGCCACGAAATTTGTTCCCATGGGTATCGCTGGATTGATTATCGCAATATTCCAAAAGCCGTTGAACGTGGGCACATTGAAAAGGCCGTTGAAATCATCAAACGGCTGACCGGTGAGAGGCCCTATGGCTGGTACACGGGTCGAACCAGCGAAAACACCCGCGCCTTGGTCGCTGAATACGGCGGATTTTTGTATGATGCCGACGACTACAGCGATGACCTTCCCTTTTGGACCGTGGTCAATTTGCAGCCGCAGTTGATCGTTCCCTACACGCTGGACGCCAACGACATGCGGTTTGCATCGCCCCAGGGGTTCAATGCCGGCGACCAGTTCTTCCATTATTTGCGCGACAGTTTTGATGCCCTGTATGGCGAGGGAGATCAAACGCCGCGGATGATGTCAATTGGCCTGCATTGCCGATTGGTGGGACGACCTGGCCGCATTCAGGCCCTTGCGCGGTTCATGGATTATGCACAGTCGCATGCCGATGTGTGGTTTTGCCGACGATTGGATATTGCCAGGCATTGGCGTGAACACCATCCCTATCGGGAATTCGGATGGAAGCAAAACGGAAGTGATCAAGAAATATGTGCGCCGTAAAATTCGCCGCCAACCTGCCCGCTTGGCAAATGGCTCGGATGAAAGTTCGAAATTTACAAGGACTTTCCTCGATCCGTAGTAAGTCCTTCATTGATTTGCCGGGTGCCGGGACCGGGAAAAAAGAATTAGAACCTATTTATGGATAACCACTTACAATGCCAAACCGATCAGCCGGTCGTTGGCAGCAGGGAGTAAAACCA